>NZ_JAVHLD010000017.1 GCF_031082295.1 Humidesulfovibrio sp.
CGTTGCGGCGAGGGGTGGTTCTAGGGAAACCAGGGCGGAAGGTCAACTGGTTTTTCGCCGTTTTCTAGAAAAACTTATTGCCATGCTATTTCAGCATGATACACACGAACAGAAGCCGCCCTACTCCTTGTCGCGGCGCGTCGAGGGCAGGATAACCGGGCGCACATGCTCCATGACCTTCCTGTGAGCAGCCTCATACTCCTCCGTAGACAGGGCCAAAGCCTCCTCCCGTGTCACCAGGTGCATGGCTCCGCAGGGGCACATTTCCACGCAGGCCGGGGCCATGCCCACGGCCCGGCGGCGCTGGCAAAGGTCGCACTTGGCCACGGCCTCGTCCAGCCCGGTGCAGAAGATGCCGCCAAAGGGGCAGGCCAGGATGCAGCTTTTGGTCTCGCACCCGGCGCAAAGCACGGGGTGCAGCAGCACGCTGCCGTCCAAGGCCTTCTGCAGCGCGCCGCGCGGGCAGGCCTTGATGCAGGCCGCGGACTCGCAGTGGCGGCAATAGACCGGGGCCATGATGCCGCCGCTGGTGCGCGTCATGTTGATCCTCGGCTGGCCGTGTATGAACCGGCAGGCGGACTCGCAGGACTCGCAGCCGATGCAGCGGGAATAGTCGATGAACAGGATCTTCTCGTCGGATGGCATGGCCCCTCCAGCGCGCTAACGCAGGTCTTCCCGCGTGATGGGCGGTTCTTCCCGGTATTCCAGCTCGCGGTTCATGCTCTTGAGCGTGAGCCAGCGCGACAGGGACTGGGCCGCGCGCAGGCCGCTGTAAACGGCCTTGCCGATCTTGCTCGGCCCGGAGAGCGCGTCTCCGGCCACGAACACGCCTTCCATGCGCGTCATCTGCAGCCAGTGGATCTCCCGCTTGCGCACGGAGTCGAGGCCCAGGCGCTCGGCAAAGGGGGGCGAGGCAGTCTCGCCGATGGCCGCCACCACGATGTCCGCCGGGAGCACCATCTTGGCGCAGGAATCGGGCACGGCGCTGCGGCGTCCGTCCTCGTCCGGCTCGCCCAGGTGGCACTGGATGCACTCGATGCCCGTGACCTTGCCCTCCTCCCCCAGCACGCGGATGGGCGTGACCAGCTCCAGCCAGTGCCCGCCCGCGGCCTCGAACTGCTCCACCTCGTGGCTGCCGCAGGGGGCCTCGCGCCGCGTGCGCCGGTAGAGCATGCTCACCCGGGCCGCGCCCTGTCCCAGCGCCCCGTGGGCCACGTCGATGGCCGAGAAGCCCGCGCCGATGACCACCACGTTCTTGCCCTCCACCTCTATGCGCGACATGCGGCTCCTGTCGTACTGGGCCGCGCGGATGGGGAACAGGAAGGACAGGCCGGTATAGACCCCGGCCAGATCCTCTCCGGGCACGTTGAGCTTCCGGGGTTTCCACGAGCCGGTGCAGAGCATCACGGCGTCGTGCCCGCGCACCAGCTCGTCCAGGTCGATGCAGCGGGTGGAGAACTCGTCGCCCGTGTCATCCACCTGCCTGCGGTCGCAGATCTTGGTGCAGGGATTAAAGGTCACGCCGTAATGGCTGGTGAGGGTGTCCACCCCTTGGGCGATGCGTTCCGCCGGGATGCGCTCCGCCGGGATGCCGAAGACCATGAGCCCGCCCGGCTTGGGCAGCTTGTCGTAGATGTCCACGCGGTAGCCCAGGCAGGCCAGAAAGCCCGCAGCCGCCAGCCCGGATGGCCCAGCGCCGATGATGGCCACGCTACGGCCGTTGGACCTGGCCGGTCCAGGCCCGGCGAAGGCGAAGTTCATGGGGGTGTTCGAAGGCTGAGACATGACGCCTCCTTATTATAGTAAGATGCGGTCCCGCCGTTTCAACGGGTCCTGTCCGGCGTGGCGGGCGGATTGCCGCCAGGGGCCAGCAGGGTCATGCCCGCCATGTGCTCCAGCAGTGTGCCCGAGCGTGCCACCTCGGGCAGCTCGCGGCCCGGCTCAAGCGACGTGATGGCCGTGCGCCCGATGACCTTGCGGCCCTCGGCCCCGGCGTCGCTCAGGGTCTTCAGCCCCCAGACCGCGTGGAGCATGGCCGCGCGTCCCTGGAACTGGCCCAGGTACAGCATGATGTGCCCGCGCTTGTACAACAGCGTCAACAGCGGCACCCCGCGCGAGAGCACAAGCGCCTCCTTCTGCGGGCCGGTGAGGCCTTCGAAACTCACGTACTCGCCGGCCTTGGCCTGCTGGCCGGAGTTGCGCGGAAGGAACAGGCCGAAGGGGGCCAGCACGTCGAGCATGAGGGCCGAGCAGTCGCGGTTTTGCAGATATCCGCCCCAGCCGTAAGGTTGGCCGAGCACCTGGTCGGCCAGGCGGGCCAGGTTGCGCGGAGTGGCTGCCAGGGGCATGGCCGCGGCGTCGGCCTTGGCGATGCGCACGCTGACGGCTACGGCCTGGCCATCGACCCCGCGCGCCGGGGCCAGCGCGGTGTAGCCGGACTCGTCCTCGGCCAGAAGCGGCAGCACGGTGCCGATGCGTCCGTCGAACAGGTTCACGCCGCCCTTGTCGGCCGGGGCCGTCACGGGAGTGTGCTCCCGCGTCACGGCCAGCAGCGGCAAGGCCCGCCAGAGGGCCATGAAGGTCTCGTCCACGTAGGCGATGTCGGCCACGCGCACCCAGCCCCCGGCGTTGCGCGCCTCCACCAGGGCCCAGGCCCCGTCGGCGGAGAGGTGCGTGACCACAAGCGGCGTGCCCGCCCAGACCCCGGAATTCTGCCAGTAGTCGAAGGGGTAGCCCTCGCCGGGCCGCGTGGGCTTCAGGAAACCGGGGCGGATGGTGGGCAGCACGCGCAGGTCGGTGTTGGAGGTGGCGATGGCCATGCGCACCGGGGAAGGATACGACCAGGCCTGGCACTGGGCCTCCATCTCGGCCCGGAAACCCTGGCCCAGCGGGCGCAGGTTCTCGCCGTAATGGGAGTTGGCCGAGAGCTTGCCCAAGCCCCAGAGGGCGTTGGCCGGGCCGAAGGTGGCGTTGGCCTGGGCCCAGGGGCCGAAGTGCGCGGCCCGGAAACGCTCCAGGAACCGGGCTTGGGCCTCGGGCGACAGGAAAGGCGCCTCAAGACCGGCTGTGGCGGACGCTTGGGCCAAAAGGGCCGTGGCGTTCTGCGGAAAGTCCCGCAGGTCTTGCGGCTCCTGCTCCACCGCCGCCGCCACCGGTGGCTTCGGCGGGGCCGGAGGCCGGGGCGCGGGGGCGCAACCGCCCACCGCCAGCGTCAAAACGGCGAGCAGAGGCAGGAACTGGCGTGCGCAGTTCCGCGTTGCGGACGAGATGCGGAGCCGCACTACTTGGCCTTCGCCGGGACGGTGAGCGCTTCCTTGAGCATGGCCGCGCCGCTGGCGCTGACCTTATGCTCCAGCACGATTTGCCGGGGGGTGAAGATCTGGCCGTAGTAGGCCTTGTTCAGGCCGTCGCGCTCGTGGATCACCCCGCCCTCCAGGGACAGGCCGGCGAACAGGCCGCCGACGTCGGCGAAATAGTAGACGTCCTTGAAGGCGTGGGTGCTGGCCACCTCGCCGGTGACGCCAGCCGTGCCCGCCGCCGCCGTTGCGTCCGCGCCGATGGTCAGGCCGGTGTCGATGGCGGCCCGGAAGGCCTTGTCATTCATGAAGACGAGCACGATGGCCGCCTCCTGCACGCCGATCTGCAGGCCGAAGCTGCCGCCGCCCAGGGTGTAGAAGGCCGGAGAGCTCCATTCGCCGTCGGTCCCGCGCGCCAGGAGCACGCCGTTGCCGCCCTGGCCTCCGTAGATGAACCCGGCCTTGATGACGCTCGGCAGCACCAGCACGCCCTTGGCCTGGCGCAGATAGACCTCGATGTGCTTGAACTTGGGGTCCTGGCGCATGCCGCGCACAACCAGTGCGGCCTTGTCCACCAGGCCCTGCTCGTACACGGGGGTCTCGGGAGAACTTGGGCTGTGCGCGCCGTAGCAGCCGGACAAAAGGGCGCCGAGGGCGAGGATGGCGAGGACCGCGAGAACACGTCTGCGCATGAAGGGCTCCTTGTGCCTGAGGGTGCGGCGCCGCCAGCGGGCGGACCGTGAGGAGAAAGATACACCACAGCCGCGCGGGAGCGCAACAGCCGCCGAGGCCGCGCCCGGCCGGGAGGGGCTAGGCGGTGAACCGGGCCAGGCGCTCCTTGATCTCCTCGTCGAAGAGCCAGGCCACCAGCGCCAGCAGCAGCCCAGCGCCGAAGACGAGCTTCACGGCCAGCAGGTTGCCGTCGATGGCCGCTCCGGTGAAGGTGAGCACCATGAGCCCGGGCAGCCGCCCCAGAGTGTTGACCATGAGGAGCTTCCAGACCGGAAAGCGCGTCAGCCCGGCCATGAAGCAGATGCTGTCCTTGGGAGTGCCCGGCAGCAGGAAGAGCATGAAGAAGTTGCCCAGGCCGCCCCGGTGCATGGCCGCGTCGAAGCGTTCCTGAATGCGCCGTGGAACGAAGGGCCGCATGACCTGCTCGCCGAAGAAGCGCGTCAGCAGCATGGCCGCGAGCGAGCCGACGGCGTTGCCCGCCACGTTCAAGGCCAGCCCGCGCCAGAACCCGAACACGAAGCCGCCAACCATGCCCACCAGCTGGCCGGGAATGGGCGCCACCACCACCTGCAGGAACTGCACGGCAATAAACACCCAGGCCGCCACCGCGCCCCAGGAGTCGAACCAGGCCTTGATGGCCAGACGGCGGGCTTCGAAGTCGTCGCGCGCCAGCTCGGACAGAAAATCAACGAAGGGCTGCGGAAGGTGGGGCCGCGCCAGCCAGGCCGCCAGCGCCAGCAGCCCAGTGACCACAAGCGCGCCAAGCAGCACGGGCAGCACGGCGGAGAGGCGCTGCAGCTTGCGTTCGAATCGTGCGGAGAGTGGTGCCATAGTGTCCATCTGCTATGCCGCGCAAAGCGAGCATTGGCAAGGCCTGCCGGATCGGGGTTGTCGTACCGGCCCGCCATAACAACATATTTTTGCGGCTGCTCCGGCGTTTCCAAGCCTGCGGACTTGCGCTATACAGGACTTCGCCAGCACGCGCAAAGGGGACCCTTCACCATGCCTGACTTCGTGCACCTGCACTGCCACAGCGAATACAGCCTGCTCGACGGCGCCATCCGCGTCAAGGACCTCTGTTCCAGGGCCAAGGACCTCGGCATGCCCGCCGTGGCCTTGACCGACCACGGCAACATGCACGGGGCGCTGGTCTTCCGCCAGAAGGCCATCGACACAGGCATCAAGCCCATCATCGGGTGCGAGGTCTACGTGGCCCCCGGCGCGCGCGGCGATAAAAAGGCCACCAGCTCGCGCACCGCGGCCTACCACCTGGTGCTGCTGGCCCAGAACCGCACCGGCTACCAGAACCTCATCAAGCTCGTCACCGCCGGATATCTGGAGGGCTTCCACTACAAGCCCCGCGTGGACAAGGAAATCCTGGAACTCTACTCCGAGGGGCTCATCGCCCTGTCGGCCTGCCTGGCGGGCGAGGTGAACCGCACCCTGCTCTCCCAGGGCCTGGACGCGGGCATCCGCGTGGCCAAGGAATACGCGGACATCTTTCCAGACCGCTTCTACCTGGAGCTTCAGGAGAACGGCATCCCCGAGCAGACCCGCGCCAACGAGATGCTGTTGCAGGTCGCAGAGGAAACCAAGCTCCCCCTCGTCGCCACCAACGACTGCCACTACCTGACCCGCGAGGACTCCGAGGCCCACGACATCCTCTTGTGCATCGGCACCCAGCGCACCGTGCTGGACAAGGACCGCATGCGCATGGGCACCACGGAGCTCTACTTCAAGACCATGGAGGAGATGGAGGCCGCCTTCTCCTACTGCCCGGAGGCCATCGCCAACACGGTCAAAATTGCGGATCAGTGTAACGTCGAACTCGAATTGGGTCAGGCCCACTTCCCTGTCTACGACCTGCCCGAGGGCGTGAGCATCGACGAGGAGTTCGAGCGCCTGGCCCGAGAGGGCCTGACCAAGCGCCTGGCCTCCATCGCCTATGAGGTGGACGAAAAGGTCTACTGGGAGCGCCTGGAGCACGAGCTCAAGGTCATCAAGGGCATGGGCTTCCCGGCCTACTTCCTCATCGTGCAGGACTTCATCAACTGGGCCAAGCGAAACCGCATCCCCGTGGGCCCGGGCCGTGGCTCGGCCGCCGGTTCGCTGGTGGCCTGGGCGCTCAAGATCACCAACATCGACCCCCTGCCCTACGATCTCCTGTTCGAGCGATTCCTGAACACGGAACGCGTCAGCCTGCCGGATATCGACGTGGATTTCTGCGAACGCCGCCGCCTGGAGGTGGTGCGCTACGTGGCCGAGAAGTACGGCACCGACCGTGTGGCCCAGATCACCACCTTCGGCACCATGAAGGCAAAGGCCGCCATCCGCGACGTGGGCCGCGCGCTCGGCATGAGCTTCGCCGAGACCGACAAGATCGCCAAGCTTGTGCCCGAGGAAATGAAGATGACCATCGCCAAGGCTCTGGAAAAAGAGCCCGAGCTCATGGCCATGACCGTGGGCAACCAGCAGGTGGAGAAGCTCATCGACGTCTCCCAGCGCCTGGAGGGCCTCTCGCGCCACGCGTCGACGCACGCCGCGGGCATCGTCATCTCCGACCGGCCCATGCTGGACTACCTGCCGCTGTACAAGGGGAAAGAGGGTGAAATCGTCACCCAGTACGACATGAAGCTGGTGGAAAAGGTCGGCCTCATCAAGTTCGACTTCCTGGGCCTGCGCACCATGACCGTGGTGGAAGACGCCCTCGACATCATCCGCGGCCAGGGCAAGGAGGCCCCGGACCTGGATTCCCTGGCCCTCACCGACCCCAAGACCTACGAAATCTTCTGCTCCGGCGACACCGACGGCATCTTCCAGGTGGAATCAAGCGGCATGCGCAAGTACCTGCGAATGCTCAAGCCCACCTGCTTCGAGGACATCATCGCCATGCTGGCCCTCTACCGCCCAGGCCCGCTCGGCTCGGGCATGGTGGACGAGTTCATCAAGCGCAAGCACGGCCAGATCAAGGTCAGCTACCCGCATCCCAGCCTGGAGGAGACGCTCAAGCCCACCTACGGCGTCATCGTGTACCAGGAACAGGTCATGAGCACCGCCCGGGTCATCGGCAACTACTCCCTCGGCGAGGGCGACCTGCTCCGCCGCGCCATGGGCAAGAAGAAGCCCGAGGAGATGGCCAAGCAACGCCAGCGCTTCATGGAGGGCGCGAGAGAGAACAAGATCGCCGAGGCCACCGCCGCCGAGATCTTCGACCTCATGGAAAAGTTCGCCGAATACGGCTTCAACAAGTCTCACTCCGCGGCCTATGCGCTCATCAGCTACTACACGGCCTACCTCAAGGCCCACTTCCCCAGCGAGTTCATGGCCGCGCTCATCAGCTCGGAACTGAGCAACACCGACAAGGTGTTCAAGTACATCAACGCCTGCCGCGAGATGGGCATCAAGGTGGTGCCGCCGGACGTGAACATCTCTCTGGCGCGCTTCTCGGTGAAGGACGAGCAGGTCATCTTCGGCATGGCCGGCATCAAGGGCGTGGGCGAGGACGCCGTGGACGACATCGTCAGCGAGCGCGAGAAGAACGGCCCGTTCCTCGACATCTTCGACCTCTGCGAGCGCGTGAACCTGCGCAAGATCAACAAGCGCACCCTGGAATCGCTCATCAAGGCCGGCGCGCTGGACAGCCTGGGCAAGACCCGCGCGGGGCACATGGCTCTGCTCGACCGCGCCGTGGCCCTGGGCCAGAAGAAAGCCAAGGAAAAAGCCCAGGGCATGATCAATATGCTCGATTTACTGGGCGGCGCTGGCGGCGGGGCAATGGCTCCGGACGCCCGGCCCGGCTCCAGCGTGGAGGACGCCCTGCCCGAGTGGGGCGACGAGGAGAAGATGCGCCTGGAGAAGGAGGCGCTGGGCTTCTTCCTGTCCTGCCACCCGCTTCTGCGCTACCGGCATGAGCTGCGCCGCCTGAACCTCGTGCCGCTGGACGAGCTCAAGGAGCTGCCGGGCGGGCACCTGGTGAAGGTGGCGGGCATCGTCACAAGCCTGCGCGAATACATCAACAAGAAGGGCGACAAGATGGCCTTCCTGCAGCTGGAAGACCTCACCGGCACGGGCGAATGCACGCTCTTCGCCGACACTTACGCCCTGTGCAAGGAGCTGGTGGCCTCGGACCAGCCCCTGCTCTTCGAGGGCAAGGTGGACGCGCGTTCGCGCCCCGGCGAGGAGGAAGGCCCGCGCGAGTCCAAGATGCTGGCCGAGAAGGTGGGGCTTTTGTCCGAGGCTGCGGCCGCCTGCTTCGAGCCCGTGCGCATCCCCGCGCGCGAGGAGCATTGCGAGCCGGAGCGCCTGGAAGCGCTGAAGGCCGTGCTGGCCAGCCACCCCGGCCCTGTGCCGGTGTTCATGGACCTGCATCTGCCCGAGGCCGTGTGCACCATGCGTTTCGGCGACCGCTTCCAGGTCTGCGCCTGCCCGGAGCTTTGGACCGAGGTGGAGAAGTGGCAGAAAGCGGAAAAGGCAGGCTGACCCCCGCCGCCATGCTGCTCGCCCCGTCCATCTTGCGCCACGCCCTGCGCACGGCCCTGGCGGCAACGCTCACCGCCGCGCTCACGCTGCTGCTCAGCCTGGACCAGGGCTACTGGGCCGTGTTCTCGTCCATCCTCGTCATGCAGGCCGATTTCGGCAGCTCCATCCAGGCCAGCTGGTCGCGGCTGCTCGGCACCGCGGCGGGCGCGGCCCTGGGCGCGCTGGCGGCGACCCTGGCCGAGGCGCTGCTCGGGCCGGGCGCAAGCGCCTTCACCCTGGCCATGTTCACGGGCATCCTGATGTGCGCCGCCCTGGCCGGAATCAACGAGAACTTTCGCCTGGCCGGGGTCACGGCGGCCATCGTCATCTGCCTGCACAAGGCCGGGGGCAATGCCTTCACCCTCGGCGCCAGCCGCTTTCTGGAGGTGGGACTCGGCATCGTGGTGGCGTTGTGCGTGTCCCTGGCCTGGCCGTCACGCGCGCGGGTGCTGCTGCGCTTCGGCGCGGCCAAGGCCCTCGCGGGTTTGGCCGGTCTCCTGTCCGCGCTGATGGACAGCCGCATGTCCGGCCAGTACGACCAGCAGCGCATCTTCCACCAGAAGGACACGGCCCTGCGCCTGTCGCTCAAAAACCGGCAACTGCTCGCCTCTGCCCGCCGCGAGCCCGGCCCCTCCCGCGAGGGGGAGCGCCTGGCGGACCTGCTGCAGGCTCTCGACCGGTTGGCAGAGCACATGCGGAGCATGGACCACGCCATCGTCAACGCGCCGCCGGAAGGCTTCCACCGCCACCTGCCGAGCGAGCTGACAGAGCTTGGCGCGAGCGCCCAGGCGCTGCTGCTGGCCCTGTCCCAGCTCGTCTCCAACGCACAGGGCGAGACTCAAGGCACCGAGGCTCCGTCCCTGGCCGACACCCGCTCCCGCCTGGAGCGCGCCCTGAACGCCACGGGCGACAAGCTGCTGGAATTGCGTGGCGAGCGGGTCATCGCCGGATACGACCTGGACGAGGTCATGCACTTCTACGCCTTCTACCACGGCCTGCGCGAGACCGCCCGGGAAACCCTGGCCCTGGCCGCCCGGCTTGGGATGGGGAGCTGACCAGGCCGACGGTCATTGCCAGGGGCGGGAACGCCCGGTGAACAAACCGGCCTTGGCCGTTATGTCCGCGTGGGGGCCGAAGATGTAGGCCGTGTCCCCGGCCACAAGGCGCAGGGTGCCGTCCGGGTTGGCCATGACCGCGCCGTCGCGCCCCACGGCCACAACGGTCAGCCCGTGGGTGCGCCGCAGGCCGGCCTCCTCCAGGGTCTGCCCGTCCAGCACGCACCCGGCCTCCACGGTCATCACGCTGAGGTCCATGTCCGGAAACTGGCGGTTCAGCGCGCAGAAGGAATCCCCGTGCAGATCCGCGCTGCGCAGCATCTCGTATCCCTCGGAGCGCACGCTCTCGGTGAAGCGCTCGATGTCTGCGCGGGGCACCAGGTAGCGCATCATCACCCGTGTGAATATTTCGATAGAGGTCTCGAACTCCTCGGGCACCACGTCGCTGGCCCCCAGGTCGATGAGCGGCGATATTTCACTCTGGAAGCGCGTGCGCGTAATGATGTGCAGCGCAGGGTTGAGCCTGCGCGCAGCGTCGGTGATACGGCGGATGGACAACGGGTCGGACACGACCACGGCCAGCACCCGGGCGCGGTCCACGCCCACGTGCTCCAGCACTGCCGTCTGACTGGCGTCGCCGTAGACGATGGGCTCGCCCTGGGCGGAACTCTGGCGCACGGTGTCCGGGTTCATCTCCACCACGCGATAGGTGATGCCGAAGGACTTGGCCGCGCGGGCCAAGTGTCTGCCGCCAATGCCGAAGCCGACGATGACGAGGTGGTCGGCCACGGTCCCCGGCCCTGGCGCGGCCTGCTCCATCTCGCGCTCAAAAGGCCGCTTGGGCATTCGCGCCACGAAGGGCAGCGAGCCCACCCACTGCGCCACGCGCGGCGCCAGGGCAATGAGCGGCGGGGTCAGGGCCATGGTCAGGATGCTGGCGGCCAAAAACAGCTGGTAGCCATCCTGACCCATGAGCCCGTGGGCCAGCCCCGCCTTGGCCAGGACAAAGGAGAACTCGCCCACCTGGCACAGGGCCAGGCCGACCATGATCGCCGGGCCAGCCGGATATCCCAGCAGGTAGATGACCAGGCAGGCCGCCAGGGCCTTGAGGACCAGCACCGCTCCCGTGATCCCGGCGACCAGTGCGAGGTGGGAAAACAGGAAACCTGTGTCGAAGAGCATGCCCACTGATATGAAGAACAGGCTGGTGAACACGTCGCGGAAGGGCATGATGCCTTCCAGAGCGCTTAAGCTGTACTCCGACTCGGACAGGATGAGCCCGGCCAAAAACGCGCCCAGGGACAGGGACAACCCAAGGTGCGCGGTCAGAAAGGCCGTGGCCAGGCACAGGGCCAGGGTGCTGATGAGGAACAGCTCGCGGCTGCGCGTCTGCACGATGCGGTGCAGAAGCCGTGGCACGACCTTGCGCGCCAGAAGGAACACCAGGGCCACCAAGCCGCAGCCCTTGGCCAGGGGCCACAGGAACGCCAGGCCCGGCAAGCCATCGCCCGCCGCGCCTCCTGCCAGGAACGGCACGAGCAGCACCATGGGCACAATGACGAGATCCTGGAAGATGAGCACTGACAAGGTGATGCGCCCATGGACGCTGTCCATCTCGGCCTTCTGCTGGTAGAGCTTGAGCACTATGGCCGTGGACGAAAGCGCGGCCAGGAAGCCCCAGAACACACCCGTTGACAGGGACTGGCCCATCCCCAGGCCCAGCGCGGCAAAAATGATGACCGCCAGCAGGACCTGCCCGCCGCCGCCCAGCAGCACGCTCTTTTTCAGGCGCACCAGCTCGGCCATGGAAAGCTCCAGCCCGATGGTGAACAGCAAGAGCACCACGCCCACCTCGGCCAGCAGCTCGACCTCTTGCACGGCGCTGACCAGCCCCAGGCCGTAGGGCCCGGCGAGGACGCCGGTGAGCAGGAAACCGACGATGGGCGGCACGCGCACCTTGTGGCAGAAATAGATGACGCCAACCGACAGGCCAAAGACAACCAGAAGTTCAGACAATAGTGAAAAATCCATTATGGATTTGCCCACATCATTAAAGTGCTGTCAAGGCCGGGCACAGCCCGCGGCAGGCGCAAAAAAAGGGGGGGGCCTTGCGCCCCCCCCTTCGCGTTTGCGGTCTCAGTCCGCTAGCCCCCGATGTTCGGGCACAGGGACAGGGCGCTGTCGATGTCTTCCTGGGGCAGTTCGAAGTTGGTCAGGTCGCCGCGAAGATAGGCGTCGTACGAGCCCAGGTCGAGCATGCCGTGGCCGGAGTACAGGAAGACGATGGCCGAGCCGGGCTTGGCGGTCTTGGCCACGTCGATGGCGCTCAGGATGGCGTGGCTGGTCTCCGGCGCGGGCAGGAAGCCCTCGGTCTTGAGGAACAGCTGGGCCGCCTCGAAGCATTCCTTCTGGTAGTAAGCGCGGGCGTCCACAAGGCCCTCGGCCATGAGGTTGCAGACGATGGGCGCGTCGCCGTGGTAGCGCAGGCCGCCCGCGTGGATGGGCGCGGGCATGAAGGCGTGGCCAAGGGTGTGCATCTTCATGAGCGGGGTCAGCCGGGCCATGTCGCCGTAGTCGTAGCGGAACGACCCGCGCGTGAGCGTCGGGCAGGCCTTGGGCTCGGCGGCCACGAAGGTGATGTTCTCGCCCGCGAGCTTGCGCGGCAAAAACGGCGCCACCAGCCCGCCGAAGTTCGATCCGCCGCCCACGCAGCCGATGAGGTAGTCCGGCTTCTCGCCGATCATCTTGAGCTGCTGCTCGGTCTCCAGGCCCACGATGGTCTGGTGCAGGATCACGTGGTTCAGCACGCTGCCCAGCGTGTAGTTGGTGTCGGCGTGGGTGGCGGCGTCCTCCACGGCCTCGGAGATGGCCAGGCCCAGGCTGCCCTTGCAGTCCGGGTCCTTGGCCAGCATGGCGCGGCCGGTCTCGGTCTGCATGGACGGGGAGGCGAAGATCTCGCCGCCGTAGGTGTTGATGAGGATCTTCCGGTAGGGCTTCTGCTCGTAGCTGACCCTGACCATGTAGACGGTGCAGGCCATGTCGAACTGGCTGCAGGCGAAGGAAAGGGCGGTGCCCCACTGTCCGGCGCCGGTCTCGGTGGCCAGGCGCTTCACGCCCTCGCGCTTGTTGTAATAAACCTGCGGGATGGACGTGTTGGGCTTGTGCGACCCGGCGGGCGACACGGACTCGTTCTTATAATAGATGCGGCACTTGGTGCCGATGGCTTCCTCAAGCTTCTTGGCGCGCACCAGCGGCGTGGGCCGGAACAGGCGGTACACGTCGAGCACGGGCTCGGGAATGGCGATCCAACGGTCCGGGCTCATCTCCTGCTCGATCAAAGCCTTGGCGAAGATGGGCTCCAGCTTGTCCGGGGTCAGCGGCTGCTGGGTGACGGGGTCCAACGGCGGCGCCAGCGGGGTCGGCAGGTCTGGCAGGGGGTTGTACCATTTGGTTGGCATCTCGGACTGGGGCAGGTTGATTCTGGTATCCACGGCACGTCTCCTTATGGTGCTGGGCAGGCGCGTGCGCCTGGCCCTGAAAGTTCAATGCTTTTCCAGGCAACAAAGCGCCTGAACAGCCAGCAGCCTCGTTCCGGGGCGGCAAGGCAAAACAGGCGGGACCCGGAGCATCCCCTTCTTTGGGATGGTGAGTGCGTACTTGCGGCAAGGACAATTGTCAAGGCGGGCATTCACTCGCCTCCTCACGTGGGCCTTGCCTCCAGGCAGAACCCCGGCTATCAGGGGTGACGCGACGGCTGGCCCCAAGGGGCGACAACGCGCGAATATTGTTCGGGAGGCATTCACGGTGGAGAAAGTTGTCTATTTCATCGAGGGCGACGGCATTGGGCCCGAGGTTTGGGCTGCTGGGCGTCCGGTCATCGAGGCGGCCATAGCCAAGGCCTACGGCGATTCCAAAAAGCTGGTGTGGAAAGAGCTTTTGGCTGGCGAAAAGGCCCTGCGCGAGACAGGCGAGAACCTGCCTCAGGCCACCCTGGACGCCCTGGCCGGAGCCGAACTGGCCATGAAGGGTCCGCTGGGCACACCCGTGGGCAAGGGCTTCCGCAGCCTGAACGTGACCCTGCGCCAGGTGTTCGACCTCTACGCCTGCATCCGGCCCATCAAATATTTCCCCGGCATCGAATCCCCGGTGAAGCACCCCGAACGCGTTGACATGGTCATCTTCCGCGAGAACACCGAGGACGTTTACGCGGGCATCGAATGGGCCGCGGGCACCCCGGAAGCCAAGCGCGTGGTGGCCTTCCTGCGCGATGAGATGGGCGCCAAGCTCGACGACCTGGCCGCCATCGGCATCAAGCCCATGACCGAGAAGGGCTGCAAACGCCTGGCCCGGCGCGCGCTCAAGTTCGCCATCGACCAGAAGCGCCCCAGCCTGACCCTGGTTCACAAGGGCAACATCATGAAGTTCACCGAGGGCGGCTTCCGCGCCTGGGGCTACGAGATGGCCGCGGCCGAGTTCGGCGAGTTCACCATGACCGAGGCCGAGGCCGCCGAGGGCGCCAAGAAGCCGGTGGTCATCAACGACCGCATCGCCGACGCCATGTTCCAGGAGGCGCTCATCCGCCCCGAGAAGTACAGCGTCATCGCCACCACCAACCTGAACGGCGACTACATCTCCGACGCGCTGGCCGCGCAGGTGGGCGGGCTCGGCCTGGCCCCCGGCGTGAACATGAGCGACACCCTGGCCTTCTTCGAGGCCACCCACGGCACCGCCCCGGCCATCGCGGGCAAGGACATGGCCAACCCCGGCAGCCTGATCCTCTCCGGCACCATGATGCTGGAGCACCTGGGCTGGTTCGAGGCCGCCAACCTCGTCCACGCCGCAATGGCCAAGGCCATCGGCGCGCGCAAGGTCACCGTCGACCTGGCCTCCCAGATCGAGGGCGCCAAGGCCGTAGGCTGCAAGGAATTCGGGGAAATCCTCATCGCCAACCTGTAGCGCATGGCCGACACGAAGGCCGCCCGGCCCTGCCCGGCTCCCGCGACAAGGCGGGGGTTGAGCGGGACCGGGCGGCCCTTTCGTGTCTTGGTCGGCGGATCAGTCAGGCAGCTGCACGCTCCAAACGCTGGCGGGGTCGCTGGCCAAGGCGGCCAGCAGCGCTCCGGTCTGGCGCAGGACAAGGTCGGCCTCCCGCTCAAGGGCCAGCAAAAGCTCTCCCGCCATGGCCTCGTTGTCGGCCTTGACGGCGTCGCCCAGGGCCTTGGTCAGCTCGGACATGCCATAGCCGTGCACGGCGCCGGAAATGTTCACGAGGGAATGCAGGCACTGACGAGCAGCCGTGACTTCCCAGCCCCCAAGGGCGGCTTTCAGCTGCACCATGCGCTCGCGCGCCTGGACGTCAAAGAGGAGAAGCATCTGCTGGAGGATATCCTCGCTCCCGGCAAAGGCATCCTTTAGTGAATCAAGACTAATCCCTGTCAAAGCCCCGGCAGCGCTCATCAATTCCCCCTTCAGAGACCATGCGGACCATCAAACAAGCCATCTTTCAAGTATCAAGTTTATATCCTCCCTGCGCAGCGGGTGCAAGTGCCAGAACGACATTTTTCAGCTCCCTGTTGCATCCGGCATCAGGGCCAGTTAGAGTACCGAAACTGCGTGGGCACTCCACGCCAATCCCCATAAGGACGGTCCAATGCACTCCGACGATCAAGCTTTTGCTCGGCTCATGGAGACCCGGATGGCGGAAATTCGCGCCACGGACATTCTGCCCGAAGAATTGGTGACATTGGTTGAGCAGGTTCTGCCGGTACAGATGAAGGCGCGCGACGAGGCCAAGGTGAAGCTGCCAGACGAGGCCTCCTGCGCCACAGCTGAGGCCATGTTTGCTGGCAGCCCGCTCATCATGCGCGAACACTTTCCGCACGACGTCGACCAGGCCCTGGGCCTGTTCCCCGTGCTGCTGGAGATTCTGGCCGGCACCGGCGGCGCGGCCGCCCAGGCGGCGCAGACGCTGAAAAAAGCCATCGCCGCTGGCGAACTCGACCCCGCCGAGGCCCTGCGCGCGCTGCCCGCCGGGGATGACGCCATCTTCGCGGCCTGGCGCCAGCGCCTGCCGGAAAGCCCACGGGCGCTGAACTTCCTGGCGGCCTCCGCGCTTTGGCCCGGCCTGAACGCAGCAGCCCTGGCCCTGGCCCCCCGCGTGCCGGAAAATCTGCCCCACGAACGCGGCCACTGCCCGCTCTGCGGCAGCCTGCCCTACATCACCTTCCTGCGCCAAAAGGAAGGCCTGCGCTTCGGGGTCTGTTCCTTCTGCGGGCACGAGCACCGCATCCGGCGCCTCTGCTGCCCCTACTGCGACGAGGCCGACACGTCCAAGCTCAAGCTCTTCCGCGTGGAGGAGTACCCGGGAGTGGCCGTGGGCGTGTGCGAAACCTGCTCCATGTACGTCAAGACCCTGGACTACCGCGAGTTGGACAAGACCATGCTGCCCAGCCTGGACGACATGGCCACCGTGGCTCTGGACGTGCTGGCGCAAGGCCAGGGATACAAGCGCCCGACGCTCTCGGCCTGGGGCTTCTAGCCGCAACGCGCGCAACGCAAGGCCGGAGCCGGGACATTCCCAGCTCCGGCCTTTTTGCATACCGAAGTGACGCCAGCACTGGTGTCGGCAATTATTATTGCCGGAACCCGGTGCGGCTTCGCTGACGCCGCGCGCCCTACTTTCCGGCCTTTCTGAAGATCTGCTTGCCCGAGCCGGGCATGTCCAACTCCAGCAGCCCGGGCCTCCGGAGGGCCGATATCACGCCTCCCTGGCGCGTATGCAGGACGATGCGTCCCTCCTCGCGCACCTCCCAGCGGAAGGGGGCCTCCTCCGCTCCCACGGTGAGCGCGCCTCCGCCATCGCTGCGCAGGGTCAGCTTGGCCGGGCTCAGGTCCACTCGTTCGGACTCGTAATCGCCCACGATATCCTCCACCGGCCCGCGGCAGGCACCCAAAAGCAGCAGCCCCGAGGCCAGCGCGCCAAGAAGCATCCTCCTCACGTCTCAATCTCCTTGAGTGTGCTCTGATATCGGCGCTCCAGCGCCAGGGGGGAATCAAAGAAAAACACGTGGATACTCATGCCAAGCCAAGTCAAGTCGCGCACCAGGGTCATCCAGGTCATGCGCTCGTCCAGGGTGTGGAAGCAGCCGCAATCGATGGGCGTTTCGCGCAGGAGGTTCACGGTGACGGCGATGCAGAAGACCACGAGCAACGCGCCAAGAATGGCGCTCACCGTGCGCACGCGCACCCCGGCAACCAGCATGGCCCCGCAGATGAGCTCAAGCCACGGCAGCACCAGGGCCACTGCGTTCACCGCCAAGGCGGGCACGATCTGGTAGCTGGCGACCGTCTCGGCGAATTCCGCCGCATAGCCGATCTTGTAGACGCTGGCGTAGACGAACACCCCGCCCAGATAGAACCGAAACGCCAGGGCCAGCCAACGGCCAAACACATCACGCCAGAGGTCTTTTCTCATGGCTCCACCGGATAGCCCCGGGCTTCCCAGGAAGACAGCCCATCTTCAAGGACCAGCACGCGCTCATGCTCGCGGGCCGTGAGTTTCGTCGCCACCTCCTCGTCCCAGCGGCGGCTGATGTTGCCGCCGTAGACGATGAGAGGAGTGGACAGCGGCACCTGGGCGAAACGCATGAGGTACACCATGTCGAACAGGGCCGGGGTCAGGTTCACCGCCCCCCGCACACGCCGCTGGTCAAAAAACGCCTGGGGCCGCGCGTCCACAATGAGCGCGCCGTCGCTCTGCTGCAGCTCCCTGGCCTTCTGGGCCGTGACGGTCTGGGACGGTGGCCGCTTGAGATGCTCTGGCACCAGCGGGACGCCGTTGGGGCTTGCCAGGTTGAACAAAAAGCCAAGCAGCATGGCCGCCACCAGGATCACCCCGCAATCCAGCCAGGAAAAACGTTTGGAGCGCAGGCCCTCGGCGTGCAGGAAAGACCGCACCCGCTCGCCTGCGCGCTCCAGCAGGTCGATGGTCTGGCGGGCCTCCGTAAGCTCGTTCACGGTGCGCGTGAGTTCCTCGTTCTGGCTCTTGAGTCCCTCGTTCAAGGCGGTGATGGTGGCGAGGTGACGCGCTCCCAGGACGTAGCCCATGAGCGTGCCCACCTGGGCCTGAACCATCTGAACGTCCTCGCTCTCAAGCGCCTCGCCGGAGATGGTCTCGCCAAGGACCAGCACGCCCTGGACGTCTCGATCCAGCGAAAAATACATGGCGCAGACGCCCTCGAAGGGAAGGCCGCAACCGGCCAAAGCCACCGCCGGATTCTCGACGGAATCCACCGTGAGCGGGGCCACGCTGCGCGCTCCTGACGCCAAAAAGGCCTTGTAGACCAGCACATCGGCCGCAGCGTAGCCGGACAGCCCGGTGTCCGGCGCGCCCCGCAGCGCCAAGTCCACGCTGTGCGCAAGGCGGTCCAGCACCAGCACCATCCCGCAGTTCACGCTGAAGGCGCCCAGCACGGTCAGCAGGAAACCGTCCAGTATGCCCTGGACATCGTGCACGTGGGCCATCTCCGCAGCCAGCTCGTTGATGGCCGACAGCTGGTGCACCCGGCGGTCCAGCCCGCGCTGGGCGGCCTGGGAGGTGGCCAGGGCTTCGGTGAGGCGGTCGTTCTTGCGCCCCAGGTCCACGCTGAGCTGGCGGATGTTGCTCACGGCCAAGGCCCCGCGCAGGGCGCCGATGAGCAGGTGCAGCAGGCTGTGCAGCAGGGTCGAGGAGTCCGCGTCCAGCTCCCCGCCCGCGCCTGTGCCGTCCGCGGAAAGCAGCGGCCCCAGGGCCAGCAGGCCGCAGTGGCTCTCGTCCACGTTGAAGCAGAGCAGGATGTCCATGCCCCTGGGCAGCAGGCTGTCGCTGCCGGCCTGGTCACGGCGGATGACCCGTATCTTCGAGGACGGAAAATCTCCGTCCAGATCGCGGTAGGGGAAATAGGCATCGCAGATGTCTGGCAGGCGCTGCTCCAGCGCCTCGGCCTCGGCAGGGGGCAGCCCGCGCGAGAGCACCATGCCCTCGCAGCCGGCGGGACGGGCCAGCACCGCAACGCCGCGCATGGCACCGATGGGGCCCATGGCCGTGAGCAGGAAGGTCTCCATGATCTTGCGCGGTTGGAGAATGCCGGAAAGCTCCTGGGCGGTTTCCAGCAGGACGCGCAGGCTCAGGCGCTTGCGCTCAAGCTCCGTGAGCATGGCCGCCTCCCCCGCTGGCGCTCGCTGCAGTAATCCCAGACGCCCTGTTCATGCTACTTGAGCGCCTCCTTGATGCGCGCGAGCATCGCCTCGATGTCCTCGTCCACGCCGAGGTGGCTGTAGAGCACCTTTCCGGCCGGTGTGACGATCATGGTGAAGGGGGTCTTGGGCTCACGCAGGAGCTTGTGATTCTTGTAGTTTTCATCAGCCACGACGGGGTACTTGTATAGACCTGTCTTGCGCAGGCTCTCCACTTCCATGTCGTTGCCGCCTGCGGCCAGCCCGAGCAGGCGCACCTCACCGGCCTGAATGCGGCGGGAAAGACGGGAGTAAAGGGTGTTGAAGGAACCCACCTGCTTCGCGCACTCGCTGCAGTACACGCCGATGACTTCAAGAACGATGACCTTGGCCTTCAGGTCCTGCAGGCCGAAGGTCTTCTTCCCGGCCACGCCGAGGTCCTTTGCGTCCTGCCCGAAGACCGGAACCTTCAGCTGCAAGGTGGGCAGGGTCTGGCCTGGCGCTGGCAACTTGTCGCCCTGGGCTGTTGCAGCCAGGGCCGCTCCAGCGAACACCAGCAGCGCCAAGGCGCAAAACACAGAGACTTTCAGGGATGCTCGCATGCGTCCTCCTTGATTCAAGGGGCTGCCAGGGCAGCGGCGTCGGAATCATAGAGCGTCACCAGCTTGGCGATGCCCACAATCTCAAAGACCTTGCGGAAGTTCTCAGACAGCCCGGCGATGCACACCCGCTCGCCACGCTCCCGGGACTCCAGCAGAAGCTGGGTCAGAAGCGCCAGGCCCGCGCCGTTGGTGGAGGCGGACTCGTCGAAATGCAGGATGATGCGCGGCTTGCCAAGCCCTCTGGCGCGTTCCATGGCCTGGGCCAGGAAGGGCTCGCTGCGCGCGGTGACGCTGCCGCGGATGGTGAGGATGGCCGCGCCGTCCACGCCCTCGACGCTGATCTCCTCGGCCTTGCTTTTGGCGATGGCGATGCGCTCTTCGGCGCGTTTCAGGGCCTGGCTCAGGGCCACGCGCTGCACGGGCTTGTTGATGAAGTCCGTGGCGTCGAGGTTGAGCGCGCGGATGGCCAGGTCCATGTCGCCGTGGCCGGTGATGACGATGACCTCGGCGTGGGGGTCGATCTCCTTGATGCGCTTCAGCACCTCGATGCCGTCCATGACCGGCATCTTGATGTCGGTCAGGACCACGCCGGGCCGCTCGCGCTCGAAGGCCTCCAGCCCTTCGGCCCCGTTGGCCGCAGTGAGAATCTCGTAGCCATAGGCCGCCAGGAGCAGCCGGAACATGTTGAGCGTCGGCTGCTCGTCGTCGATGACAAGAATCTTTCTCTCCACGAAAACTCTCCTGTCGTTAATGCGTCTGCGGGAAGAACAGGTGGAAGGTGGTTCCCTTCCCAGGCTCGCTGTCGATGCGAATCTGGCCGCCGTAATCCCGCACAATTCCGTAGGTTATGGCCAATCCCAGGCCCATGCCCTGGCCGGTTTCCTTGGTGGTGAAGAAGGGCTCGAAAATCTTGTCGCGCACATCGTCGGGGATGCCCACGCCGGTGTCGGAGATCTCCACGCCGACGCCTCCGCCTTCGGCGCAGGTGCGCAGGCCGATCGCGCGCTCGGCGTCCATGTCCGAGGCCTGGCTGGCTTCGTTGATGGCGTCGCGGGCGTTGGTCAACAGGTTGAAGAACACTTGCTGCAGGCGGTTGTCCTGGGCCAGGATGGTCGGCAGGTTCTGGCCCAGGTCAAGGTTGAAGCGGATGTTGTCCAGCTCGAACTGGCGGCGCACGATAGTCAGCACGCTGCCGATGGGCTTGTTCACGTCGATGCGCTCTTTCAGCATCTCGGCCTTGCGCCCGAAGGCCCGCAAGGTGTTGATGATCTCGGCGGCGCGGTCCACCTGGGCGCTTATCTCCAGCACGACCTGGTGGAACTGCTCCGGGGAGACCGAGCGCCCCTGCTCTTCCATGAGGGCCAGGAACTCACTGCCCATCTTGATGGCGTTGAGCGGCTGGTTCAGCTCGTGCGCGATGCCCGCGCTCATCTCGCCCAGCGACTTCATCTTGCCCGCCTGGATGACCTGGGCGTCCTTCTCGATCATCTCGGTGATGTCCGTGACGGCGATGATGATGGCGTGCCGCCCCCGATAGGAGATGGGGCAGGCGTGGACGTTGACGTAGAAGGGCTTCGCGCCCTTTTTGTAGTGCAGCACCTTGGGGTGGTACAGGCAGCCCGAGCCGCCGCCCTTGCCCTCGTAGGTGATGAGGCAGTCGCTGCGGTTCTCCGGCCCAAGGGCCAGATACGACATGCCCAGAAGCTCGTCCTTGTCGTAGCCGTAGAGTTCAAGGGCGCGCGGGTTGACGTCCACGATCTGGAAGTTCTCGCAGTCCACCACGAACACCGGGTCCGGGCCGGAGTCGAACAGGGAGCGGTACTTCTCCTCGCTCTCGCGCAGGCGCCTGCGATAGAGCTTGATGCTCCAGACCATGTTGCGGAAGCTGTCGCCCAGCTGGACGACTTCGTCGCCGCTGCGCTTGCGGTAGAACACGCAGTTCTTGCAGGTGCGGTGCGTCGCCGCCTGTCGGGCCGACTGGTCGAAGTGCCAGCAGGGCATCTCGGTGTTCACATAGGCCGGGCACTCTGCGGGCCGCCAGTTCTGGTCATCTTCCTGGAAGTCCAGGCTGATGTCGAAATTCCCTCGCGAGAGTTCATCGGAGATGCGCGTGAGCTTGGAAATGGGCCGCGTGATGTACTGGGTGATGCGGTTTGAGAGGAAAAAGATGATGCCGATGATGGCGGAGATGAAGCCCAGGAACGTCAGGCGCAGCTTGGATATGAGGCTGTCGATGTGGCTCTTGGACAGGCCCACGTGCACGGTGCCGATGCGGTACAGGCCTTCCTTGATGGGCACGGCGATGTCGTGGATGGACTCGTTCTCCACGGTGACCAGGCGCACGCTGCGGTTCTCGTTCTGGGGCACCTGGTTGGCCAGCCGCAGTTCGCTGGGGAAGGGGCGCACCAGCGTATGGGCCAGCACCTCCCCCCCCTGGTCGGTGATGAAGATGTAGGAGATGAGGTGCTTGCGCTCGTGCAGCCGGGCCTCGTCGAAGATCAGCGAGAGCAGTTGGGGGTACTTCTTGTCGAGCATGAAGGTGCTGCCGCGCTCGGCGATGGAGTGGGCCACGGCGCTGCCGCGCATCTCAAGCTCGCTCGTCAGCGAGGACACCAGGATGTACCGGGCCACGAAGGCGATGGCCACGCTGATGAGCAGCACCACCGCAAGGATGGAGCCGAAGATCTTGTTCTTCAGGCTTAAGCCGCCGTAGCGCTTGAGGGAATCTCGGAGGAGGCTCATGGCCGCGCCCCCGTGGGGATGGGAGCGTGGGCATTGGCCGGACCCTTGGCCGTGGCATTGGCGTGCGCTCGAACCTCATCCAGCGCGTGCAGCACCTCCGGCCAATCGCTGATGAGCACGAAGTGCCCCCCCGCCAGCCGGGTGAAGTACACTCGCTCCATGCCCTGGTGGTTGTCCGGCCCGAAGGAAACCACAGTGCCTGGCCCCAGGGTGTAGTCGCGAATGGACTCGATGGCGTTGATGAACCCCTCGCGCGTCAGCTCGCGGCCGGCCAGCTTCAGGCCCTCCACCAGGATGCGGGCGTTGATGTAGCCCTCCAGGCCGACGGAGTTGGGCTTGTCGTCGGGGAAATACTTGGCCAGCAGGTGCACGTACTCCTCGGCGCTGCCCAGCAGCTGGCGGGCTTCCGGGCCTTCGAAGGGCGGCACCACCTGGGACATGACCACCACCTGGCCTGGGTTGTCGCCCAGGCGGCGGGCCAGTTCCTCCGCGCCCACGAAGGACACTGTGTGGAAGATGGGCTGGAAGCCACGCTCGGCGGCAAGCTGGATGAATTTGGCGCAGGGGTCGTAGGTGCCGATCATGACGACGGCCTCGGCCCCGGACTTCTGGATCTTGGCCAGGCCGTCGGCCACATCGAGGGTGCCGCGCACGTAAAAGCCGCGCGCCACGGGCTCCAGCCCGAACTCCTTCAGTGCCAGTTCCGTACCGGTGAGACCGTCGAACCCGTAGGCGTCATACTGATAGAACACTGCGATGCGCGTAAGCCCGAGGTCTTTCACCAGGTGCCGCACGGCGGCGGCGGTTTCCTGGTAATAGGAAGCGCGGATGTTGATGACATAGCGGTTGAAGGGCTCGCGCAACGCGTTGGCCCCGGTGAACATGCCCAGCAGCGGAATGCGCGCGTCCTCGATCAGGGGCAGTATCTTTACCGTGGTGGGCGTGCCCACATAGCAGAACAGGGCGAAGACCTGGTCCTGCACGATGAGCTTTTGGGTGTTGGCCAGGCAGCGGGGCGGGTCATAGGAGTCGTCGTAGGCGGTCAGTTCGATGCGCCGCCCCCATACCCCGCCCTGGTCGTTGATGTGCTTGATGTAGGAGAGCGCCCCGCGCAGGGTCTGTGTGCCCAGGTAGCTGGCGTGGCCGGAAAGGGCCAGCGACGACCCCAGGGCGATGACCTTGTCCGTCACGCCGGGGGTCTGGCGCTCGGAGGCCACCTTCTCGCCTTTGGAGTCGCAGCCGGAAAGGGCCAGGAGCAGGCACAAAAAAAGCGCGAGACCAGTGGAAGCCGCTAGGGTCGAGGAAATCCGCACGCAACGAGGCAACCTCACCACCACACCTCCAGGCCGGAAAGACCAGCTCACGAAAGACGTTTGCAAATGAAACCCACGAACGACGCTACGACAGTTGCGCCAGCGCTTCAACAGAAATCGCGCCCGACACCCCCTCATCCAGGCACCCCCCCTTGCCAAAACCAGCGCAAGGTGGCATCGCACCGAATATGCAACATCTTCGAATGAGCGAATATCGTCCTTTCCGCGCCCTTCCCAGGCAGTTGCCGAAGATCATGTCCATGGCCCTCGCCGTTGCCTTGAGCCTGTCGATGCTTCTGGCGGCCCTGCCCGAACGGGGTCTGGCGGCGCAGCCCTCGGCGGCCTTCCCGGACCTGGCGCTGCACCTCTCCGCTCAGAACGCAGCGGCCTTGGGCCTGGCCTCCGCCGGGCCGACCAGCCTCTCGCGCATTCCGGCACAGGGGCTGCTCGTGCTGCTGGTGAGCTATTTCTGCCCGCCCTGCCACAAGGAAATGCCGCGCATCAAGGATCTTGCGCGGCGCATCCGCGAGCGCGGCCTGGCCGAGCGCATCCGCATGGTGGGGCTGGCCACCGGCGATGACGAGGCCCTGGTGGAACGCTTCACGCAGCGGCACGGCGGCCTGCCCTTCGCCCTTGTGCCCGACCCGGCCCTGGCTGCGCACAAGCGCCTGGGCAGCCCGGTGGTGCCGACCCTCTACGCCCTCAGCAACATCGGGGGACGCCTGCGCCTTTTGAGCGTGCGCCAGGGCGAGTTCATCGAAGACCCCGACGCGTTTCTGGACTCCTTCCTGCGTGCGCTGCCCGCCCCCTCGGGCCACGCCAAGCCGCTTTCCGGACAGTGACAACCGCCTCAAGATCTGGCACTAGGATTCTCGCAAGAGCACATGCAGGGAGCGACATGACCGAGGGGATGACGACAGCTGGGGAGGAGAGCCAGGACGCCGAAGCAAGGGCCAGGGCCACGCTGCTTTGGCGCTGTTGGCCCGACGGCAAGAAGTTCTGCCCTCGCTGCCGCGCCGAAGCCCCCTACGCCCTGGCCGAGGGCCGCTTGCGGTGCGGGGCCTGCCGCTACACTTTCCACGACTTCACCGGCCGCTGGCTCAACTTAAGCGGCCTCACCCCCGCGCAATGGATTGAACTGGCCCGCGCATTTGCGCTGGACGCCAGCACCCGCGAGGCCGCGCTCGCCACCGGGATCTCGTACAACACGGCCTTCAAGGCCCTGACGGTCCTGCGCCTTGCCATCCTGGCCCAGGGCGCGGATGCCAACCAGCTCTTCAGCCAGCAGACCGGATTGAGCGACCTGTTCAGCAATTCCAAGCTCTGCCCCGCGCCCGAAGCCCTTGTCGGCGAGGTTCCGGTCTACGGCATCCTGAGCCAGGGGCGGCGCGTGTTCGTGGACATGGTGCCGGAGCTTACAGCGGAGAGTGTGCTGCACTTCAACCACAACTTCCACCTGCGCGTGGCGCGCCTCGGGCACATCCTGATCACGGACCGCTACAAGACCTACGACGGCCTCATTCTTTGCGGCGACGACCGCCTGCCCTACCACTATCTCCTGCGCCACCAGGGCTCCCCCTTTGCCGAAGCCGGCAGCCCTTTCTGGCTCTATGCCCGTGACCGGCTGCGCCAGTTCAAGGGGCTCTCCGCCCGGCGCTTCCCGCTGTATTTGAAAGAACTTGAGCTGCGCTACAACCGTCAGGGCGAAGACCTCCTGCCGCTGTTCCTCGACGCGCTGTGCGCTCCAATCCCTTCAGCAGCCCCAGCCTCCGCCAATCCGTAAAGAGCCTCCTTTCGCCGAGCCCTGAGCCCAGCCTCAGCCTGCCAGTGCCAAACCTTGCGCAGGAAACGCTTTGTTTGACGCAGACCCCACTTGTTGTGCTAGGAAGAACACTATAGAGTGGAGGTACTATGGATACCCTATCCAACGCTCCCCAGGGGGCCAACACACAAAATGGTCCGAGCCTGTCGACCCTGCCCTTCGGGGGTCTTGGCCTGGACCTGGCAGAGGTTCGGCGCAAGGTGCGCGGACTCGTGCTCAAGCCCTTCGTCAAACACGAAGCGCCCAAGGCCGAGCCCCGTGCCGAAACGCCTCCTGTGCTTTCCGGCTACCGCCTTTTGGTGCGGCTCAGCCGGGAGACGCTGGGAAGTTAAGGATGCAAACCCATAACAACGGAGGCCACATGAAGCTTTCGCGCAGAGGGTTCTTGAAACTCTCCGCCGCAGCGGCCTTGAGCACTGCCTTTGGCGGCATCGGCTTTGCAATGAAGCCCGCAGCCGTCGACCGCATCGCCATGCTCAAGCCGGACTGGAGCAAGCAGACCACCACCGCGTGCTGCTATTGCGCAGTCGGTTGCGGACTCATCGTCAACACGGCCCTTTCCGGCACCAAGCGTGCCATCAACGTCGAGGGCGATCCCGACCATCCGATCAATGAAGGCGCGCTGTGCGCCAAGGGCGCCAGCATCTACCAGCTGGCCGAAGGCACCCCCGGACAGCCCAACCCGCGCCTGCAGAAGGTCATGTACCGCAAGCCCTACGGCACCAAGTGGGAAGTCAAGTCCTGGGACTGGGCGCTTGACCGCATCGCCAAGAACATCAAGCGCGACCGCGATGCCACCTTCGCGACCAAGAACGCCAAGGGCCAGACCGTCAACCGTTGCGACGGCTTGGCGAGCGTCGGCTCCGCAGCCATCGACAACGAGGAATGCTGGGCCTACCAGGCGTTCCTGCGTTCCCTCGGCCTGGTGTACATCGAGCACCAGGCACGTATCTGACACAGCGCAACTGTAGCGGCTCTGGCAGAGTCGTTCGGACGCGGCGCGATGACCAATCACTGGATCGACCTGAAGAACAGTGATTGCATTCTTATCATGGGCAGCAACGCTGCCGAAAACCATCCCATTTCCTTCAAGTGGGTCACCAAGGCGCAGGAAAAGGGCGCAACCCTGATCCACGTCGACCCCCGCTTCACCAGAACCAGTGCGAAAGCCGACATCTACGCGCCCCTGCGCTCCGGGTCGGACATCGCCTTCCTGGGCGGCCTGATCAACTACATTCTGTCCAATGACCTGATCTTCAAGGAATACGTGGCCAACTACACGAACGCGTCCTTCATCGTCGGCAACGACTTTGAGTTCAAGGACGGCATGTTCAGCGGCTACGACGAGGCCACCCGCAAGTACGACAAGTCCAAGTGGAAGTTCGCCATGGACGACAAGGGCGTGCCCAAGCGCGACAACACCCTCCAGGACCCGCGCTGCGTCTATCAGCTCATGAAGAAGCACTACAGCCGTTACAGCGTCAAGAACGCCGTGGACATGACCGGCACCCCCGAAGACAAGCTCCTGGCCGTCTACAAGGCCTATGCGGCCACGGGCAAGCCTGACAAGGCCGGAACCGTCATGTACGCCATGGGTTGGACCCAGCACACCGTCGGCGTGCAGAACATCCGCGCCATGAGCATCGTGCAGATGCTGCTCGGCAACATGGGCGTGGCTGGCGGCGGCGTCAACGCGCTGCGCGGCGAGTCCAACGTCCAGGGCTCCACCGACCAGGCCCTGCTCTACCACATCATCCCCGGCTACATGCCCACGCCGTCAACCGCCCAGCCCACGCTCGACGACTACAAGAAGCTCGTCACCCCGGTCTCCAATGACCCGAAGAGCATGAACTGGAAGAAGAACTACGGCAAATACGCCGTGAGCCTCATCAAGAGCTTCTACAAGAGCGCCGAGCCGGCTGTCGGTTACGACTGGATGCCCAAGCTCGACGCCGGGCAGAACGCCTCCTGGCTGGTGCTCTTCGACGAGATGCTGAAGGGCAAGTTCAAGGGCTTCTTCGCCTGGGGCATGAACCCCGCCTGCTCGGGCGCCAACTCCAACAAGACCCGCGAGGCGCTGACCAAGCTGGACTGGCTGGTCAACGTCAACATCTACGACAACGAGACCGGCAGCTTCTGGCAGGGTCCGGGCATGAACCCCAAGAAGGTCAAGACCGAGGTCTTCATGCTGCCCTGCGCGGTGTCCATCGAGAAAGAAGGCTCGATCACCAACTCCGGCCGCTGGATGCAGTGGCGCCAGCAGGGTCCGAAGCCTCTTGGCGACTCCCGCCCGGACGGCGAGATCATCTACGAGCTGGCCCAGAAGGTGCGCGAGCTGTACAAGAAGGAAGGCGGCGTGTTCCCCGAGCCCGTGCTTGGCCTCAACTGGGAGGACATGGGCAACGGACACGAGTTTGACGTGCACAAGACCGCCAAGCTCATCAACGGCTACTACCTGAAGGACGTTGAGGTTAAGCAGCCTGACGGCACCATGAAGGTGTTCAAGGCCGGCACCCAGGTCGCCTCGTTCCCGTCCCTGCGCGACGACGGCAGCACCTGCTCCGGCAACTGGATATACTGTGGTTCCTACGTCGGCTCCGACCCCAAGGACAACCGCTCGACCAAGCGCTCCAAGGATCAGACCCCGGCCCAGGCCGCGGTGGGCCTGTTCCCAAACTGGGCATGGGCTTGGCCGGTCAACCGCCGCGTCATCTACAACCGCGCCAGCGTGGACGCCACTGGCAAGCCTTACGCCCCGCAGAAGCCGGTCCTGGCATGGAACGGCAAGGGCTGGGACATCGACGTGGTGGACGGCGGCGGCGCCCCCGGCTCCGTGCATCCGTTCATCATGCAGCAGCATGGCATGGCCCAGCTGTACGGCCCCGGCCTGAACGACGGCCCCTTCCCCGAGTACTACGAGCCGCTGGACTGCCCCGTGTCCAGCCATCCGTACTCCAAGGTGCTGCACAACCCGACCGCGCTCAAGTTCGCCGGCGAGAAAGCCGCCGTGTGCGACCCGCGCTTCCCGTTCGTGTGCACCACCTACCGCGTCACCGAGCACTGGCAGACGGGTCTGCAGACCCGCTACCAGCCCTGGCTGCTTGAAGCCGAGCCCCAGATGTTCTGCGAAATGAGCGAGGAACTCGCTGCCCTTCGCGGCATCAAGAACGGCGAGAAGGTCTGGCTGGAGAACGAGCGCGGCAAGCTCTGGGCCAAGGCCATCGTGACCAAGCGCTTCAAGCCCTTCGTCGTGCAAGGCAACATCGTGCACGAGGTCGGCATTCCCTGGCACTTCGGCTGGAGATTCCCCAAGGACGGCGGCGACGCAGCCAACCTGCTCTCCCCGTCTGTCGGCGATCCGAACACCGGCATACCCGAGACGAAGGCCTTCATGGTCAACGTCCGGAAGGCTTAAGGAGGCACGTCATGAGTGGTAAGAGCTTCTTCGTCGATCTGACGAAATGTACCGCCTGCCGTGGCTGCCAGGTCGCCTGCAAGCAGTGGAAGAAACTGCCCGGCGAGAAGACCGTGAACACGGGCTCGCACCAGAATCCGCCCGACCTCTCCGCCACCACGTTGCGCCTCGTGCGCTTCAGTGAGAAGGAGATCGAGGGCAAGATGCACTGGTTCTTCCTGCCCGATCAGTGCCGCCACTGCATGGACGCCCCGTGCAAGTCCGGCGCGGCCCTGCCCGATTCCATCATCCAGGATCCGGACACCGGCGCCGTGATCTACAACGAAAAGACGGCCAAGGAAGACGCGCCCACGATCCGCTCTTCCTGCCCGTACGACATCCCGCGCGTGGACAAGAAGACCAAGATCATCAGCAAATGCGACATGTGCAACGACCGCGTGAAGGCAGGGAAGCTCCCGGCTTGCGTGCAGTCCTGCCCCACCGGAACCATGAACTTCGGTGACCGTGACGCCATGCTGGAACTGGCCAAGAAGGGCCTGGCAGAGGCCAAGAAGAAGTTCCCGGGCGCACAGCTCGTGGACGAGGAAACCGTTCGCGTCATCTTCCTGACCGCGGACAAGCCTGCCCTGTATGCCAAGACCCTTATGGCCGACGCGACCCCCAGCCGCCGCCTGTACACCAGGCAGGAGGCATTGGCCGCGCTTACCAGACCGGTCCGGGCCTTCCTGGGCTAGGTTAAATGAGCTAGTGGAACGCACCTCTAGATAGGAAACCGCCGGGAAGGGCGAGCCAGTACTGGCGGTTTCCCCTTCGGGGGGGAGCGGAAGCTCCCCCCCGATTGCATTTCAGCGCTCACCTCTTGCCAAGGACGATTCCAGGGTTAGTTTCAACAGATCGCACAACGCCAAACCGAGCGCCAAGGAGCCTGACATGAAACAATTCGCCGCCGCGTTGCTGGCCTTGCTTCTCTTCTGCGCTCCGGCCATGGCCAAGCCCAAGGCCGGAGAAATCCTGCCCGACATGGAGATCAAGGCCGCACCCCTTCCGGCCGAGGCCGCCTACCTGGGCCTGCCCGAAGGAGCAAAAAGCTTCCGCCTCTCCCAGGTCAAGGCCGACGCGCTGCTGGTGGAAATTTTCAGCATGTACTGCCCGCGTTGCCAGGCCAGCGCCAAGTCCGTGAACGCCGTGTTCGAGAACCTGACCGCGCGCCCCGAGGGCAAAAAGCTCAAGATGCTGGGCCTGGGCGCTGGAAACTCGGCCTTTGAGGTCAACGCCTTCCGCAAACAATACCAGATACCCGTGCCCCTGTTCCAGGACGGCGACTACGCGCTGCACAAGACCTTTGGCAACGTGTATACCCCGACGTACATGGTGCTCAAGCCCGTGCCCGGCGGCAAGGGCTTCCAGGTGCTCCACATCCAGGAAGGCCCCTTCGGCAACGGCGAGGAATTCCTTGAAAACATGCTGCGCATCTCCGGCGTGCGCTAGCCCCGCCCCGCCCCCGCAGGAGGGATCATGAGAAAGTTGAGCGCCTTCGTCCTCTTCGCCTCGCTGCTCTGTGCAGCGGCGAGCCTTGTGCCTGCTCCGGCCCGGGCCATCGACCTGAAGGACATGATCTACGACCCCGGCCAGCTCAAACCCGTGGACAGCACCCTCAAGGTGTGGCCCGGGCAAATGGCCCCGGACTTCGTCCTGCCCGACACCACCGGCGGAAAGGTCCGGCTGTCGGACTTCCGCGGGAAGAAGAATGTCGTGCTTTCCTTCGTGCCTGCTGCCTTCACGCCCGTCTGCTCCGACCAGTGGCCCGGCTACAAGCTGACCCGCGAGCTGTTCGAGGAGCGTAGCGCCATGATCCTGGGCATCAGCGTGGACAACGTCCCAAGCCTCTACGCCTGGACGGTGGAGATGCACGGGCTGTGGTTCCCGGTGCTGTCCGACTTCCCCCATGGAAACGTAGCCAAGAGGTATGGCCTGCTGCGCAAAAGCGGTACCAGCGAACGGGCCATCGTCATCATCGACAAGAAGGGCGTCGTCCGCTTCGCCAAGGCCTTTGACATCAACCGTCGGCCCGACCTTGGCGTCATCATGAGCGAACTGGACAAGCTGAAGCAGTAGCCCGCCGCAGCAATGAAACGGCAGCAGGGCCGCCAGGGAGTGCAGTCTCCCTGGCGGCCCTGCCGCATTGATGCGCAAGCCCTGCTACTGCGTCTTGCCGCCGTTGCCGTTCTTGCCGCCATTGCCGTGGGTGCCATTGCCATTGCCCTTGACGCTGCCGTTTCCGTTGGCGGCGGAAGGCGCGGGCAGGTCGGCCAGGGCGCGGTTGGTCACCAGAAGGAAGAGCTGTCCGGGGTTTTTCATGCGCCCGGACACGAACTCCGCATACGTCCCGGACCCGCAGAACAGGTCCACATGTCCGCCCACGATGGCCCCGCCCGTGTCCTGGGCAAGCATGAGCCCGGAAAGACGCCCCGGCCCGCCCTGGGGGGGCACCGGCAAAGGCGTGGTCATGGCCAGGGCCGCACCCAGCGGAATCTGCGAGCGGTCCACGGCGATGGAGCCCATGGGCGTGAGCAGGCTGCCCATGCTGCCGAAAGGCCCGACATCCGACAATTTGAAGAACACATAGCTCTTGTCCTCGGCCAAAAGGTCCTGGGCCAGGTGCGGATTTTGCTGCACAAAGCTCTTGATGCGCGGCGCGCTGGCCTCGTCGCGGGTCAGGTGACCGCGCCGGATCACCGTGCGCCCAAGCATGGCCAGATCACGTCCGTTCTTGTGGGCGTAGAGGATGTGCTTCACGTTGCCGTCTGGCAGGATGAGCCTGCCCGAGCCCTGGATGTGCAGAAAGTACAAATCGATGAGATCCTTGACCCACGCCAGCTCCAGCCCCTTTCCCTTGAGCGCGCCGCCGAAGTCGATGTCGCCGCGCGTGTGGTAGGGCTTGATGCCGTTTTTCGTCAGGCGATAGTGGAGCTGCTGGCCCTTCCAGCGCGAGTGGAACTCGCCCAGGTCCGCCGTCAGCATGTCCGGCGGGCGGCCATAGACCGGGTAGGGATAGGCCGGGTCAGGCTCAAGGCTGGCCTCAAGAAACGGCTCGTAATAGCCGGTGACGAGGGTCTCCTCCGGCTGGGCCGGGAACCAGGTGAACACCCGGGCCAAGAGGGCCGGGTCGCCATCCAGATACGGCAGAGCCCCGAGCAGGTCCTCCAAGGTCAGGCGCAAGGCCCCCCAGGTGAGCTTCAGGCCGGGGCGGTCCACGGCCACCTGCCCGGCGGGTTTGGAGGACACGTAGGACAGATTGGCCTTGAGTCCGGGCTCCAGGTCGCGCCAGGACGTAAAGCCCTGGGTGGAGGGGTGCATCTGCGCCACTCGGGAGAGGGCCTGCTCAGCGCTCAAGGGCTCGAACCAGGGCCGCTCAACCTTGACCGGCGGAGGCGGCACAGGCGTGGGCGGGACCACGGGCTTGGCGCAGCTCCAGGCCAGGGCGACAAGAAAGAGTCCGAGGAGTCGGAAGCAGACGGACGCGGCCTTGCGGACACGCCCGGAGAGCGGTTTGGTCATGGTTCGTTCCTGTAGGACTTGTAGTCGGACCTTGAAGTAAGCACTTCATTGTACTCTTCGCTGTAGATCTTGAGCATGACCATGAGGAAGCTCAGGATCAGCGGGCCGTAGAATATGCCCAGCGCCCCGAATGCATGTATGCCGCCCAGGATGGCGAAGAAGATATAGAACGGCGAGACCTGCGCGGCCTTGCGCATGAGGATGGGCCGCAGGATGGTGTCGATGCTGGTCACGAGCACGACGTTCCAGAACAGGAAGAACCCTGCGCTGCCGGGGCTGACGAAAACATAGAGGTACAGCGACATGGGAATCCAGACAAGCCCGGTGCCGATGACCGGAATCAGCGCGGCCAGGCCCATCATGGTGCCCCAGAACAGCGGCGGGATGCCCACCAGGTAAAGTCCGAGCGCACCTACCAGGCCTTGGAGCATGGCGATGAACAGGCTGCCGAAGAGCACGGCGCGCGCCACGCGTTGCAGGCTGTCGATGATAACGTCCTCCTGGTGCGTGGGCAGAGGAGCGAGGTACTTGAGCTTCTGCACCATGACCCGGCCTTCGCGCAGGAAGTAGAAGACCATGAAGATCATGAGGAAGAATCGCAGCAGAATCTTGGCCACGTTGCCGACCAAGGTCGCGCTGGTGTCGAACAGGGACTGCGCGAAGCCGCGCGTTTGCTGAAGCAGCTTGGCCTGGAGCGTGGCCTCATCAAGCTTCAGGAAGGGCATCTTCTCGTTCAGCCAGGCAAGGTAGGGCTCCAGGCGGTTATCGCGAAGAAAATTCGAAGCGTCGGCGTGGTCCATCCAGCGGGTCACGGCCTGAACGGACTCCAGGCCGTGGGTGACAAGCCCCCAGCCAAGCAAGGCGGCCGGGAGGATGATGGCGAAGACCACCACGGCCACGGTGATGCCGGCGGCGAGGTTGGCCCGCTCGCCCAGGCGTGAGCATATGCGCACGTACAGCGGCGAAAAAATGATGGCGAGCACGGCGGAGATGATGATGGTGTGGATGAACGGCTCCACCAGCACAAAGCCCCAGATGAGCGCCACCACGAGAAAGAACAGCATGAAATAGGCAAAGATCTTGTTCGAATGCCGTGGCGTGAGGATCAGAGGGGTGTCCGGGGTCTCCGGCTCGCTGTTCATCATAAGATATATTGATCCCGGTGGTGTTGCGACGGCCAGCCCCCAGCCGAAGAACCGGTCCTGGCGGCGTTGCCGTGCGGAAACGAACCTCGGGCCTGTGTAAGCTTCGCGGGCTGCGCGGTCAAGGGCGGTCGGCTGGCAATAGACTTGCTCCCCCGCCCCTTTCTGCGTGTACCGGCTTTGCAAACGCGGGCAATTGCTCGCAGCCTCGATCTGGTTCTTGTATTTTCGGCGCGATGTGTCTAAAGGATCAGGATGTGCCGTGCGCCATCGCCCGGCATGCCGTTGGCTCACGGAATCTGCCCGGCAAGGCGTTATGATGACCGCCTCGCCCGGGAGCGTATTGTCGTGTGGTTGCACTCAATGAACGCTTCAACTGGAGGAAATTTCATGAAACGACTGTTCAAGTCCCTGTTGCTGGTGGCCACCTGCGCCGTCCTCGCCCTGGGCGTGGCCGGTTGCGGCGAGAAGAAGGAGGAGAAGAAGGCCGAGGCTCCTGCCGCCGCCGCTCCCGCTGCTCCGAAGACCATCGTCTTCGCTTCCGACGCCGCCTACCCCCCCATGCAGTACATGAACGACCAGAAAGAAATCGTCGGCTTCGAGGTTGACGTGATCAAGGCCGTCGCCGAGAAGGCCGGCTTCAAGGCCGAGTTCAAGAACGTGGCCTGGGACGGCATCTTCGCCGGCCTGGCCAATGGCAAGTACGACGCCATCTCCTCCAGCGTGTCCATCACCGACGAGCGCAAGGCCACCATGGACTTCTCCGATCCCATCATGGCCATTGAGCAGATCCTCGTGGTCGGCATCAACGAGAAGGCCACCGACCTGGCCGGCCTCAAGGGCAAGAGCATCGGCGCCCAGATCGGCACCACCAGCTACTTTGTCGTCAAGGACGTGAAGGGCTTCAAGGCCATCAAGACCTACGACGAAGTGGGCCTGGCCATGGAAGACTTGGTGAAGGGCAGCATCCAGGCCGTCGTCGCCGACAGCCCGGTGGCCGTCGACTACACCACCAAGAAGTACGCCGACAAGATCAAGATCGCCTCTGTCCTCAAGAGCGACAAGGTCGAGAACATCGGCATCGCCGTCAAGAAGGGCAACAAGGAAGTGCTTGACCTCGTGAACAAGGGCCTGGCCGCCATCAAGGCCGACGGCACCTTCGACAAGATCAAGGAACAGCACAAGATGAAGTAGACCGGCCCGAGCAGGACCGGTCCCACAGCTTACGCACCGGGGGGCCGCCGACAGGCGGCCCCCCGGCATTCCAAACCAAAGGCCATGAACGCATGAGCGACACACGAATCATCGACGTCGGGGAAGGCGCGGCTATCCCCAGCAAAAGCGACTGGGGGCTTTTCAACGCCTGGACCATCAGCATCATCGGCGCGCTGGCGGCCATCCTCTACCTCGTCATCGCCCAACCGAACCCCTACCAGCGCCTGTTGGTCTATCTGGCGGACGGCGTGGTCATCACCTTCCAGGTGACGGTCATGTCCATCCTGTGCGCCTGCGTCATCGGCCTCATCACCGGCCTGGGGCGCGTGTCCAGAAACAAGGCCATCAACCTGCTGGCCTCCACCTATGTGGAGATCATCCGCGGCATCCCGCTTCTGGTGCAACTTTTCTACATCTACTACGCCCTGGGACGCTTCCTGAACGTGCATGACCTGACCGCAGCCATCATCGCCATGAGCGTGTGCTACGGCGCCTACATGGGCGAGGTCTTCCGCGCGGGCATCACGGCCATCGACAAGGGCCAGACCGAGGCCGCCCGCTCTCTTGGGTTCAACACCAAGCAGACCATGTTCCTGGTCATCCTTCCCCAGGCGTGGCGCACCATCCTGCCCCCGGTGGGCAACGAATTCATCGCGCTGCTGAAGGACACCTCGCTTGTGTCCATCCTCGCGGTATCCGACCTTCTGCGCCGAGGCCGGGAGTTCTCCAGCGAGACCTTCCTCTACTTTGAAACCTACACCATGGTCGCCCTGATCTATCTGGTCATCACGCTGATCCTGTCCAAGGGCGTGAGCATCATGGAAGCGAGGCTCAGTCACTATGTCCGCCGCTAGCGCCCCCATCGTCGACATCCGCCACGTGAGCAAGAGCTTCGGCTCGCTCAAGGCCCTGAACAACGTGTCCATGTCCATGAGCCTGGGTGAAAAGGTCGTCATCATCGGCCCCTCGGGGTCCGGCAAGAGCACCCTGCTGCGCTCCATCAACAAGCTTGAGACCGTCGACTCCGGCACCATCATCGTGGACGGTTTCGACATCAACGCCCCCACCACGAACATCAACAGCTTGCGCATGGAACTCGGCATGGTTTTCCAAAGCTTCAACCTTTTCCCGCACAAAACGGTGCTGGAGAACCTGACGCTCGCCCCCATCAAGCTCAAGGGCATGTCCAAGGCCGAGGCCGACGAGATCGCGCTCAAGCTCCTGGACAAGGTCGGCATCAAGGAAAAGGCCCACGCCTACCCTGCACAGCTCTCCGGCGGCCAGCAGCAGCGCGTGGCCATCGCCCGCGCGCTGGCCATGTCGCCCAAGATCATGCTCTTCGACGAACCCACCAGCGCGCTCGACCCGGAAATGATCGGCGAGGTGCTGGACGTCATGGTCACCCTGGCCAAAGAAGGCATGACCATGGCCGTGGTGACCCACGAGATGGGCTTTGCCCGCGAAGTGGCAGACCGCGTGGTCTTCATGGACCACGGGGCGATCATCGAGGAAGGCACGCCCGAGCACTTCTTCGTCAACCCGGAGCATGACCGCACCAAGCTCTTCCTCAGCCAGATTTTGTAGGCGCAACTCGCCGAAACGCCACAGGCCGTCTCCCCGGAGGCGGCCTTTTTCATTGCCCTTGCCCTTTCCCTTGCATCGGGCCGTCCGGAGCGCTAGAACTTCGGGGCAACATCGGAGGCACCAATGCGCAACCAGCCCCCCGTCCAGACAAAATTCGCCACCCTGGCCCTGACCTTGACCCTGCTTCCGGCCGCCCTGTGCGGCTGCGGACTGGAACGGCGCACCTCGCCGGAGGCCACGCCCCCCCCCGCTGCCGAGACCGCTGCCGTCAACGCCACCGCTGCCACCCAGGCCGCGCAATTCCAGCCGGGCCTGGACGCCCTCGGCGTGGCGCGCCAGCTCGATGTGCTCGTCAACGACACCGACCCGTCCTCGCCGGACTTCGCGCGGCTGCGCGCGGAGCTGGTGCGCAAGGCTTCCGACCAGTCCTACACCGGCGTGCTCTCCCTCCCCGGCGACCTGCGCCTGGCCTTGAGCCGCGTGGCGGCCTTCAACCCGCCGCAGATGCGCGAGCGCTGGCAGCGCCACCAGAAGGCCCTGGATGAGGCCGCGGCCCTCTACGCCGAGCACCCGCCCGTGGACACCGACGCCCTGAACGGGGCCAAGGTGATGCGCCGACTCGGCCCGGCCCTGTATCTGGTGCGGCTGAACAACGGTGACACGGCGTTCTTTTCCACCGCGCGCAGACTCAAAAACGGCGCCAAGCTTCGCGGCATCCCGGCAGTGGAGAAGCCCCGCCCCAAGGCCGACACGGCCTCCGGCGACCTGGTGGACGAACTGGCAGACTCGGCCAGAACCTACGAAGCCATAACAAAGCAGGAGGCGCAGAAGATCAGGGCCGAGCGCGCCCCGGTGCTGGCGCGGCTCAAGGAGCTGGACGCGGAGCGCGCCAGGTTCCAGCGCTCCATCGACGAGGATCTGGCCAGCCTGGACTCCCTGGCCCGCGACGTGAACGCGGTCATCAGCCCACGCCTGCTGGGCCTGACCGGCCCTGGCGGTTCCTCCTTCGGCGAGCGCCCGACGACGCGGCGGCTGGTGCACCAGGTCAAGCGCCTGGCGCACACCTACAGCCCGGTGCAATACTACCGCTACGCCCTGCCCGTCACCGGGCACAGGCAGCTGGACTCCACCCTGCGCGACTACATCGAGGGCCGGAAGAAGGCGGTGCTGGAACTGCTGCGCACTGTTGGCGTGGGCCGCGGCCATGCCAGGGCCAACGTGGACCTGGTGGCCTTCAAGAGCTTCACGGCCTCGCCAGACCTGTGGTCCGTCCGCTTCGAGGCCAGCCGCGACACTGGCGGCGCGCACCCCAACCAGACCTTCGCGTCCTTCGTGTTCGACGTGAGGAACCAGCAGGCCCTTGGGTTGGGCGACATCTTCAAGGATCTCCCGGCGGGTCTGACCCTGCTCTCGGAGTTGGCGGCGCGGCGCATGGAGCTGGTGTTGGATGGCCGGGTGTTCCCCGAGGGGCTGGAGCCCAAGGCCGAGAATTTCCAGGTTTTCGTCATCGACGGCCTGGACCTGGTGTTCAGCTTCCCGCCGTACCAGATGGGCAGCTATGCAGAGGGGCCGCAGACCCTGCGCGTGCCGCTGGCGCACCCTCGCCTGCTGCCGCTGCTGTCCCCCAGGCTGCTGCAGGCCCTGGGCGCGAAGCCGATGCTGTAAGGCTCACAGGCCTACTTTCTGCGGCGGCCCTCGGCGTCGGCGGCCTTGAGGGCGGCGAGCACCAGGGCCGGGGATATCTCCACCGGCTCGTTGTGGATGCTCTCCTCCGGGGCGCAAGCCTTTTCGGCGACCAGGCGCAGCTCCGGGTCCGTGACCCCCTCAAGCCCCAAATCCGCGAACGTGGTCGGCAGGCCAAGGGCCGCGCACAGGGCGTACACCTCGTCGATGAGCGCCAGCGGCTTGTCCGTCAGGAACAATGACGCGAGCACGCCGAAGGCCACCTTCTCGCCGTGATACCTGCTGTGGCACCCGGCCAGGGCCGTCAGGCCGTTGTGGATGGAGTGGGCCGCGGCAAGGCCGCCGCTCTCGAACCCCAGGCCGCTCAGCAAGGTGTTTGCCTCCACCACGCGCTCCAGGGCAGGCGTGATCACCCCGGCCTCGCAAGCCGTGAGCGCCGACACCCCCCAGTCCCGGATGGTCTCGTAGCAGAGCCGCGCCAAGGCCTGGGCGGTCATGGAGCCGACGTCCCCGGCGATGTTCCGGCCACGGCTGACGCGGCAGGATTCGGCCTCGAACCAGGTCGCCAGCGCATCACCCATGCCCGACACCAGGAACCGGGCCGGAGCCTTGGCCATGACCTCGGTATCCACGAGAACAAGATCAGGGTTGCGGGGCAGCAGGTCCACCCGGTGGAACACGCCCTCCGGTGTGTACACCACGCAAACCGAGCTGCAGGGCGCGTCCGTTGAGGCGATGGTGGGCACCACGGCCACCGGGAGCCCAGCCCTTGAGGCCACGGCCTTGGCCGCGTCCATGGTCTTGCCCCCGCCGATGGCGGTCACGGTCTCGGCCCCGAAATCCTTGGCCGCCGCCAGCAGCCGCTTGATCTCCTGGTCCGTGCACTCCCTGCCGAAACGCTCCACCCAAACGGCCCCGGCCTGCTCCAGATCGGGCATCAGCGGGGGAAGAAGCTGCTCCAGGGGGTGCGGGGAGCAGACCAGAAAATGCCTGCGCCCCAGACGGGCCAACTCTCTGCCCAGGCGGGCAAGAGCTCCGGCGCCCTGCACGTAGCGCCCGGGAAACAATGTGGTGCTGAGCATGCTCCTCCCCTTTGCCCGAAAGGCGTCGTGTTCCGGGCAGGCTGTTCTTTGCTTCCGCGTGATGCGCGGAGGAAAGGCTGCGTGTTTTTGGCTCCCGTCACATCCGAACAGGTGGCCTAGCGGCCCTCTTTACGGTCGTTGATGTTCTTCATGGTCACGCCCGCCAGGCATCCGGCGAGCAGGCCAAGGCCAAGCAACCGGCCCATGTTGGCCTCGGGGAGAAGCCACCCGGCCATGACCGCCAAGGACCCGCCCAGGATCACTCCGCGCGCCAGGTAGTTGAGCGTCCCGGCAAAACGCTTGTCCGCTGGCGAGAACTCGTCCTTCTTCTGCGGCTCCGTGTTTCTTTCCCTCTTCGAGCGCTTGCCCATGAATTCCTCCGAATGAATTTCGTCATCGCATTCAACCACAAATCCGCAAGGGACTCAACCCCGCACTTGTTTTATGAAATCGTTTATTTTCAAGGCCTGAGAATACCACTTGACATCGACTTTCAATATCACTACTTCTCTTCATGCATGGTGCAGGCCCGCGTGGGCGCGCCAAAAGGAGAAAGACAATGTGGCAAGACATCATTGTATACGCGATTGTGGCTGTGGTGGCCGGGCTTGTGGCCTGGCAGTTCTACCGGAAGCTCACGGGGAAGTCCTCCTGCTGTGGCGGTTGCGCCAGCAAGGGAGCCTGCGGCGGAGAAAATGGAGCCGGGCCGCGCCCCTTGCGCCCCCTGAACCACTCGGGTTGCGGTTGCGGGCATTAGCCTCGGCCGCTCCTTCCCGCATGCCGCACAATCCAAGGAGACACCCGTGAACAATTGCATCACCCTGCGCCAGGCGCAGGTGAACCAGAAACTGCGCATCTGCTCCGTGGGCGCCCAGGGCGAACTGGGCCGCCGCATTCGCGACATGGGCCTCATGCCCGGCGTGGAAGTGACCGTGGTGGGAAAGGCCCCGCTGCGCGACCCGGTGGCCCTGCGCCTGCGCGACTTCACCCTTACCCTGCGCAACAGCGAAGCCGACCATATCGTCGTCGAACTTGTGGAGGGCTAGATGGAAACCCTCGTGCAAGAGCACAGCATGACCATCGGCCTTTCCGGCAACCCCAACTGCGGCAAGACCACCATGTTCAACGCCCTGACCGGTTCCCACCAGCATGTGGGCAACTGGCCGGGCGTCACCGTGGTGACCAAGATGGGCCACGCCCGCGTCGGCTCCGGCGCGACCTCGCAGGAAGTGGACATCGTGGACCTGCCCGGCACCTATTCCCTCACCGCCTATTCCGAGGAAGAGAAGGCAGCGCGGAACTTCCTCATCAACACCCGGCCTGCGGCGGTCATCGACGTGATGAACGCGGACGCCCTGGAGCGCAACCTGTACCTGGCCGTGCAGATTCTTGAGCTGGGCGTGCCGCTGGTGCTGGCGCTGAACATGATGGACGAGGTGCGCAAGCACGGCAAGGACATCGACACGGCCCTTCTGACCAAACTTACCGGCTGCCCCGCCATCGAGACCGTGGCGCGTTCGGGCAAGGGCAAGCAGGAGCTGCTCGACGCGGCCTTCCTGCTCGCCAAGGACAGAAACGGCCGCTGGGATCCGCTTGTCATTTCCTACGGGCCAGACCTGGACCCGGTGCTGGCGGAGATGGAAGCCATCATCACCAAGGCCGGGGAACTGGTCGGGCAGGTGCCGCCAAGATGGGTGGGCATCAAGATCCTTGAGGGCGACGAATCCATCATCAACCGCTGCCGCGAGGCCAATCCCGAGGTGGCGGCGCGGCTGGAGGCGCTGGTGGCGAAGGTTTCCGAACACCTGGGCCGGACCTTGCGCGCCAGCCCCGACGCCATCATCGCCGACTACCGCTACGGCTACATAACCGGCATCGCCCGGCAGGTGGTGCGCTACCCAAAGGTGGACGCCGAGCGCATCCGCCTTTCCGACCGCATGGACCAGGTGCTGACCCACCAGTTGGCAGGGCCGCTGGTCATGGCGCTCGTCATCTACCTTGTCTACATCCTGACCTTCAAGGCCGGGGCGCTGCCCATGGAGATGGTCCAAGACGCCTTCGCCTGGCTGGGCAAAACCGCCGAGGCGGCCATGCCCGACGGACTCCTGCGCTCGCTTGTGGTGTCCGGCGTCATCGCCGGCGTGGGCGGGGTGCTTGGCTTCGTGCCGCTCATCATGATCATGTTCTTCCTCATCTCCGCGCTGGAGGACTCCGGCTACGTGGCGCGCATGGCCTACATGCTCGACCGCGTGTTCCGCATCTTCGGCCTGCACGGCACCAGCGTGCTGCCCTTCATCGTTGCGGGCGGCATCGCTGGCGGCTGCGCCGTGCCCGGCGTCATGGCCACCCGCGCGCTCAGAAGCCCCAAGGAAAAGCTGGCCACCCTGCTCGTCACCCCGTTCATGACCTGCGGAGCCAAGGTGCCAGTGTTCCTCATGCTGGCCGCGGCCTTCTTCCCAGGCTCAGAGGCCGGGGTCATGTCCCTGGTGACGCTCACGGCCTGGGTGGCGGCCCTGCTGGTGGCAAAACTGCTGCGCTCCACCGTGGTCAAGGGCGAAAGCACGCCCTTTGTCATGGAGCTGCCGCCCTACCGCATGCCCACCCTCTCCGGCCTGTGCATCCACACCTGGGAGCGCTCCTGGGACTACATGCGCAAGGCCGGCACCACCATCCTGGCCATCTCCGTGCTGCTCTGGGCGGCCATGACCTTCCCCGGCCTGCCCGCCGACCGCGCCACAGCCTTCGACGCCCGCGAGGCGGCGGTCCAGGAGCAGATCGACGCGGCCAAGGCCCAGGGCCAGGAAGCCTCGGCGCTTGAGGAAGCCCTCAAGCAGGTGGGCGCGGACCGGTCCGAGGAGGCGCTCAAGGCCTCCGCAGCCGGACGCGCCGGCGTGGCTTTGGAATCCGTGAGCCACTTGGCGGGCTTCAACTGGCGCGTGAACATCGCGCTGGTGGGCGGGCTGGCGGCCAAGGAGGTCATCGTCTCCACCCTGGGCACGGCCTACTCCCTGGGCGAAATCGACACGGAGGACGCCGAACCGTTGTCGAGGCTCATGGCTGCGGATCCGAGCTTCCCGCGCTCCGCCGCCCTGGCGCTGATCATCTTCGTCATCCTGTACGCGCCCTGCTCCGTAACCATCGTGACCATGGCCCGCGAGTCCAGCTGGAAGTGGGCCGTCTTCGCCATGACCTTCAACACCTCGCTGGCTTTCGTGGCCGCCGTGGCGGTGTTCCAAACCGCGCGGCTGTTCAGCTAGCGCCACGGCCTCGCCCCACCCCAACGCCCCGGCAGCCGCAAGGCTGTCGGGGTTTCTTGCGCAAATGGCCCGCCCAACGGCCCTGCACAGGCTTCCCTTTCGCGGCCAAACCGCCTATGTTCGGCGCGCATGCCCGACAGGACAACCCTCGCGACAGCCCCCAACCAAACGGCCTCTTCCCTGGCCGCGGCATTGCGCCGCGCCGTCTGGGAGGTGCTGGCCCAGAGCCTGCGCGTGTGCCGCGAGCTCTTCGTGGTCATGGTTCCGGTGGTCATCGGCGTGAAGGTTCTGCAGGAGCTTGGTGCGGTGCCGTGGCTGGCCTGGCCCCTCACCCCGCTCATGACCCTGGTGGGCCTGCCGCCGGAGATGGGCCTGGTCTGGGCCACGGCGCTTTTGAACAACATTTACAGCGCCATCATCGTCTTCCTGACGCTGAACACCACCCTGACCCAGGCCCAGATGACGGTGCTGGCCACGCTGATCCTGGTGGCCCACAACATGCCGGTGGAGCTCGGCATCGCGCGCAAGTCCGGCGCGCGCCTGCGCTTCCAGATCCTGTCGCGCTTTTTCGGCGCGCTCATCCTGGGCATGATCCTGAACGCCGCCTACCACGCCAGCGGCACCCTGCAAGATCCCGCCGTGGTGCTCTTCGCCCACCCCCAGGCAGACCCGGCCCCGTCGCTTTGGCTTTGGGCCGTGGGCGAGGCCAGCAAGCTCGTGTCCATCGCGCTCATCATCACCGCGCTCATGGCCGTGATGCGCCTGTTGACCGAGGTGGGCGCCATCGGCCTGCTGAACCGGCTCTTGCGGCCAGTGCTGGCATTCATCGGCATCGGCCAGGCGGCCTCGGGCATCACCGTGGCCGGCCTGACCCTCGGCGTGACCTACGGCGGCGGGCTCATCATCAACGAAGCCCAGAGCGGCCGCGTGGACAAGCGCGACGTATTTTTCTCCCTTACCCTCATGGGCCTGTGCCACAGCCTCATCGAGGACACCCTGCTCATGGCCATGCTGGGGGCGCACCTCTCCGGCATCCTGTGGGCTCGGCTCCTCTTTGCGCTTGGGGCCACGGCCTTGCTTGTCAAATGCTCTGCGCGCCTGGCCCCGGGGCTGGCGGACCGCCTGCTGTGGTCCGACCTGGCGCGCACCCCTGCACCCTGAACCAAGGAGTTTTCATGTCACCGGAACCGAAGACCGTCCAGACCGCCAACGCTCCCGCCGCCATCGGCCCCTATTCCCAGGCCGTGACCTATGGCGGACTGGTGTTCCTAAGCGGCCAGCTCGGCATCATTCCGGCCACCGGGATCATCCCGGAGGACTTCGCCATCCAGACCAGGCAGGCCCTGGACAACGTGCGCGCCGTGGTGGAGACCGCCGGCTCAAGCCTTGAGCGCGTGCTCTCCGTCGATGTCTTCCTTATCGACATGGGCCGCTTTGGCGAGTTCAACGAAATTTACAGCACCTACTTCACCAGCCACAAGCCCGCCCGGGCCGCCGTGGCCGTGGCCGCGCTGCCGCGCGAGGCCCAGGTGGAAGTGCGGGTGGTGGCGGCCCTCCCCTAGGCCCGGCCAAATCGCGAAATACAAATGGCGGCGCCCCCCAGGGAGGACGCCGCCATTTCTCTTTGCCGGGAGCCGGACCTAGGAGCAGCCGCAGCCGCCAGAGCCGCAACCGCCGCCGGAGTCACCGCTGCCGCAGCCGCCGGAACCGCAACCGCCAGAGCCGCCGCCGAGCTGATTCTCGGACTCCACGGAGAAGCCGTACTCGCCCGCGTCGATGGCGATCTTGCCCGCCGAGGCGAGCAGAGCCTTCTCCGCCAGCAGCGTGTAACCCAGGCATTCAACGGTTTCGTCGCCGTCGCGGGGCTCGTCCAGGGCCAAGGACAGCTTGGGTCCGCAGCAGCCCCCTGCCAGGAAGATGCGCAGGGGGGATTTCTCCTTGTCCGCAAAATAGCCGTCGAGCTGGTCGCGGGCGGCTTCGCTCAATGTGATCATGGGCGCTCCTTGTGTGCGAAGTTGTGTTTAGGTATGGCTTGGCCACAGTGAACATCCAGGCTGCCGGACGCCGCCGCAAAAAAAGGGCGGCGCTCCGTGGAACGCCGCCCTTGATCGTCGTGGGGATTGTGAGCTTAGCAGGAACAGCCGCCGGAGGAGGCTCCCCCGCTGCCGCAGCTGCCGCCGCATCCGCCGCCGCCCATGTTCATGGGATTTTCCGAATCGACAGAGAAGCCGTAGCTCGTCATGTCGATGCGGATGGCGCCGGTTTTCTCTCCGAGGGCCCGCTCCACTACAAAGCTGTAGCCCATCACGTCGTAGGTGTCGTCGTTCTCACGCGGCTCATCCAGAGCCAGCGACAGTCTCGGGCCGCTTCAGCCCCCGGACGCCATAAAGACGCGAATCGGGGTCTTCTCTTTGTCCGCAAAGTACCCGTCGAGCTGGGTCTTGGCGGCTTCAGTCAGTTCAACCATCACAAGCCTCCTTGAACGTTGGTGGAAGGAGGATAGATAATGTCGCCGTCCGGCTTTGTCAAATGGGCAATGCCAAACATACGTAGACCGTTGACCGCTAGGCCGCTCTGGGCTACATGCCATCCCTTGGGGAGCGAATACCCGCCTCCCCTGAACGAACACCATACGATGAGGATTCCCATGAGCACCAAGGATCTCATCCTAGCCACCGCCAAGGACATGATCTCCGAGGTCGGCTTCCATAAGATGACCACGGCCAATCTGGCCAAGCGAGCGGACATCTCGGAGGGCACGATTTACCGCCACTTCGAGAGCAAGGACGACATCCTCCAGCACATCCTGGACGACTTCGACGAGAAGTACCAGTCCCTCTCCGAGACCTGCCGCGCACGCATGGACAAGGGCACGCTGTCGCTTGACGACCTGCTCGGGAGCCACTTCACCTTCCTCGACGCCAACGCGGCGGACATCAAGATCGTGCTCGGCACCTACAGCATTCTGGACATCACCCGCCGGTCCATGGCCCGGTTCATCGAGCGCATGCGCGCCCTGTTCGAGGACTTCCTGGCCCACGGCCACAAGGACGGCACCCTGATCGAAGTCCCGCTGAAGCCCACCGGCCTGATTCTGGCCAACATGTTCTTCGGGCTCATGCGCATCAAGCTCTACTGGCCGGAGATCGATGATTTCTCCAAGGAAGCCGTGGAGTTCTGCCGCCGCAGCCTGACCCAGGCCGGAGCCAAGTAATGAGCGACGCCCGCACCATCATGACGGCCAAGGAAATGGCCCGCACCCTGGAGCGCCTGGCCTCTGAGGTCATCGAGCGCCGGGGCGAGGACGAGACCCTTATGCTCGTTGGCGTGCAGCGCCGCGGCGTGGACCTTGCCCGGCGCCTGAAAGCGATTCTGGACGCGCGACTCAGCGTCCCGACCTTGTTCGGCATGCTCGACATCAATCTCTACCGCGACGACTGGAGCAACCTGGGCATCTCGCCGACCATCAGCAGCACGGACATTCCAGCTGGCATCGAGGGCGCCAACGTCATCCTGGTGGACGACGTGCTCTACTCCGGCCGCACCACCCGCGCCGCCCTGGAGGCCATCCTCGACTTCGGCCGCCCCCGGCGCGTGGAACTGCTGGTGCTCATCGACCGTGGGCACCGCGAGCTGCCCATCCAGGCCGACTACGTGGGCAAGCGCGTCAATACCGCCAGCCATGAGCGGGTGGACGTGCTCGTTGCCGAGCGCGACGAGCAGGACAAAGTCCTCCTGCGCGCAAAGGCCTAAGCCTCTCACCTCCCCGGCCCTGCCATGAACGTTTCCTTCGATTCCGATCCGACCCCTGGCGCGCGCCTCGTCGAGACCGGCTGCGTCAGCCTCATCGGCATGGCCGGGGCGGGCAAGTCCACCCTGGGCCGCCTGCTGGCCGAAAAGCTCGGCTGGGCGCACCTGGACACCGACCGGCTCATCGAGTCCTACTACGGCCTGCCGCTGCAGGCGCTGCTGGACGGCATGGGCCTGGCGGACTTCCTCAAGGCCGAGGAGACATTGGTGTCCATGCTCGGCGTGCGTCGCGCGGTGATCTCCACCGGCGGCAGCGTCATCTACGGCCCTGCCGCCATGGAGCGCCTGAAGCTCCTGGGGCCGGTGGTGCACCTGTCCATCAGCCTGGAGACCTTCCTGGGGCGCGTGGGCGATGCGGGAAACCGGGGCCTGGCCATCGCGCCGGGCCTGACCAGGGAAGACCTGTATCGCGAGCGCCAGCCCTTGTACGAGGCCGCCGCCGACCATACCCTCTCCACCGACACAACTGACCGCATGGCCAACGTGGAAGCCCTCTACGCCTGGCTGACCCAGGAGCCGGACGCATGAGCAAGGCCAAGAAGACCGCCGCCCTGAAACGACTGGCCGACCTGTATCGGCGCATGGACGAAGCCTACGCCGCGGCGGCCACGCCCATTGGGCTTTCCTGCGCGGGCTGCGCCGACAGCTGCTGCGAGACCATGTTCCGGCACCACACCTACGTGGAGTGGGTCGGCCTGTGGGACGGCCTCGGCAAGCTGCCCGCAGCCCGTCAAGCCGAGATCAGGGACGCCGCCGAGAACTGGATACGCCGCCACCAGAACCCCCTGCTGCCGGGCGTGCGGCCCCGCGTGCCCTGTCCACTGGCCCAGGAATCGCCCGAGGGACTGCGCTGCGGCCTCTACGACGCCCGGCCCATGGTTTGCCGCCTGCACGGCGTGCCCAACATCCTCATCCGCCCCCGTGGCGGGCAGTCGGCCTTCCCCGGCTGCGACCGCGCCCAGACCCTGGGCAAGACGTGCGAACCCGCGCTGCTCGACCGCACCCCGCTCCTGACCGAACTGGCCAGGCTGGAAATGGACATGGTCGGCCGGGACCGCATGGCCAAGATGCCGCGCGTGGACCTGACCATTGCGGAAATGATCCTGCTTGGGCCGCCTAAAATCTAAAGCCTCCCCCCTTGGCAGCTTCCGGGCGGGAATGCTATGGTTCCCTCCACGTCCGTCAGCCCTCGCGCTGACAACCACGGGAGGACCGCAATGAACACCACCACCCGCCTCATGCTGGCGTCCCTGTGCCTGCTTTTGCTGGCTCCGTCCTTGGCCCGGGCCCAGGACGGGGGCATGGTCTCAAGCGATGACATCCTGAAGCAGTTGGAAAAGAAGTCCGAGCCGGAAGCGGGCAAATCCCGCAGCTTCCGCGGCATCCGCATCAACAAGGTCGGCGATGACAAGGCCCAGGCCGCGCAACCGGCCCAGCAAGCCGCACCCCAGGCGGACAAGGGCGCGGAGCCAGGCCGGGACATGGCCCAGACAGCGCCGGCGGAGAAGCCTTCCGTCACGGTCTACCTCTACTTCCAGTCCGGCTCGGCAGAACTGGCGGGCGAGCACTCCAAGAAGCAGCTTGCCGCCCTGGGCAAGGCCCTCAGTTCTCCGGCACTGGCGGGAGCCGTCTTCGAGATCGGCGGACACACCGACTCCCAGGGCTCTGAAGCCGCGAACCAGACCCTGTCCGAGCAGCGCGCCGCGCATATCCGTGACCTGCTGGTGAAGTCCTACGGCGTATCGGCCGACAGGGTGACGGCCAAGGGCTATGGCGAGTCGCAGCCTGTGGCCAGCAACGACGCCGAGGCGGGCCGCGCCAAGAACCGTCGCGTCGTCATCAAGCGTCTGGACTAGACGCGTGAGCAGCGAGCGCGGGGCGCCCCTGATTGCATGGAGCGATGACCTGGCCCTGGGCGACGCCACCATCGACAGGCAGCACAAGGGCTTGGTGGATCTCATCAACGAGATGCACAGCCACCTGGACTCACCGGACAGGGAGACCCAGGTGATGCGCTGTCTGACCAGCATGTATCTCTTCGCCAAGGAGCACTTCTGGGACGAGGAGGCCTTGATGGAGCGTGTGGGCTACCCTGACCGGGAACGCCACGCCGCGCTGCACCGGGAGTTCGTGCAGCAGACCCACGACCTCACGGACCGCAGCCTGTCCGACGCGGCTCCCTACGAGGACCTGCTCGACTTCCTGGTGACCTGGTTCCACGACCACACGTCCACGGAAGACGCCAAGCTGGTGACCTTCGTCAAGGCCACCAGCCTTTCTTGACCGTCCCCGCCTAGGCCACGCCGTATGGCAACGCCGGGTAGGGGCCGGCCTTCTCGATGGCCGTGCCCAGCCAGGCGATGGCCCGCCCCAGTTGGCGCATGTTGCGCAGCCCCTCAGCGTCTCCCGCCGCCTGGCCCGGCTCCATGCCATAACCCAGGTTCCAGTAGGTCGATCCAGGCACAACCATCTGCTGGATCAAAAAGAGATGGTTCATAGTGTCGAGCACGTGGGTGCCGCCCCCACGACGCACTGCCACCACAGCCGCTCCCACCTTTCCCGCCAGCAGGCAGCCGTTGGCTAGGCAGACCACGCCTGCGCGGTCAATGAGCGCCTTCATCTCAGCCGAAACATCCGTAAAGTAGGTCGGTGAGCCGAGAAGAATGGCGTCCGCGGTGATCATCTTCTCCAACACCTCGTTCAGGGTATCCTTGTCGAAGGCGCAACGCTTGTTTCGCAGTTCGAAGCACTTGCCGCAGGCCCGGCAGCCGTGGATGCTCTTGCCGCCGATCTGCAACAATTCTGTGCTCCACCCAGCGGCCTCCAGGGGCTCCAGCACCGTCTTGAGCAAAAGCTCCGTGTTGCCGCCCTTGCGCGGGCTACCATTGATGGCGATGACCTTCATGATCGTTCTCCAAGTTTGATGTTGACTCCCGAAGCCGGGAGTACTAGCGGATACCCATTACCTGCGCTTGTGACAAGTACTGAATATTTTGTCAGGTACTAACATAATGTATAGTATGGAGGGGCAGAAGCATGGCTGGACGCTGCGGACAAAAAACCCTGGGGGACAAGAGCTACCGCTGCTACTTCGAACTGGCGCTGCTCGTCATGGGCGGCAAGTGGAAGCCCATCATCCTGTACCACCTTGGCGCGGGAGGAGTGCTTCGCTTCAGCGACCTTTCGCGTTCCATGCCCGACATCACCGACCGCATGCTCACCCGCCAGCTGCGCGAGCTGGAGGCCGATGGGCTCATCCACCGCGAGGTGTACCGGCAGGTGCCGCCCAAAGTGGAATACTCGCTGACCGCGATGGGACTTGGCCTGTACCCGCTGTTGCTGGACATGGCCACCTGGGGCATGGCCTACGAGCAGGCCCAGGGCGGGCCGGAGCTCGCTCCCGGGGAACACTACGAGCCCAAAAAACCGCTCCCCCTGCACCCCCGCTACGCCGAGGCCGCCTTGGCCGCCAGCGGCAGCCCGAACAGTGGCCGAAACGGCCCCGAGTGCACCGCCAGCAGAGTGAGCGGCACCACGACGCCAGCGGCCGACGCGGCCAGCACAAGGTAGACGAGCGCCACCGGGGCCTGCCAGGAAGCCAGCAGGAAACCCGTGCTCACGATGACCGGCTGGTGCAGTATGTAGAAGGGCATTGCGGCCTCGCGGAGGGTGGCCAGGGTGGGGGTGTCGCGGTTCAGCCAGCGCGCCGCGTGCCCCTGCAGCGCCATGAGGATGAGCCAGCATCCGGCCGAGCGCAACACAAGCGAGCCGAGCATCCCAGGCACCAGAAGCAGCGCCAGCACCGTTGCCAGGCCTGCGGGCAATAGCGCCCAACGCAGGCGTTCCTGCTCCTCGCGGACCCAGGCCGTACGCCCCATCAGGCAGCCCAGGCAGAAGATCGTCAGATATGAGAGCGGGCTCCAGCCGCCAAAGATCCGCGTGCCGATTCCATGCGGGGAGACGCTGACGGCGAGTTCCACCGCGTAGAGCGGCAGCCAGCCGAGGGCCAGCGCCAGCCCCCGTGCTCCCCGCGCGAAAGGCTCGGGCTGTTCGGGCGCTTGCGGCGCGTCCTGGCCGGGCCTGGGCAGCAGGACGAGGACCGGGCAGACCAGCAGGCTGAAGAGCAGCAGCATCCCCAGGTACCACAGGTGCAGGCCCATCCAGGCGAAGTTGCCGCCGAAGGCGTAGAATCCGTCATAGTAGTGCGGGTAGAACTCCCAGAACGTGCCGCCGTAGGCTCCGTGCCCCACGCGCTCGATCCACACCTGCAGGGGCGAGTTGATCACCAGCGCGCCGAAGGCGAAAGGCAGGCCCAGGCGCAGCAGCCGCCCGCGCAGGTGCGTCCACAGGCTGCGCGAGCGCAGGGACGCCCAGGCGCTCTGGCCCGAAAGCAGGAAGAACGTCGGCATGAGCCACAGCGTCGCGGCGCGCATAAACGGCCTCAGTTCATCCGTGGCAACGACGCTTTTCACGTGCCAGTCGTCGCCGTCAATGAAGCGCCCGCAATGAAACAGGAACACGCAGGCCAGGGCCAGCACGGTGAGCCAGTCCTGATCGTACCGCCTGCCGCCGGATTTCGCGCCCTCCGCCATGCGCACCTCCCAAAACGCAAGCGCGGCGCAAGGCCTGAACCCTGCGCCGCGCAGTGCGTGACTTTACGTCATTCCCGCCTCTACTATCCCAGGGCCAGGATGGGCTCGACGATCTTCTGCAGGGCCTTGCCCGTGGGGGTATCGGCCTTGACCTTCATGAACGCGTAGCCCTCGTCGCCACTGCGCACGACCTCCGGGTCCATGGGGATGCGCCCCAGGAAACGCACGCCCATCTCCTTGGCCAGGGCCTCGCCGCCGCCGGCGTTGAAGATGTCGTGGGTGGTGTTGCACGTGGGGCAGACGAAGCCGCTCATGTTCTCCACGATGCCGAGCACCGGGTTGCCCATCTGGTTGCAGAAGGTCACGCTGCGGCGCACGTCGTCCACGGCCACGCCCTGGGGGGTGGTCACGATGACGGCGTGGGCCTCCTTGCCGAGGGTCTGCAGCGCGGCAAGCGGCTCGTCGCCGGTGCCGGGGGGACAGTCGGTGACCAGGTAGTCGAGGTCGCCCCAGGTCACGTCGCGCACGAACTGCTTGATGAGGCCGAGCTTCATGGGGCCGCGCCAGATGACCGCGGTTTCCTTGTCCGGGATGAGGAAGCCCAGGGACATGACCCAAAGGTTGCTGCTGTAGGGCACGGGCTCCATGTGGTCCGGCTCGATATGCGGCTTCGCGTCGCCGAGGGAGAGCAGGCGCGGAATGCTCGGGCCGTGGATGTCCACGTCGAGCAGGCCCACCTTCTTTCCGGCCATGGCCAGGGCCAGGGCGATGTTGGTCGCCACCGTGCTTTTGCCCACGCCGCCCTTGCCCGAGAGCACCACTATCTTGTGCTTGATGCGGCCCAGGGTCTTGGCGATCTTCTCGTCCACCGGCTTGTCGCCGCAGGACTTGGGGTCGTGCCCGGAAGAGCAGCCGCCGGAGTTCGATGCCGAGGGGCAGCCTTTGCAGGAATTGCTCATTTAAATCTCCTTAAGGAACCGGAAAAACCCGGCGGAATTGATGGGACAGGCGGTCAAGGCCTGCAAGGCAAGGCCGGACGGCGACATGTCAAACACTGGGCAAACGGAGTTCGGTCTGGCTACCAAAGGGGCTTGTTGGACTTGGCCAGGTAGTCGTCCAGGTCTTCGATCTCGTCGCTGGGCCAGGGGCACTGCAGGTTGACGAAGTTCACCAGGTCCATCAGCGCGTCGATGGTGTCGCACTCCGGCCCGAACGGCTTGAGCGGCAACAGGGCCACGGGATCGAAGCCCTTGGCCTTGCACCAGTCGCGCGTGGCGCCAAAGCCGGAGCCCGGCACGCTCTCGTCCAGGCAGGGCAGCACCAGCACGGAGACCCCGGCGTGCTTGCCGTAGACAGCCTCGGCGTCCTCGCCCTGGCGCAGCGCATGGCCAAGCATCACCAGCGGATAGGCATCGCGGAAGAGCGCGCGCCACTGGTTGCGCTGCATGTTGAAATTGGGCTTCAGGTGGCGCGACATCAGGCGTCGCACAGAGGCCTCCGATGGGCCGCTCACGAGCACGGCGAGTTTGGGCGTGGCCTTGGTCATGGTCGCCTACCGCTTGCCGGCCCGGGCCTTGCGCAGCCAGTCGTACCAGGGCTCCAGCCCCTCTTGCGTGCGGCAGGCCACGGGGAAGATCTCAATGTCCTTGTTGAGCTTCTTCGCGTGGGCGCTGGCGGCCTCCAGGCTGAAGTCCACGTAGGGCATGAGGTCGGTCTTGTTCAGGAGCATCACCGAAGAGAGGTGGAACATGAGCGGGTATTTCTCCGGCTTGTCATCGCCCTCGGTGACGGACAGGATGCTGACCTTGTGGTCCTCGCCCAGGTTGAACTCCGCCGGACAAACCAGGTTGCCCACGTTCTCGATGAACAGGATGTCCAGGTCCTTCATGTCCAAGACGGCGATGGCGTCCTGAATCATGGAGCTGTCCAGGTGACAGCCGCCCTCGGTGTTCACCTGCACGGCCTGGGCGCCGGTGGCGGCCACGCGCCGGGCGTCGTTGTCGGTCTGCAGGTCGCCCTCGATGACGGCCATCTTGAACTCGCCCTTGAGGTCGGCCAGGGTGCGCTCGAGCAGGCTGGTCTTGCCCGCGCCGGGGCTGCTCATGAGGTTCAGGCAGAGAATCTTGTTGCCGTCGAAATATTCCTTGAGGCTGGCGGCGCGGCGTTCATTGGCCTCCAGCACATTGCGGACGATGGTCACGGTCTTGGACATGATGCGCTCCAGTTCAGGCCGCTCCGCCCTTGTCGTCAAGGACGTCGGCCTCGATTTCTTCGATGTAGAGTTCCTTGCCGCTGATGATGTCGTGCCCGAGGATCTCCTCGCAGGACGGACAAGGCATGTACTGCTTGTCCTCTGGCTCGAACTCCAGGCCGCAGGAGCCGCAGGCCACGCGCAGGGGCTGGTCGATGATCTCAAGCGCCACGCCCTTGAGCTCGCCTTCCTGGGTCAGACACTCCCAGCCGAAGCTGAGCGCGTCGGACACAGCGCCGGAGAGCGCGCCATTGACAACGCGCACGCGCATGATGCGCTCCATGCCGTGCTTCACCCGCTCTTCGCGGATGATGTCGATCATGCTTTGGATCAGGGATAGTTCATGCATGGGTTTCGGGCATAGCGCAAAAGACGGGGCGCGGCAAGGCCGACAGCGGCGCAGCCTCAGGAAGCCGGAGCCGGCGGAGCGGCCGGGGCGTCCTTCTGGGGCGGCGGCTGGATGCCCAGCGCCTTGCAGCTGATGCACCGCCCGCAGGCGATGGCGCGGGTCTTGCCCTCGTAGATGGGCCTGCGGCAGGACCAGGTGTGCGCGCGCAATTCCGGCGGGATCGCGTCCCAAACTTCGCGCTTGGTCAACTGGGCCACCGGGAAGATGTACTCCGAAGGGTTCTGGTTCAGCGCCTTCACCGCGCGGAAGATTTCCTGGGCCCGGGCCATGCGCGCCAGGAAGTTATGCCCGGCCTCATCGATGTCTGTTTTTGTGCGGCCCAGGGCCACGTAGCGGATGTCCGGGGTGGCGTTGCAGATGTTCCCGGCCATGAAGGCGCAGAGGTCTGCGTCCCAGATGATCTGCTGGTTGAAGGCCGGGTAGCGGTGCAGGCTCTCGGAATAGCTGAACTCCCGGTAGCCGCTCTTGCGCAGGTGCTCCATGGCGCCCAGGGTGGCGGCATGCTCCACCAGGGCGCGGTTCTCCGGGTTCACCAGGTGCATGTGGTGCACATGCACGGCGTAGTCCCGGTACTCTTCCTTGGTCAGCAGGAAATGGAGCATGCCCGCCGAGTCCAGCCCGCCGGAATACATGCAGAGGATGACACCTTTCATGACAGCTCCAGAAGGCTGCGCGCCTCGGCGCAGGTTGCAGGTCGAAGCTCCAGGCGCGCCGCCATTTCACGCACCCGCAGGATCAAATCCACATTGCGCGCCGGCACGGTCCGCTCCCGGTCGAACCAGATGGCGTCCTCCACTCCCAGGCGCACATGCCCGCCCATCAGAAGCGCCGCGAGGTTCATGGGCAGCTGCGCGCGCCCCACGCCCCCGGCAGCCCAGAGCGCGGACTCCGGCAGCAGGGAGGCCAGGTGGCAGAGCTCCGGCAGGCTGCCCTGGGCCGTGTTCACCCCGCCGAGGATGAGGTTCACGTACAACGGCCCGGAAAGCTCGCCCTTGCGTTCGAGATGGCGCAGGGTCGCCACCATGCCCGTGTCGAAGACCTCCAGCTCGGGCCGGATGCCCCGCTCGCGCATCTTCCTGGCCAGGGCCAGGATGGTGTCCGGCTCGTTGATGTTGGCCTCGCGCCTGAAATTGAAGGACCCGAGCGTCAGGCTGGCCATGTCCGGCTTCGCCAAGCCATCCAGGTCCAGCACGGCGGCGCGCTCCGGCAGGCTGGCCCCGGCGCGTCCGCTGGCGGACACGCAAAGGATGGCCTCCGGGCGCCGGCTGCGGATGCCCGCCACGATGTCCGCGTAGACCTCGGGGTCGTGGGTGGGACGGCCCGCGGCGTCGCGGGCGTGCACGTGCAGGATGTTCGCGCCCGCCTCCACGCAGGCCACGGCGTCGGCGATGATCTCGTCCGGGGTCAGCGGCACATGAGGGGTGTCGGCGCGGGTGGGCACCATGCCCGTCAGGGCGGCGTTGATGAGGAACACACCCGGAGCCGCAGTCATTATACTTTCCGCCAGCGGGTCAGGTCGGTCTCAAGGGTGGTCCACTCCGCAATGCCCTCGTGCCCGAAGGGGTGCAGCTTGGGCAGCGAACCCACGCGCACGTAGCCGAAGTGTTTCTCGTACCAGGCGATGGTCTCGGGCCGGTCGGAGTTTGTGGACAAGGTCTTGATGCCCATGCCGCAGAGCACGTCCATGCGCTTTTCCTGCAAGAGGCGCCCTATGCCGTGGCGCCTGGCTTCTGGCAGCACGGCCAGAAGCGTGGTTTTGGCGCGGTCTGCGGAGAGCACCTTGTAGCCCGCCACGCCGACGACCCTGCCGTCCAGGCGCGCGACAAAGGCGCAGGCGAGGTCGAATTCCGGCACCTCGGGCGAGGGGATGTGGTGCATGTTGGCGGTCTCAAGCACAGCCAAAATGCCCGGCCAGTCGGCTTGGGCGGCGGGCTCGATGAGCACTGCGTTGGCACTGTCGCTCGATGTCATGGGACCGCTCCACTCACACACAAACAGATGGGGGGACTCTGGCCAGTCTAGTGCAGGCGGGGCGGGGTTGGCAAGGCCCGGCCAAGCTCAGCAGGCTCCTGGCGCGTCGGACGCTGTGGGCTGCTCCAGCTCCCATACCTGGCGCAGGGCGGCCAGCACCGCGCACAGGGCCGGGTCGGCGGCGCGGTCCTTGCGGTACAGGAAACAGATGTCGATGGGCAGGCTGTCGTGGGGCCAGACGCACACGTCACCGCATTTCTCCCAGCCGCGAGCCTCGTCGTGGTGCATCAGCCCCAGGCCCGCGCCGCTGGCCACCAGCGCCTTGAGGGTGCCCTCGTAGTCCGTTGTGGCGACCTTCTTGACGACGTTGGTATAGGGTCCGAGCTGGCGCTCCAAAAGCGCGCGGCAAGGACAAGCGTCGGTAAACCAGACCCAGGATTCTTCGGCCAGCTCCTGCCAGCCAGCGTTCTTGAGGCGCTCGGCCCAGGCGGCCGGTGCCACCACGTGCAAGGAAGTGGTGGCGAGCTTCATGGCCTCCACCTCCCCGGCCAGGGCCGGAGGCAGCGGCTCGGCCACGAAGGCGAAACCTCCGTCCAACCGCCCTGCGCGCACGTCCTCGGTAATGATGTGGCTGCTGCTCTGGGGCAGGTGCACCTCAAGCTTCGGGTGCGCCACCCGCAGGGCGTCCACCAGTTGGCGCACGCGCAACAGGTCCGGGTCGGTGTTCAGCGCGATGCGCAGCACGCCGGTCAGGTTCTCCCGCAGGGACCGCGCCTGGGACAACAGCTCGCCCACGCTCCTGAGCGCCGCCTCGGCCTGGGCCTTGAGCGCCTGGCCCTCCCGCGTGAGCTGCATGCCTCGCGCACTGCGCACGAACAGCACCACGCCAAGCTCCTCCTCCAGAGCCTTCACATGCGCTGAAACCGCAGGCTGGCTGATGAAGAGCTTCTCCGCAGCGCGGGTCAAATGGCCTTCCTCGGCCACGGCCACGAACGTGCGCAACTGATAGAGTTCCATCCCAAATCCTCCGGCCACTGGACTACCTGAACGAAACGGCTTTGAGGCATCACGATTCCTGAACCCTCGGTTCAGGCATTGCGATTGGACCCCGGCGCAAACAGACTGCTAGGACTCTCCTCACAGGGCTGCGTGGCCACCCCCGTTCATGCCACGAACCCTGCCGGAACGTCCAGAACCCAATTAAACCAAGGAGGCCGCCATGATTCCCATGCTCGTTGAAGTCGCTCGGTTCCTACGCTACCTGCTGACCCCGGAATCTCCCGTGGCCGCCGTGCAATACGACTGCGCCGCCGCAGGCGCCACCAAGGCCGCGCTGTGGATGAGCATGGCCGTAGCCGCCGGCATCGCCCTGGCGCGACTGCTGGGCCAGGGAGCCTAAGGCGGCCCGAGACGGTCTGAGCGGTCAGCGCCTCCGGCGGCCAAGGGGCCTGAGGCCCCTTGGAACCCCCATTACGCCGAAAGGGCTGTTTCAGGAGGAACCTGAAAC
>NZ_JAVHLD010000018.1:0-40113 GCF_031082295.1 Humidesulfovibrio sp.
CACAGCAGCGCCGCGCGCACGCTCAGGCGTCCGGTGGGCAGCGGGCGGTTTTGCGTGCGGATCATGGCCGCGTCCTCGCGGCGTTCCTGCACCTGGTTCAGGGCCGATGAGCCGCAGGCCAGCAGAAAGGCTCCGGCAACGGCGAATGACAGCGCGGCGCCGAGGTCGGCGGCGGGGGCGTGGGCGCGCGCCAGCACGAACCCGGCGCAGGTCCCGGCGGCGGCCAGCAGGCCGATGCGCGGCCGCAGCAAGGCCGCCATGTCTGCGATCGGATCGCGCAGGGCGCGGCTCATTGGTGCCCCCCGTGCGCGCCCAGAGACTCCAGGTAGAGCAGCAGTTGCTGGCGCTGGACCTCGGTCAGGTCGGGGAAGGCCGGCATGGACGAGGGGCGGCCCAGGCGCGCGGCGGGGTCTTTCAAAATCGCCTGCACGAAGGCGCGGTCCACAACGGCCTTGTCCTTGGCGGTGCTCGGCTTGCCCATGAGGCCCTTGAAGCTCGGGCCCACCAGTTCGCTGCCGTCGGCGGAGTGGCAGCCCAGGCAACCTTGGGCCTCGGCCAGGTCGCGGCCCTGCTCTGGGGTCGCCGTGGCGGTTGCGCCGCCGGTCGAGTCGGCCTTTTCGCCGTTCTTCAGGAAGTCGATGATCTGGTTCAGCTCCTCCGGCGTCAGCTGGTCGGCGTAGCCGGGCATGATGGGTTCAAAGCCCTTCACGCGCCAGGTGCGCTGCTCCATGATGACCTGCTTGAGCCCGGCCTCGTCGAGGACAAGCTTCTTCTCGCTCTTGTCCTTGGCCCCGGGCACCACGAACACGCCGGTGCTGCCGAACACGCCCTTGAGGGTCGGGCCGACGGACTCGGTGCCGTCCAGGCTGTGGCAGCCCAGGCAGCCCTTGGCGTCCATGACGGCCTTGCCCGAAGGCCCTGTGGAGGCCGGGTTCTCGGCCAGGAAGCGGTCGTATTCCTCCTGGCTCACGGCCTTGATGGCCGAGAGCATCCTGGCGTGCTGCAGGCCGCAGTACACCGAGCAGAAGATGACGTATTCGCCCTCCTTGTCGGCACGGAACCAGGCGTGGCTGGTCATGCCCGGCACGGTGTCGATCTTGAGCCGGAAGGCCGGGGCGAAGAACCCGTGGATCACGTCCTTGCTGGTGAGGGAGAGCTTGACCGGCCTGCCCACGGGCACCACCAGGGTGCCGCTGTGCTTCCCGCCGGGGTACTCGAAGTCCCAGGACCACATCCGCGCCATGACCTGGATCTCCAGGGCGTCCGCGGGGGCGTCGCGCAGGGCGCGGAAGCTGTGCCAGCCCGACCAGAACATGCCCATGACGAGCAGCGTGGGCAGCACGGTCCAGACGATCTCGGCCCAGAGGTTGCTCGAAAAGTCCGCCGGAATGGGGTGTCTCTTGCGGTTGTAGCGGATGACGAAATAGACCATGGCCGTGGTTATGAGCAGCAGCAGCGCCGCCGAGATGCCGAAGATCAGGAGGAAGGTGGCGTCCACTGAGGCCACGGCGTTGACCAGGTCGCCCGGGTGGGCGGTGGCGACGGCCTGCGGGGCTGCGAGTTCGGGTGCGCTCATGGCGTCGCTCCTAGTACCTGTAGCCCACGTCCACGAACGTGAGGGCGATGGCGATGGCCAGGATGACGAAGGCCGTGAGCACCATGCCCTTGATGAGCCGGTTCTCGTACTTCAGGTGCATGAAGAAGAAGATCACCAGGCTGGCCTTGGCGCTGGCGATGCCCAGCGCCGCCACCACGTTCAGGAAGCCGAGGTCGACCTTGGCCGCGCCGAGGGTCAGCGCGGTGAGCGCCATGAGCCCGGCCCAGACCAGGGCCAGGAAACGGTAGCTCAGGGGCTCGTGCTGCGCTTCGTGCTTGTCTGTCATGGCGGCCCCCTAGGAGATGAGGTAGAAGAGGGGGAAGAGGTATATCCACACCAGGTCCACGATGTGCCAGTAGAGCCCGGCGTTTTCGAGAACCACATAGTCCTGGGCCGTGACCTTGCCCTGCCTGATGAGCAGCATCACCCAGGCCAGCACCGTGGCGCCGATGACCACGTGCACGCCGTGCAGGCCCGTCATGGCGTAGTACAGCCCGTAGAACACGCTCTGGCCCTGGGGCAGGCCGAGCATGTGCTCCGAGCCGGGGATGAGCCCGTGGTGGAACTTGGCGGACCATTCGATGGTCTTGTTGACCATGAACCCGCCCGCGCAGGCGATGGTGAAGCCCAGCAGCCACAGGCAGCGCGTGAGCTCCCCGCGCCGGAGCGCCGTGATGCTCATGGCCACGGTGAGGCTGGAGGTGATGAGCACGATCGTGTTCAGGGCTCCCAGGAACACGTCCAGCGTCTGCCCGCCCGCGTGGAAGGCCTCGGGGAAGCGGTGGCGGTAGCTGGCGTAGAGCAGGAACAACCCGCCGAACAGCAGTATCTCGGTGAACAAAAACAGCCACATGCCCATCTTGGCGGCGTGGTAGTCCTTGGGGTGGGCCGCGGTGGCGCCGTGCTCAGCCATCGGGGTTCACCCCCTTGAAGTCGTATGGCTCGGGGGCCGACGGGTCGCCCTCGAAGGCCTCATGCGGCAGGGGGGTGGGCAGGGTCCACTCCAGCGTCGCGCCGCCCCAGGGATTTTTGGTGGCCGCGGGGCCGTAGCGGCTGCCTCGGTAGAGGTTCCAGAACATCAGCCCCAGGCCCACTGCCAGCAGCCACGAGCCCCAGGTGGAGACCATCTGCATGGGGCCGTACTGCGGCAGGTAGTCGTAGTAGCGCCGGGGCATTCCCTGCAAGCCCATTATGAACATCGGGAAATAGAGCACGTTCATGCCCAGGATGACCAGCCAGAAGGCCCAGGCCGCGCGGCCGTGGTCGTACATGCGGCCGAAGACCTTGGGGAACCAGAAGTGCATTGCCGCGAACATCCCAAGGCCCGTGCCGCCGAAGATCACGTAGTGGAAGTGCGCCACCACGAAGTAGGTGTCGTGCACGTGGATGTCCGTGCCCGCGCTGCCGAGCACCAGGCCCGTCAGCCCGCCGATGGAGAACATGAAGATGAAGCCCAGGGCGTAGAGCAGGGGCGGGTCCAGGCTGATGGAGCCCTGGTAGAGCGTGGAGAGCCAGTTGAAGACCTTGATGGCCGAGGGGATGGCCACCACGAAGGTCAGGAACGAGAAGATGAGCACGGCGGTATCGCTCATGCCGCTGGTGAACATGTGGTGCGCCCACACCAGCGACCCGGCGAAGGCGATGGCCAGGCTGGAGAAGGCGATCATGTTGTAGCCGAAGATGGGCTTCCGGGCGAACACGGGAATGATCTCGGAGATGACGCCCATGGCGGGCAGGATCATGATGTACACCGCCGGGTGCGAGTAGATCCAGAACAGGTGCTGGTACAGAAGCGGGTCGCCGCCGCGCGCGGCGTCGAACAGGCCCAGGTGCAGCACGCGCTCGGCGAAGATCAAAAGCGCCGTGATGCCAAGGATCGGCGTGGCCAGCACCTGGATCCAGCCGGTGGCGTAGAGCGACCAGACGAACAGCGGCAGCTTCTTCCAGGTCATGCCCGGCGCGCGCAGGCGGTGCACGGTGGTGATGAAGTTCAGCCCCGTCAGGATGCTGGAGAAGCCCAGGATGAACACGGCGATGACGGCCAGGCTCACGTTGGTGGTGGTGCGCTCGCTGAAGGGCACGTAAAAGGTCCAGCCCGTGTCCGGGGCGCCGGAGCCGGTGAAGATGCTCGTGATGGCCAGCACCATGCCGGTGACGTACAGCCACCAGGAAAAGTTGTTCAGGCGCGGGAAGCTCACGTCGTTTGCGCCGATGTGCAGGGGCAGGAAGATGTTGCCGAAGCTGGCCGGAATGCTCGGGATGACCACCAGGAAGACCATGATGACCCCGTGCAGGGTGAACATGGCGTTGTATTCCTGCGGGCTCAAGAGCGTGCTGCCGGGGGTCATGAGCTTGAGCCGGAGGATGAGCCCGAGCGCCAGGGCCGCGATGAACATGAGGCCGATGAGCCCCAGGTACAGAAGCCCGATGCGCTTGTGGTCGGTGGAGAAGAGCCAGGAGGCCGGTCCCAGGCCCTTGTCGCCGGGGCCGCCCGAGCCTTTGGGGCCGAAGAACGGGCGGGTGGTCAAGTCGTCGCTTTGGTGGTCTGTCTGGTCCATGTGCTCTCCCGACTCATGGGTGGCGGTCCAGCTGCGGGGCGTCTGATGGCTGTCCTCCCGGCCCGCGGCGGTGGCAAGAGGCTGGCGTGCCCTCGCTTGGCGAGGCAGACTTGGGTGAACATCAATACTCTTGACAGATTGAACGTGGCTCGTCGAGAAAAAATGGCGTGGCGTGGCTTGGTCGGGCTCTGGAGCGCCCGACGGGAGCGAGGCCAGCCCAAGGGGCGGGGCCAGGCGGGCCTAGCGTCAGGAGGGCTGCACGTCCGGCGGCAGGTTGCGGCCCGAGGCGGCGGCGCGGGCCAGCACGTCGCAGCGCTCGTTCTCCGGGTGGCCGCTGTGGCCGCGCACCCAGCGCCAGGTGACCTTGTGCGCGTTGATGAGCGGCACCAGCCGTTTCCAAAGATCCTGGTTCTTGACGGGCTGCTTGGCCGCGGTTTTCCAGCCGTTCTTTTGCCAGCCGGCCAGCCAGCGGTCGGTGAAGGCCTTCTTCACGTACTGCGAGTCCGTGACGATCTCCACCTGGCTCGGCTTCTTCAAGGCCTCCAGGCCCTTGATGACGCCCATGATCTCCATGCGGTTGTTGGTGGTGCCGGAGAAGCCCTCGGCCAGCTCCATGCGGTGCTCGCCGCAGACGAGGATGGCGGCATAGCCGCCGGGGCCGGGATTGCCCAGGCAGGAGCCGTCGGTGTAGAGGGTCACGGGGGGCAGTTCGCTCACGGGGTGTCCTTTTGCGTTGTGTTTGCTTGTGTCGCGGCCGGAGCCGGGGTGTCCAGTGCCGCCAGGCGCGACTGGATCAGATCGAGCGCCAGGAGCAGACCCTTCTGCCAGTTCTTGCCCGGCCCGAAATGGAAGGGAAAGTGCTCCGCCGCCAGCTGCCGGGCGAAGTCCGGGCCGAGGGCGCGCTCCACCAGGGGCGGCAACATGACCACGGCGGTCCCTGCGTCCAGGTCCAGACCCACGAACAGGGTCTTGCCGTCCTGGTCGGGCGGCGTGGGCGCCCCGCGGCGCACCTGCACCCTGGCCTCCACGCCGTAGGTCTTGCGCAGGGCCGTGATGAAGCCCTGGATCTGCTCCTTCTCGACCGTGGACAGGGTCTTGGTCTCGTCGGAGAGCCCGTGGCTGGCGTTGATGCGCTCGATGTTGCGCTCGCTGTTCTTCCAGAAACCCACGATCACCAGGGAAAACAAGGCCAGAAGCCCTGCCAGGCGCAAAATGTGCTCCAGAAAGCTGCTTGAGCGCACGGAAAAGATGGCCATGCGTCCTCTCTGCATGGGCGAACGCGCCCACAATGGGGAGGTGTACCCTCCGGCCGTGCCGCTGGCAAGATGTCTTGGCCGGACAAAGGTCTTGGGGCTTGCCCCGTGGCGGCCGATGGGCTATCTGAAGCAAGCGGCACTCCCGCCGTGGGAGACGAGAATGGCAAGGAGCGAGACATGCAGCGGAAGGTACTCCTGGCGGCGCTGATTGCGCTGGTGGCCCTGGGCGGCTGCGCCCAGCGCGATCCGAATCTCCAGGTGCGGAGCTTGAGCGAATTTCCCCGCGCCGCGGGCGACTACACCCTGACCCTGAAAACCTACGGGCTGGACGCGGAAGGCCGGGCCACGCTGGTCGGGACGGAAGACGCGTCCCTGCGCGGCTTCGTCGTGCGGGCCATGAAGGACAAAGGGTACACCCTCAAAGCTTCCGGCCCGGCGCGCTACGCGCTTGAGGCCCACCTGCTCTGCGCCGACACGCGCAAGGCCAAGCTCGGCATCATGGCCGAGGAGCTGCGCCTCCCGGCGGCCGCCGTGGGCGCGGGCTACAGCGAGGACATCCACTACTGGCTGCCCGCGCGGAGCATCGGCTCCGGCCAGGGGGGCCAGGCCGCCCTGGAACGCCGCGACACCCTCTCGCATCGTCGCTCCAGCGGCGCCGAGACGCGCACCGGCGACCCCATTCTTGGCGGAACGCCCCTGGGCGCCAATGAGCCCGCGTTCTGCCAGGGCCGGGTGCTCGTTACCCTGACGCCTGCCGGAGCCGGCCCCGTGCGCGAGGTCTTCGTGGCCCGCGACGCCACGGACGACTGCGCCGCCGTGGCCGACTGCCCGCTTGCGACCTGCCGCACGGCCCTGGAACAGACGCTGGTGTACGAGCTCGACACCCGCTTCTAGCTCTTCGCCGACACGACGCGAAAGGCCGCTCCCGAATCGCCGGGGGCGGCCTTTTTTTGTCCGCGCCGCAGTTTCTCGGCGGTTGCGGGCCTACCAGGCGTCGTGGTGCACGCGCTCGGGCCGGAAGCGGTCCACCCGGCCGGAGGGCATGTCCGGGTGGCCCAGGGGGATGAAGCTGTGCGGAATGACGGTTTCGGGGATGCCCAGCAGCGCGCGGAAGTTCTCCACGCGCGAGGCTTCCGGGTACACGCCCACCCACACCGCGCCCAGGCCTTGCGCGTGCAGGGCCAGCAGCAGGTTTTGCGTGGCCGCGGCGCAGTCGATGGGCCAGTAGCCGGGGTATTTCTCCAGGGCCGGCTCCGCGCAGACCAGGATCGCCGCCTGGGCCTGGCGGGCCATGGCCGCGTGGGGGTGGAAGTCCGGCACGCGGTGGAGCTTGGCGCGGTCGGTCATGAGCACGAAGTGCCAGGGCTGGGCGTTGCCCGCGCTGGGGGCGGACATGGCGGCGGCCAGCGCGGCCTGGATCAGCTCCGGGGCGACCTTCTCTGCGGTGAACTTGCGGATGGAGCGGCGCGTCATTAGACAGTCGAGTGCGTTCATGCGGACCTCCCTAAAGCCTCTGTGGCCGCAGCATAGTTCGGGGCGCGGGGCGGCGTAAAGGGGAAAGGAAAGGATGCCGTTTGTTGCGTTGACCTTCGGCCTTGTGCTAGAAATTTCCACGCAGGTGAGTATGCTGACACCCATTCCACACGGCGAGGGCTTGCCTCGCGCCATGACGCAGGCATCCGCAAACGGACGGGCGGGCACGTGCGCGCCATAGGCCGCTACGCCATTCTCGGGCTGCTTGGCCGGGGCGGCATGGGCGCGGTGTACAAGGCGGCCATGCCCCGCACGGGCCGCGTGGTGGCCGTGAAGGTGCTGAAGCCCGCCGAGATGCTGGCCGCCACCGCCGACCCCGCGCTGCTGCGCCGGGATTTCTTCCGCGAGGCCGCGCTCATGGCGGGCATCCGGCATCCGAACATCGCCCAGGTGCTGGACGTGGACGAGGCCCTGACAGCTGACGGCGGCAGCCTGCCCTTCTTCGTCATGGAGTACTACTGCAACAACCTGGGCGCATTGCTGGGCGAGATCTACCGCGTGGAGGAGCCCACCCGCCGCCTTGGCGTTGAGCAGTCCCTGTGGCTGGCGCGGCAACTGGCCTCGGCGCTGGCCCGGCTGCACCACGAGGGAGTCGTCCACCGCGACGTGAAGCCCTTCAACCTCATGCTGGCCGAGCGTCCGCCCGATGCCTGCGCGCCGGGCTTCTGCCTGGCCGACGAGGTCAAGCTCATCGACTTCGGCCTCTCGCGCCTGCGCGGGGAGAAAGGCCCGGCCACGCCAAAGGGCGCGGTGGTGGGCTCGCCGTACTACGCCGCACCCGAGCAGGAGGCCGACCCGGAGACCGCCGACGAGCGGGCCGATGTCTTTTCCGCCGGGGTCACGCTGTTCCGTTGCCTTACCGGGCATCTGCCCCAGGAGGGGACGCCTGCGAGCGCCCTGCGCGACGGCCTGGACGAGCGCTTCGACGCCTTCTTCGCCAGCGCCTGCCACGAGGAGCGCGGGAAGCGGCCTGGCTCGGCCCGCGCGCTACTGGCGGAACTGGACGAGCTGTCGGCCCACTGGGCGCGTCTGCGCGAGCGCGTCTGCTCCCTGCCGGAGGAGACCCCGCCGCCCTGCGCCAGCGCCCGGCCCGCCTCGGCGTTGCGCTCGGTTGCGGTGCGCCAGCCCCTGGAAGGAGCGCGTGCGGCCTTCGGGCTGGACGAGCTGTGGCGGCCCGCGACCTGCGATGCCGAACGCTTCGTCGCCAGCGGCCCGGAGCTGGTGCGCGACCTGCGCACGAAGCTCGTGTGGGAACGCGGCGGCAGCGCCTACGGCCTGACCTTCGCAGCAGCCCAGGCCAGGGCCGGGAGGCTCAACGCGGAGCGCCGCCACGGGCTTTCCGGCTGGCGGCTGCCCACGGCCCAGGAGCTGGCCACGCTGCTGCTGCCCGAGCCGGACCTGCGCCAGCTTTGCCTGCCCCCGGCCTTTGCCCCTTCGCTGCGGCGCATCTGGACCGCGGACCGCAAGTCCTTCACCGCGGCCTGGTACGCCGATGTGGAGCACGGGTTCGTGTGGTGGCAGGACGTGACGTGCGAGTTCTTCGCGCGTTGCGTCACGTCGGGTGAGGAGCAGGAGGCCTAGGTTCTCGGCCAGGCCGCAAGCCAGCCCCAGAACCAGGCCACGGCCAGGATCAGCCCCGCCAGGGAGCCGAGCGCCACGTTGAGCCGCTCGCCCCAGGTCTCGTTGGGATAGCCGCGCCGCGCGGCCCAGCGACCCACCGGCAGCCCCAAAAGCCCTCCGGCCAGCAGGCCGAAGAAATGCGCGCCGATGTCGGTGTTCTCGCCCGCCGTGCCCAGGCTCGCCAGCAGGGCCAGCCCCGCGGCCACGGGCAGCAGCCAGCCGCGCGCTCCGGCCTGGAACTCTCCCCGGGGCTGGGAGAGCGCCCCCTCCCCGCTCACGGCCTTGAGCCCCGCCAGCACTCCGGCTGCGCCGAACACCGCCGTGGAGAAACCCACGGACAGGTGCGCCGGGCCTTGGGCCAGCACATTCAACACGTTGCCCAGCCCCCCGGCCAGGATGGCCAGGAACCAGGCCGCGCCCGAGCCCACGCGCCTGGAGAGCAGGATCAGGAACACGCCGCCGATGACGGCGTTGCTGGCCACGTGCGCCGGGTCGGCGTGCAGGGTGAGCGCCGTGAACATGCGCCACCATTGGCCGCCCAGCAGCAGGGTGGCGTCGCCCGCGCCAACGCTCTGCCAGTATTGCGGGTAGGAGCCGAAAGTCGGCATGGGCCGGTGGGTGAGCACGAAGAAGGCGCAGAGCGCCAGCATGGCCCCCACCGTGGGGCGGGAGCGCTCCTGCACCGGGGCCAGCGGGATGTCCGGGTGCGGGCTGACGTTCTCGTGGTGGTACAGGGTGATCTCATCCACCGCCTGGCGCAGGAAGCGCGCGGGCACCTGCACGGTATAGCCGCCGGGCATGGGGCGCACGCGGTGCGGCACGCGCCGGGCGCGCAGCACCAGGCTCCAGAGCCGGGCCTGGGCATTGGTGAGGCGCCCGGCCGGGCGACCGTCCACCTGGGGCCCAAGGTCCGGCCAGGGCGCGCGTTGCCCAGCGAGCGGGGTGGCGCGCTGGGTGAGGCGTTGGGTGGGGCGAAGCGGCAGCATGCGCTGAGCCTAACGGAAAATCCCCCCTGCCCGCCAGCCTTTTTGCAGCCGGGACAGGGGGGAGGATTTTGCGGAAGCGGCGCGCGGGAAATTCGGCGGCGGCCCTCACCTCCTGGCGTTCGTGCTCTCCCACCAGCGTTGCAATGCTGTCCGGGAAGTTGCGGACGCAGGAGCGGACACGACGGTGCATTGTCTGGAGCTTAAACTGAAAAAGGGCCGACACCTTTGGGGTGCCGGCCCGAATGGGCAGGAGAGGGTAAACCGGTTCGGCCTAGCGCTTCGAGTACTGGAAGCGGGCGCGGGCGCCTTTCTGGCCGTACTTCTTGCGCTCTTTCTTGCGGGCGTCGCGGGTCAGGAACCCGGCGCGCTTCAAGGTGCCGCGCAGCTCCGGATCGAAGGTCAAGAGCGCGCGGGAGATGCCGTGACGGACGGCCTGGGCCTGTCCGGACACGCCGCCGCCGGCGACATTGACCTTGATGTCGAACTTGTCGACGGTCTTGGTCAGCTTGAGCGCCTGCTGCACGATCATTTGCAGGGTCTTGCGCGGGAAGTATTCCTCGTAAGGACGGCCATTGACGGTGATCTGGCCGGTGCCAGCCATGACGCGGGTGCGCGCCACGGCGTTCTTGCGCTTGCCGGTGCCGTAATTGAAATCAAGCATGCATCAACTCCTGGTGCGGAGGTTACAGGGCCAGAGCCTGGGGCTTCTGGGCGACGTGGGTGTGCTCGGGACCAGGGAACACCTTGAGCTTCTTGATGATCTGGCGGGACAGGCGGTTTTTCGGCAGCATGCCGCGCACAGCCTGGATGATCACCAGCTCGGGGTTCTTGTCCAGCATCTGCTGCAGGTTCCGGGTCTTGAGTCCACCGGGGTACAGCGTGTGCTTGTAGTACATCTTCTTGTTCAACTTGTCGCCGGTGACCTTGATCTTCGTGGCGTTGACCACGACGATGAAGTCGCCGCCGTCCATGTGCGGGGCGAAACCGGGCTTGTGCTTTCCACGAAGGCGGTGGGCGATGGCGGTGGCCATGCGGCCCAGCACCATGTCCGTGGCATCGACCACGAACCATTCGTGCTTCAGGTCCGACGGGACCGGGCTGTACGTATTCATTTTGGGCAGCTCCTTCACTTCAAACTGGAAACAGGGCTCTTACGGTTTTTGACCGAGCCTGTCAACTGAATTCCGCGACCTTTTCTTGGCCTCAACCCGGGGAACGTCCCCTAGGCCGCTGCCACCAACTCTTTCAGCTTGGCGATGGCCTTGTCAATGCCCGAGGCGTCGGTGCCGCCCGCCTGGGCCATATCGGGCCGACCGCCGCCGCTGCCGCCCACCAGGGCCGCAACATCTTTAATAAGGGCGGGCGCGGTGAACTTGGCGTGCAGGTCCTTGCTCACGCTGACGAGCACCGCCACCTTGCCGTCCTCGGTGGGGGCCACGATGCAGGCCACGCCCGAGGGCAGCTTGCTCTTGAGCGCGTCCATCTGCTCGCGCAGGCTCTTGATGCTCGCCGCCTCGGCCTTGACCGCCAGCACCTTCACCCCGCCGATGTCCTCAACTTCGGCCATGCGGGCTCCGCCCTCGCCGCTGGCGAGCTTGGTCTGCAGGCGTTCCACGTCCTTCTGCAATGTCTTAACCTGGGCGCTCATGCTCTTGGCGCGGGCGGCCACCTCTTCCGGCCGGGCCTTGAGCACGGCCTGAACCTCTGCCATTTCCTGGCGCAGGGTCTGCAGGTGGTTCAGCGCGTTCCAGCCCGTGGCGGCCTCGATGCGCCGGATGCCCGCCGCCACGCCCGTCTCGGACAGGATGACGAAGCTGCCGGTCTGGCCGGTGTTGGTCAGGTGCGTGCCGCCGCAGAGCTCCATGCTCACGCCGGGGACTTCGACCAGGCACACCGTCTCGCCGTATTTCTCGCCGAACAGCGCCATGGCGCCGCGCGCGACGGCCTCCTTGGGGGTCACGATCTCGCGGCCCACCGGCAGGTCGTCCAGGATGGCGCGGTTGACGATCTGCTCCACCCGCAGGATCTCTTGCGGGGTCAGGGGCGCGATGTGGGTAAAGTCGAAGCGCAGGCGCTCCGGGCCGACAAGCGAGCCGGACTGCTTCACGTGGTCGCCCAGCACCTGGCGCAGGGCCGAGTGCAGCAGGTGGGTGGCCGTGTGGTTGCGCGAGCTCGCCATGCGCGAGCGGGCGTTGACCGTGAGGCTGGCCGTCTGGCCGGTCTTGATCTCGCCCTCGTTGACGAAGATTTTGTGCACGGTGAGGCTCGGCGCGGGCTTGAGGGTCTCCAGCACGTCGGCGCCGCCGGTGGTGGTGGAGACCTCGCCGAGGTCGCCCTCCTGGCCGCCGGACTCGCCGTAGAAGGGCGTGCTCGCCGCCACCAGCCAGCCGCCCTGGCCCTGGGTCAGCTCGTCCACCTGCTCGCCTTCGCCGTCCAGCAGGGCGCTCACGCGGCCGTCGTCCTCAAGCAGGGCGTTGCCGGTGAAGCGGGTCTTGAACCCGGACTCCAGCAGGCCCTGGAACATGCTGGCCACGTCCTTTTCGCCGGAACCCTTCCAGGCGCTCTTGGCGCGGGTCTTCTGCTCCTTCATGCAGGCCATGAAGCCGGGCTCGTCCACGGTGATGCCCTGCTTCTCGGCCACGTCGTTGACGATGTCGAGCGGGAAGCCGAAGGTGTCGTAGAGCTTGAAGGCGAACTCGCCGCTGATGCGGGTTTCGGTGTTCTCCTTCAGCCGCGCGATCTCGTCCTCCAGGATCACCAATCCCTTGTCCAGCGTCTGGGAGAAGCGTTCCTCCTCCTCGCGCACCACGCGGGCCATGAACTCCTGGTTGGACAGAAGCTCCGGGTAGGCGCCATGCATCTGGGCCACCACCTGGCGCACGGTCTCGTGCAGGAAGGGGTCGGTAAGGCCCATGAGGCGGCCGAAGCGGAAGGCCCGGCGGATGAGGCGGCGCAGCACGTAGCCGCGGCCCTCGTTGCTGGGCAGGATCTGGTCGGTGATGAGGAAGGCGATGGAGCGGCTGTGGTCGGCGATGACCTGAAGCGCCGTGTCCACTTCCTTGTCCGCGCGGTACTTCACCTTGGCCTTGTCGGCCACGAAGGAGATGAGCGGGGTGAAGATGTCGGTCTCGAAGTTGGACTGCTTGCCCTGGGCCACGGCGGCGATGCGCTCCAGGCCCATGCCGGTGTCGATGCTGGGGCGGGGCAGGGGAGTGCGGGTGCCGTCGGCCGCCTGGTCGAACTGCATGAACACGAGGTTCCAGATTTCCAGGAAGCGGTCGCAGTCGCACTTGCCGATGCCGCAGTCCGGCCCGCAGGACATCTCCGCGCCCTGGTCCACGTAGATCTCGGAGCAGGGGCCGCAGGGGCCGGTGTCGCCCATGGACCAGAAGTTGTCCTTGTCTCCGAGGCGGTAGATGCGCTCCGGCGCGATGCCCGCCACGCTCTGCCACAGCTCCCCGGCCTCGTCGTCATCCTTGTAGATGCTGACGTAGAGGCTCTCCTTCGGGAGCTTGATCTCCTTGGTGATGAAGTCCCAGGCCAGGCGGATGGCGTCGGCCTTGAAGTAGTCGCCGAAGGAGAAGTTGCCGAGCATCTCGAAGAAGGTGTGGTGGCGCGCGGTGCGGCCCACGTTCTCCAGGTCGTTGTGCTTGCCGCCCACGCGCAGGCACTTCTGGGAGGTTACGGCGCGGGTGTAGGGGCGCTTCTCCTGGCCCAGGAAGCATTTTTTGAACTGGACCATGCCGGCGTTGGTGAACAGCAGGCTGGGGTCGTCCTTGGGCACCAGGGTGGAGCTTTCCACCACGGTGTGGCCGTTCTGCTCAAAGTACTTGAGGAAGCGGGAGCGGATTTCTGCGGCGTTCATGCGAGTTGTGTTCTCCAAAGGGTGATGTCGGATGGGGTGGGACGGGTGTCCTGCTAGGCCTCGTCCATCGCCGCGGGCTCTTCCGCCGCGGGGATGAAGGCGGGCGGGGTCATGCCCAGGTGCTCGAGGATCTTGTCCTCGATCTTCTGGCGCAGCTCGGCGTTCTCCGCCAGGAGCGCGCGGACATTCTCCTTGCCCTGGCCCAGGCGCTCGCTTCCGAACGCGAACCAGGAGCCGGACTGCTCGATGATCTTGTGCTCGACGCCGAGGTCGATGATCTCGCCCTCGCGGCTCATGCCCGTACCATAAAGGATGTCCACCAGCGCCTCGCGGAAGGGCGGGGCGACCTTGTTCTTCACGATCTTGATGCGCGTGCGGTTGCCGTAGGCCTCTTCCTTGTCCTTGAGGCTCTGGATGCGGCGGATGTCTATGCGGATGGAGGCGTAGAACTTGAGCGCGTTGCCGCCGGTGGTGGTCTCCGGGCTGCCGTAGCCGGTCATGCCGATCTTCATGCGGATCTGGTTGATGAAGATGACCACGGCGCGGGACTTGTGGATGGTGCCGGTGAGCTTGCGCAGGGCGTGGCTCATGAGGCGCGCGTGGCCGCCCACCTGGGTCTCGCCCATCTGGCCTTCCAGCTCGGCCTGCGGGATCAGCGCGGCCACGGAGTCGATGACCACGAGGTCCACCGCGCCGGAGCGCACCAGCAGGTCGGCGATTTCAAGCGCCTGCTCGCCGAAGTCGGGCTGGGAGATCAGGAGTTCCTCGGTCTTGACGCCCAGGCGGCGGGCGTAGGCCACGTCCAGGGCGTGCTCGGCGTCGATGAAGGCGGCCGTGCCGCCGCGCTTCTGGCACTCGGCCACCAGGTGCAGGGTCAGGGTGGTCTTGCCCGAGGATTCCGGGCCGTAAATTTCGGTGACGCGGCCTTTGGGGATGCCGCCCACGCCCAGCGCCAGGTCCAGGCCGATGGAGCCGGTGGGGATGACCGGGATGGCGGTCAGCGCGCTTCCGTCGTCCATGCGCATGATGGAGCCCTTGCCGAACTTGCGTTCGATGGTGGTGAGCGCGGTGGCGAGGGCTTCCTGACGCAGGTCTTCGGGGCTGCTATTGGGCTTCTTGGCCATGTGGACACCTCCGGGGGTCGCTTGATGATCGCGAATCAGGTTCGATATCAGATCGCATTGCGGGCGGCAACAGGCGATTGACGGACCACCCCGGGCCGGAGCCGGTCTGGACGGTCTGGTTCCTTGCGTCCGCGCGCGCTTGGGGGTAGGGGGTGGCATGCAGCATGAACGCCCGAGTATTTCGTCCCGCCCCCGGAGCCGACCGTGAGGGCGCGCCGGAGGATGCAGCACCCCGGACGGGAGTCGCGCCACCGCCATGTGGGCGGCGATGCGATCATGCGCGTGCTCTCCCGCTACGACAAGAAAGGGGGGCTCCGGCTGGTGCGCCTGTGGCTGGAATGGGAGAACGTCGTCGGGCCGGAGGTGGCCGAACTGGCCCGCCCGCTGGGCCACAAGGACGGCACCCTCATCATGCACACCGAGGACGCCATTGCCGCGCAGCAGCTTACCTACTACGCCCCGGAGATTCTCTCGCGGGCGAATGATTTTTTGGGTCAAGAAGTCTTTGACAAGGTGCGCTTCGAGCTGCTAAACGGCAGAGTTCCTTTGGGCGAGAAGCGCAGGGAGAGGCCACAGGCCTCGCCTCTGCGGGTCCAGAGGCCGCCCATACTCGGCGGTCTGGCAGGCAAGCTGGACCCGGAATCCGCTGCGGGCCGTTGTTATATGGCCTATGTGAAGCGCTTCGTCCCGGAGAATGGGCAGGACGGCGAGCAGGTCGCCGACCAGCAGGACGGGGCGGGTCAGGATCAAGATGCGAATACTCGCCCCACAGGGGCGTCAAGGAGAAGAACATGAGCCAGGAAGTTGTTGAAATCACTTTTGAGAGCCTGGGCCTGACCAAGCCCCTGGACAAGATGACCGCCAAGGAACTGCGCGCCCTCATCGTCGCGAAGATCCCGTCCATCGTGGGCGCCAGCGGCATGCAGAAGGACGATCTGGTCAAGGCCGTGAAGGACGTGTTTGGCATCGTTGATGCCGAGGGCGGCATCTCCCCCTACAAGGACCAGATCTTCACCCTGAAGAAGACCATCCGCGACATGCGCGTGCAGAAGGGCACTGTTGAAGCCCGCCAGGAGCGCACCAAGCTGCGCCGCAAGATCAACAAGCTGAAGAAGCGCACCCGCCGTCTGGCGCGCGCTCTGTAGTTTTCTCGCGGAGCCGCGATTTCAGGGTTGACAAGCAGCCCCAGGAATCTGTATCAGGGCTCCTCGCAGCTTGCTGGGGGATCGTATAAAGGCAATACAGCGGGTTCTGGCTCCGCCAATCGAGGTTCGATTCCTCGTCCCCCAGCCAAAGTTTATTGAATGTCCCCATCGTCTAGCCTGGTCCAGGACGACGGCCTTTCACGCCGTTAACAGGGGTTCAAATCCCCTTGGGGACGCCAACGATTCCAGGTTGTTGCAGCCTGTTTAAGTTCTACTTGCTCACCGGATATCCCTGCGGATATCCTGAACCCTCGAAGGTACAAGCTTCGGGGGTTCTTTTCTTTGCGCTGAAGGGGATAACCTTGCCCCCCTCAGGGCGCATTGCCTCTTCCCTCAATCCGTCCACATCAAGCCCCAGGCTCTTCAGGTACCGTTCCGTGGTGGACGGGCTCTCATGGCGAAGCAGCTTCTGGACTTTGGCCAGCAGCACCCCCGAGTTGTAGAGCATAGCTGCCCGAAGGTGCCGGATCGCATGTAAGCCGAAGTGCTTCACCCCGGCGCGCCTGCACATACGTTCCATGAAGTGCTGACGCGACCGGAACGCCTCGCCTGGCATGTGGTTTGGGCTTGGGGAATCGTCCAGGCATGTGAAGACGTGTTCAGTCTTGTATGGCCTGGCCTCCCGCCACCACTCCAGGGCTTCGCGCAGCTCGGGCAAGAGCGGCAACCAATCGGCCCGCCAAGAGCTGCCTTTGGTCTTCCTGGTGTAGAGCCGGACTCGGTTTGCGGTGAAGTCCACATCTTCCCATTTCAGGCGGAAGAGCTCTTCACGCCTGGCTGCCGTGTACAGGTAGGCCATGAGCATGACCTTATCCTGCCCCTTGGCCACCTCCAGCACGCGCCAGAAGTCCGCCTGAGGCGGGATGTACCTGGGGCTACGCTGCTCAGGGAACTTGTCTACGGCCAGGAAAGGATTGTCCCCCGCCGCTGGGAATCCCTCCATGTACCGCCTGCCCCATTTCCAGGCCGCCGCCAGGTTCTTTCTCACTCGGTTGGCCGCATGTCCTGAGCGGGTGTCGTTCTCATGCTGCAGAAGCCTCAAGGCGACTCCTGGAGTGATCTCGGCAAGCCCCGCCTGGCCGATGAAGGCAAGCAGTCTTTGCATGGCGCTACGCTTCTCCCACATGGTCTTTGTGCAACACCTTCGTTGCACGTCCTCCAGGTAGGAAGTCGCCCAAGCCAATGGCAGCGGCACGCTCGGCAAGGTCTGCTGGTCCAGCAACGCCGCGCGCTTGTCCCGCTCCCAGAGTATGGCCTTGCGCCCCTCTTTCGTGCCGCTCCCGAACCACTTGCTGGCGACGATCTTTCCGCCGATCTTCACGACCGCGCGCCACCTCATTATGCCACGTCGTAAGGTCTCCGTTGGCATCGATGAATCTCCTTATTCGATTTTCAAAGAACCGCCAGCGTCCCGGAGCAACCCTCACGCCGCCAAGTGAGCCACCATATTTCTTCACGGTGCGAACGTCCACACCCAGAAGATTGGCGACTTCCTGGGGCGTCATTGATTCCCCAAATTCGTTCAGGAGTCTTTCTTTCGCGTCCATGCTCTGTCCTAAATCAAGCCTAGCCCGCGGCTAGACCGCTTCTTCACAAAGCAGGTTGCCAAGTCTGTGGTGCAAATCTATCGCAAGGCGATCAAGTCGCTCCACAGCCGTCCACAAATAATTTTCCGCAGTCTGCAGCATGAGTTCTCTCTCCTGCGGATCATCCTCATGCTTCCTGGCGAAGTTCAGCATAGTTCTGGCTTCATCTGCCGATGAAGAACAAGACAGAAGCTCGACGCACAGGCCAGCGAGAGGGGGACACTTAAGCGTAGCCTCTAGATTTTCAGCGCCTTGAAATTGAGTCCGGTAGTAAGCATCGGCGCGGGCAAAATATGCCTGCACGTTGCCTAACGGGGCGGGGGTGTCTTCGGTGTGTCGTGCCGTCCCAACTCGGCTAAAAGTCAGGCCGGACGGGATGAGGCTCAGCGCAGACTTGAGGTCCAGATTGCCCTTGCGGTCCTGGACTGTGGTGGGATACTTGGAATCAGCCATGTGTTCCTCCTTCGCGGTAGGTCACTGGTTAGGGGGTGAGGGGGGTAGCTGCCACGCGAGGCCCCTCATCCCTGCTTTATATCGTCTGCCGGGTGCCCTATGCGCCCGGCGTGACTCCTGTCTGTTTGCCGGGGAAATCGTCTCCTCCCGGCATGGGGTTCCATCCTTCCGCCTCCCTGATTTCATTCGGCGTCAGAATGCCGTTGCTCACTGCTATCTGGTAGCCCTGCCAGCGCGCCCCGTGGTCGCCCCGCAGGAAGCCGGACAGGTCGAATTCAATCTGGTGCGTGGCCCTGTCCGCAGCAGACAGCACGGAGCGGGCAAACTCGGCTTCGAGCTTCCGGCACCAGGGGCCAATCGTGAAGGTGGCGAACCACTTGCCCGCCGTCTCGCTGTTGGTGAAGGTCGAGTGATCCCAGATGCCCACCATCGGAGGCGGCACCTGGAAAATGCGGGCCAGCTCTTCCGTGGTGAACCTGCGGCTGGACAGCAGCTCCGCATCCTCGGGAGAGACGGAGATTTGCTTCCAGTGCAGGCCGCTCTCCAGCAGCATGACCTTCCGCGCGTTCTGCGGGCCGGTGTAGGCGTCGTCAAACTGCTTCTTCAGCCGGTCGTAAGCTTCCGGCGCCAGCTTGGCGTCGGACTCCAGGGCGCCAGACGGGCTTGCCCCGTTGCGGTACATGCTCTCGGCAAAATCCTGGACGGACACGCCAGCGGCCACCACGGCGGCGGCGCGCTGGAGCCTGCTCTTGCCCAGAAGGCCGTCATCGGTGCGGTCGCGCAGGTGCATGACCTCGCCTTCCAGAAGCCGCCTGAAACGGCCCTGTCCGCCGTAGATGCTGGTGATCTCCGTCACGTCATAGGCCAGGCGGCCAGAGGGCAGCACCTGGACGGAGACCCACTCCCACGGCACGGGCTTGAGTTCCTGCAAAAGGCCGGCGCGGTCTGTCACGATCTCCACCAGGGCGTTGCCGCGCAGGAGAGCGGAGGCCATGATAAATTCGATGAAATCCGGCCAGGTCTGCTTTTCGTTCGGGCCGCGCCTGATCAGTTCGGCCAGCGGGTGCGAGGCGTCTTCCACGCGCACCTTGCCTTCCATGCGGTATAGGTACGCGGGCAGGCTGGCAATGGCCGTGCTGATGGCCTGGACGCACGCCAGGACCGTGGAGAGGTTCTCCGCTGCACGGGGGTTCACCATGCGCCCGGTGGCTGTCCCGTGGCCGCTCAGGGCATCCCAGGAGGGGCAGGCGGCGCGCTGCTCAGTCTTGCCGAAAATCCGCTTGATGATGTTCATACGGTCTCCAGGTAGCGCAGTGCGTTGGCCAGGCGCGGGGGCATCATGGCCCGCGCGGAAACGACCGTGCCGTTGTAGGCGGGCCAGGAAGAGACCACGCTGATTTCGTGCAGAGTCACGGCGCGCAGCTCGCGGCGGCGGCCCTGCCAGTTCTCGCCGCCTTTGCCTACAGTGAAGCCGAAGCTCATGCCGCCAAGGTCGCCGCGCTCGGCCAGGGCCAGCACGTCACGGCCCAGCGTGGTTTCGGGAAGGTCGATCTCGAAGGCCAGGCCCTTGGAGTCTTCGGCAATGCGCAGGGTGCGGCTTTTTGTCCTGGCCAGGAGCTTTGCCGGGTCGTGATCCATCAGGGCCAGCACGTCACGGCCCAGGCTGCCACGGAAAGCGCCGGGTAAGATGATCTCGGTGAAGTCGGCAATGCGGGCCTCGGTCCCGAAGGTGGCCGCGTAGCCTTCCAGCTTGCGGCCTGCGGCCCTGATTTCCGTCACGTAGCGGCGTTCGATGTTGCTCATGTTGACCCTTGTTGGCTGCTCATCAGGCCCAGGCCGCCACGCCTGGACGAACGGTGCAATCACTGCCCGTTTTCGCGTCGTTTTAAGCGGCGGTGCCCACGTTCTGCGAGGCCGCGAAGCTCTCCGTGTGGCGCACGGCCACGTCGCAGGTGAGCATGCCGCGCACCTGCACGTTGCCCTTGCTGTAGGCCGTGCTCTCGTAGGGGTTGACCAGGATTTCGAAGGCGCTCCAGTAGCCCAGGATCAGGTCGGACCAGGCCCCGAAAATGAGGCTGCCCGACACGGGGCTGGCGACGGTGGGGCCAAGCGTGGTCCTGGCCACGGGGTAGCCTGCCAGGGTGCCCAACTCGGGCATGATGTAGCCCAACTCGGCGGCGCTGGCGTCCTTCAGCGTCCGGCGCAGCGCACGAAACACCTTGGGGTGCCCCAGGAAGGCCGTGCCCTCGGCGTTGGCGTCTTCCACCAGGCCGATCAGCTCCAGCAGGTTGTCCCAGCTCGGCGTGGCCATGTCGTGGTCCGTGGTGTCCGCCTGCTCAAGGATGCCGTCGGGCTCGTTGGAACCGCCGCCCTTGATGGCCGCGCGGTCCACGGCTTCGGCCAGGATCTTGGCGAAGTCGGAGCGGATCAGCTCTTCGATGCCGGGGGAGGACTGCTGAAGCATGTTGCGGCTGAACTCGGTCAGGGCTCCGGCATGCTTGGGCGTCATCTGCACCTTGGTGAATTCCGCGTCCGAGGGGGTCAGGGCTCCATTCTCGGAGACCCAGCCAGCGGTGGCCGAGCCCTTGAGCTTGGGAATGTCCACGTTGCCGTGCAGGCCGGGCAGCACGGTGGCCCCGAGGGTGTTCACCTTGAGGGCCGCGCGCAGAATGTCGATGTACAGTTTGCCCATGTGGTCCGTGGCGATGATGTTCGAGCCGGGGCCGCCGCCAGGGGCCGCAGTCGTGATGACGCGCTTCTCGAAGACGTGCATGGGCACCATGATCCCGCGCGCCTTGACGCCCATGCGCCGGGCAAGCTCCTGGCTCAGTTCGCGCTCTTTGCCGCTGTCCACGTTCAGGTCGGGCACCTGCGAGGCGATGGCCCGGACCAGGGAGAAGTCGCGCAGCTCGCGGTCCAGATTGCCGTCGCCGGTTCCGGTGATCTGCTGGCCCTGCATGCGCCGGTCGGCTTCGTCCAAAAGCGTCTGGCGCTCAATCCGCTTCTCCAGGCCGCCCAACTCACCCTTGAGGGTGTCGAAACGCTGCGCCTGTTCGGTGCTAAGGTCGCCGCCCTCGCCGCCGGGATTGTCCGTCAACTCCCGCATGGACGCCACGACGCGCCCTCGCTGCTCAAGCAAGTCTTTCATCTTCATGGTCTGTACTCCTTTATGGCTTCCGCCATTTTGGCGGGAGGTTTCGTCTTGCGGCGTGGGGCCTTTCTGTGGCTAAGGCGTTGTTGCCCGGATGTCCTTTTCCGAGGCTCCCTTTTGATTCTTGGGCGCGCCGCACGCCCGCACAGCGGAGAACCGGGCAGGGGTGACTATAGAAGGCGCTTCAAATTATCCAAACCAGAAAGCGCTACATCCAGAAGCGCGTAGCAGTCGATAACAATCCAAGAAGTGTGAGGAATTGTATTAAAGCTGAGAGGGGCTGGTATTGATGAAATGCTTGATAATACTTCGTCTCGTGCTTCGTCATACCATGCAGACACGAAGCGTTCAAATTCGCCAAGCTTTGAATCTGATAAATCTTCGAATGCTCCAGAATACTCCATGAGCCGACGCCCAACGCAGAGCATTACTTTAGCGGAAAGTCCTCTTGCGGAACCCTGGAGGGGGAGCCCAAGCCGTGACAATTGCGTGAAGGCCAGCACCTCAATCAACCCTGAGAAGCTAAATAACATCGCTCGGCCAGTGCCAGGGCGAATGGAACCCCTCAGTTCGACGTAGCCTCGCTTTACCCACTGCGAAAGAGTGGCAGGCTTGATGCCTGCGATAGTTGCCACTTCTTCCGTGGTCAAAAACGGATGAAGCTCACTATCCAGGTATTTGCTGGCTTGTTCTTGCGTTAGGGCCATAGTAATCTCCTGTGGCGAAAAGGTACGTTCGTACAGTACCGTTGTCAACTATTTTTAAGTCTTTGTATTTCAGCATTTTGGCTACAGAAATATTGGCCTCGAAAAGTCCACGACTTGCGGTGCCGGTTCCCGCGAGTGAAGACCAATGGCCATTGTTAGGGCTACCAGACCATCAACCCTATCAAGACTTTTGTCCTTGGCGATCTTCCGCGCGCCTGCCGGATCAACCTGCACGACGGCGTTTGAGCAGCACCAGGTCAAGACCGGGTGGCCGCCATGCCGGAGCTTGCCCTCAAGGATGGCCGTTTCTAGTGCGTCCACGGCTGGCCCCATGTCCTTGAAGCCCTGGCCCCAATCCTTGAGCGTGATATCTATGCCCTCATCTGCAAGGATTTTCTTCAAGTCCTCGATGCGCCAGCGGTCATAGGCGATGCCTTGGATATCGTAGAGGCCGGAGAGCTCGCCCAGGCGCAGCGCCACGGCCAGCTTGTCTATGGCCCGCCCCGGCAGGGCCTCGATGTGCTTCTTTCTCGACCAGAGGCCATAGGGCACACGGTCGCGGTCTTCTCTCGCCTCGATGTTGTCGCCAGGCACCCAGAAGAACGGCAATACGGCCCCGCCGTCTTCGGGAAAGTAGAGCACAAGGGCGGTCAAGTCCGTGGTGCTGGACAGGTCCAGGCCGCCCCAGCATGGCCGCCCACGGAGCGAGGCAAGGTCAACCGCGCCCGCGCAGGCCTCCCAATCGCCCGAGCTGATGAAACGCTGGTCAGGGTCAACGGCCTGGTTCAAGTACAGGTTGCGAAAGGCCGCTTCCTTGGCCGGAATGCGCTTGGCCTGGGCCGCGAAGAGCCGCATTTCCTCCAGGCTGCGGAAGTCGCCCAAGGCAGGGTTGCAGGCATGCCACACGGTTTCATCCCACGGGTCGGCGTCTGGTGGGGCCTCGAAAATCGCCGCGTAGAAGCTCCGGTCCTGAATGAGCCCATCCCGCACCTTGCGCCCGTACTCGGTCAGCTCGGACATGACGTGGTGCGGGTCGCTGGACTGCGTACTGATGACCACCATGAGCGGCTCGGCGCGCGCGCCCGTGCCGGTCGTCAGGTTGTCGTACAGGTGCCGGTTCGGGGCCTGGGCCAGCTCGTCATAGACCATGAAAGACGGGCTCAGGCCGTGGGCCTTGCGGGCATCGGAGCTGAGGGCAATATAGGTGCTGCCCGTCACTGTGTCTTCGATCTGCTTGCCAAAGTCGCGGATGATGACGCGCTGCGCGAACTCAGGGACGGCCAGGATGATGGCCTTCATTTCGCGGAAGATGATGCTGGCCTGGTCGCGGTCGCTTGCTGCGCTGAAGACCTGGCCACGGGATTCAGCCTCAGGCCCCACAAGGTGGGCGAGGGCGAGACCGGACGCGATTTGGCTCTTTCCGTTCTTTCTAGGCACGGTGAAGAGGGCCTGCCGCACGATCCGCTTGCCATTCTTGCCCGTGGCGTAGATGCCTTCGATGATCTTTTTCTGCCACGGCCTGAGCTTGAATTTTTTCCCGGCGTGCATGCCGCTGGTGATCGGCAGGAACTCCAGGAAGGCGATGACGCGCGCGGCCCGAGAAAGCCCGCGCTTTTCCCAAGGGAATTGGGTTTTCTCTTTGCGCGGGGCGGTCGTGCCCCACAAGGAAAGCTGCCCGCTCTTCACGGGGGCCTTTTCAACGGGCTTCGCGCCTGGTCCTCTTTTGCCCATAACCCCTCGATTTGAAACTAACTCTGTGTTTGAGGCCCTACTCGGTCCAAGGCGTCAGCCGCCAGAGATTTTCCGTTCCACCAATGGCGGCGGTCGATCGGCCTGCCGTTCGCGTCACACCCCCGCAAGGGCTTGCCTTTGCCCTTCTTGTTCCCGAATGCGCCGTCTTCGGATGCTGTCTTGCGGCTGTGGCAGGACTGGCAGCAGCTCGCGAGGTTGTCCCATGCCCACGGGTCGCCCCCTTCTTTCACCGGCACCTTGTGGTCTACCTGGTTGGCCAGCTGCTCACGCCCGGGCGTGCAGTATTCACACATGGGCGCGGCTCGGAGCTTGGCCACCCGAAGCCGCCGCCACTGGCTGGTGTTGTAGGGCCAATCAGCCACGGGGCTCCTCGAAGCGGAAATGATCCCCTTGGACGTGCGCCGTTGCCTGCTCTATCTCTTCCCTGGCCTCGCGCATGTCGCGCACAACGTCGTTGAGAGCGCTCACCATGATAAGCGCCTGTTTGTGTGACATGCCCTTTGCCTTGAGCCTGCGCTCGATAGTGCGCTTGACGATGGCTTCCATGTTGATCTTCCTCTCTTGCCGCTCGGGCGGCGCAAAATGCAGTTGTGTTAATCCCTTGGTTTTGCCTGCTCCCGACAGCATCAAGCCACGGCCCGAAGGTTCTTCTTTGGGCTCATGTCCCGGTACCATTCGCCTTGCGGCAAGAGGCGGCATCCATCGACCGTCTTGAACTTGAGTTGCATCCCGTTGGGGTTCTCATGTGAGCGCCAGTTCTTGGCCTTCACGATCTTGATGAGCCCTGGCTCAAGGGCCAGATACAGGCGCGGCTTCTCCAGACTCCTGCCACCCCCCAGCCCCAGGTCGGTGCCTTTGTTCTTCTGCAGGGCGACGATGGCCAGCGCGCCGTGTAGTTTGTCGTGGATGGCCTTGAGCTGGCCGCCAACGCGGTAGAAGTCCTCGGAGACCTCAAGGAAGTCGATGATGTTGATGACTCCGGGGCCTGGCCTGATGGCGTCTTGAAAGTTGTCGGTGCGTTCCCAGGCGTGGAAGGTCCAGTCTGCTAGTGGCGTGGGGAATTTGCTCAAGCGCTTTTTCAGCTCTTGCGCCCCCATTTCCGAGTTGAAGTAATGCACCTGGGATTTGTGCATGTTCTCGCGCACGACGTTGAGCAAAAAGGCAGTCTTGCCCGCGTTCGGCTCACCGGCAAGAACGCAGATATTCCCCGGCATGAGTTCCACCATCTTGTCCAGGCCAAAAGGCAGGGTGATATCCACTGCCGGTTCGTCCGTGGTTAGAAAATCGATGGCGGGGCACTCTGTTTCGATTTTGCGGAAGGTGGCGTTACGAGTTCCAACGCGCTCTATCTTGGATTTATGTATTCTTCTTAAGAGGGCCTGGGAGACGGCAACCCGCTGCCCCCGCGTGCTGAATCCAGCCCATTGGCAAAGCTCAAAAGACGTAAAAGTTCCGGTAGCTTGTTCAATGAACAGGTCCACGAAAAAGCTCACTTCGGCTGTTGACGCTGTTGACGATTCTGGGGCTGCTGTTGACGGTTCTGTTGACGATTTGTCAACGCTTGTTGACGCTGTTGACGGTGTTGACGCTGTTGACGGTGTTGACGAAATAGGGGGTTTGTTGACGCTGTTGACGCTCTCCGGCTTCCTCGGTTCCTGCTCCCCGGCGGCAAAACCAGAGGCGAAAGTTTTGGCCGCTTCTACTGGATTCAGACCAGCTCGCGAGGCTGCCAAGAGCAAGGTTGATTCGCCCTCTACCCGGTCGATTTGTCCGCCTGCTACTAGCTGCCCGATGCAGTAGGCAGCGCTGTTCAAGGCGTGGTTTCTTGTCCCTTCCGGCGCGAGTGCAACCCTTGAGGCTTCCGCTTCAAGCGCTTTTCGCCCGTATGGGGTCGTAGAGGCGTTTTGGATTGCCGGGGCGGGCTTGTGCTGCTTCGGGGCCGTCAGGAGCGCCAGGAGCCACGCCGGGGCCTCGGCACGGCCTTTTCCTTGCGTCCAGACATAGCCTGGCGTGGGCGGGGCGATGACGTAGCCGCCTTCGGTGCGAATATCCAGGCCAGCCCCCAGCCGCCGCGCGGAGTTTTTCAGCTCCAGGCCCTCAGGCAAGATGAAGTGCCGATGCTCCCCGCCCGACTTGGTGCGGGCGGTCCAGGTAGGCGGCAAAGGGCCGTGTTCGGCTTCCAGGGCGGCCAAGGCTGCGGGGCCGTCTGGCAAGTCCACGTCCAGCACGAAAGTGCCCGTATTTGCACCGACAGGGACGCCGATCTGTGCATCGGGCCAGCGCTCCCACCATTCGCGCACCTGGGCTTGATCCTGCGTCGCGTCTTTGAGGCCGTGAGGCGTCAGGGGCTTTTTGTCTTTGCACGGGAAGAGCCGCCAAGAGGTGGCAAGGCTCAAAACCTGCTCAAGGTAGGTGGCTTCACTCATTTGGCCACCTCCTCAAGGGCAATCGTCAACCTGTCCGTCAAGCGGCTACAGGTCATGCCCACTTCAGAGGCGAGGGTGAGCATCCAACGCAAGGCGCGTTTGCGGATGGCGGATATTCCGACGGATATCTTCTGGCATGCTCGGTAGTGCATTCTCTGCTACTCCGTGCTGCGCTAACATCCAGGAATCCTTGGCAGGCGTAGGGTTGCTAGGCGGCTTTCACGCCGTTAACAGGGGTTCAAATCCCCTTGGGGACGCCAGAACAAATCAAGCGGTTAGGAGAATATCCTAGCCGCTTTTTTGCTTTGCAGGACAGTCCCACACGCTTCATAGCCCCACGGATTTGCCGGAGCTTCAGAGGCACTCGCCCGCAGGACCCCGGCGCCACGGCTGGGGATTGGCCGCTTGCCGTCACGGGCGCGAGGGGCAGAGTGGTGTGGCGCCGTAAGTCGGTCCATGAGCGCATTCAGAGCGCAAGCAGCTCCGAGTGAATCGAAATCCGACGCGAGGCTCCGCCAAGTGTCAGCGTGCTTACGGGCGGAGACCCCGTTTGCGTACCGTCTGGGCGACCCTGCCAAGCGCCTTCTGGATTTCTTCCACCTGAACGGGCTTTGCCACGTGGTCATCCATCCCCGCAGCCAGGAACTTTTCACGGTCTCCGGGCATGGCGTAGGCGGTCAACGCGATAATGGGGACTCTCGCCTTCCCCAGGGCGTCGGACATGCTGCGGATGCGGTTTGTCGCCTCGACGCCGTCCATCCCCGGCATCTGGATGTCCATCAGGATGCAGTCGATGTCATTCTGCAGCATTGCTTCAATGGCTTCAGTCCCGTTGCTGGCGGTGACGACTTCGTGGCCCATGCGCTTGAGGAGGACGAGCATGCCCATTTGGCCAATGGGTTCGTCATCTGCGAGGAGTATCCGCAAGGGACCGTCCGTCGGCGCGATGTAGCACCGCTGCCCGTCCCCGATCGGCTGCTCTTCTCCATCGAAGGTGTCCAGGAGCAGATCCAGGTAGATGGCGGTGCCTTCGCCGACATCGCTGTCCACGCAGATGCTCCCTCCCATGAGCTCGACAATGCGCTTGACGATGGCCAAGCCGAGACCTGCACCCTCATAGGGTCTTGTGTAGCCTGCATCGGCCTGGGTGAAACGGCCAAACACATGGCTGAGCTTGTCGCTGGGAATGCCGATGCCAGTGTCGGCGACCATGAGATGCAAACGAAGCTTGCCTTCATGGCGCAGGGCCGGGCGGGCCCACACATCCACCTGCACAGAGCCCGAGGAAGTGAATTTGACGGAGTTGCCCACGAGGTTGAAGAGTATCTGCCGGATGCGCGCCTCGTCTCCGCAGAGGCGGGCGGGCGTTTCCTTCGCGATCTGGACGCGCAGGGCGATGTCCTTCTGGGCACAGGTCACGTGGAACACATCCGAAACGGAGCACAGCAACTCATTGAGGAAGAAGGGCGAGTTGTTCAGCGCGAACTGGTCCGTCTGCATTTTGGAGAAGTCCAGAACGTCATTGAGAAGCGAGAGCAGCCTGCGCCCCGCATCGAAGGCCATGGCGGTGAAGTTCGCACGCTCTTCCGCCGTCACATCCTGCTGGAGCAATTGCAGCATCCCAAGCACGCCATTGAGCGGGGTCCGGATCTCGTGGCTCATGTTGGCCAGGAATTCCGACTTGGCGCGGTCCGAGGTCTCTGCGAGGTTCTTCGCCTGCAGCAGTTCGTCCTCGGCTTGCTTGCGGCTGGTGATGTCCAGGAACATGACGGCGAGGCGGGTGGGCGAAACCGCGAAGCTGAGCACCTCGAAGGTGCCGGAGGAATGCTCGTCCTCATAGCCGAATTGCTCCGAGTGCCATGGGGTCCCTGTGGTGATGACGCTGAGGTAGCGGTCTGGGATGTCGGTTTCTTCCAGCATGGGGAAGGCCTCAAGAATGCCTTTGCCGATGAGCTGGCTGTGCTGCCGCCCAAGGATGGTGTCGGCAGCGGGATTCGCCCCGCCGAAAATGAGCTGGCCGTCCACCATGTCATACAGGTGCATGCCGATGGGCGTGTTCTCGATGATCGCCCGCAGTGCCGCTTCGCTGTTGATAAGCGCCTCGACGCCTTTCCTGCGCTCCAGCTCTCCGGCCGCGCGCATGCCGACCAGCTGCAGCAACGCCTCCACCCGGCGCCGGTTCGTCAGGGGCCTCCTGCCGATGACGGCGATTAGGCCGATGGCCCGGTGCTGGGTGTCCCAAAGGGTGACGCCGGCGTAGCTTTCGGCCTCCATGTCCTGGAGGATCTTGTCTTCGGGGAAAATGTGGCGCACGCGCTCGGCAAAGCAGCAGACATTCCGGCCCACAACGTCGCCGCACGGCGTGTCTTTCAAGGTGTAGCTGACGTTGTCCTCGAAATGTCCGTCGAAGTGCACCGCAACGGTATGGGCCGTGAGCCCATCACCCTCCAGCCGGTCGATGCAGATGTAGTCCATCTCAAGCGTCCTGGCCAAATAGCTCGCCAGGGACCTGAAGAAGTCCTCGCCATCGGCCTCGTTGCCGCATTGGAGCAGGAAGCGCTGGGCGTCTTCAATTGCCTTCCGCTCGGATATGTCCGAGAACATGATCAGGTGTTTCTCCTCATCCACGTTCTTCATCCGGACTTCCGCCTGCAGCCATTGACCGGACTTGGTGCGGTAGCGGCGCTCCAGGAATATGTTTTCGCCGGTCTTCGTGGCCTCGATGTTCTGCTCTATGCTCACCTGCTCGGCGTCCTCGGGATGCAGGAGGTCATGCCCGTCCATGGTCATCAACTCCGCACGCGAGAATCCGAGCAGCTCTTCGGCCATGGGGTTCGCGTCGAGCATGCGGGATGAACGGTCAACGAGCAGGATGCCGATGGAGGCTTTCTCAAACAGGCTGCGGTAGCGGCTTTCGCTCTCGCGGATCTCGATGTCCCGCGCGTAGAGGGTGTCGCTCATCTGAACGAATTCCTGCTCCACTTGCGCCAGTTCCAGAAAGGCGGTGGAATTCATCCCCATGCCTTCGACTCTGTTTCCTTCCGCGAGGCGTTGAATGGCTTCGGAGAAGTCGACAAGGGGTGTCACCACGCGCTTGCCGAGGTCTTGGCGCATGCGCAGCGAGAGCAGGATGAGCACCACGGTGAGCAGCGCCAGCAAAATGATGGCGGAACGGGCCAGGGGGCCGAAAAGCGCTACGACAGGCTTGGTGGTCAGCAGCACCCAGCCCGTGTCGGCGAGGCGGACCGAGGTTCCGAACACAAGCTCCTTCCCGGCGCGGAACACTCGCGACGTTGGCGTTTCGGTGCTCTCCCGTATTGCCTGCAGGTCCCCGATGTTCTCTTGCCTCTCCACACGCTTGTGCTCCGGGTGGGAGATGAGGTTCCCAAAGGCGTCGACAAGTATGATGGAGCCCTTGCCCTCTGGCTGCAGGTCTTGGAGATTTTTCTGGAAGACGCTTAGGTTCAGCTCTCCCACAAGCAGGTCCCCGCTGGGCGCAGGGGCGCCGATGTAGACCACGAGATGGCCGCTCGTGGACGAGGGTATGGGGCGGGAGAGGATAAGGAAGTCATTGCCTGCTGCGTCCAGGCTGAAGGGGAATTCGGTGCCTTCCTTGCCCGAGGGCACCACGGAACGCACGCGCTTGTCCTTGTCCAGCCAAAGCACACGCTCAAAATACGGCGATGCCGTGATGAACTCGTGCATGTGCTTCGGGATGTCCGGGGCGTGCTGCCCGCTGTCGATCTTTCCGGCGAAGAGGGCCAGCGAATGTGCGGAAGAGTCGACGTAGTTGCTGACATACTTGGCCAGGCCGCGCACGGCCAGGGCATCGCTGTGCACATAATGCTCGCGCATCCAGAAGGCGGCCAGCCCCGCGACCGCCAGCGCCACCAGGGCGCCAGGAATCAGCAGCCACAGGGTCATGCTGATGTTGAGGGTGCTGGAAAGGGAACGCGGCTTCTCCTGTGCCATCAGTGGGTTCCCCCCACGCTGTCGGTGATGACGAAGCGCCCCTGCTTGACGCTGGTGATGAAGGTGGGCCTGACGACGTCGCCGCTTGGCGACATGGCGAAAGGCCCAAGGATGCCCGTGTGCGGAGCGCTGTCCGCGAGGGCAGCTCTAAGTCCTTGAGTGTCTCCGCCGGAGCGTTTGAGCGCGTCGGCGAGCAGCAGCACCGCCTCATAGGCAAAGGCTGCGGCAAAGCTCGGCTTCCAGCCAAAGCGCTTGGTGTAGCGCTCCTGAAAAGAGCGGAAGCTGGGGAAGGCATTGTCCTCCGAGTAGTTGGAGACGAACTGGAAGCCCTCGACGATGCTGCCGCCCGAGAGCAACAGGGCGTTTGTCGCCGGCCAAGGCGGCCCAAGCACCGTAATGCCCGCTTCGCTCGGCCGCAGGGCCTGGGCCAGCGCTACGAGATCGCGCGCAGCCATGCACGCCACAAGTACCTCCGGTTTGGCCTTGCGGATGGCCTGCGCCAAGGCTCCCCAGTCCTCGCCTGCGCGGGAGGAATAAAGCCTGGAGCCCACGAGGCGCCCCCCCTTCCTGGTGTAAGACTTGTCCAAAGAGGCAAGAAAGGTGTCCGTATAGCCGACGTTGTCCGCATCGCCAACGAAGAAGATCGTCTTCAGCGACTTCTTGAGGGCGTACTCGGCCATGACCTCGGCCCATTTCGTGTTGCTGGGGATGACACGGAAAAAGCCGTCCTGCTTGTCTTTGAGGGCTGGCGCGGCAGTGGTCGGAGAAACCAGTACGCCGCCTCGCTTCTCGACAACGGGATAGGCGGCAAGGGTCTGGCTCGTCGTCATGTGGCCGACGATGGCCACGACCCCCTTGCGGAGCAGTGTCTCATCGGCCTGGATGGCGCCGCTCGGAGAGTCGAGGTCGTCCTCCGCCAGAAGCTCAAGCGTGCGTCCATTGACGCCGCCAGCGGCGTTGATCTCCTCCACGGCGAGAACGGCGCCGTTGCGGCCCTGGACGCCAAGGTCCGACTTCGCCCCCGTGAGCTGACCGGAGAAACCGACCAGGATGGGCTGGTCGGTCGAGCAGGAGAGCGTCGCCAAGCATATGGCGGTGGCGCCTATTGCCCGGAGTAATGCGAAAATTTTGCACATGTCTAATGTATACCGAGAATGCTATGATTTGCCAATGGAATTCTTGCGAGAACGGAGCGTGCGTCAATGCCGACAGGCGTGGTCATGGCCTTGGAAGGCATGAATAATAGTCACGCGCCACGCCGCTTGGCCTGCGCCTGACATCACAGCCGGGTGCAGGAGCCCGGACAGCCTCTGCCCAGTGCGATCGGCACGGCCTGGCGGCATGGGCATGTTGCGGCCAGATGCAACGAGGGGAGCTGAAGCGGCGACTGGGGCGCCATGACAAGGAGGTCGGAAGGGATGCCGACGGTCCCCTGTTATGCCGGAGCGCCTGTGCCATCGCCTTTCAGAACAGGCCACGCACTCACGGGGCATGCCCCGTCAGGGCTGCGGGTGGAAGGCAGGCAACGTGCAGGACTTTCAGTCTTGGCCTTGCCCCTTGGGCGAGCGCCATTTTCTGGCGACAAGGCTCGCCATGCCTTCCATCATGACCTCGATGTCCCTGGTGAAGTAGGTGGTGAAGATCTCCTGCAGGCTGGCCTTGAGCTCGGCCCCGTTGCTTGCGGCCGTGCTGTCGAAAAGGCCTCGCGCGATGCCTGTGAAGGCATCAAGCAGCGCCGGGTCGAAGTGCGTGCCGCGCCCGGCCTCCAACTGGCGCATGGCCTCGGTGAAGTCCAGCGGCTCCTTGTACGGCCGGCGCGAGGTCAGCGCGTCGAAGACATCGGCGATGGCGAACAGGCGGGCGCCGAGGGGCACCTGCCCGTTGGCGAGGGCCTGGTCGTAGCCCTTGCCGTCGAAGCGTTCATGGTGTCCGCTGATGACGTCCACGGCATCGGACAGCCAGCGGGCCTGGGCCACGATGTCGCGGCCATGCTGCACGTGCTGCTGCATCTCGGTGAATTCGGCCGCCGTCAGCGGGCCGGGCTTGAGCAGGATGGCGTCGCGGATGCCGATCTTGCCCACGTCGTGCAGCATGGCGCCCTTGAGGAGCGGTCGGATGGCCGCGCCGTCCAGGCCCAGGGCCTCGGCCAGGCGCACGGAGTAGATGGCGACCCGGTAGTTGTGCTGGTCCGTGTCGCTGTCGCGCTTGGCGATGGCGCTGCCCAGCACGCTCAAGGTCTCCAGGTTGGACTCCTGCAGGTGCACCGAGAGGTCCGTGACGCGCCTGAGCAGCCTGATGATGACCGGGTAGAGCAAGAGCGTGGTGGCCAGCACCACGAGCACCGCCAGCACCACGCTACGCAGCATGCCAGCGGCGATGTCGTCGAGCACCTTGTCTGAGACGGCGAAAAGGCTCTCGACGTAGGCAGCGTTTTTTCCCGCGCTGTTGGTGAAGGCCAGGCCCAGGTGCAGGTGCGGCCTGCCCGCGATGCGCACGATGTCGCGGAAGCGGTTCTGGGTGCCGGGCGCGAAGGGGAACCGGTGCGCGTCCATGAACCGCCGCACCTCGTCCTCGTGGGCGTAGTCGGGCACGAAGCGCTCGGCCAGCGGCTTGAGGTCCGTGTCCATGATGCGCACGTAGACGGTGCGCCCCAGGGGGTCCTGGTGTCTGGGGGGCGGGATGGCGTCGAGTTCCGCCTGGATGCTCCGGCTTTCGAGCCGGTCCGGCTTGTCGAGGTGCGCCAGGATGTGTCGTCTGAAATCTTCGCCGGACTGGAGGGTGTGCTCGATGATGATGTCGTCGAAGCGGGAGCTGTCGCGCAGGTAGACCGCGCCCGCCACAAGCAGGCAGATGAGCACCGTCATGCCCGCGATGCGGCGCAGCAGCAGCCGGTGCAGCGAAGCCGTGAGGCCCTTGTGCGCGCGGTCGTGGGAGGTCATGCGGCTGGGAATCCTCCTGGGGCGTGGACGTGCGGGGGTCGAGGCAAGTTCAACTCCTATCCAAACCGCAAGGGCGTGGCAAGGCCGAACCCCCGTGGCCGCGGCTCCAAAGGAAAACGCCCGCCAGGCCGGTTGGCCGTGCGGGCGTTCATGCGGGTCGCCTGGGCGTGGGACCGGCTATTTCTTGCGCTTGGGCTTGGCGCCGGAGAACCGCTTCACGTCGATGGCGTACTTTTTCACCTTGTAGTTGATGATGCGGTACGAGACGCGGAGGTCGCGCGCGCTTTGCAGCATGTTGCCGCGCGTCTTCTTGAGCGAGTCCACCAGGAGCTCCTGCTCGAACTTGGCCACGGCTTCGCCGAAGGAGAGGTTGATGCCCGTGGCCGAGGAGTCCGCCGTCTGGAGCGTGGGCGGCAGATGGTAGGTGCGGATGACCTCCTCCTCGCACAGGAGCACGGCGCGCTCGACGCAGTTGCGCAGCTCGCGCACGTTGCCCGGCCAGTGGTACATGGTCAGCAGCTCGATGGCCGGGGTGGAGATGCGCTTGATGCTCTTGCCGTATTCCGAGGCGAAGCCTGCCAGGAAGTGCTCGGCCAGTGGCAGGATGTCCTCTCTGCGTTCGCGCAGGGCCGGGATGAAGATGGGGAAGACGTTGATGCGGTAGAACAGGTCCTCGCGGAAGCCGCCCCGGGTGAGCAGCTCCTCAAGGTTCTGGTGCGTGGCGCAGATGAGCCGCACGTCGACGGACAGGGTCTGCTCGCCGCCCACGCGCTGGATTTCCTTCTCCTGGATGGCGCGCAGCACCTTGGCCTGGGCGTCGAGCGACAGCTCGCCGATCTCGTCGAGGAACAGGGTGCCGTTGTGTGCCACCTCGAACAGGCCGCGCTTGGTCGCCACCGCGCCGGTGAAGGCGCCCTTCTGGTGGCCGAAGAGTTCGCTCTCCACCAGCTCCGAGGGCAGGGCGGCGCAGTTGAGCTTGATCAGCGGCTTGTCGTGGCGCGGGCTGCCCTGGTGTATGGCCTCGGCCAAAAGCTCCTTGCCGGTGCCGGACTCGCCACGCAGCAGCACCGTGGCGCGGCTGGGGGCCACCTGGCGGCCCTGGCGCAGCACCACGCGCATGCTCTTGCTGGCGGCGACGAAGTCCTTGGGCGGGGGCGAGTCCATGCCCGCTGGGACCATGCCCTGGGCCATGAGGTGCTTGTGCAGGGCCATTTCCTCCTGCAGCTGGGCCACCTGGTTGGCGATGAGGTCGGCAACGACCTCAAGGAACTCGCGGTGGCGCTGCAGGGAGTCGTCGGGCTGCACGGGCAGGTCGGCGGAGAGGGCGCCAAGGACCTCCTGGCCGCCGCGCCGGGTGCTGACCACGGGCACGGACAGGAAGGCCAGGTTCTCCAGCTCTTCCTGGCTGCGGCCAAAGGCCTTGTTCAGAAACTCGCCGTGCTCGGAGAGCCGCGGCACGATGATGGGCTTGCCTGTCTCGTAGACCTGGCCCACCACGCCCTTGCCGGGCGTGTAGGTGGCGGGGATGGACCGGGTGGGGCTGTGCGCCAGCGACAGGCGCAGGCTCTCGGCCTCGGGGTCCATGATGACCAGGAACACTCGGACGTAGCCCATCTGCCTGGACAGGGCCTTGAGCAGGCCGCCCAGGCTCTCGTCCAGGGGCGAGCCGGGTGTCAGCTCCCGCAGGATGATTCTGAGCGAGCCCAGCAGCCCTTCCGGGCCGGAACACAACGCCTCGTATTTCGGCATGGGGCTTCCTTTCGCGCGCGCGGCCCTAGGCCGGATACGCGGCTCCCAGTTCCAGGGCGCGCAGGTTCACTTCGGCGATCTTGGGCTTCATGGTGGCGCGCACCGTGTCGGCCAGGACGTCGACGCCGAAGGGCAGCGCGCCCAGGGCGCACAGCGCGCCCAGGAGTGCGATGTTGCCGCTCTGCACAGCCCCGGCCTCAATCCCCAGGCTGCGGCAGGGCAGGAAGCGGGCCTGGCCCGCGCAGGCCGTCACCGTGGCCTTGATGGCGTCGATGTCGGGGTTCTCCTCGCGTCCGCAGGCCACCGAGAGCGGCGGCAGGAACTCGGTGCTGGAGAGCACCAGCCCGCCGGGCTTCAGGTAGGACATGGCGCGCAGGGTTTCCAGCGGCTCGAAGCCCAGCAGGATGTCGGCCTCGCCGGGTCCGATCTTGGGGCTCTTGTAGCCGATGAGCAGGGTCGACTCGACCACGCCGCCGCGCTGGGCCATGCCGTGGATCTCGCCGGAGGTCACGGGCAGGCCGAAGGCCAGGGCCGCGCGGGCGAGCAGGGTGGTGGCCGTGAGAGTCCCCTGGCCGCCGACGCCGGTCATGAAGATGCGGAGACGGGTCTGCTGAAGGGCGCTCATTTCGCGTCTCCTTTGCGGGCCTTGATGTTCGAGCAGAGCTGCAGGCAGAGCATGCAGCCGGAGCATAGCAGCGGGTCGATGGCCACCTTGCCGTCCTTCTTGAAGAAGGCGGGGCAGGCCAGGATGTTCAGGCAGTCGCCGCAGTCGCCCTTTTCGCCGCAGCCCTCCGTCACGTAGGCCACCTGGGTGACCTTCTTGCCGTAGGCGCGCCGGGCGAAGAGCGGGCAGGGCTCCTCGGCGATGAGCACGCGCACGCCGGACAAGGCCTTCAGCTCCTCGATGGCCTTGAGGGTGGCCTTCTGGTTCAGCGGGTTGACCTTGCGGATGTGCTGGATGCCAAGGCCGCCCACCAGCTTCTCGATGTCCACGCGAACAAGGTTGTCGCCGATGACGGTCTTGTCCACGCCGGGGTTGGGCTGGTGCCCGGTCATGGCCGTGGTGCGGTTGTCGAGGATGCACACCAGCAGGTCGTGCTGGTTGAACAGCGCGTTCACCAGGCCGGTGATGCCGGAATGGAAGAAGGTGGAGTCGCCGATGAAGGCCACCACGTCCTGTCCCGCCGCCTTGGCGGCGCCGCAGCCGGCGGAGATGCTCGACCCCATGCACAGGAGGAAGTCCGCGGCCTTGAGCGGCGGCAGGATGCCCAGGGTGTAGCAGCCGATGTCCGAGGAGTAGACCGCCGCGTCGCCGTAGATTTTGCGCACGGCCACGTAGGTGGCGCGGTGCGGGCACCCGGCGCAGAGGTTGGGCGGGCGGTTGGCCAGGGGGCCGCAGGCGTTGGCCTCGGTTTCGGCCGCGCAGGCCGGGGCCGCCTTGGCGGGCAGGCCGAGCACGTCGCGCAATGCCTGGGCGACCATGCCCACGTTGAACTCGCCGAAGCGGGGCATGGGGCCTGGTGTCTTGCCCAGGATGGTCAGGGTCAGGCCGAGGCGCTGCGCCAGGGCGCGGATCTCGGTCTCCAGCACCGGCTCCAGCTCTTCGAGAACGAGCAGGGTGGAGAGGCCGCTCATGAAGGATTCGATCAGTTTCTCCGGCAGCGGAGAGGTGAAGCCCAGGTCCAGCACCTTGACCTTGCCCGTGAGGTCGTCCTCGAGCAGGGCGTCGGCCAGGTAGGCCCGGCTGATGCCCGAGGCCACCACGCCGACCTTGCCCGCGCCGGAAACGACGTTGAGCGGGGAGGTCTCGGCCAGGCCGCGCAGCTTGTCCAGAAGGTCAAGCAGGCGCAGGTGCATGGGCCGCGCAAAGGCCGGGATGGGCACGAAGCGCGAGGGGTTCTTCTGGAAGCCCGCGGGCGCGGGCAGCACGGCGGGCTCGGCAAGCGTCACCGGGCCGCGCAGGTGGTTCACGCGGGTGGTGGTGCGCAACAGCACCGGGGTGCCCAACTCGCGCGACATCTCAAGGGCCGCGCGGGTCATGTCCTTGGCCTCCTGGGCCGTGGCGGGCTCCAGGCAGGGCAGCCCGGCCAGGCGGGCGTAAATGCGGTTGTCCTGCTCGTTCTGGCTGGAGTGGCAGCCGGGGTCGTCCGCGGAGAGCAGCACGAAGCCGCCGGGGCTGCCGGTGTAGGTCAGGGTCAGCAGCGGGTCCGCCGCGACATTGACGCCCACGTGCTTCATGGTCACGAGGGTCAGGGCTCCGGCCAGGGTGGCGCCGCCGCCGACCTCCAGGGCAACCTTCTCGTTCACGGAGTACTCGAAGGTGTAGGAGGCCTCAGAGGCGAGGCGGAAGAAAGTGTCAGGCACCTCGGAGGAGGGGGTGCCGGGGTAGCAGCTGATGAACTGGATGCCGGCCTCGATGGCGCCGCGCACGATGGCCTCGTTGCCGAGGAGCAGGTGCGTCTGGCCGGGAGCGCCGGATAGCAGGGGGTTTGCCATGCGGGGGTGTCCTTCTAGCTCTTCGCCTTGAGTTGGTTGGCCTTGAATTCGTAGTAGGGCTTGCCTGCGCCTTCGGCCTTGGTGGCCAGCTCGGTGTAGGCATCCTGCGCGACCTTGTCGTTTCCGGCCTGCTCGGCGGCCACGGCGATTTGCCTGGTGAGCGCCAGCTCGTAGGCCTTGGGCGCCTTGCCCTTGAGGGACTGGAGCAGGGTCAGGGCCTCGGGCGCCTTGCCCGACATAAGCAGGCTCTTGGCGTGGCCGATGCCCGCGATGACCTGCATGTCGGCCGAAGAGGAACCCGACAGCTCGGTCCAGGCGGTGCTCGCCTTGTCGAACTGCTGGCCGACCATGGCGGCGGCGGCCAGCTCCAGCAGCACCGTGGGCCGCAGGGAGGCGGGGGCGTCCTTCAGGAAGGTCTCCAGGGCCTCAACGCGGGCCTTGGGGTCGGTTTTCTGGATGAGCAGAACGCCCAGCGAGTCGGCGGCCTTGAGGGCCTGGTTTGCGCGCCAGTGGTTCACGCCGGCGTAGACGCCAACGGCCACGATGATGGCGCCGCAGCCAATGGCGATGGCCTTGAGGTTGTCCACCAGGAAGTGCAGCAGCCTTGCGGCCGTGTTATCCGGCGTGCTCTTGATCTGCTCCAGCTGCTCGATGACGCCGGGATTGACGGCGTGCTCCGCTGGAGCCTTGTCTTTATTCTCGTCCATGCGTGGGAACTCCTTGCGGCGTTGTCGCCCGTGTTCGTGATCTTTCCGTCCGCGTCCGCGTTCGGGCCAAAAATGTTTACGCAAAAATGTCAAACAGGTCAAAGGGGAAGATACGGCCAACCAAGATTATTTGCGCTTCATTTCAATGGTGTGGAAAATCAGTGTGTTGCTGAATCGGCTTGGTGCCGACGGGCACAATTTCTCAATAAGATTGACTTGGATGGCCTCTCAAGGTAGCCAAGCAGGGTTCAGAAGCGGAGTGGAACGCAGCAGGGCCAAGGCCTGGCGAGTCCCTCTCAAGCACGCTTTTTTGCCAACGGCAACGCCGCCAAGCCAGGGAAGGAGTCAGGCCATGACCATCGCCGCCCAGATGCGCAAGATCGCCCAGGACGCCAAAGCCGCCTCGCGCAAGCTTGCTGCGGCCGAGGGCAGCGCCCGCCAGCAGGCCCTGCTGAACATCGCCGACCTGCTCGTGCAGAGCGCTCCCGTCATCTTCTCCGCCAACAAGAAGGACGTGGACGCGGCGCGCAAGAACGGGCTCGACAGCGCCAAGCTCGACCGCTTGACCATCAGCCAGGGCGTCATGGACGCCATGGTCCAGGGCTGCCGCGAGGTGGCGGCCATGAGCGACCCCGTGGGCGAGATCGAAGGCATGAAGAAGCGCCCCAACGGCATGCTGGTGGGGCGCATGCGCGTGCCGCTGGGTGTGGTGGCCATGATCTTCGAGTCCCGGCCCAACGCCGCCGTGGACGCCGCAGTGCTCTGCATCAAGAGCGGCAACGCGGCCATCCTGCGCGGCGGCAGCGAGGCCTTCCACTCCATCAAGGCCCTGACCAAGGTCGTGCACCAGGGGTTGGAAGCCGCCGGGCTGCCCAAGGGCTGCGTGCAGGTGCCGCCCACCCCGGACCGCGAGGCCGTGAGCGCCCTGCTCAAGCTCGACGAATTCATCGACGTCGTCATCCCGCGCGGGGGCGAGGGCCTCATCCGCGCCGTGGTGGAGCAGGCCTCCATGCCCGTGCTCAAGCACTACAAGGGCGTGTGCCACACTTTTGTCGACTTGAGCGCCGACCTGGAGCGCGCCGTGACCATCATCCACAACGCCAAGGTCCAGCGCCCCGGCACCTGCAACGCGCTGGAATGCCTGCTGGTGCACCAGTCCGTGGCCAAGAAGCTGCTGCCCAAGGTGGCCAAGAAGCTTGGCGATGCCGGGGTGGAGTTCCGCTGCTGCAAGGCGTCCCTGCCGCTTATGGGCAAGACGGCCAAGGCCGCGACCAAGGCCGACTGGGGCTACGAGTTCCTGGGGCTGACCCTGGCCGTGAAGGTCGTGGCCGACCTGGACGAGGCGCTGGAGCACATCGCCCAGTACGGCTCCAACCACACCGAGGTCATCCTGACCGAGAGCCACGCCAACGCCATGCGCTTCACCCGCGAGGCCGACGCAAGCATGGTCGCCGTGAACGCCTCCACGCGCCTGAACGACGGCGGCGAGCTCGGCCTTGGCGCAGAGGTCGGCATCTCTACCACCAAACTCCACGCGTATGGCCCCATGGGCATCCGCGAGCTCACCAGCGCCAAGTTCGTGGTCCTGGGGCAGGGCCAGATTCGCCAGTAGACAGTTTTGGTTCGCGCCCCGGCCCTGCTCGGCCTGTGGTCCCTACGCGTGCATTGCGGGCAGAAAGAAAAAGGACAGAAACGCATCATGGCCAAGATTGGAATCCTGGGCGGCAGCTTCAACCCCATTCACGCGGGCCACATGCGCATGGCCGTCGAGGCCCGCGAGTCCGTCGGCCTGGAGCGCGTGCTGCTCATGCCCGCGGGCGAGCCCCCGCACAAGCCCGCCGAGGGCATGCTGCCCTTCGCCCACCGCCTGCGCCTGGTCGAACTGGCCGTGCGCGGCGTCACCGGGCTCTCGGCCAGCGGTTTCGAAGGCACGCGCACAGGCCCCTCCTACAGCGTGGACACCCTGCTGGCCCTGCGCGAAAAAATGCCCGGCGACGAGCTGCACTTCATCATGGGCAGCGAATCGTTCCTGGCACTGCCGGGCTGGAATCGCGGCCTGGAGATCCCGCACCTCTGCTCCATCATCGTCGTGCTGCGGCCCGGCGCCGACAGCGGCAGCATCGCCGCCTTTGCCGAGGCCAACTGGCCCGGCATGGAACGCGCCGGCGCCAGCCACACGCGCTTCGCCTGCGGCACCGGCTTGTTCACCGTGAACATGCCCGTGCTGGAAGTCAGCTCCACCGACATCCGCAGGCGCTGGCGCGAACGCCGCTGCCTGGCCATGCTGGTGCCCCACGCCGCCGAGGAAATCCTCGAGCGCGGCGGCTCGGCCTACGAACAAGCCTGGGGCCAGCGCGAGGAGAACGGATAAGAGAGGGCCTCCGGCGGCCAAGGGGCCTTAAGGCCCCTTGGAACCCCCGGTACGCGAAGG
>NZ_JAVHLD010000018.1:40123-53895 GCF_031082295.1 Humidesulfovibrio sp.
CGCGAAGGGGATATTCCAGCGCAAAGCCGCTGGAATATCCCCTTCGCTTTTGGTGATTATGGCACAGTATGAAGGAAGTGCTGAAGGCGAGCGCGTCTGCTAGCTGGAAGGCGCCTGGGGCTCAAGAATCGCCAGGGCCGAGTGGGCCAGCAGGCGCTCCCGGGCGCCCGCGCCGACGTCCTGGGCAATGCGTCCGAGAGTCGCCACGAAGTCTCTGCGGGCCGGGCTGTCCGGGGTGCCCGGCAACCCGAAGCGCTGCATGCCCCGCCTGAGCCGCCGCAGGAAATGCTGGACGCCGTCCGGGGCCGGTGAAACCACAGGCTGCGGACCGAGGTCGCGGCCCGGCGCGGGCGCCGCTTGCGCCTCTGCGGCAGCGGCGCGGCCCGCCCGCGCGCCAAAGGTCAGGGCCGAGAGCACCATGCCGCCGCCCAGGCGGTTGGCTCCGTGCATGCCGGAGGCGCACTCCCCGCAGGCGAACAGCCCCGGCACGCCGGTCCGCCCCTGTTCGTCGATGAGCGCGCCGCCGTTGCCCGCATGGGCCGCGGGAACGAGCCGGAGCGCTCCGCGCGTGCCGTGCTCCGCGACGACGCTGCCGTCTTGCCTGAGCCGTGCGAGCAGGTCCTGGTCCAACGCCGCATCAGCCAGCCCGACGGCCGTGGGGCAGTGCAGCAGGCGTGCCGGTGCCAGCAGCGCCAGGGGCTCCGGCCAGCGGAGCTCGCCGGGGTTCACGAAGCCGAGGCTTTTCGTCTCCAACCAGAACCATTGAAGGTACGCCGTGTTGACCAGCCGCGCACCGGCCTCGGCCAGCAGGCCATAGGCCAGGCCGGAGCCGCCGGGGCCGCAGATGCGTCGGGCGAAGAGCGGGGCCGGGCCGCCCAGGGCCGCCACCACGGCGCGGGCGCGAATGCCCTGCATCCGGCCTGCTCGCGTGGGGGCGAGCCATGCGCCGAAGGGGCGCGAGCCGGGGCGCTCTTGCGCCAGCCCAAGGGCTTCGTGGCCGTGCAGGATGTGCACGCCCAGGCCGCGCGCCCGGGCCAAAAAGGCCGCGTGGGCGCTGGCCAGGCCGTCGAAAATCACCGCCCGCGGAATGTTGCTGAAACACCCGGGAAAGAGCCGAAGATCCCCGGACGGCTCGCGGCGGAAATTGAGGCCCAGGCCGAGCAGGAAGTCCAGGCAGGCCGGGGCGTCCTGCGCCAGGGCGCGCACCAGTTCGGGCACGGCCACGCCGGGAGCGGCCAGGCGCAACGCCTCGGCCACGAAGCCTTCGGCCTGGTCCGTGGCGGGGGCCTGCATGCCCAGGGCGTTGTTGCGGTTGGCGAAGGACGAGCCCGAGGGGCGTCGGCGTGGGCTGATGAGGGTCACGCGCAGGAAGGGCGCGGCTTCGCGCGCGGCGATGGCGGCGCGCAGGCCAGCCAGGCCAGCGCCGAGCACAAGGATGTCGGTGTCGAGAATGTCGGAGTCGAGGCGGGCGTGGCGCACGGGGCCTCCTCGCCGGGAATGGGCGTGCGGGGAGCTCTAGCCCTCGGCCATCTTTTTCTTGGCGTAGGCCAGCAGCTTCTTGGCCTGATCGAAGTTCGGGTTCAGCCCGACGGCGCGCTGCGCGGCCTCGGCGGTCTTGTCCCAGCGCTGCCAGTCGAAATACAGCCGCCCCAGGTTGAAGAAGAGGTACTCGTCGGCCTGGGTGAGCTCCAGAGCCTTCTTGTAGTAGTTCTCGGCGCTCTGGAAGTCCTGCATCTTGCGCAGCACGATGCCGATGCGGTTGTAGAGGTGCAGGGAGTCCGGGGACTCCTTGATGGCCTGGCTCAGGTAGCCCACGGCCTCTTCGTTCAGGCCGGCCTTCTGGTAGCGTTCGGCCACTTCGGCCTTCAGTTCGGCGTCGCCGGCGTATTCGCTGGTCAGGGTGTCGAAGACATGCTTGGCCTGATCGAACTCCTGCTGCTCAAGGTGCTTCTGGCCGCGGTCAAGTTCCGCCTGCTTGCGCGCCTCCATGGAGGCCAGGTCCTTCTGGGCGCCCTCGTTGACATCTTCCTGCAGGACCTTGCGCATCTCGAAGATCTGCTCAAGCAGCTTCTTTTCCTCGCCGGGCGTGTAGTTCAGCACCAGGGGGAAGACTTTGCGCAGTTCCTTGTTGTTGTTCAGGGCGTAGACGGCGTCGTCGAGCATCTGGGCGAACTCCTCGCGTTCGCTCTTCATGAGCTGGGCGCTGAGCATGATGACGATGGCGTCGTTCAGGGCCTGTGCAGCAGCCATGTACTTGCCCTGCTTGAGGCTCGAATTGATGCTCGTGATCCTCTGGCGCGCCTTGGTGAGTTCCCCGGACATGCTCTGCTCCTCGACGTTGGAGGGTGCGGATGGACTCGATTATGCCCTTACTTGCCTGTGGACGAGCGAACAAGATCGCGGAAGCGGCGGAAGAAGTAGCCGCTGTCGTGCGGTCCCGGAGCCGCCTCGGGGTGGAACTGGATGGCGATGAGCGGCTTGCTGCGGTGGGCGAAGCCCTCAAGCGTCTGGTCGTTCAGGTTCCTGTGGGTGATCTTGAGCTCCGGCAGGTGGTCGATGTCCACGCAGAAACCGTGGTTCTGCGAGGAAATCTCGATCTTGCCGGACTCCACGTCCAGCACGGGGTTGTTGCAGCCGTGGTGGCCGAACTTGAGCTTGTAGGTCTTGCCGCCCAGCGCCAGTCCCATGATCTGGTGGCCCAGGCAGATGCCCGCCACCGGGTACTTGTCGGCGAAGACCTTGGTGGCTTCGATGGCGTTTTCCACCACAGCCGGGTCGCCGGGGCCGTTTGACAGGAACACGGCGTCGGGCTCCAGCGCGGACACCTGCTCATGGGTGAAGTTGGAGGGCACCACGAGCATGTCGAAGCCTTCGGCCGCGAGCAGGCGCAGGATGTTCCACTTCACGCCGAAATCGTAGACCACGAGCTTGGGGCCGGTGCCGGCCCAGGCGAAGGTGGCGAGGTCCACATCCCTGGTGGTGGTTCCGGTCCAGACGTAGGGCTTTTGGGCGCTGACCCTGTCGGCCAGGTTCAGGCCTTCCATGCTGGGCAGGGCCTTGGCCCGGGCCGAGAGCTTGGCCGGGTCGAGCTCGCTCGTGGAGATGACGCCGCGCATGGCGCCGTGGATGCGCAGGTGGCGGGTGAGCGCGCGGGTGTCGACGCCCTCGATGCCCATGACCCCGGCGGACTTCAGGTATTCCGGCAGGGACTGGGTGGCCTGCCAGTTGGAGGGCTCCTTGCAGCATTCCTTGACGATGAAGGCCTCCACGCCGACCTTGTGCGACTCAACGTCCTTGGGGTTGACCCCGTAGTTGCCGATGAGCGGATAGGTCATGCAGACCATCTGGCCCACGTAGGAGGGGTCGGTGAGGACTTCCTGGTAGCCGGTCATGCCGGTGTTGAAGATGGCCTCGCCGCCGGTCTCGCCGGGGCCGGTGAAGGAGGTTCCTTCGAACCAGGTGCCGTCTTCCAGGGCCAGAATCGCTTTCATTTCTCTTGCTCCAGCAGGATTTTTACGATGTGCGAAACGTCTTCCGGGCGGTCCACCCCGTGGCAGCAGTGGCGGGTGAGGCTCACATGCAGTGGGATGGCGTTTTCCAGAAGGCGCAGTTGCTCCAGTTTTTCCGTCTTCTCAAGCAGGCCCTGGGGCAGCGCCGCGAAGCGCTCCAGGGTGGCCATGCGAAAGCCGTACAGCCCGATGTGCAGCAGCGGCCCGACCCCTTTTCCGTTCCCGTCACGGTCGAAGGGGATCAGCGCCCGCGAGAAATACAGCGCGCGGCCTTCGGAGTCCAGCACCACCTTGACCCGGTCCGGGCTGGCGGCCTCGGCCCTCTCAAGCGGCGAGGCCAGGGTGGTGGCCTGCACCAGCGCGCCCTGCGGCCCGGAAAAGGGGGCCAGCAGTTCGGCGAGCATGGCCGGTTCCAGCAGGGGCTCGTCGCCCTGGATGTTCACCACCACGGCGTCCGGCCCCGCGCCCAGCAGCCTGGCCGCCTCCAGCACGCGGTCGGTGCCGCTCTCATGCGCCGGCGAGGTCATGAGCGCGGGCACGCCCCAGGCCTTGGCCGCGTCCATGATGCGCTGGTCGTCCGTGGCCAGCGCCACCTGCTCGAACAGGGGGCAGGCGCGGGCGCGCTCATAGACCCGAACGAACATGGGCTTGCCCAGGATGTCCACCAGCGGCTTGCCGGGGAAACGCGAGGAATCATACCGCGCGGGAATGATTCCGAAACATTGAGGGGATGTGTGCATGCGCTTCGCGGCTCCGGTGTTCACTTACGCACTTTTCAGGCGTTCGGCAACTGCCTGGCAGGCTGCCATCGCGCCGCCCCTATGTGTGGCCGCGTAGGCCTGGGCCTTGGCGCGAACGTGCGCCGGGTCCGGGGTCTGCCTGGTCAGGGCGCCGAGTTCGGCCAGCACGCCGCGCCAGTCCGGGGCCAGGCGCACCAGGCCGGTGTCGAAGATGTCCCGGTCCACCCAGGCGAAATTGCTCCACGACGGCCCAGTGACCGCAGTGACGCCGTGCCCCAGGGGCTCCAGAAAGTTCTGGCCGCCCAGGTCGGCCAGGCTGCCGCCGATGAAGGCCGCGCAGGACAGGGAAAAGGCTCCGGAAAGCTCGCCGAACACGTCCCAGAGGAGCACCGAGCCGGGCTCGGCGCGCCGGTTTTCGCTGCGCAACGAGAAGGGGACTCCGGCCTCACGCAAGAGGCGCTCCCAGACGCATATCCGGCGCATGTGGCGCGGGAAAAGACCGATGACCGCGCCGGGCCGGGCCTCGCGCAGGCCCTGGACGATCTTGAGGACGTCGGCTTCCTCCTCCTTGCGCACGGAGCCGAGGATCACGAAGGGCGAGGCCTCGGGCAGGAGAGCGGCGAACTCGGGCCGGGGCGGGTGGGCGTCGAGGTTCAGGCGGTCGAACTTGATGTTCGGCATGGTGCCGACCCGTTCCGGGCCGAAGACCTGGCCGAAGCGCGCGGCGTCCTCCTCGGACACGGCCAGCACCCGCGCCGGGGCCAACGCCCGCCAGAGCCAGGGCAGCCAGCCGTAGCCGCGAAGGCTCTTCGGCGTCATGCGGCCGTTGAGCACCAGCGCGGGGACGCCCCTCTCGCGGCAGGCGGCCATGATGCCGGGCCAGAGCTCGGTCTCAAGCAGCACCACGGCCTTGGGCCGCACCGCGTCGAGGAAGCGGCGCATGGGGCCGGGCAGGTCGAAGGGGAAATACGCGGGCAGCAGCGTGAGCCCCGGCGCGAGGTCGTCCCTGGCCTGGGTGAGCACGCCCAGGCCCTGGCTGGTGAAGGTGGTGACCAACACACGAAGGGGCACCCGCGGCGGCGTGGGGCTGGCGGGAAGACACTGGGGCAGGTTGCGGAGCAGTTCCCAGGCCAGATAGGCCTCGCCGCCGGAGGCCGCGTGCACGATCAGGTCGGCCTGGGGGGGCGGGCCTGAGGCGAGGGTGCGCTCGGCCCAGCCCTCTGCCAGGCGCCCGTTGCGCTTGAGCCCCGGCAAAAGCGCTCGCCAGACCAGGCCGTACAGCCCGAGAACCAGGCGCACGGCGAGGCGCACCGCCAGGGGCTGCGGCTTGTCGGCGGGGACGGCGCTGGGTTCCATCCGGCCCTAGCTCCCAGACCTGTTGGAGTGGGCCGCCAGGCCCAGGCGCACCAGCTCCGCCACCAGTTCCTCGAAGGACAGGCCCACGGCGGCCGCGGCCTTGGGCAGGAGGCTCGTGGGCGTCATGCCGGGCAGGGTGTTGGTCTCCAGGATCTTCGGGCCGCTTTCGTCGGCCATGAAGTCGGACCGGCTGTAGCCGTCTATGCCGAGCGCCCGGTGCGCCGCCAGGGCCAAACGCTGCACCTCAAGGGCCAGGGCGGGGGGAATGGGCGCCGGGCAGAGCTCCTCGGCGCCGTTGGCGGCGTACTTGTTCTCGTAGTCGAAGAAGCAGGAGCCCGCCTTTGGCTTGATCATGATCACCGGCAGGGGGGTCTCGTCCAGCACCGCGCAGGTCAACTCCACGCCTGCGACGCAGGTCTCCACCAGGGCCTCCTGGCCGAGGGCGAAGACCTTGTCCAGGGCAGGGCCGAGGTCGGCGGGCTGGTTCACCAGGCTCATGCCCAGGCTGGAGCCGCCCGTGTTGGGCTTGACGAAAAGCGGGTAGGGAAGGTCGCAGGAGCGGTCTTCGCCCTCAAGGCCGCAGTAGAGCCGCCAGGCCGGGGTGGTCAGGCCCGCGCGGGCGTAGACGCCCTTGGCCGCGGCCTTGTTCAGCGCCAGGAACGAGGCCTTGGGGCCGGCGCCCTGGTAGGGGCAGCCCGCGGTCTCGAGCAGCGCCTGGATGAGGCCGTCCTCGCCGGGGGAGCCGTGCAGGTTGATGAAGGCGAAGTCGGCCTCGGACGCCAGCGGGATGATGTCCGCGAAGTCCTTGGCCGGGTCGAGGAAGCGTACCTCGTGCCCCAGGGCCTTCAGGGCCTGTTCGATCATGCGCGCCCCGGAAAGGGACACTTCGCGCTCAGTCGACCAGCCGCCCGCGATCAAAATCATGCGCATTGAGGTCGATCTCCAGAAGCCGGCCAAAGGCGTCTTCGATGTCCTTGGCCTGGCGGTTGGTGGTGTGGATGCGTTCGCAAATCTCTGGGGTCTTGCCATAGCGGTCCAGCAGGTCGCCGAAGCGGTCCTCGATGTGCACGATGCGGTCGTGGGACACGCGCTTGTCGGCATAGAGCACGGCCAGCGGCGTGTAGAAGCGCACCAGGTCCACCTCAAACGGCCAGTACACGTGGTGGATGACGCCCTGGGACAGCAGCGGGTTGCCGGTGAGGGCCATCGCCCACGCCCCGCCGAGCTGGCTGTGGTTGCCGCCGTGCTTGATGCAGTAGATCTTTGCCAGGTCGTGCAGCAGGGCCGAGGCGTAGATCGTCGGCACATCGACGGCCAGGCCGCGCCGCCGCCCCGCCTCGGCGACGAAGACCGCCACCTTGGCCACCTGTCGGCTGTGGGCGCGGATGTGCTCCGGCATGTCGAAGCGGTCCCACCAGGCCACGCACTGGGCCTCGTCCGGCACGCGCCAGATTTGCCTGTGCAGCAGACCCGCCGGGGCTTCCGGGGGCGGCGGCAGGGTGGGCCACATGGGGGCCATGGGGATGTTCGGGGTCGTCCTGTTCATGCGCACCTGATGCTGCGGGCCAAAGGGCCGTTTGTTCGCGTCGCCTGCGTATGACTAGCAAGGCCGGGCCGAAAAAGAAAGCGTGGGCCCCGTCGTTTCTGTGCGGGCCACGGCGAAAAGTCGCTTGAATTTTTTTGGCGCAGGGGCTACAGAAGTGGTTGGAAATTGATGGACGTGCCGGATGCATGGTCTTCCGGCAGGCCCAGACTGGTGTTGAGTGGCCATTATGCGAGACGCATAAATAATTCGATGAGGAGGTTCTGGCATGGCTATTGTTGAGTACAAGAGCAACAAGTTTGAGGTGGACGAGGACGGTTTCCTGCTGAAATTCGAGGACTGGAACCCTGACTGGGTGGAGTACGTGAAGGAGAGCGAGGGCATCGCCACCATCAGCGAGAGCCACCAGAAAGTCATCGACTTCCTGCAGGACTACTACAAGAAGAACGGCATCGCCCCCATGGTGCGCATCCTGTCCAAGGTGACCGGATACAAGCTGAAGGAGATCTACGAGCTGTTCCCCTCCGGCCCCGGCAAAGGCGCCTGCAAAATGGCCGGCCTGCCCAAGCCCACCGGCTGCGTGTAATCCCGCGCCGAATTGTGTTCCCAAAGGGCGGCGGCGAAAGCCTGCCGCCCTTTTTTGTTGCCAATGATGGGGTATCTTCAGGGGGGCGGGCTTATGGATAATTCAACTGCTGGTTCATCTTTCAATCTGGTCTCAATGTTTAACGATTTTCTTTCGTGGATTTTCGGGCCGAAGGTGGCTTTGGGAATTATTGTGTTGTTTATGGTCGGGGCTACCATTCTCAAGTACTTCGAGCCTGCACTCAAACTGTATGATAGATGTCTTATGCCATTCGGAAGACTTAGGACTAGGTCAAAAGTGTGGCGCGATGTTCTTAAGTTGATGTCACCATATATTTCTAATTTGCCAAATAATCCTAAGCCCGGGACATTGTATTTGTGGACAGCAAGTGAAACGGACGCAAGTGGGGTTGAGGTGCGAGACTATAATGACCAACTTTCTGGGAGCAATCGGCTCAAAAATATTTGCGATATACAAGAGTATAAGCTTGTCCCGCTGTTTGTGATCCCAAGAGCAAAGGGTAATGAATGTGAAGTGTTGTTAAAATTAAATACAGATGGCTGGGGCTGGGTCCTGCCGTCAGTAAAGCTAAAGGAAGTTGAGCAATTCAACGCAAATGATATTCTTAATAAAGCAATTTCAAGCAAACCGAATGGATTTTTAGGTGTTTCCATCGATGGGGCAGCTGTTCTTGGAGGCGTGATTTCACTTAAGAGGTCTGCAGACAAGGGCAATTACGTTTGCTATATATTCCCGTTTGTTGTCGTTAAGGCGAGTATTAATGTTGACGCGGAAGAGCCATTCGAAATTGGAACAAGAAAGTATATGTACTACTCAAAAAAACAGTTGAAGAGTTGTCTAAATCGCGGGAGCGGCGAGCCAAATGCCGACATATATTACGCGATCGAACACATCATAAACCCGTGGGATGGTATTCTTAAAGTTTATACCGCGACAACCGCAAACCCGGTATGATGTCAGATTAACACCCATTTGGCGTCCTCGGATTAGGCTTGGGTTAGGTCCGCCTAAGTTGAGCCTTGTAGGCTGTCGCCCTCCTTTGCTGTCTATCAGGCGCCGCACCCCGCCCTTGCCCCGTGCCCCCCCAGTGACACGCTGCCACCGCCGCGCGGGCATGGACTCGCGGGCGCGGTCCGTGTATGCACTTCGGGCCGGGGAGCCTTCATTCCCTCGCCCCCGGAAAACGACGCAAAGGTGGTAGCCCGTGAGTCTTGAGCTTCTGGACCAGTTCCACGACCCCGACCTGTGCAAGAGCGTGCTGGAGCGCCTGAACAAGGCCCTGGACGGTCGGCCCCTGCGCTTCATGGAAGTCTGCGGCACGCACACCGTGGCCATTTTCCGCAGCGGCCTGCGCTCCATACTGCCCAAGGAAATCATCCACCTCTCCGGCCCGGGCTGCCCGGTCTGCGTGACCCACGAGTCCGAGGTCAACGCCTTCCTCGACCTTGCCGAGAACCCCAAGGTCATCGTCGCCACCTTCGGCGACCTCATGCGCGTGCCCGGCAGCAAAAGCCGCACCCTGAAGGCCGCCCAGGCCGACGGCGCGCGGGTCGAGGTCGTGTATTCCCCGCCCGACGCGCTGAAGATCGCCGCCGAGAACCCGGACGCCACCGTGGTCTTCCTGGGCGTGGGCTTCGAGACCACCGCGCCCGGCGTGGCCGCCAGCCTCAAGATGGCCAAGGCTCAGGGCATCACCAACTACCGCGTCTTGTCCTTCCACAAGATCGTGCCCCCGGCGCTGGACGCCCTGCTGGCCGACCCCGGCACGGACATCGACGCCTTCATCATGCCCGGCCACGTGTCGGCCATCATCGGGCTGGCCCCGTACCTGCCCGTGGCCAGCAAGTACGGCAAGTCCGCAGCCATCGCGGGCTTCGAGCCGCTGGACATCCTGCAGGCGCTGCTGTTCCTGGCCGAGTGCAAGCGCGACGGCCGCGCCGAGGTCGTCAACCTTTACCGCCGCGTGGTGCGCGACGAGGGCAACGCCAAGGCGCAAGGAATCCTGGCCGAGGTCTTCAACCCGGCGGACGCCCTGTGGCGCGGCATCGGCAACATCCCGGGCTCCGGGCTGGAGCTCTCCGACGCCTACGCCGCCTTCGACGCCAAGCGCGAGTTCGGCATCACCATCACCGAATGCCCGCCCCTGCCCGGCTGCAAGTGCGGCGACGTCTTGAAGGGCAAGCTGGCCCCGAACCTCTGTCCGCTCTTCGGCAAGGCCTGCACGCCTGCCAAGCCCGTGGGACCGTGCATGGTCTCCACCGAGGGCTCCTGCGCGGCCTACTTCAAATATCAGGTGGACTAGAGCACATGAGCGACAAGGTACTGCTTGACTACGGCTCCGGCGGCAAGGCTTCCCAGCGCTTCATCGGCGAACTGTTCCTGGAGAACTTCGACAACCCGGAGCTGCGGCGGCTGAACGACGGCGCGGTGCTGGGCGTGGGCGCGAAGATCGCTGTCTCCACCGACAGCTTCGTGGTGGACCCGGTGTTCTTCCCCGGCGGCGACATCGGCGCGCTCTCCGTGCACGGCACGGTGAACGACGTGGCCATGATGGGCGCGGTGCCGAAGTACCTCACCTGCGGGTTCATCCTGGAGGAAGGCCTGCCCGTGGAGGACCTGACGCGCATCGTGGAGTCCATGGGCAAGGCCGCGCGCGAGGCCGGGGTGTGGATCGTCACCGGCGACACCAAGGTGGTGCAGAAGGGCGCGGCGGACAAGATCTTCATCAACACCACGGGCATCGGCGAGGTCTTTGTGGACCCGGCCCCGGCGGGCGACCTGGCCCGCCCCGGCGACGCCATCATCATCAGCGGCACCCTGGGCGACCACGGGCTGGCGATTTTGTCCACGCGGCAGGGGCTGTCCTTTGAGACCCCGGTGGTCTCGGACTGCGCCAGCCTGAACCACGTCATCGTGGAGCTGCTGCAGAACGTGCCGGACGTGCACGTGCTGCGCGACCCCACGCGCGGCGGATTGGCCACCACCCTGAACGAGATCGCCGTGGCGTCGAACGTCACTTGCGAGCTGGACGAGGGGCTGATTCCGGTGAAGCCGGAGGTCAAGGGCGGCTGCTCGCTGCTCGGGCTGGATCCGCTGTACCTGGCCAACGAGGGCAAGTTCATCTGCATCCTGCCGGAAGCCCAGGCCGACGCGGCGCTTGAGCTCATGCGCAAGAGCCCGCTGGGCGTGGACGCCAGGCGCATCGGCACCGTGATGGCAAACGACAAGCCCGGACAAATGGGCCGGGTGCTGCTCAAGACCGGCCTGGGCGGCAAGCGCCTGCTGGGCATGCTCGAAGGCGAGCAGCTGCCGAGAATCTGCTAGGGGCATGACAATGGTCGCAGCCGCAAAGCACAATGCCTTTCTTGTGGCTGCGACCGTGCTCCTGCTCGCGCTTCTGGCGCTGTCCGGCTACCAGCCTTACGACCGTACCACCTGGCTGCTGGAAGTCTTCCCCATCGCCCTGGCCCTGCCGGTGCTGTGGGCGACCCACGGCCGCTTTCCGCTGACCCCGCTGCTCTACACACTCATCTTTCTCCACGCCGTGGTGCTCTTGGTTGGCGGGGCCTACACCTACGCCAGGGTGCCGCTGGGTTTCCAAATCGCCGATCTGTTCGGCCTTTCGCGCAACCCCTACGACAAGATCGGCCACTTCATGCAGGGGCTTGTTCCGGCCCTGGTCGCGCGGGAGGCCTTCGTCCGGGGCCGTTACGTGCGCGGAAAGGGGATGCTGGCATTCTTGTCGGTCTGCGTGGTCATGACCATCAGCGCGACGTATGAGCTGGTGGAGTGGGGGGCCGCGGTGGCGCTGGGGCAGGGCGCGGACGAATTTTTGGGCACCCAGGGCGACCCCTGGGACACGCAGTCGGACATGCTCTTGGCGCTTATCGGCGCTGTGACGGCGCTGTTCGTCTTTTCCCGCCTGCAGGACAGGCAGATGGCCCGCCTGGACAGCGGCGAGGGCGGCTGAGCTAGCCCCCGCCACCCACCTACGAATGCGAACCGCCCGGTTTCCGAGAGGAGGCCGGTTTTTTTTGCGTGCTCGGAAGATATTTCTTGAAGTATAATTGCAAGTATGTATATGCATGAATGCGTACCGAGTTCCTTGTCGGGCGGGCCGCACCGCGCCGGGCTTAAAAGGGCCGCAGGCTCCATTGCTGCATGGACCGAGCCGGCAACAATTTAACCAGGGAGGTCGAGATGGCGAAGGGGCTTGCACTATTGACTGGTCTCAAGGGGGTTGACCCCGCCGCTTACGGTGGCTGGGACGGCCGGAACGGGTGCTATGGCTGTGAGCTGGACGTTGACAACATGGCTCTAGTTCTCGGCACGGCCGGGGGGTTTTCCATTAATACGCTTAAGACGAAGCAGGCGACGGCTACCGCGATACTCCGTGGCATCGAGTCGGCAGCCAGCGCCCTCACTGCAGGAGATATGTTTGTGTTCTACTATTCCGGGCATGGCGGGCAGCAGCCGGATCGCGACGGGGATGAGTCCGATGGCAGGGATGAGACCCTGGTGGCCTATGACCGGGAGCTTATCGATGACGAACTTGCGAAGCTCTGGCCGAAGTTCGCCCCGGGTGTGCGCATCGTCATGATCAGCGACAGCTGCAACTCTGGAACAAACTACAGGGGCTTGCGAACCGTCCGCGCCCAAACACCCATAAATATTGGACAGATTCCGGGGATGAAGGCCCAAATGATCCACTACAGCGGCTGCCGCGATGGCGGTACGAGCGCAGGCTATCAGCAGGGTGGCTCGTTCACCATGGCCCTTTGCGAGGCGTGGGGCCAGGGCAAGTTCATGGGAACCTACCAGCAGCTATACGAGAAAATTCGGGAAAAGATCCAAGCCTCAGGGGAGGAGCAGGAGCCGCAGTTCAACGTCATCGGCCCGGTGTCTCCGTCTTTCCTGCAAAGTCGGCCTTTCTCCTTGTTGGAAAAGAGCCTGCCCTCGCCGGAGGCCATCCTTGAGGCGCTGCACAACATTCCCTTCTCTGTCCTGCATCGGCCAGCGCTGGCAAAGCAGGCCGAGCTCAGGCTCGAGCCTCTCACCTGTGCCGTGATCGGTGTTGCCGTGGGCGCCGCGCTTGGGTTTGCCTCCCGCAACAAGAAGCCCAGCAAGGAGGATCTCATAGCCCTCGAGTATGCGGGGACCATCGATGAACTGATGTCGTTTTCCCAGCAGGTTGTGGAGACGGCTCGGATGGATGATGCCGCCTACAAGAAGATAGTGAACGCAGCAGAGTCCACGTCCCGCTTCTTCGTGGTCGACGACGTGGCCGCCGCTTCCTTCCTTGGCGGCGTGGTCGTGGGGGCGTATGTGGTGAAGCATTAACACCAGCACCATCTGGCTGTTGGCATGCTGGCACTTCTTGCGAAATGACAAATGCGAACCGCCCGGTTTCCGAAAGGAGGCCGGGCGGTTTTATTCTTGGAGGAACTTGCGATTATGCAGGTTGGTTGATAACGTTATACAATTGTTGGCGCATGGCGGTGGGCAAGGGAGGAAAGAATGCTAGAGAAATGTGATTGCTTGAAATACTTGCGTAATGCTGTGTTTGTTGCTCTCGCGCTGTGGGGTATCCATTGGGCTTGGTATTGGCTTGCGGAACGGATCATGGCTCAATCGCCAAATACAAAACTATCGGAGGCGCTTGAAGCGTCCGGAGCGCTGTTTTCTGGATTGGCATTTATTGCTGCGTTGGGCACATTGTGGGTACAAAGAAAAGACTTAGAGTTGCAGCGCCAAGAGCTTCAAGACACGAGAGGAGAGTTAAAAGGACAAAGAGAACAAATGGAGCTGCAAAATTCAAGAATGGCGAGGCAGTCATTTGAGCATGGATTTTTCAGTCTTCTCAATTTGCACAACGAAATAGTTTGCAACATCAGTGAAGACGTTTTGACGTATGGAAATAAAAAAACATATTCCGGACGAAGCGTGATTAGTCGGCAGATGAGTATAATTGAATCAGCGTATAAAAATGCCAAGGAAGTGGCATATGAAGTAGTAAT
>NZ_JAVHLD010000019.1 GCF_031082295.1 Humidesulfovibrio sp.
CAGCATGGTCAAGCTCATCGTCTGGTACGACAACGAGGCCGGGTTCACCCACCAGCTGGTGCGACTCATCAAGAAGGTGGCTTCCTTCGGCTAGTCCGAACACCACCCCTTGGAAATGCAAAAGCCCCGGTCAGTACGTCTGGCCGGGGTTTTCCGTTTCAGGGCGGAGGTTAAGCCGAAGCGTGTTCGGGGAACAGTGCGGTGCCTGCGGCAAGCAGGTCGTCCAGACGCACGCCCAGGGGAACGAGGCGGCGTTCGATGAGCCTGATCTCGTCACCAGGGTCGAACAGGGGATAGTCGCTGCCGAAGAGCAGACGGTCCGACGGGTGCGCCTTGAGGAGGGCGCGCAGGGTGTCGTCTGGCACGAAACGCAGGGAGCTTGAGGTGTCCATGTACACGTCCAGCCCGGCCAGGTGCTCCACGGCGAAGTCCCAATGCAGGTAGCCGCCCAGGTGCGCGGCGATCATCACCGGGCCGGGGAACTCGCGGCGCAGCCGGGCCAGCTTGATGGGGCAGGAAGGGTTCTGCTCGGGCGGCAGGCGGTCGCCCACGTGGAACATGAGCATGAAGCGGCTCCCGACCTTTTCCAAGAGCGCATAGAATTTGGGGTCGTCGAGGAAGAACCCCTGGAAATCCGGGTGGAACTTCAAGCCCACAACACCGGCGCGTTCCAGTCGGTCCAGTTCCTTGTCCACGTCGGCGTAGTCAGGGTGCAGCGTGCCGAAGGCCGTGACGCGCGGTGACTGGCGCATGAGGTCGAGCGCCCAGTTGTTGGCAGGGATGACCTGGGCCGGGTCGGTGGCGGCGGTGTGCACCACGACCCTGTCAACGCCCGCGCGATCGGCCCTGGAGAGAAGGTCCTCCAGAATGCCGCTCCCTTCGGGCCGCAAGCCGTAGTGGCCTTCCAGCTGATTCAGCGCCTTTTCAGCGATCTTGGGGTGGAATACGTGGCAATGCGTGTCCGTGAACATGTCTCAAGGCTCCTGCGGTAAGTGCGAAGGCCTCGATATTACGCCGGAATATTCTGGGGGCAAGGAAAAACAGGCGAGGGGGTGCTTACTGTCGCGCTTGCGGCTGATTCTCGCACAGCGCCTTGAACCAGTCGGGCACGGCCGTGGGCTTTCCTTGGGCATTGACGATGGCGTGCTCAGTGTAGCCCTGGGCGCGCAGTTGGGTGCGGTCCTCGCTCCGGAACTCGTAAACGATGCGCATGGACGCCCGGCCCCAGCCGGACACGCCGCAACGGACCATGAGCAGGTCATCGTAGCGCGAGGGCGCGCGGTAGCGGCACCAGGCCTCGCGCACGGGCAGGATGACCCCGCGCTCCTCCACAAGATTGTAGCCCATGCCACGCTCGCGCAGGAACTGGCTGCGGGCGCGCTCAAAGATGTGGAGGTATTCCGCATAATACAGCACGCCCATGGCGTCCGTCTCCCCGTAGGAGACGCGGTGGGCGTACCAGGTGTCGGAACTGGGGAAGACCTTGGGGAACTCCACGGCTAGGGCTCCTGCGGTCGGCCAAGCTGGCGCAGCGTCCAGGCCAGCAGCTCGTGCCCGGCCTCGATGACCAGCCCGGTGGAACGCGCCTGGGCCTCGGTGAAGGCAGTGAGGCCGGAGGGCTCGCAGTTGGTGGCCTTGCAGCCGGGGTGCCAGAGCAGGAAGGGCACGGCGTCGGGCGTGTGGGTCTTCTCGATGATCGGGGTGAAGTGGTCGCAGGTGATGACGAAGGCCACGTCCTGGCCCTCCAGCGCCGCGAGCAGCGGCGCCACGATGCGCGCGTCGAAGCGGCTGATGGCCTCGGTCTTCTCGGCGGCGTTGCCTGCATGGCCGCACTCGTCAGGCCCTTCCAGGTGCACGAAGGCGAAGTCGCCGTGCTCAAGGAACTTGAGCGCCGCGTCCACCTTGCCCTGGTAGTTGGTGTCGATGAGCCCTGTGGCGCCGGGGACCTCGATGACCTCCATGCCGGCCGCGCGCCCCAGGCCACGCACAAGGTCGACCGCGGAGATCACCGCGCCGGTGCGGCCAGTGGCTTGCTTGAAGTTCGGCAGGATGAGCGGACGGCCCTGGCCCCACGGCCAGATGGAGTTTGCCTTGGTGTGCGTGGCGGTCTCGGCCAGGCGTTCCTGCGCCAGGAAGAGCAGATCCCACATGCGGGCGCAGCGGGAGAATTCGCGCATGTCCGCGTGCAGGGGCTTTCCGGTGATGTCGTGGGGCGGGTTGATCTTGAGCCCGGCCTCGTCCTCGCGGGCGCCGCCCTTGTGCACCAGCAGGTGGCGGTACTGCACACCGGGGTGGAACTGGAAGGTCTCGTCGCCCAGGCGTTCCTGCAGGTCGCGCATTAGGGGCTCGGACGCCTCGGTGGTGATGTGCCCGGAGGAATAGTCGAGCATGTTGCCCGAGGGCGAAAGCTCGCTCACGCTGACCAGGTTCATGCGCCAGACCAGGTCGTCCGGGTCGAGCACGAGCCCCTGCGCGGCTGCCTCGATGGGGCCGCGACCGGTGTGGTGCTTGGCCGGGTTGAAGCCAAGCAGCGACATGTTGGCCACGTCGGAGCCCGGCGGCATGCCCTCGGGCACGGTCTGGCACACGCCGACGATGCCGTTGGTGGCGAGGTTGTCCATGTGCGGGGTGGTCGCTGCCTCCAGGCAGGTCCTACCGCCGGGCATCTCGTCGGCCCAGCCGCCCATGCCGTCGGCAATGAGGAAAAGAAGTTTCATGCGCGTTGGCCAGCCCGCGTTAGAGGATGGGGAAGTGCACGGTGGGCCGCACGGTGAAGGGGGAGGCGTCGATCTCGCGGATGGTCTCGGCCACGGCGGCCGCGCGCGCGTTGTGCGTCAGGAACACGATGGGCACGTCCGAGCCGGACATGTCGCCCTTTTGCACGGCCTGGGCGATGGAGATGCCGTGCTCGGCCATGGCCTTGGCGATGGCCGCCATGACGCCGGGGCGGTCGGCCACGGAGAAGCGGAAGTAGTGCATGGACACGGCTTCGTCCGACGGCAGGATGTCGGCGGTGGGCAAGGGCTTGTTGCCGAAGCCGGTGTTGTCGAACGTCCAGCCCGGCACGGCCAGCCCGCGGCACAGGGCCATGATGTCGGCCATGACCGCGCTGCCGGTTGGGGTGTCGCCCGCGCCCTGGCCGTGGAGCATGATGGGCCCGACGGCGTTGCCTTCCACGCGCACGGCGTTGAAGTTGCCGCCAACACGCGCCAGCAGGAAGGTGTACTTGACGAGGGTCGGCTGCACGCTGGCCTCGATGCGTCCGTCGATCTCGCGCGCCTGGGCCAGGAGCTTGATGCGATAGCCGAACTCGCGCGCCAGCTCGATGTCCATGGGCGTGACTTCGGTGATGCCGCGCACGGGCACGTTGGCAAGGGGGAAGTCGCGCCCGTAGGCCAGGCGGATGAGCACCACGAGCTTGTGGGCCGTGTCCAGGCCCTCGATGTCGTAGGTCGGATCGGCCTCGGCGTAGCCCAGGTCCTGGGCCTGTTTGAGCGCCGTGCCGAAGTCCAGGTGGCTGGTGGTCATCTCGGAGAGGATGTAATTGGCCGTGCCGTTCATGATGCCGACCAGCCGCTCGATGCGGTTGGCGCCCAGGCTCTCGCGCAGGGTCTGCACGATGGGGATGCCCCCGGCCACGCTGGCCTCGTAGAACAGGCCAAGACCCTTGCTCGCGGCCAGGGCCGAGAGCTCCGGCCCGTGCAGGGCCAGCAGGTGCTTGTTGGCCGTGACCACGTGCTTGCCAGCGGACAGCGCTCGGGTGATGAGGCTCTTGGCGGTGTCGATGCCGCCCATGAGTTCCACCACGACGTCAATGCCGGGATCGTTCACCAGGTCGTCCGGGCTGGTGGTGAAGCGGACGTCCGGTCCCAGATCAACGGCGCGTTTCTTGGCCAGGTCGCGCACGAGGACGGACTTGATGGCCACGTCACGCCCGGTGCGCGCGCGGATGATCTCACCGTTTTCCTGAAGGATCTTGGCGAGTCCAGAGCCGACCGTGCCGAATCCGGCGAGCCCGAGGCGCAGCGTTTCCATCAAGTCTCCCTATTTGCCGAAGAACTTCTTCAGGTTGCGCGTGGCCTGGTTGATGCGGTGGCGGTTTTCCACCAGGGCGAAGCGCACGTGGTCGTCGCCGTAGTTGCCGAAGCCGAGGCCCGGGGAAACGGCCACCTCGGCCTCGCGCAGCAGGAGCTTGGAGAACTCGACGCTGCCCAGGTGCTTGAACTCGTCGGGAATCTCGGCCCAGACGAACATGGTGGCCTTGGGCGCGGGCACCATCCAGCCGGCGCGGTGCAGGCCTTCGATGAGCGCGTCGCGGCGGTCCTGGTGTACGTCCATGATCTCGCGCACGCAGTCCTGGGGACCGTTCAGCGCGGTGCAGGCCGCGATCTGGATGGGCTGGAAGATGCCGTAGTCCAGATAGCTCTTGATGCGGGTGAGGGCCTGGACCATGTCGCGGTTGCCGCAGCAGAAGCCCACGCGCCAGCCAGCCATGGAGTAGCTCTTGGTCAGAGAGAAGAACTCGACAGCCACGTCCTTGGCGCCCTTGGCCTGCAGGAAGCTCGGGGCCACGTAGCCGTCGTAGGTGAAGTCGGCGTAGGCCAGGTCGTGGATGATGTACATCCCGTGTTCCTTGGCGAAGTCCACGATCTTCTGGAAGTAGTCCACGTCCGCGCAGATGGTGGTGGGGTTGTGCGGATAGTTGATGACCAGCAGCTTGGGCTTGGGCCAGGTCTGGCGCACGGCGATCTGGAGGTCCTCCAGGAAGTCGCGGTTTTTGCCCATGGGGATGCGGCGTACATCCGCGCCGGCGATGATGGCGGCGTAGGGATGGATGGGATAGGCCGGGTCGGGCGCGAACACGACGTCGCCGGGGGAGAGCATGACCAGCGACAGGTGCGCCAGGCCTTCCTTGGCGCCCATGGTGACGACGACCTCCTGGTCGTGGTCCAGCTCCACGCCGAAGCGGCGCAGATACCAGTTGGCGATGGCCAGGCGCAGGCCCTTGATGCCCTTGGAGGCGGAGTAGCGATGGTTGGTCGACTTCTGCGCCGCCTCCATCAGCTTTTCGACAATATGCGGAGGCGTGGGCAGGTCCGGGTTGCCCATGCCCAGGTCGATGATGTCTGCGCCCTGGTGGCGCATCTGCATCTTCAGTTCGTTGACCTGAGCAAAAACATACGGCGGCAGGCGGTGGACTCTGGGAAATTGCTGCATTGCGCGCTCCTTGGCTCCCGTAGCTGGCCGGACATGCCCGTGGCTATCCGGAGATGAATGTTCGGTAGGGCGGAACCTTACATGCGCCGGGGGGCTGCTGTCAAAATGAATGATGCCGCAATCTCGGGGCAAAATCATTGTCCGTGGAGATTTTGCATGTTATAGGACGGATTCATCATTTGGAGGGAAACAATGGGCAAGAAATTGAGCAGGAAGGAATACGCCGCCATGCTGGAAGTCGCGCTGGAGGAGGCCCGCCTGGGACTCGCCGAGGGCGGGGTGCCCATTGGCGCGGCCCTGTTCGACGAGTCCGGCACGCTGCTGGGGCGCGGGCACAACCGCCGCGTGCAGGATGGCGATCCCTCAATGCACGCCGAAACCAACGCCTTCCGCAACGCAGGTCGGCGCAAGAGCTACCGCGACACCATCATGGTCACCACGCTGGCCCCCTGCTGGTACTGTTCCGGGCTGGTGCGCCAGTTCGGCATAGGCACCGTTGTGGCGGGCGAGAGCGCGACCTTCCAGGGCGGGCTCGACTGGCTGAAGGAGAACGGCGTCACGGTCGTCGACCTGGACAGCGACGAATGCAAGGCGCTGCTCGGCGGCTTCATCCGCGAGAAGCCAGAGGTCTGGAACGAGGACATCGGGGTGGACTAGAGCTTACGCGTCAGGAGGATCCGCATGACAGCCGTTGTCGAGGAACGCATCAGCGGAACGCGCAAAGGCGCGATCATAATTGAATTCCTGAAGAACTCCTTCCACTTTCCGCTGGCCAACATCCTCCTTGAGCTGGTGCTGGAAGGGCCTTCGCACTACATCACGTCCCTGGACTTCTATTCCTCCCTGCTGGCCCCGGCGGTGCAGGCGTATTTCCTGGGCAGCTGGACCTACAAAGGCAGGCCCAGGCCGCTCCTCGGCAACCTCATCGGGCCGTTCATTTACTCCGTCGTGGATATTGCCGTCTCGGCGGACGAGTTCTTCACCATGCCCTTCCACTACGCCTACTGGGGGTTCGCCCTTGGCATCGGCATCATCCAGGAGCTGCGCCTGCGCGTGGGCGACCGCTGGCAGTCCGCCTTCATCCTGCTGGAGAACGTGCTGCGCTCCAGCATCCTGGCTGTCATGTACTGGTTCATGGAACAGCTCACGGAGGCCAAGTACGCCGACCCGGCGGTGTTCTTCGGCAACCGGTCGCACATCTTCATCCTCTCGGCCATCTTCTTCCTCGGCCTGGTGGTCGGCCTGGACGACGCGCGGTCCCAGCGGTTCCTTGGCATCCTGCGCGAAACAGCAAGCCGCCTGCAGACCTTCTCCCACTGGCTGCTGGGGCGCAACATGCTCTCCATGGCCCTGACCAACCCCGAGGCGCTGTCGTTGGTGCGGCGCGAGCGCACCGTCATGTTTCTCGACATCCGGGGCTTCACCAGTTGGAGCGAGCGCCAGGAGCCCGAAGTGGTGGTGGGCATGCTGAATGACCTCTATGCGCTGGCCGAGTCGGTCTTCAGCGCCTCCGGGGCGATTCTCGTCAAATACACCGCCGACGAGGTCATGGCCTTTTTTGCCGACGCCGAGGACGGGCTGCGCAGCGCGCACCGCATGCACTGGGCCTGCATGGCGCGGCTGGCGGACTACGGCCTCGGCGTGGGCACGGGGCTGCATGACGGGCTCGTGGTGGAGGGGCTGCTCGGCAGCACCGAGGTCAAGCGCTACGAGATCATCGGTGACACCGTGAACACGGCCAAGCGCATTTGCTCGGCTGCGGGCAGCGGCGAGCTGCTCGTCACCGACGCGGTGCTGGCCAAGGCCGGAAGCCTTTGCGAGGTGCTGGAGTCGCGCGCCATCAGCGCCAAGGGCAAGAGCGAGCCGCTCATGGTGCACTCGGTGCGGCTGAAGACCGGTGCCGAGGCTTAGGCCTGTCTGCGGGGGCCAGGATCCTGCGCAGCTGTCATGCCGGGATTGCCTGCCCGAGCGCCTGCCAGAGCAACGCCAGGCCGGTGGTGGCCAAGAGAGCCAGCACCACGCGCCGGAATGCCGATTCGCTCACCCTGTCGCAACACATCCATCCGGCGCACATCCCCGCCAGCAAGAGCGGCAGTGTCTTGGCGAATAGCGCCAACACCTGGTTGTTCATGAGACCCTGCCAGAACTGCATGGCCACAATCAAGGAGCCTGCGCAGAGGAAATAGGCTGTAAGCGTGGCCTTCAGCGTATCGCGGCTCCAGGTCTGGCACACGGCCCAGCTCACCACGGGAGGGCCGTTGATGCCCAGGCTGACGCCCATGCAGCCGGAAGCGATGCCCGCAGCCACAGCCCAGCGCCTGCCCAGGGGGTACCGGTGGGCACCCCGACCCGAGAGCCGCAGCGCCAGCACCACAACACACGAGCCAAGCAGGAACTTGAGCAGCGCCTCCGGTGCGGTGGACTGGAAGAGAAAGCCCAGGACCATGCCGGGCAGGGCTGCGGCCAGCAGCAGCACCAGGCTCAGGCCATGCGCCTGGCGGCCCAGGCGCGCCACGAGCAGCACGTTGATGGACAGGGCCATGAGGCAGCCCAGTGGTACTGCGGCGCGAACGCCAAGCACGAGCGCCAACAAGGGCATGGCCACGAGCGTGGAGCCGAATCCGGCAAAGGCCTGGGTGAATCCAGCCAAGAGCGCAGCCGCGGCCACAAGACCTAGTGAGGCCGCCTCCACCTCAGCTCCTTGGCCCAATTTGGACGTGGCCAGCCGCGCCGAACACATCAAGCATGACCTCCAGGGGGAAACGCGCCGCTAATGTGGCCGGTCCGAAGCTCATCTCCGTGCTGATCTCAACGGCCTCAATGACTTGCCGCTGGCGGGAAAACTGCTCCATCTGTGCGTTACGTGTCTTCACGTAAAATCTCCAGTGTTCATGTTTTATGAACCATTCGACTTGCCATCATTGCGTCTGTGGTTGTATAAATTTGCATCGCAGCAGATGCAAACGATAAGTTTTGAACCAATAATTCAGTGAAACAAAACAATGCTCGATCCACACCTCCTCCGCTCCTTTTTGGCCGTGGCCGCAGAGCTTTCCTTCCGAAAGGCTGCCCTAGCCCTGCACTGCGCGCCCTCCACAGTGACCAGCCAGATACGAAGCCTGGAGCAGGAGCTTGGCGTCGTCTTGTTCGAGCGCTCCAGCCGCAGTGTGCGGCTCACCGGGTCTGGGCAGGGGCTTGTGCAGAACGCCCGACGCATAGTGGACCTCATCGAGGAGACACAGCGTCTCGCAGCCGGGGGCGATGGCAGCGGCCTGGAACTGGCCGTGCGCATCTCGGAAAGTCTGGGGGTTTATTGTCTGCCGTGGGTGCTGCCTCGCTTTCGCCAGCGCTTTCCAGACATTCGGCTCTCCTTCGCCACGCATTCGCGCCACGGCCTGCACCAGGACATTCAACACGGCGTCATGGATCTGGCCCTGCTGCTGGGCGAGCCGTTTCTCGCTGCGGGGATCGACGTGGAGTTGCTGGGTCGGGAGAGGCTTGTGGCCATCGTTGCGCCGCAGTCGCCACTGGCCGGAAGCTGCACGCTTCGTCCGGAGATGCTGGACGCTCAGGCTTTGGTGTTGACGCGGCACGTCTGGAGCCTCCGCAGGTCCATTGAGGCGGCGCTTTTGGAGGCGAGGGTGCGCCCGGCCAGTGTTGTTGAGTGCGCCAGCGTTGAGTTGGTCAAGGCCTGCGTCATGGCTGGACAGGGGCTGTCCATCGTGCCTGCGTTCAGTGTGCGCGAGGCTGTTCGGCGCGGCGAACTGGCGACGTTGGAGTGGCACGGCGAGGGACTCTTCGCTCCGGTGTACCTAGCACGCCAGGCGGAGCGGATGCTTTCGCCGGTTGCGGAGGCCTTCAGCGAAACCCTGCGCGCGTTTTTCCGAAGGCCGGAAAAGAACGAGGCGATTTCACCGTCGCGTGGAGTCTGAGCCGGAATCAGGCCGGGAGAGCCAGCCATGGCCTGCCGGTGCGAGCAGTCCGCGCAGCCTTTCCAGTTCCGCCGCATAGGCCGTGGCGTCCCAGCCCTGGGAGAGCCGGTTCATGAACCCGTGGGCCTTACCCTGCCGCAGCTCCGCAGCCATCCCCCGGGCCTGCAGCGTCGCCACAAGCTCTGCCGGGGCGAAGGAGGCCTCCTGTTCGGCGAACACGAGCCGCACGTCGCCAGCAGGGCGCAGGTCCAGGTGGTCGCGTATGCGCGAGCCGTAGTAGAGCACCGCGCTGCCAGTGAAGGGCTTTGGCGGTGCAGCCAGGGCGACCCACAGGGCCGTGGCGCCCACGCTGAAGCCCACGGCCAGGGCAGGGCGGTGCTCCGCCAGGGCCTCGGCCACCATCTGGGTATAGCGCTCCAGGCCGATGCGCGCGGAAAAGGCCGCGTAGGCCTCGACCTCGCTTGAAAAGCGCGGGCGCTCCCCGCCATTGTGGGAGCCGTAGGGCGAGACGACGCGCGCGCGGACGTCGCGTCCGTTTGTCAGGTCGCGGGCCAGGGCCTGGACCTCCGGCGTGTGGCCGAAGATGTCGGTGGCTATGAGGATGGTTGCGGTCATGGGGCTTGGTAAGGCACGCCGCCGGACGAGGCAAGAGGATTTGCCGGACCGTTGGTGCCGCCTTCTCGTATCCACCCCCGCCCTTGACCTCCTGCCCCGTTTTTTTTAGCGTGTCTGACTTTGTGAGACCTCGGCGCGACACCCCCTTTGACGAGCCGTCGCTCACCCCCCATAGGAGAAAACGGACATGGTTCAGAAAGCCGAAAAAATTTGGATGGACGGCAAGCTCGTCAATTGGGATGACGCCAACGTGCACATCCTCACCCACACGCTGCACTACGGTTGCGGCGTCTTCGAGGGCATCCGCTCCTACGAGTGCACCGACGGCCGCAGCGCCGTGTACCGCCTCGTTGAGCACATGCAGCGCCTCATCGACTCCGCCCACATTCTTGGCATGAAGCTCCCCTTCAACCGCGAGGAGCTGGTCCAGGCCGTGGTCGACACCCTGAAGGTGAACAAGATGAAGGCCGGGTACATCCGTCCGCTGGTGTTCATCGGCGACGGCGTCATGGGCGTGCACCCCGGCACCAACCCCATCCGCGTGGCCATCGCCACCTGGCCCTGGGGCGCCTACCTGGGCGAAGGCGCTCTGGAGAAGGGCATCTCCATCAAGACCAGCACCTTCCACCGCCACCACGTCAACGTCATGATGACCAAGGCCAAGGCCTGCGGCAACTACGTGAACTCCGTGCTGGCCAAGACCGAGGCCGTGGCAGACGGCTTCCACGAGGCGCTCATGCTCGACACCCAGGGCTACGTCTCCGAGGCCACCGGCGAGAACATCTTCATCGTCAAGAACGAGGTCATCAAAACCACGCCGCTGACCTCCATCCTGCCCGGCATCACCCGCGACAGCATCATGGTCCTGGCGCGTGATATGGGATACGAGGTCGTGGAGCAGCTCTTCACCCGCGACGAGCTCTACGTGGCCGACGAAGCCTTCTTCACCGGCACCGCGGCGGAGATCACGCCCATCCGCGAGGTAGACCGTCGCCAGATCGGCGCCGGAAAGGCCGGCCCCATCTCGCTGTTGCTCCAGAAGGAGTACTTCAAGATTGTGAAGGGCGAGAACGCTGACTACTCCCACTGGCTGCACGAGTACACGATCTAGCGAATCAAGCGTCCGGGGGGAGCAGCCGCTCCCTCCGGGCATTTCGTCATCAGCGCAAAACCTTCCCGGAGCCCGCCCATGGCCAGCCTCACCGCAAAATACCGGCCCCGCCGCTTCGCCGAAGTCGCTGGCCAGGACGCGGTCAAGGCCATCCTCTCGCGCGCCTCGGCCACGGGCAGGATCGCCCCGGCCTACATGTTCAGCGGCACGCGCGGCGTGGGCAAGACCACCATCGCCCGCATCTTCGCCAAGGCCCTGAACTGCGAGAAGGCCCCCACGGCCGAGCCCTGTAACGAATGCGCCATGTGCAGGCAGGCCCTGGCCGGGACAGCCGTGGACATCATCGAGATCGACGCGGCCTCCCACGGCGGCGTTGGCGATGTGCGCGCCCTCAAGGAAGACGTCGGCTACGCGCCGCTTGAGGGCCGCTACAAGGTCTTCATCATCGACGAAGCGCACATGCTCTCCACCGCGGCCTTCAACGCGCTGCTCAAGACGCTGGAGGAGCCGCCCGCGCGCGTGACCTTCATCCTGGCCTCCACCGAGGCCCACAAGTTTCCCGCCACCATCCTTTCCCGTTGCCAGCACTACGTGTTCAAGATGCTGCCCCAGGCTGACCTGGCCGCTCATCTGGAGGGTCTGCTCGTGCGCGAGGGCTTGGAGTTCGAGCCCGCCGCGGTGCGCATCATCGCCCGGCGCGGCGCGGGCAGCGTGCGCGACAGCATGTCGCTGCTTGGCCAGGCCCTGGCCTACAGCTCCGGCAAGCTGCTGGAGAGCGAGGTCCGCGCCTGCCTAGGCCTTGCTGGCCAGGAGGTGTTTTTCGCCCTCATGGAGGCCATCCAGGCGCGCGACCTGCCGCTGTTGTCGCGCACCCTGCGCCAGGTGCTCGACCAGGGCCTGGACCTGGGCTTCTTCCTGCGCGAACTCTCGGCCTGCTGGCGCAACATGTTTTTGCTGCGCCAGGCCGGCGAGGCCATTCTGCCGGAGCTGGGCCTTCCCGCCGAGGAGGCCTCCCAGTGGCAGGCCTGGGCCGAACGCTTCACGCCAGCGCACATACACGCCTGTTGGCAGATGACGCTGGACGGCCAGCAGCGCGTCATCAAGAGCCTGGAGCCCGCGCAGTCGCTGGAGCTTCTGCTGTTGAACCTGGCCTGCCTGCCGGACCTGATCCCGCTGGAGGCCCTGGGCGGAAAACGCCCGGCGCCGCCGACTGGTGGTGGGGCTTCCGGCGGCGGTGTCGGCAGGGGACAGGCTTCCGGGTCCGCCTCCGGAGGCGGCGCGCAGATGGCTTCCGCCACGTCCGCTCCAGTGTCATCCGCCACGACATCCGCCACGACAACTGGCCCGACATCTCCGACGCCGGTCGCCACGGCCTCCCAAACGATGCAGACAACGCCAGCACCCGTCGCGCAGGCCCCGGCCGGGAACGCTTCGCCGGAGGTTGCGTCCACGCCTTCGTCCATGTCTCCGTCCACGCTTTCGCCCACGCCAGCAGCCACGCCCCTTGCCACGCAGACGGCCACGCAGACGGCCACGCCAGCAAAACCTGTCGCTGAACCGGCTGCCGTGAGCGCCGCCAGCAACGCAGAGTCCCTGTCCTGGGAGGGCTTCCAGGCCTTCGTGGCTGCCAAGAACGGCAGCGGCATCGTCACCGGCCTGGCCCAGGCCCAGGGGGATTGGAACGGCAGCGTTTTGACGCTCGCCTGCCACAACGGCACCCACTGCGAGATGCTCTCCCAGGGCGACAACCACGCGCGCCTGCAGCGCCACATTTTCGAGTACTTTGGCCCGCAGGCCACCCTTGAGTTCAGTTTTGAGGAGCGCGAGCCCCAGCGCAGCTCCTCCGAGATTGACCGCGAGATCCAGTCCCACCCTGCGGTGGCCCGCGTGCGCGAGGCCTTCGAGGTCAAGGGCCCCGGGCTTGTGACCATGCGAGGCCGCAACTAGCCGAATTTCCGGTGCGCCAATTGCGCGCCACACCCAAATACGATTCGACCGGAGGAACACCCCCATGCGTGGAATGCAGGACATGTTGCGCCAGGCCCAGATGATGCAGAAAAAAATGCACGCCATCCAGGAAGAGCTCAAGACCCGCGAGGTTGAAGCCACCAGCGGAGGCGGCATGGTCACCGTGAAGGTCACCGGCGGCCAGGAGATTCTGGCTGTGACCATCGACAAGAGCGTGGTCGAGGCCGGGGACGTGGAAATGCTTCAGGACCTGGTGCTGGCCGCCGTGCGCGACGCGCTCAAGAAGGCCAAGACCATGACTGAGGAAGAGATGAGCAAGATCACCGGGGGCCTCAAGATTCCCGGCATGTTCTAGGCATGGCCCCTTCCCGCACGCAAGGGGACCGGCTGCCCGGACCTCTGCGCGAGGTGGCCGAGCATCTGGCACGGCTGCCGGGCCTGGGGCCGAAGAGCGCCCTGCGAGCGGCCCTGGCCCTGCTCAAGATGCCGCGCGAGCAGGCCAGCGCCGTGGGGCAGTCCGTGCTGACCCTGCGCGAGCGCCTGTGCCTGTGCGGCACCTGCGCCAGCCTGGCCGAGCAGAACCCCTGTCCCATCTGCGCCGACCCCGGCCGCAACCGCGAGCAGCTCTGTCTCGTGGCGGAGTGGGACTCGCTTTTGGCGCTGGAGGAGATGAACCTGTTCCGGGGCACCTATCTGGTGCTGGGCGGGCTGCTCTCGCCCCTGGACGGCGTCGGTCCGTCGGGCCTGGAGTTCGATCTCCTGCGCCGCCGCCTGGAATCCGGAGAGGTGCGCGAGCTCATTCTGGCGCTCGGCGCCACACTGGATGCCGAGAACACGGCCTCCCACGTGAAGAACATGGTGGCCCAGGGCTTCCCCGGCATCACCGTGTCGCGCCTGGCCCAGGGCATCCCCATGGGCGCGGAGGTCAAGTACATGGACCGCGAGACGCTGCGGCAGTCGCTGCTGCATCGTCAATCGGTGTAGGGCAGTCCGTGTAGGGCCGCCCGTCTTCACGTCCCATCAGATCGGCCAAGGAGCCACATGCCCGCCACCATCACCGCCGAAGTCCACGCCGTGGTCTACCACAACCCGGACAACGGCTATGCCGTGGTGCGCGTGCGCGCCAAGGACGAGCCCGGCATGCTCACGGTGGTGGGCTGTCTTGGTCAGCTTCAGCCCGGCGAGTACCTGGAGATCACCGGCGAGTGGAAGAACCACCCCAAGTTCGGCCGGCAGATGGAGGCCATCTCCTTCAAGCAGACCTACCCGGCCACGGAACACGGCGTGGTGCGCTTTCTCAAGAGTTCTCTCAAGGGCGTGGGCGAGAAGACCGCCACGGACCTCGTAAAACGCTTCGGCGTGGCCGTGCTGGACCTGCTCGACAATGACCCCGAGCAGCTGCTCGGCAAGGGCATCAGCAGGAAGAAGCTGGCGGGCATGCTGGAGTCCTGGCAGGGCCAGCGCGAGGTCAAAAGCCTCATCGTCTTTCTGCACAGCCATGAGGTGCCGCCCACCTATGCCGCGCGCATCTTCAAGATCTTCGGCGCCGAGAGCGAGGCCAAGCTGCGCGAGAACCCCTACGAGCTGGCCTACCTCATCCGGGGCATCGGCTTCCGCACGGCGGACAACATGGCGCTCAAGCTCGGCTTCGCCGAGGACTCGCCCCAGCGCATCGAGGCGGCAATCGCCTACATCCTGGTGAGCCAGGGGGAGCGGGGCGGGCACATGTTCTGCCCCAAGGACAAGCTGCTGGCCGAGGCCGCCAAGCTGCTCGACGTGCACGACCATGAGCGCCTGGAGGAAGGCCTGGCCACGCTGGAAGGCCGCAAGCGCGTGCACATCGAGGACCTGCCGGAGCAGGGCGTGGAGCAGGCCGTGTTCCTCATGACCTCCTACCGGGCCGAGCGCGAGATCAGCCAGCGCCTGTTCGGGCTGGTGAACCACCCCGCGCCGGTGTCCGAGGCCAAGGTCCGCCAGACCTTGCCCGTCATCGAGGCCAACCTGGGCTTCAAGCTCTCCGAAGAGCAGCGCAAGGCCGTGCTCATGGCCTGCGTGCACAAGGTCTTCATCATCACCGGCGGTCCCGGCACCGGCAAGACCACCATCACCCGGGCCATCGTGGCCGCGCTCTCGGAGCTCAAGCTCACGGTGCGGCTGGCCGCGCCTACGGGCCGCGCGGCCAAGCGCCTGTCCGAGGCCACGGGCGAGGGCGCGCAGACCCTGCACCGCCTGCTCATGTACTCCCCGGAACACGGCTTCCACCACTGCGAGGACCAGAAGCTCGCGGCCGAGGCGCTGCTGGTGGACGAGGTGTCCATGCTGGACGCCCAGCTTTTCCTTGCGGTGCTGCGGGCCTTGCCCGTCACCTGCCGCCTCATCCTGGTGGGCGATGTGAACCAGCTGCCGAGCGTGGGCGCGGGCAACGTCCTGGCCGACCTCATCAACAGCGGCGAGGTTCCCAAGGCAGTGCTCACGCACATCTTCCGCCAGGCCCAGGAAAGCTCCATCGTGGTCAACGCGCACCGCATCAACGCCGGACTGACGCCCATCCCCAGTCCCAAGGAGCCGCCCGAGGCCGACTTCTTCTGGATGCCCCAGGAGGACCCAAGCAAGGTGCAGGATCGCATTCTGGAGATGGTCACCACGCGCATCCCCGAACGCTACGGCCTGAACCCCATGCGCGACATCCAGGTGCTCACCCCCATGCACAAGGGCGACGTGGGCACCAGCACGCTCAATCAACTGCTGCAGGGGCGCCTGAACCCCAAGCGCGGGGTGGAGCTGAAGCGCGGGTACGCCACCTTCCGCCCTGGCGACCGCGTGCTGCAGCTCAAGAACAACTACGACAAGGAAGTGTTCAACGGCGACCTTGGCTGGGTGGAGCAGGTGGACCCGGAGGAAGGCTCGCTGGTGGTCAACTTCGACGGCAACCTCGTGGCGTTCGACTCCACGGAGCTGGACGAGCTGACCCTGGCCTACGCCGTAAGCGTGCACAAGTCCCAGGGCTGCGAGTACCCGGCCATCGTCGTACCCCTGGTGACGCAACACTACATGCTGCTGCAACGGAACCTGCTGTACACGGCGCTGACGCGCGCGCGCAGGCTGGCGGTGTTCATCGGCAGCGAGAAGGCGCTCTCCATCGGCCTGAACAACGTCACCTCCGGCAGCCGCCTGACGCATCTGCAGCACCGCATCCGCTCCGTCTTCGGAGGCAACATCTTCGGCTAGCGGCCCTTCACAAGCGTACTTTCATGTGTATATGAATGGTTCAGCCTCGCCACACACCTGAAACAATCGCAGCCAAGGAGTCGCCACATGCTGAGCAAGAAGATGGAGAAGGCCTTCAACGACCAGATCAAATGGGAATATTTCTCCGCCTACCTCTACCTGTCCCTGTCGGCCTACTTCCAGGGCCTGGGCCTGCCCGGCTTCGCCAACTGGATGGACGTGCAGTTCCAGGAGGAGCAGTTTCACGCCCGCAAGATGTTCGACTACGTGCTGGAGAAGGGCGGCAAGGTCCAGCTCCAGGGCTTCGATGCCCCGCAGCACACCTGGAAGTCGCCGCTGGCGGCCTTTGAGTTCGCGTTGAAGCACGAATACGTCGTCACCAAGCGCATCAACGACCTGGTGGACCTGGCCCAGAAGGAGAAGGACCACGCCTCGGCCATCTTCCTGCAGTGGTACGTTACCGAGCAGGTGGAGGAGGAAGCCAACTTCGGCGACACCGTGAACAAGCTGAAGCTGGTGGGCGACGGCGGCGGGCTGTTCATGCTCGACCGCGAGCTGGCGACCCGCGTGTTCACGCCGCCCGCGGCCGCGTAAGTTCCACAGCGCAAGCGTTACGACACTGGTACAAGCGGGGGGCTTCGGGCCCTCCGCATCCTTATGTCCCTCTAGCCTGGGGGGGTCGCATGCCGGACTCAAGCATCGTCATACTCATCGGCGGGGAGGCCGGGCAGGGCCTGGTCACCATCGGCCAGCTCATGTCCAAGGCCCTCGTGCGCGCGGGCTACGAGGTAGTGGTCTCCCAGGACTACCAGTCGCGCATCCGCGGCGGGCACAACACCTTCGCCATCCGCACCGGGGTGGACGCTCTGCATGGCCCCTGCGAGAAGGTGGACATCCTCGTGGCGCTGGACGCCGAGACCGTGGCCCTGCACAAGCATCAGCTCACCCCCGGCGGCATCGTCCTGACGGGTGAGATCTTCGCGCTCACGGGCGAGACCGAGGGGCTTAACATCCTGCGCGTTCCGTTCAAGAAGATCTCCCCCAAGGCCGCGCACGAGAACGTGGTGGCGCTGGGCGTGCTGGCGCAGGCCCTGTGCAAGGACCTCGGCCTGCTGGAGGAGCTGCTGCGGCAGACCTTCGCCAAGAAGGGGGAGGCGGTCATCGCCGAGAACCTGGCCGTGCTCCGCGCCGCCCACGACTGGATGGGCACCCAGAGCCACGGGTTCGCGTGCATGCCGCCCGCGCCCGAGAATCCGGGCGAGCGCATGATGCTCAACGGCAACGAGGCCATCGCCCTGGGCGCGCTGGCCGCTGGCTGCAACTTCTGCTCGTTCTACCCCATGACGCCCGGCTCCTCCGTGGCCCTGACCCTGGCCGCCAAGGCCAAGGCCATGGGCACCGTGGTGGAGCAGGCCGAGGACGAGATCGCGGCGGCCAACATGGCCGTGGGAGCCGTCTGCGCGGGCGCGCGGGCCATCGTGCCCACCTCCGGCGGCGGCTTCGCGCTCATGGTCGAGGCCGTGAGCCTGGCCGGAATGCTTGAGACTCCCGTGGTCTTTGTGGTGGCCATGCGCCCCGGACCGGCCACCGGCCTGCCCACGCGCACCGAACAGGGAGACCTGAACCTGGTGCTCTACGCCGGGCATGGCGAGTTCCCCCGGGCGGTGTTCGCTCCGGGCAGCGTGGAAGAGTGCTTCTACCTAACGCACCGCGCCTTCGAGATGGCCGAGAAGTACCAGTCCCCGGTGTTCCTGCTCACGGACCAGTACCTGGCCGACTCCTTCCAGAACGCGGAGCCCTTCGACCTCTCCGAGCTGCCGGAGATTCCCGGCCCGCTGCTGGAGCCGGAGAACCCGGGCCAATACAAGCGCTTCGCCCACACCGAGGACGGGGTCTCGCCCCGGGCCATCCCGGGGTTCAGCACGGCGCTGGTGGTCTCGGACTCCGACGAGCACACCGAGGACGGCAAGCTCACCGAGGATCTGGACGTGCGCGTGCGGATGGTGACCAAGCGCCTGGACAAGGGCCTGGGACTGGCCGAGGAGGCCATCGCCCCCGGCTACATTGGCGAGGAGAACGCCGACGTCCTGCTGGCGTGCTGGGGCTCCACCCTGGGCGCCGCGCTGGAAGCCAGGGAACGGCTGGAGGAATCCGGCACGCGCGCGGCTGTGCTGCACTTTCCCCAGGTCTGGCCCCTGAACGAGGACCAGTTCCTGCCGCAGCTTGAAGGCGCGAAGCGGGCCGTGTGCGTGGAGGGCAACGCCACGGGGCAGCTGGCGCGGCTCATCCGCCAGGAGACGGGTTTCCGCTTCAAGGACCTGGTGCTGCGCTACGACGGCCTGCCCATCACCGCCGCCTACATCCTGCGCGGCCTGGAAAGCATCCTCTAGCGCCAGGAGGCACGAGCATGGTCAGCACGACAGTCACACCCGAAGACTACGGACAGTTCGACACCGCCTGGTGCCCCGGCTGCGGCAACCACGCCCTGCTGAAGTGCATGAAGCAGGCGCTTTCGGGCCTGGGCCTGGCCCCGCACCAGGTGCTTATGTGCACGGGCATCGGCCAGGCGGCCAAGACCCCGCTGTACATGAACTGCAACATGATAACCGGGCTGCACGGCCGGGGCCTGCCCGCCGCCACCGGGGCCAAGCTGGCCAATCCGGAACTCACGGTCATCACCGAGAGCGGCGACGGCTGCAACTACGGCGAGGGCGGCAACCACTTCCTGGCGGCCCTGCGCCGCAACGTGGACATGACGCTCGTCGTACACGACAACGGCATTTACGGTCTGACAAAAGGCCAGGCGAGCCCCACCACGGCCAAGGGCCAAGTGACCAAGGCCCAGCCCTTCGGCCAGCCCTCGGAGCCCATCAACCCCATGGCCGTGGCAGTGGCCATGAACGCGGGCTTCGTGGCGCGGGGTTTCACCGGCGAGCCGGAGCACCTGGTGGACCTCATCCAGCAGGCGGTGCGGCACAAGGGCTTCTCCCTGGTGGACGTGTTCCAGCCCTGCGTCTCCTTCAACAAGGTCAACACCTTCGCCTGGTACAAGCAGCGCTGCCGCAAGATCGGGCCGGAGCACGACCCGGCCAATCGCGAGCAGGCCATGAAACTGGCCCTGGAGTTCGGGGAGAGCATCCCCATCGGCGTGCTGTACAAGAGCGACAGGGAGCCCTTCGGCGCGACCCTGCCGACGCTCAAGGCCGGACCCCTGGCCCGGCGCGCGGTGGACACCGAGGCCCTGCAGGGCGTCCTGCGCTCGTACCTCTAGCGCCTTGCCGCACTGGCGAGAACGAGGGGCGGCCCGGAGGCGCCCCTTCTTTTGGGCCTATGCGGCTGCGGAGTCGTGGCCGGCGCAGGAGCTCTGCGTGACAGTCGCCACCGGCACGCTGCCCAGCGGGGCGCGGCGGTCCCAGACATAGCCGTTGCCGGGCTTGGCCTTGGCGATCTTCTTCACCTGGGCGGCGCGTTCGCCTATCTCCATAAGCGTGCACGGCCCGGCGATCTCCAGGATGCCGATGCTCAAGGACACCAGCGGGTAGGTGCGCTCCACGCCGTCGCGGCCCGTGGCCTGCACCTCGCCGCGCTTGCGGTCCTCCTGGCAGTAGCACCCGCGGATGAGCCGCTTGAAGCAGCGCGTGGCCGACTGGCAGATGCGCTCCACGTGCTCCGGCCTGCTCACCAGCACGAAGTCGTCCCCGCCGATGTGGAACAGCTTGGCCGTGGCGTCACCGTAGCGGCGCACGCTGTGGTCCAGCATCTCGGCCGAGAGCTTGATGACCCGGTCGCCGTTCTTGAAACCGTACGTGTCGTTGTAGACCTTGAAGTTATCCAGGTCGGCGTAGGCGATGGCGAAGCCCTTGCCCGCCGCCACAAGCGATTCCACCTCGCGCTCCAGCGTGACGTTGCCGGGCAGCCCGGTGAGCGGGTTGGTGCCCTTGGCCATCTCCACCTGCACGTGGGCCAGGGCGTTCAGCAAGCGCTGCACCGTCACGATGCCGAGCACCCTGTTCTGCCGGGTCACGATGATGTCGTCGTAAGCCTTGATCTTCTCGCGCAGCATGGCCGCCTTGGCCGTCTGCTCCACCGGGGTCGCCTCGTCCACGATGAGCGGGCTCTTGTCCATGATGGCGTCGATGGTTCGTTTCGAGTACAGCGCCGAGCCGAACTGCCCGGAGAGCTGGCGGTTCAGCTGGTACTCCATGACGAGGCCCAGGGGGCGGTCGCCATCGGCAACGACGATGCTGGCCTGCTGGCGCAGTGTCTCGAAGCATTGCTGGGCATCGGGCACGAGCATGCCGGAGGGACGCACCTGCGCGGCCTCCACCAGATTGCCGATGGGCATGAGGCAGGAGGTGGTCAGGCGTGTCTGGTCCTGAGTGGAGCGCAGGTAAGAGGTGTCCAGCAGCAGCGGGGGCTTGGGCGCGTCGGGCCGGGCGAGGTAGTAGCCCTGGCCGTAGTGCACGCCTATGTCAACCAGGCAGGCCGCCTGGGCCTGGGACTCGATGCCCTCCGCGATGATCTTCGAGCCGATCTTGTCGGCGAAGGTGACGAACGTCTCGATGAGGGCGCGCTTCACCGGGTCCTTGTCGATGCCCTGGATGAGGCTCATGTCGATCTTGATGAACTCCGGGCGGATCTGGGCGATGGAGGTGAGGCCGGAATAGCCGGCCCCGGCGTCGTCCACGGCCACCAGGTAGCCCTGGCTCCGGTAGTGGTCCAGGGTGCGGTGGAACAGCGCGAACTCCGTGATGCTGTGGCGTTCGGTGATCTCGAAGACGATGTTCTGCGGGGTCAGCCCGGCGGCCTGGAGCAGCTCAAGCGTCATGCCGTGGGTGAACTCCGGGTCGGCCATGGTCTTGGGGTGGATGTTCAGGAAGAGCTTCTGGCCCGGCCCGATGCTTCCGCAGGTGCTGATGGCCTTCTCACGGCACAGGCGCTCCAGCGCGAAGAGCTTGCCGGACTGCTCGGCGAAGTCGAACAGCATGGCCGGGGACTGGAAGGTGGTGCCCTCCGGTCCTCGCGTGAGGGCCTCCCATGCCAGGATGGTGCCGGTAGCGAAGTCGGCGATGGGCTGGAACACCGCCCGCACGGAGCGGTTGTGCAGGATCGCGTTGAACTCCGTTGACAGGGAGAGCTGGCTCAGGTCCAGGCGCATCTTGGCGCGCAGGCGGGCCTCGTTGACGGCCTGGAACAACTTGGACTCCCGGTCCTGGCCGTTTGAGGCGCTGTGCCTGGCGCAGCCGAAGCCAAGGTCCAGCTCGCGTCCGGCCCAGCGCAGCAGGTGCGTGTTGGCTTCGCGCTGGGCGATGAGCTTTATCTCGTAGGCAGCGTCGTGCTGCGCCGTTGCGCTGTCGCCTTGCCCGATGTCCTGGCTGGGCCAGCCCAGCAGGTACTCGCCGGGTTCCAGCGTCAGACAGAAGGGCGAAACGTGCAGACGTTCGGTTACGGCCCGCTTGAGCACGCTGGTCACCTGGGCCTCCACGTCCTGCGACAGCTCCTGGCCGTAGAGTTCGCGCAGAAGCGGGAAGTCGCGCACGTTGATGAGCAGGATGTCGAAGTCCTGGCCGGTGCGGACAAGTTCGCGCAGGCGGTTGGCGCGCAGCTCAGGATTGGGCGCGTTGCCGCCAAAGGCCTGCCTGCCGTTGCGGAGCTTGTGCATGATGGTGCTGAGCATCGTTTCCCTTTGGCGTTGAGTCCGTGTTGTGCGAGGGCGAAGCGCACCCGCGTCTGCTGGCGAACGTAGTGTGGCGGCGCGACGATTTGGTGACGAGCATGTGACGGAGTGGGAAGATTCGCGCTGAGATACGAAAAAACGCCCGGCGGAGATGATCCTGCCGGGCGTCGAGGTGTTCGCTTTGAGCGGGTAGTGGGTTAGCGGTAGTAGAGGTTGCGTCCGCCCATGGTCAGGAAGGCCTGGTGCAGGTTGGCGCGGATGTCGCGGCGGTCCCAGATGTCCTGGATGTGACCGCGCGACAGGGCCTTGTAGGCGCTGTGGTAGTCGGGCGGGATGTCCATGCCCGTGGTCTCGCGGATGACGCCGGGACCGGCGAAGCCGATGCGAGCGGAGCGCACGGCGTACTGGTAGGGCGAGCAGCCCAGGAAGCTGGCCACGGGTCCGGCGTAGGAATTGGTGTCGTACAGCACGATGTACAGGCCGCCTTCCTCGATGTAGCGGCGGACGGCCAGGGTCACGCGGGGCATCTGGATGAGGCCGTTGACGCCTTCCTGGATGCGGATGCCCGCCGTGCCGTGCACATAGGCCAGGAAGGGCTGGTGGCGCTTGCGGGCCAGGTCCAGGGCGCGGATGAACTTTTCGCCCTCGGCGCTGCCCACCGAGCCGCCACGGAAGTTGGCCACGAGCATGCCGCAGGTGAGGCGGATGCCCATGATGCTGGCGTTGAAGGTCACGCAGGAGGACTGCAGGTGGGTGGTCTCCTTGGCCTTCTGGATGCGCTCGTCGAACTTTGGGAAGCCCGTGGGGTTGCCCGCGGCGATGGACTGGTTGAATTCGCGCACGCTGCCGCGGTCGAACACGTTGGCCATGTACCACTTGTATTCCATGGGGAAGTGGTAGCCACAGTTGGGGCACACTCCGCCGAATTCGCCGAAGAGGTCTCGCGCCCAGATGTCCAGGCAGCCGCGTGTGGCGGCGTGCGGGCAAGACATCTCGCGGTCCTCCATGGACTTGGGGCTGATGTAGTTGGTCTCGTTTGAGCGCGCGTTGTTGGCGGGCGCGGAGAGGCTCGTCAGGGCGGAGTCGTCTCCGCCGCCCTGCAGCAGGCCGAGCTTTTCCAGGGCCTGGCAGGTCAGGCGGTCCATGCGGCTGGTGACCACGTGGATCTCGTCGGTGACGTCCGTTGCCACGCGGGCGAGCTTCTTCTGATAGCGCTTCAGGATCTCGTAACGCAGCGTCGTGTAGATGGAGTAAAAGAACTCCATGTGCTTGGCAGCCAGCTTTTCCATGATGCCGCGCTTGTCTATGTAGGCGTGGCGCGCCATCCTGCGGTATTTCTGGTAGCGCTTCCAGACGAGGGCCTCGCGCGCCTGGGCGTCCAGTTCCCAGCGGATGAGCACGTCCTCGACGTTCTCGGGCTTGCGGGCGCCGCGCCGGGCCAGCTTGCGCAGCAGGCTCACGCTCTGCACGGACAGCACGACCTCGTCCGTGGCGCGGATGACATCCGAGCGCAGGCGCTTGAAGAAGTCGAAGTGCTCGTTGCGGGCGCCCAGGGGCGGCTCGTCGATGATGGCGTCGATGTAGCCGTTTCTCAGGTTGTCCTGGGCGGTGATCATCTGGTGCTTGGCGCACTTCTCGATGAGCTCCGGCGTGGCGCGCATCTGGCCGAAGACCTTGCCCTCGATGGCTGCCGCGCCCTCGGGCGAGATGACCGAGTAGTAGCCATGAGAGAACATGAGGCGCCGGTCGGCCAGGGCGATTGCCTCGGCTCCGCCGCTGCCGCCCTCGGAGAACACGGCCACGATGGGCACGTCGAGCCCGGCCATTTCATAAATGTTTTCAGCGATCTGCTGTGCTGCCCCGGGGTAGTCCTCGATGGGGTAGGAGCCTGGCGTGGACACGTAGGCGTGGATGGGGATGTTCTCCCGGGCCGCGACCTTCATGTACTTGAGCGCCTTGGCGTTGCCCCAGGGCTTGATGGAGCCGCCGTTGCGGAACTCCTGGCCGTGGCCCTTTTCCTGGCCCACCACCATGACCGAGTGGTGGATGACGCGCTTGCCCACGCGGCGGGTGATGTACGCGCGCGCGATGAGCATGCCGGGGTCGATGCTGACCTCGTCGCGGCCGCCGATCTCGGTGTAGTTGTCGTAGACGTTCTCGAGGATGTCCTTCAGGCACACGCGCTGCGGGTGGCGAACCACGCGCACCTTGTCCATGGGCGTGAGCAGGTGGTCCAGGTCCTCTTCCAGCACCGTGAGGCGCTTGGAGATGTCGGCGATCTTGTCCAGGGCGGCGTCGATGTCCAGGCTGTCGAGCTTGGGCGCGAGGTTGCCGATGTCCTGGCTGATGGCCTCGAGACGTTCGCTGGTTCTGGGCGCCATGATGTCGCGGGCGTAGGCCACGCGTTGCGTGAGAGTGTCGAGATTTTTTTCGATATCCATGGATGTGGCGTCTCCGGAGTTAGAACTCCAGCAGGTCCTTGGTTTTCTCGCGCAGGAAGGCGATGTTGCTCTTGAGCTCCGTGCCCTGGGCGTCGGCCCCGGCAAGCTTGAAGGAATCAAGGAACGCCAGGCCGCGGGCCTTGGCTTCCTCGAGGTCCTTGCCCCAGATGATGGCCAGGGCCAGGTTGGGGTCATATTCCGTGGGGATCTGGTAGGGGCGGTCCTGCGGCACGTGGGTGTGCATCTTGAGCCAGGGCTCGTCCGGCCAGGATATTGTTTCGATGCGGCCGGTCCAGGGGGCGAAGCGGTTGAACGTGTCCTCGGCGATGATGCGGTACTCGATGCCCACGCCCTCGAAAGTCACGTCGGCCTGGGTGTAGCCCTGTTCCTCGCCAAGGCCGAGGCGGATCTGCTCGCGGATGAGGTTGACCTCTCCCTGGCCCTTGATGCGCGAAATGGCGGCGGAAACGCCGTTCTCCACCTGGATGCGCGTGTTGACTTCCATGAGGAAGGGCTCGCCCTTGGGCGTCACGATCCATTCCCAGGTGCCCACGTTGTCGTAGTTGATCTCCCGGGCGATGGACAGGGAGTGGCGAACGATGTCGTCCATGACCTTGCGGGCGTCGAAGTTGTAGGAAAAGCACTCGGGGCAGAAGCCGGGGGCGGTCTCGATGCGCTTCTGCCTGCCCGGGCTCTGCACCGAGCAGTTGCGCGTGCCGAAGTGGATGGGATCGAGCCCGCCGCGTGCGGAGACGATCTGCACTTCCAGGTGGTTGTAGTTGAAGATGCGCTGCTCGATGAGCACGCCGGGGTCGTTGAACTGGCGCTGGGAGTAGTTGCGGATGCGCCGGTAGGTCTGGCGGAAGCGGTTCATGCTGTGCACTTCGTCGATGCCCATGCCGCCGCCGCCTGCCGAGGCCTTGACCAGGACCATGGGCCGCGAGACGCCCTGCTTCTCCTGGAAGTTGAAGAGCTGCTGGGCGATGGTCTCGGCCTCCATCTCGTCGTAGATGGCGCGGTCGGAGCCGGGAACCGTGGGCACGCCGAGGCTTCTGGCCAGGCGCTTGGTGTTGATCTTGTCGCCCAGGTCGCGGATGACGCGCCAGGAGGGGCCGATGAAGATCATGGGCCGGGAGCGCTCCACCACGCGGCGGGCGAAGCGGTAGTTCTCGGAGAAGAAGCCGTAGCCGGGGTGGATGGCCGTGGCTCCGGTCGCGTCCGCCGCGGAGAGGATGTCTCCGGCGTCGAGATAGTTGTGGATGCGCACCAGCGCCTCGTCTCCGCCCAGGCTGCGCGCCAGGGAGACGTGGCCGGATTCGGCGTCTTCCTTGGTGTAGACGCAGACAAAGCCGACGCCGAGATCGACGCAGGCCAGCATGATGCGGACGGCGATTTCGCCCCGGTTGGCAATGAGTACCTTATGCTTGTCCCTGGTCACGTGCTTTCATGTCCTCGCTTAGGTGGCGGAAGTTGCATTGCGCCTTTAGCCGTTCTTGGATGATTAGGCAAGTCGGACCAGGGCGGTTCGATACGTAGGGCGGGGCGGTAAAAGAAACAAGCCCCCGGACGCCAGGCGGCATGCGGGGGCTTGCGGATATGAGAGGTGAGGGCTAGCCGTTGACCTTGAGCAGGGTGGGCATCCCCGTCGGGTTCTGGGCCGCGCCGAGAGCCCTCTGAATGTCCTCAACGGTAATGGCGGATGAAGTCGCGCCTTGGCTGGAGACAGTCGTGAAAGCTTGATTGCCTGCGGCGTTTCCCTGCTGAGCGCTGTTCATCATCGCATTGAAGTTGGAGTTGATCGCCTCTGTGTTGATGGTCGCACGGCCGGGCTGATTCCCACCGATAAGGTTCCCGATGTTCATGTCGGAGACGTTCACCAGCGAGCCGGTCATCTGCTCCAGCGCCCTGGGCGCCGCCATGATTTCGGCTGTGGTGGGGGGGGCGTCTTGCGCGCCGAAAATCGTCCCCGCTTTCTGAGTCTCCGCTGCCGCCTGTGGGCTTGCATTGTCAGGCAGCTTGATCTCGTCTCGTGCCATTTGCTGCAAGCCAGGATCGGTGTTGGTGGACGTTTGATCGCCTGACGTGGTCTTGGCTGGCAGGCTCGGGGGGGTGAACGCGGTGTTCAGATCCCGCGAGGCGTTCATCGGCATCATGTTGTGACTGATGTTAAGTGACATGCGTCATCTCCTCCGTAAGCCGTTCACTTGGGGGGCGAAGGGGCGCACTCCCTTTGCTGCCAGGGAGCTCAAACCTTGACGTTTGCCAGTGCCCCGATGGCGTCCGCATGGCCGCCAAGGACGGATTTCTGGAAGTCGTAGCTCTGGGCCATGCCGTTGTCGTGGCCCTGGCCCGAATTCATGTAGTCCAGCGTCTTGGAGACCACGGCGGCTCCGAAGGTCTGCTTGTCCATGGGCGCGTTGTCGATGGATGAGGAGCCTTGGCCGTTCATGTAGTCCAGGGTTTTGGTCACCACGGCGGCCCCGAAGGTCTGCGTGTCCATGGGCGCGGTGGCGATGTTTTGCTTCGCCTGCGCGGCCTGTTCGAGCGAGTATGAGTCGGCCCCGGAGTACTGGCTCTGGTCAAAGGCGGAAAATCCGCCGACGGGATCGATGGCCATTTTCGTACCTCCTTGCCTGAAGATTGGATTATGCCTTCTTCGTTTCTTATCGGCATATCATTAAGAAACTTTAGGGTGGCACGAAAATATGTGCACGCTGTGTTTGACAAGCGTCGTTCCTTCGATAATACACGCCCCAGGCGGATGCGTACCGCCAATATATTTGCGTTCAATCGCACAGGAGCATCAGATGACCGACCAGGCGCAGACCAACGGGGATCAGGAGCAGAGCTTCGCGGAACTTTTCGAGGCCAGCTACGCCGGACAGGGCGAGCCCTTGAACCTTGGAGATAAGATTTCCGCCCGCATCATCAGCATCGGCGCGGACAGCGTGTACTTCGACACCGGCACCAAGATCGACGGTGTGGCCGAGAAGAAGGAACTCCTTGATGCCGAGGGCAACTTCCCCTTCAAGGAAGGCGAGAGTGTCGACCTGTACGTGGTCTCCAAGACCCGCAGCGAGATCGTGCTTTCCCGCGCGCTTGCCGGAGCCGGCGGCCTGGAGATGCTCCAGAACGCCAAGGATGCCGACCTGCCCGTTGACGGACGCGTGAAGGAGACCTGCAAGGGCGGCTTCTCGGTGGAGATCATGAACCGCCGGGCCTTCTGCCCCGTGAGCCAGATCGACGCGCGCTACGTGGAGAACCCCGAGGAGTACGTCGGCAAGACCTTCCCCTTCCTCATCACCAAGCTTGAGGAGCGCGGCCGCAACATCGTGGTGTCCCGCCGCGTGCTCATCGAGCGCGAGCGCCAGGCCGCCACCGAGGAATTCCTGGCCGCCATGAAGCCCGGCGAGGAGATCGACGGCACCGTCGTGCGCCTGGCCGATTTCGGCGCCTTCGTCGAGATCGCCCCGGGCCTGGAAGGCATGGTCCACGTGAGCGAGCTCGGCTTCGCCCGCATCGCCAAGCCGGACGAGGCCGTGAGCATGGGCGACAAGATCCGCGTCAAGGTTCTTGGCGTGGAGCCCGGCAAGAAGCCCGGCCAGCTGAAGATCTCCCTGTCGCGCAAGCAGACCATGAGCGACCCCTGGGAAGGCGTGCAGGACAAGCTCAAGGAAGGCGAGAAGCTCACCGGAAAGGTGGTGCGCCTGGCCGACTTCGGCGCTTTTGTGGAGATTCTGCCCGGCGTCGACGGCCTCATCCACGTGAGCGAGATGAGCTACACCAAGCGCGTCAACAAGCCGAGCGAGATGGTCCAGGTGGGCGACGAGGTCTCCGTGGTCCTGAAGGAGATCGACCCCTCCAAGCGCCGCATCTCCCTGTCCATGAAGGACGCCGAGGGCGACCCCTGGCTGGAGGCCGCCGCCAAGTACGCGCCCGGCACCCAGGTCACCGGCACGGTGGAAAAGCGCGAGACCTTCGGCATCTTCGTGACGCTGGAACCCGGCATCACCGCGCTGCTGCCCAAGTCGCGCATGGCCGTGGCCGTCGACCCCAAGCAGTTCGACGCCCTCAAGAAGGGCGACTCCGTGACCCTGGTGGTCGAGGACTTGCGCGCTGGCGAACGCCGCATCGCCCTGTCTCCCCTTGAGGTTCGCGAGAACGCTGGCCAGGAAGGCGGCGGCGGTCGCGAGAACAGCGACTGGAAGGCCTACGCCAAGCCCGCCAAGGCCGCCAAGGGCGAGGACAAGTCCGCCTCCTCTTTCGGGGGCGGGGGCATGGGCAGCCTGGGCGACATGCTGGCCCAGGCCATGAAGGGCAAGAAGTAAAAAAGCTTCAACGATTCAAGTCTGAAACGAAACGGGGCGGCCATTCCGCCCCGACTCATTTGAGAGGTTTTCCATGGCTGAGCCGACCAACAAGATCATCTATTCCATGATGAGCGTGAGCAAGTACTATGACAAGCGCCAGGTGCTGAAAGACATCTCGCTCTCCTACTTCTACGGCGCCAAGATCGGCGTGCTGGGCCTGAACGGGTCCGGCAAGAGTTCGCTCCTGAAGATCCTGGCCGGGGTGGACACGGACTTTCAGGGCAAGATCGCCCTGTCGCCCGGTTACACCATCGGCTTTTTGGAGCAGGAGCCAAAGCTCGACGAGACCAAGACCTGCCGCGAAATAGTGGCCGAGGCCGCCCAGGAGACCGTGGACCTGCTGGCCGAGTTCGAGCGCATCAACGAGAAGTTCGCCGAGCCCATGGACGACGACGCAATGCAGAAGCTCATCGACCGCCAGGCCGCCGTGCAGGAAAAGCTCGACGCACTGGACGCCTGGGACCTCGACAGCCGCCTGGAGATGGCCATGGACGCGCTGCGCTGCCCCCCGGGAGACACCCCTGTGAGCGTCATCTCCGGTGGTGAGAAGCGCCGCGTGGCCCTGTGCCGCCTGCTGCTGCAGAAACCGGACATCCTGCTGCTGGACGAGCCCACCAACCACCTGGACGCGGAGTCCGTGGCCTGGCTGGAGCACCACCTGCAGCAGTACGCGGGCACCGTCATCGCCGTGACCCACGACCGCTACTTCCTGGATAACGTTGCCGGTTGGATTCTGGAACTGGACCGCGGCCGGGGCATTCCCTGGCAGGGCAACTACTCCTCCTGGCTTGAGCAGAAGCAGAACCGCCTGGCCAACGAGGAAAAGTCCGAGACCGAACGCCAGAAGACCCTGGCCCGCGAGCTGGAGTGGATCCGCATGAGCCCGCGCGGCCGCCACGCCAAGGGCAAGGCCCGCATCAGCGCGTACGAGAACCTGCTTTCGCAGGAGAACGAGAAGCTGGCCCCGGAGCTTGAGATCTTCGTGCCCGCTGGCCCGCGCCTGGGCAACGTGGTCATCGAGGCGCAGGGGCTCAAGAAGGCCTTCGGCGACAACATGCTCGTGGACGGCATCAACTTCATCCTGCCCCCGGGCGCCATCGTCGGGATCATCGGCCCCAACGGCGCGGGCAAGACCACGCTCTTCCGCATGATTACCGGCAAGGAGAAACCCGACGCGGGCACGCTGAAGATCGGCGAGACCGTGAAGCTGGCCTATGTGGACCAGGACCGCTCGCTCGACCCGGACAAGACCGTGTTCGACGTCATCTCCGGCGGCAACGACATGATCAAGCTGGGCAACCGCGAGGTCCACGCGCGCGGCTACATCGGCAAGTTCAACATCACCGGCAGCGACCAGCAGAAGAAGGTCGGCGTGCTCTCCGGCGGCGAGCGCAACCGCGTGCACCTGGCGGCCATGCTCAAGGAAGGCGCCAACGTGCTGCTGCTTGACGAACCCACCAACGACCTAGACGTGAACACCATGCGCGCGCTTGAAGACGCCCTGGTGAACTTCGCGGGCTGCGTGCTGGTCATCAGCCACGACCGCTGGTTCCTGGACCGCATCGCCACGCACATCCTGGCCTTTGAGGGCGACTCCCAGGTAACCCTGTTCGACGGCAACTGGAGCGAGTACGAGGCCGACCGCAAGGCCCGCCTGGGCACCGCCGCCGACCAGCCGCACCGCATCAAGTACCGCCACCTGACCCGCTAGGCGCGCACCGGCGGCGACCGCCGCCCATTCGCACAACGAGAGGCCCATCCTGGTTCACAGGGTGGGCCTTTGTTCTTGAGCACAAGGCGAGAGTGGGGTAGCTTTCCCAAACTGAAATTTTAGTGCATTTGTGTGGTTGCTTGACGGCGCCTGCTGTTTCATCAACGTCGCGGGATCACAAGTCCTGCCAGGGGGGGGAGCATGCTCAAACCATCCATTCTTGTCGGCATCCTGTTGTTTGCGCTTTGCCTGCCCGTCGCGGGCCTGGCCCAATCCGGCAGCTCTCCCGCCAAGCAGGCGGATGCCCTGCCCACCGACAAAGGCGACCTCGTCATCACGTTTCTGGGCCACGGCACCCTCATGTTCCAGTGGGACGGCAAGGTGGTCCACGTAGACCCCTGGACCAGCCAGGGAGAGTACTCGGCCTTGCCCAAGGCCGACCTCATCCTCGTGACCCACGAGCACCGAGACCATCTGGACGCCGCCGCCATCAAGGCCGTGAGCAAGCCCGGCACGATCATCGGCTCGTCCAACAAGGCCTCTGCCACGCTGGCCGACGCGGTGGTGCTCAAGAACGGCGACACCAAGGAGCTTGCGGGCATTCTTGTGGACGCCGTGCCGGCCTACAACATCGAACACATGCGTTCGCCCGGCAACCCGTTTCACCCCAAAGGGCAGGGCAACGGCTACGTGTTGCACTTCGGGAAAACACGCGTCTACGTTGCGGGCGACACAGAGGTCGTCCCGGAGATGGCGGCCCTCAAGGGCGTTGATGTGGCCTTCCTGCCCGTGAACCTGCCCTACACAATGACGCCCTTCATGCTCGTCGACGCGGCCAGGATGATCCAGCCCAAGATTCTGTATCCCTACCACACGGGTGACACGGACATGGACAAGCTCGCGGCCCTGCTGAAAGCCCTGCCCGGCGTGGAGACGCGCATTCGGCCCATGAAGTAGCCCCAGGCAGCGTGAAAACATCGGAGCGTTGATGACGGATCCCACAGCCTTGAACACCCTTGGCGTCTGGAGCGCGCTGCCACCCATGGCCCGGCGGGCCTTGGCTCGCGGCTCCGTTGGCCGCGACCACCTTGTGGGTCTGTCGGCGCAGCTTCTGCCGCTCGTCGCGCCTGCCGATCCCTCCGCCCGCGCCCTCCTGGGGCGGCTCATCCAGGATTTGCTTGCCTCTGCCTGGGCCGCCAACCCCCTGGATGGCGACCTCGCGAGGCTGAACTCCGGCCAGCTTTGGACGGGCTGCCCCAGCCTGCCGGAGAACGTCGTCGATACGCTCAAGGCCGTGTCCAACTTCTGGCGGCCGCCCGGAGCCTCCGATCCCTGGTGGACCTTGCCGGGGGACGCCCAGGGGGTGGTGGAGCGCCGGAGCATGCTGCTGGCCCGCCTGAAAGCCGAGCCCAAGAACCTGTACTGGAAGGCCGAGGCCTGGTCTTTTGCGTGGCCGCGCGCCGACTGGGACCTGGCGGATGCGCTTCTGCGGCCAGAGGCCTGGCCCAGGACGCTGACACCGTTGCGGCTGCAAGCCACGGCTCAGGCTCTGCTGGCCCGTGGCGAGGCCGGAGACGCGCTGGCGATGCTCTACGGCCTTGGCGCGTTCTTTCCGGACGGCTGCCCCGGCCTGCGTGCCGAGTGCCTGCTGCGTCTGGGCCGGGAGTCCGAGGCTGTAGAACTGCTGGCCGCATCTGTGGCGAAGGCCCCCTGGCGCACCAGCCAGCTCTTGCGCCTGTCCGATCTGGTCAGCGGCGCGGCAACGGCGCGCGCGGTCGTTCGCGGCAGTGTCGGCGTGCTGCTGTACACCTGGAACAAGGCCAAAGAGCTGGACGAGACCCTGGCCTCGCTGGCGGCCTCGGATGTTTTCGGCGCAGGGCAGGGCGCGCATCTATGGGTGTTGGACAATGGCAGCGCCGACGCCACTCCCCAGGTCCTTGAAGCCTGGAAGGGGCGGCTTGGCGAGGGGCTGAGCGTTGTGCGCCTGCCTGTGAACGTTGGCGCACCGGCGGCGCGCAACTGGCTGCTGTCCATGCCCGACGTGCGCAACCGGGAGTATCTGGTCTTCCTCGACGACGACGTCACTTTGCCCGCCGACTGGCTGGGGCGGCTGGGAGCCGCGGCCGAGCGCTTTCCCGAGGCCTCCGTCTGGGGGTGCCGGGTGGTGGACGAGGCCAACGCGCTTGTCGTCCAGAGCGTGGACTACACGCCCCAGGCCGCCAGGGCGGACAGCGACGGCGGACAGCCCATGTCCCTGCCCACGTTGCACCAGGGCCAGCCGGACCTGGGCCAGTTCGCCTACCTGCGGCCCTGCGTCAGCGTCACCGGCTGTTGCCACCTGCTGCGCACGGCTGACATCGACCGCACCGGCGGTTTCGACATCCGCTTCTCGCCATCGCAATACGACGATCTTGAGCGTGACCTGCGCGTCTTTCTGGGCGGTGGGCATGCCGTGTACCAGGGGCATCTGGTCATCGGGCACAAGCGCAGCAGCGGCCAAGTGGCCGAGCGCAGCCCGGCGGAGCTTGGCAATGCCACGGCCAACACGCACAAGCTTCTGACAAAGCACCCCGCGTCCGAACTCGCGCGCCTGTGCGAGGAAGGCGAGGCATTGCTTGAGCGGGACATGGAGCGCCGCCTCGGCGAGCTTCAGGATACCTTGAACGGAAACTGACCTGCGCCTCTCCTGGACGCTCCCGGCCCTCGGCAGCGGAGCGCCATGAATCAATCTGGAAGAGCATCGCAGCTGAAAGGCGAGCGGCATGCCGGCGTGCGGGACGTTTCCGCCGCCGCCTGGCGTGTGGTGCGCAAGGTGGGGGCTAGGAATCGGCGCGGGAGGCGGCATGTTCGGCGCGGAAACAGTAGCCGACAGGCTGGGTGCGGCCTTCGATGAGGGCCATGAGGGTCTTCTGGTTTTCAATGGATGAGAGCTGGAACGAGAGCCCCATCTGGTAGTTGCCGTCGCCGGTGCTGCTGACGCGGCTCACCTGCGCGTTGACCGGAAGCCGGATGCCAAGGACGTTGTCCGTGAGCATCAGCTCGATGTTCGTGGCCCGAGGCACTGGCCTGTCGGCAATGCAGAGCAGGCCGCCGAAGCTGATGTCGCGGGCCATGGCCTGGATTTGGCTCTTGGCGTCGCGCAGGCGCAACGGCAGCGGGTCGGACAGGGTGTAGCGGGTCTGGCTGCGCTGGTGGTCGCTGAAGGGTCGGACGCTGTTGCGCTTGACCTTGGCCTGGTAGAGGGCCTGATCGGCCCGCTGAACCAGGGAGGCCATGTCCAGGGCATCGGTGGGGAAGCAGGCAAGCCCGATGCTCACGGTTATTGGGGGCAGTTCCTGCCCGGCGAAGACGATGGCGTGGTGCTCCATCGCCTGGCGGATGCGTTCGGCAACGCCAACAGCCTCCTCACGTGTGGTCTGCGGCAGGATGAGCGCGAATTCCTCGCCGCCGTAGCGCACAATGGTGTCGAGCAGGCGAGCGGTGTCGCCGAGTTCATGGGCGATGTCGCGCAGGGCCTGGTCTCCGGCGGAGTGGCCATAGGTGTCGTTGAAGTCCTTGAAGTGGTCAAGGTCGAGCATGAGCAGGGTGAACGGTTGGCCGAAGCGGCGAAAGCGTTCCATCTCCTTCGGAACTTCCTGGTTGAAGGCGCGACGGTTGGAGAGCCCGGTCAGTTCGTCCTTGTAGGCGCTTTCCTCCCGCTGGCGAAGGAGGTTCACCTCCACCAGGATGGGATCGCTCAGCATGGGGTTCACCTGCATGAAGTAGTCGCACATGGCGGTGACCAGGCTGATGTTGCGGCCCAGGGCTTGGCACAGGCCTTCCTGGTGGTCGAGCACATCCAGCATGGTGTCCTTGGCTTCACCGGGAGAGAGCTCCAGGCGGGTCAAGCGGTACAGGGCTTCGGTGTAGATTTCGTCGCCAGCATCCCGCGCAAGACTTTCCCACAGCTGTCGGCTCAGGGTGCAATTGTTCCTGGCGCGCTTGAGAAGTTCATTCAAACGCCCGGAAGAATCCTTAAGCAGCTCGCGCGTACTGGCCATGAAAATATAACCTACTGTATTTGTTCGATTAATATCGACGGATTCTATTTGATGCTAAAATATATCTATTGAAGATGCGCGTGTCAACGGTAATGCAAGAAATTTGTGCGCTTGACTGATCGCCTTGCCGGATGCACAGAAGAATTGACGTGAAATCACCCGATGATCCGAGAGGAATGCCATGACATCCGGTTTTCGAAATGACGACAGCGTGCTCCGGGCCAGCGTGGAGCAGACGATGCGGCAGCGCAAGTCCCTGGGCCTGGAGGGTTTGGTGGGTGGGCTTGAGACCGTGATCTTCAATGTGGAGCCGGATCGCCTGAAAGACGCGGCCGCGGAGTTTCTGGGCAACTCAGGCTATATCTTCGGAACGGCCCTGGACAGCCCGCAGGGTCAGGCCTGCGTGCTGCAATTGCCTGGCTCCGCCGATTTCCTGTTGACCGCCCGGAATTCCGGCCACAGCCCCTTCGACGACGAGCCCAAGGGCCCCAAGTCCGCGCATTTGCCACACACCAGGGTCGAGACCATGGTGTTTCTGTGCCACGACCTGGAACGCTTCGTGCGCATCCAGAAAGCTCGAGGTGTGCGCTTCATGACGCCGGACGTGTTGCGCTCCGAGGCCAGCCTGTTCATCCAGACCGAGCCCTCGCCGCACAGCGCGCTGTCGTACGGTTTCGTGCAATGGCTGAAAGGCGGCCGCCAGTACCGGGGCGAGTTCTTCCGCGAGGCCGACTGGTGCCTGCCCAAGCCGGACATGGCCCACCTGCGCAACATCGGCGTCTTTGACCACGCTTCCGTCCGCGTGCGCGCGCGCGAGCGCGACAAGGCCATCGTGGAGTTCCTGGAGCTCACCAACTACGAATATTCCATGTCCGTGTACGTGGACAACCTGAACTCAATCACCAACGTGGCGCGCCTGCCGGGCGAGGTCTACGCCATGGTCATCACCTCCGGCCTGGGCGATGCCGCGGACTGGCAGATCGGCCCCACCGAGAAGTTCATCGAGAACTACGGGCGGCGCATTCACCACATGGCCTACCGCACGGAGCACATTCAGGACACCTTCGCCGGGCTCAAGGCGGCGGGCATGGAGTTCCTGGTGGAACTGGTCGGATCGCCGGAAGAGGGTCTTCGCCAGACCTTCAGCCGTCCGCTGCCCAATACCCTCATGGTCAACGAGTACATCAAGCGCTACGAGGGCTTTGACGGCTTCTTCACCAAGAGCAACGTGACGCTGCTGACGAAGGCCACGGAGAATCAGTAGCGGCAACGGAATGCCGGAGGGCGAGGCTTGACAAGGCGGGGCAGGGGGCATACCTTGCAAACAAGTGAGCAACTATTCATATGAGTAAAGACACAAGCCTTGACGCCTGCGAAGCACCCTGCCTGCACCTGGACCGCGTGGACCAGGTGCGGGCGGGTATGCTTACGGACGAAGCGGCGGAAGGCCTGGCAGAGATTTTCGGCCTGCTGGGAGACCGCACCAGGGTGCGCATACTGCACGCCCTGAGTCTGGGCGAGTTGTGCGTATGTGACATCTCCGCGGTACTGGGCACGACCTCCTCGGCGGTGTCGCATCAGTTGAGGCTGCTGCGCACGGCCAAGCTGGTCAAGGCCCGCAAGGAGGGCAAGAATGTCTACTACACCCTCGACGACGAGCATGTGCGACAGCTTTTCGCCCAGGGCCTTGAGCATGTTCAGGAACGATAGGCGACATTTTTTTTGTTGTAACGAATGAACAAGTGCGCACACGTTTGCGCAATAATGCAGGCAGCATCATGGATTACTTCGTTTCGTTTCTGGCCGAAAGCTGGCACGTGTTCCGGCAGGCAGCGCCGTTTCTGATCTTCGGCTTTTTTATCGCCGGCATGCTGAAGGCGCTTGTGCCGGCAGATCTGCTCGCGCGTCACTTCGGTGGCAGGGGCTTCCTGTCGGTTCTCAAGGGCGCGCTGCTTGGAGCCCCCTTGCCCCTGTGCTCCTGCGGGGTGCTGCCCGCAGCCATGGGCTTGCGCCGCCAAGGGGCCGGGGCCGGGGCCACAACGGCGTTCATGATAGCCACCCCGGAGACGGGTGTGGACTCACTGGCCGTGACCTACGCCCTCATCGATCCGCTCATGACGGCGTTGCGGCCCTTGTCCGCCGTGCTGACGGCCGTTGTCGCCGGAATATTAACGAACCTTTTGCCGGAGCGTTATGTTCCGGCTGTCAAAGCGTCCCCTGTGCCCTGCGCATCGGGGTGCTGCGGCGGTGGGTGTTCGACGCAGAGCCAGTCCGGCTTGATCGGGGCCCGGACGGCTCCCTTGTCCATACGCCTGCGCGAAGGCCTGGGGCACGCCTTCGGAGAGATGCTCGCCGACGTGGGCCTGTGGGTCATCATCGGCGTGCTGGCCGCCGGGGCAATCTCGGCCTTTGCGCCGCCCACGTTGTTCACGGAACTGCCGGGCGGGGAGTTCAGCTCCATGCTGGTCATGCTCGTCATCGGCGTGCCCATGTACGTGTGCGCGTCCAGCTCCACGCCCATCGCGGCCTCGCTGCTGCTCAAGGGGCTGTCGCCGGGCGCGGCGCTGGTGTTCCTGCTCACCGGCCCTGCCACCAACGCCACCACAGTGACTGTCATGGCCCGGACCTTCGGCAAGGCCCTCACCGGCGTCTACGTCGCGTCCATCGCCTTGTGCGCGCTGTTTTTCGGGTACCTGACCAATCGCCTCTACGTTGCCCTAGGCTTCGACATCCACGCCGTCCTCGGGACTACCTCCGAAGCCTTGCCGTCCTGGGTCGAGCTCGCTTCGGCGCTGCTGTTGCTTGGGCTCATCGCCCGCGCCCTTCTGCAGGCCAGGCACGAGCACGCCGCGCTGGAGTGCGAAACCGCCCAGCGCTGATCGCGCGGCATGGCCGCGTGTCCGCTTGCGGCGGGGGTCGGATTGCGGTAGCGCAGTCTCTGACGCACATTCCGCAGGAGGACGCGCAACAACATGGCAGAAAAGGTCGCACCGGGCCGCAGGCTGGAGTTCAAGGACCCCGAGCTGGCCAACAAGCTCTTTGGGCCGCAGGGCAGCAATCTGGCCCTGCTGGCCGAGAAGACCGGCGCCTGCATCGACACGCGCGGTTCCGTCGCCATGCTCGCCGGTGCGCCCGAGGCCGTCGACCTTGCCGCCTCGGTGCTGACGCAGCTCTACGGCCTGTTGCAGGAGGGCAAGCAGGTTCATCCGCAGGACGTGGATTGCGCCTGGCGCATCCTGCTGCGCGAGCCCGGCGCGGACATCCGGCGCATCTTCCAGGACACGGTGTACGTGGCCTCTCCGCGCAAGACCATCGCCCCCAAGACCATCAGCCAGCGCAACTACCTTCAGGCCATCCGCGAGAACGACCTGGTCTTCGCCGTTGGCCCCGCCGGCACGGGCAAGACCTATCTGGCCGTGGCGCTGGCCGTCAGCGCGCTCATGAAGCGCGAAGTCAAGCGCATCGTGCTGGCGCGGCCCGCCGTGGAGGCGGGCGAGAAGCTGGGATTCCTGCCCGGCGACCTGGCCGAGAAGGTCAATCCATACCTGCGCCCGCTCTACGACGCCCTGCACGACATGCTCGACTTCGCCCGTGTGCAGGACATGCTCGCCACCGGCGTCATTGAGGTCGCGCCGCTGGCCTTCATGCGCGGCCGCACGCTGAACGACGCCTTCGTCATCCTTGACGAGGCCCAGAACACCACGCCCGAGCAGATGAAGATGTTTCTGACGCGCCTTGGCTTCGGCTCGCGCTGCGTTGTCACGGGCGACGTGACCCAGATCGACCTGCCGACCCAGACGCGCTCCGGCCTGGTGGAGGCCCGCGGCATCCTGGCCGGGGTCAAGGGCATCGGCTTCGTGGAGTTCCACGAGGAGGACGTCATCCGCCATCCGCTGGTGGGCCGCATCGTCCAGGCCTACGACCGCCATGATAAGGGCCGCCATGATAAGGGCCGCCACGACAAGAGCCGGGCCGACCAGGTGCGCGGCAAGGCCAAGGCGTGAGCGTCAGCCTGGGAATCCGCACCGGCGCAAGCGCGCTTGACCCGCGCTTTCCCCTCGCGCGGCGCGAGCTTGTCGGCTTTCTGGAGTCGATGCTCGAAGCGCTGGGCCTTGCCGGAGCCCACGTTTCCCTGACCCTGCTGGACGACCCCGGCATCTCCGTGCTCAACGCCGAGTTCCTGGGCTGCCAGGGGCCGACCAACATCCTGAGCTTTCCCGAGGCCGACCCGAAGCGGCCCGAGTCCCTGGGCGCGCTGTTCCTGTCTGTTGATACCCTGTCGCGGGAGACGTACCTGTACGGCCAGGATCCGCGCGAGCACCTGGCCCGGCTGCTCGGCCACGGCCTGCTGCACCTCTGCGGGCACGATCACGGCCCGGAAATGGAAGCGCTGACGGAGCTTGCGGTACAGTCCGTGTGCCCGCAAATGGCCTGAGCGCGGCGATTTGCAGCCTGAGCGACGGCCTCTTTACAATCCCGGCCCGGTTGGGCAAAATACACGTTTTCACCAACGCGAGATTGGATTTTGCGAGGAGAACAGCCATGGCCAGACATTTTCTGAACATCCTGGACATTCCCCAGTCCGACATATTCAAGGTGCTGGAACGGGCCAAGGCCCTGAAGGACGGCGACGTCCGCACCAGGCTCCTCGACGGCAAGACAGTCATCCTGATCTTCGAGAAGGCCTCCACGCGCACCCGCGTGTCCTTTGAGGTCGCCGTGCGCCACCTGGGCGGCAGCACCGTGTTCCTGACCCCGCACGAGTCACAGCTGGGCCGCAACGAGCCCTTGAAGGACACCGCCCGCGTGCTCTCGCGCTACGCCGACGCCCTGGTGGTGCGCACCTTCGGTCAGGAGAAGCTCGACACCCTGGTGCAGTGGGGCAGCATCCCCGTGGTCAACGCCCTCACTGACGAGCATCATCCCTGCCAGGTCATGAGCGACGTGCTGACCATGTTCGAGCGCACCCCGGACCTGTGCTCCCTCAAGGTGGGCTGGATCGGCGACGGAAACAACATGGCCCACTCGTGGATTGAGGCTGCGGCCCGCTTCCATTTCGAGCTGACCCTGGCCTGTCCGTCCGGCTACACCCCGGACCTCGCCATCCTGGCCAAGGCCAGGGAACAGGGCGCGCGCATCGTGCTCACCGAGGACCCGGAGCTGGCCGCCAAGGACGCCGACTACCTGAACACCGACGTCTGGGCCTCCATGGGCCAGGAGGCGGAGCAGCTGCGGCGCGAGGCGGCCTTCGAGGGCTACCAGCTGAACGACGCGCTCTTGAAGCTGGCCAAGCCCGGCTGCAAGGTCATGCACTGCCTGCCCGCCCACCGGGGCGAGGAGATCACGGACGAAGTCTTCGAGGCCAACGCCGACATGATTTTTGACGAGGCCGAGAACCGGCTGCACATGCAGAAGGCCATCCTCGAATGGGTCTTCGAGGCCCTCTAACACCATTTTCGTAAACGGAGCAGAACGCATGAGTTCCATCAAGAAAGTCGTCCTGGCCTATTCCGGCGGCCTGGACACCTCCATCATCCTCAAGTGGATCAAGAACACCTACGACTGCGAGGTCGTCACCTTCACCGCCGACCTGGGCCAGGGCGAGGAACTCGACGGCGTGGAGGCCAAGGCGCTGGCCACCGGCGCCACCAAGGCCTACGTCGAGGACATTCGCGAGGAGTATGCCCGCGACTTTGTTTACCCCATGCTGCGCGCGGCCGCCCTGTACGAAGGCCGCTACCTGCTCGGCACCTCCATCGCCCGCCCGCTCATCGCCAAGCGCATGTGCGAGATCGCCGAGGCCGAGGGCGCCCAGGCCGTGGCCCACGGCGCCACCGGCAAGGGCAACGACCAGGTGCGCTTCGAGCTCACCACAATGGCCCTCAACCCGCGCCTGAAGACCATCGCGCCCTGGCGCGACTGGGACATGAAGTCCCGTACGGACCTCATCGCCTACGCCGAGAAGCACGGAATCCCCGTGCCCGTCACCAAGAAGAACCCCTGGAGCCAGGACGCCAACCTGCTGCACGTGTCCTTCGAGGGCGGCGAGCTTGAGGATCCCTGGAACGAGCCGGATCCCGGCTGCCACCGCTACTGCACCCCTGTGGAGCAGGCGCCGGACAAGGCCGAGGAGATCACGCTGGACTTCGAGGCCGGCAACGCCGTGGCCCTGAACGGCAAGCCCCTCAGCCCCGCCCAGATGGTGCTGACCTTGAACGAGATCGCCGGACGCCACGGCATTGGTCGCGTCGATATGGTGGAGAATCGTTTTGTGGGCATGAAGTCGCGCGGAGTCTACGAGACCCCGGGCGGCACCGTGCTGCACATCGCCAAGCGCGACCTGGAGGGCCTGTGCCTGGACCGCGAGGTCATGCACCTGCGCGACTCGCTCATCCCGCGCTACGCCGAGATGGTCTACTACGGCTACTGGTTCGCCCCGGAGCGCGAGGCCCTGCAGACCCTGGTCGACAAGACCCAGGAGAAGGTCACCGGCACCGTGCGCGTGAAGCTCTACAAGGGCAACGCCATCCCCGTGGGCCGCAAGTCGCCGTTCTCCATGTACCGCATGGACCTTGCCACCTTTGAGGAGGACGAAGTCTACAACCAGGCCGACGCCGCCGGGTTCATCAAGCTCGTGGGCCTCAGGCTCAAGGGCCGCATGGCAGGGAAGTAGGACCGGCAGCAGGGGAGTTACACATGACCAAGAAGATGTGGGGCGGACGTTTCGCCGAGGCCGCCGCGGCCTCGGTGGAGCAGTACACGCAGTCCGAGAGTTTTGACCGGGCGCTGTACCGCGAGGACATCCTGGGCTCCAAGGCCCACGCCACCATGCTCGGCAAGGTCGGCATCATTTCGGCCGAGGAAGCCGTGACGCTGTGCGCCGGGCTGGACCAGGTGCTCTCGGAGATCGAGGCCGGATCGTTCGTCTGGAAGCGTGAGCTGGAAGACGTGCACATGAACATCGAGCGCAGGCTGACGGAGATCGTCGGGCCTGTGGGCGGCAAGCTCCATACGGCGCGCAGCCGCAACGACCAGGTCTGCCTGGACTTCCGCCTGCACGTGGACGCGCGCCTGGGCGGTTGGTCTGTTGAACTGGGGCGCCTGGTGGATGTTCTGTGCGCCCGGGCCGAGGAGCATGCGCAAACGCTGCTGCCCGGCTGCACGCATTTGCAGCCCGCCCAGCCCGTGAGCCTGGCCCACCACCTGCTGGCCTACGCCCAGATGTTTCGGCGCGACTTCGAGCGCCTGCATGACTGCCTCAAGCGCGTGCGCGTTTCGCCGCTGGGCGCCGCGGCGCTTGCCGGCACCACGCACCCCATCCAACCCGCCCAGGTGGCGGAGGAAGTCGGCTTCCTGAGCACCTTCGCCAACAGCATGGACGCCGTCAGCGACCGTGATTTTGCGCTTGAGGCGCTGTTCTGCGGCAGCGTCATCATGATGCACTTAAGCCGACTGTGCGAGGAACTGATCATCTGGTCCAACCCGAACTTCGGCTACGTGCGCCTGCCGGATGCCTATTCCACGGGCTCCTCCATCATGCCGCAGAAGAAGAACCCGGACGTCTGCGAGCTCATGCGCGGCAAGACGGGCCGGGTGTACGGCGCGCTGACCTCGCTTCTGACCCTCATGAAGGGCCTGCCGCTGACCTACAACCGCGACATGCAGGAAGACAAGGAGCCGTTTTTCGACGCCGACCGCACCGTTTACGCCTCGGTGTCCATCATGGCCGACATGCTGGCGGTGCTGGAGTTCGTGCCGGAGGCCATGCGCCGGGCGCTCACCAAGGGCTATCTCAACGCCACGGAACTGGCCGACTATCTGGCGGCCAAGGGGCTGCCGTTTCGCGAGGCGCACCACGCCACCGGCGCTGCCGTGGCCCTGGCTGAGAAGAAGGGCGTGTGCCTGGAGGACTTGAGCCTGGAGGAACTGCGCTCGTTCTCGCCGCTGGTGGAGCAGGACGTGTTCGACGTGCTGCGATACGAGGCGGCGGTGAGCCGCAGGAACCTTGCTGGCGGCACAGGGCCGGAGTCCGTTTCGGGCCAGATTCTGGCGTTGCGGGCCTGGCTTGCGGGAATCCGCTGAAGATTGTTCGGCATGACGGGCAGATATGGTGCGCTCCGTACGGGGCGCCCTTTTTTATCCAAGAAATCCATGTGCATTTTTGAACATGGGTTGCACTTCCTTGGGATATTGTTCATAGCCTCCAAAGGAGCAGAGTCACCGCATCCGATCCCGGAGGGGAATCATGACGACGTACACCGTCTACAAGGAACAGCTGCCAGGGCTGTTCGAGAAATGGAGCAAGCAGTATGCCCTCCACGTCCCGGCCCGGCTGCGCGAGGGGTTTTACGACCTTGTGCCCTGGAGAAAGGACCTGGAGATAGCCTGGGACTACGATGTTGCCTACAACTCGCCCAAGCGCTTCGTCATGCCGCCGCATGAGGCCCTCATCACCTACGATCGCCGCACCTATGAGGCCAAGCCCGTCTTCGGGGCGCCGAAGCAGATCCTCTTCGGCGTGCACCCCTATGACGTGAAGGCGCTCAATCAGCTGGATCAGCTCATGGAGGGCGGCAGCCCGGACCAGAACTATATTCGCCGCCGCGAGGCCACCGTGGTCATGGCCTTCGAGCCGCTGACCGTTTCGCCCTCGGGCTTCTGGGCCAGCGTGGGCGCGTCCAGCGTGGCCCACGGCTTCGACCTCTACTGGACCAAGGTCGGCCCGGCCTCGTTCACGGTGGAGATCGGCTCGGCCAAGGGCGAGGAATTGCTGGCGATGGGCGGTGCTCTTTTGCCCTCCACTGCGGGCGACAAGGAGGGGGCTCGCCGCGCCAAGGCGCGCATCCTCACCAAGGCCCGCAAGAACGCCCTGCGCTACAACTGGGAAGAGACCCCGCGCCTGCTCGCCAAGTGCTGGGATTCGCCCCTGTGGCGCCGCTACTCGCAGATGTGCCTGGCCTGCGGCTCCTGCAACACCGTCTGCCCCACCTGCTACTGCTTCGACATCCGCGAGGAGTCAGACGACAAGCTGGAGACGGGCACGCGCTACCGCGAATGGGACGGCTGCATGCTTGAAAGCTTTGCCAAGGTGGCGGGCAACCACAACTTCCGTCCCAAGGCCCAGGACCGCTACCGCCACCGGTACTTCCGCAAGGGCAAATACATCTACGACAAGATCGGCGAGCTTGGCTGCGTCGGCTGCGGGCGCTGCGTGCGCGCCTGCACGGCCGGCATCGCCAACCCGCTCAAGGTGTTCAACGAATTGTGGGAGGAGACCGCCCATGAGTACTAAACTCTTCTCGCCGTACGTGCCGCGTCCGGTCACGCTGGTGGAGAAGACCCCGCTGTCGGACTTCGTCACGCGCTTCACCTTCGAGCAGGACAACGGCAAGCCGCTGGCCCACAAGCCCGGCCAGTTCGTGAACCTCTCCATCTACGGCATCGGCGAGGCGCCGTTCTCCATCAGCTCGCCGCCCCGGCGCACCAACATCACCTTTGAGATCGCGGTTCGGCGCATCGGGGCCGTCACCGGCGCCATGCACGCCCTTGAGCCCGGCGCAAAGGTCGGCATCCGCGGGCCTTACGGCTCGTCGTTCCCGGTCATGAAGTTCGTCGGCAAGGACGTGCTCATCGTGGCCGGCGGCCTGGGCTACATCCCGCTGCGCTCGCTTCTGTTCTACCAGCTGCGCCACCGCGACGAGTTTGGCCGCATCGTGCTCATGGTCGGCACCCGCGACCCCAAGGAGCGCATCTTCGTGGACGAGATCGCCGACCTGGCGAAAAGTGGCGAGGTCGAGGTCATGGAGACCGTGGACATGCCCGACAGCACCTGGAAGGGCAACGTCGGCGTCATCACCACGCTCCTGCCAAAAATCGACCTTGATCCCGGCAACACATACGTGGCCATGGTCGGCCCCCCGATCATGTACCGCTTCGTCATCGCCGAATGCCGCAAGAAGGGCATCGCCTCGGAGCAGATTTTCGTCTCGCTGGAACGCAAGATGAAGTGCGGCCTGGGCAAGTGCGGGCATTGCCAGATCAACGAGCTGAACACCTGCATCGACGGCCCCGTGTTCTGCTACACGGACATCGAAGCCTACCAGGAAGCCATCTAGGCGCCCTGGCGGGGAGGGGACATCATGGCCAAACCGAAAATCGCCTTCTTCGACTTCGCTGGCTGCGAAGGCGACCAGCTCCAGATCGCCAACCTTGAGGAGCGCCTGCTCGACATCCTTGGGCACGTCGAGGTCGTGAGCTTCCGCGAGGTCGCCACCGGGCATTCCGACGACTACGACGTGGCCTTTGTCGAAGGCTCCATCACCCGGCCAGAGGACGAGATCCGCCTGAAGGAAATCCGCAAGAATGCCAAGGTCCTTGTGGCCCTTGGCGCCTGCGCGGCCATCGGCGGCATCAACTGTCTCAAGAACTTCATGGCCGAGAACGTCTACCGCGAAGAAGTTTACGGTGGACAGGCTCGCTGGTACTCCACCTACGCCGCCCGCCCGCTGAAAAGCGTCGTTCATGTGGACGCCGAGGTTCCGGGCTGCCCCATCGACCCCACCGAGTTCGCGCGCATCACCAAGGAGCTTCTCCAAGGCCGCGCGCCCTGGATTCCGGACTTCCCGGTCTGCGTGGAGTGCAAGCAGGCGGGCAACGTCTGCCGGTACGAGATGGGCAAGATGTGCCTGGGCATCATCACGCGCGCGGGCTGCAAGGCCGCCTGCGTGTGCGAGGGCGCGCACTGCTGGGGTTGCCGGGGCCTGGTGCCCGGCGCGAACCTCGACGCCGCGCGCATCGTGATGGACCGCGCGGGAAGCGACCGCAAGGCCACTCAGGACCTGCTGCGCTTCTTCCTGGGAGACACCGGGGCCGCCCTGTAGCGAGAAAGTAGCCGACCGGCCCATTCACGGGCCGCCGAGAGGATATGATCATGGCCAAGACCGCACCCGCCAAGAAAACCGCCCCGAAAAAGGCCAAGGCCTCGCCCGCAACGCCCGTTTCCGTGCCGGACAAGGTCAGCGGACCCAAGAAGGTCCACGTGCACTACCTGACCCGTGTGGAGGGCCACGGCAACATAGTTGTCGATGTCGAGGCCGACGGCCGCGTGTCCACCTGCCGCTGGGAGGTGCCCGAGGCGCCGCGCTTCTTCGAGGCCATGCTCATCGGTCGCGACTACAAGGACGTGCACCACATCGTCTCGCGCATTTGCGGCATCTGCGCCATCGGCCACCAGCTGTCCAGCCTCCAGGCTACCGAGGACGCGCTGAACATCAACGTCAGCGAGCAGACGCACATCCTGCGTCGGCTGGCACTGCACGCCGAGAATCTGCAGAGCCACCTGCTGCACATCGCCTACCTGGTGTTGCCCGACCTGATGGGCGTGGACTCCATCCTGCCCCTGGCCGCCACCCACAAGGACGCGGTGCTCAAGTTCATCGCGGCCCGGCGCGTGTCCAACGAGTTCAGCCGCCTCATCTGCGGGCGCACGACCCACCCCCAGCGCATGACGCCCGGCGGGTTCACCATGTTCCCGTCCACCGAGCAGCTGAAAGACCTGCGCACCATGCTCCATGAGGCCATGCCGAACCTCGACTTCGCCGTGGACTTCTTCGCCAGCATCATCGACAAGTTTCCCAAGTTCGAGCGCCAGACCGAGTATGTCGGGCTGGTGTCGCCCTCGGAATACGCCATGTACTGGGGCGAGATCGGCTCCAGCAAGGATGAGCGCAGGCCTGTGCGCCAGTATCGCAACACCACGCGTGAGTATCTGATCCCCACGTCAACGGCCAAGTGGACCAAGAACCTCGACGAGTCCTACATGGTGGGGGCGCTCGCGCGCTTCAACCTGAACGCCGAGCACCTCATGCCCAAGGCCGCCGCCGCTGCCAAGAAGCTCGGCCTCAAGAAGGGCTGCACCAACCCCTACCTGATCACCGTCGCCCAGTTGGTGGAGTGCGTGCATACTGTGGAAGAGTCCCTCATGCTGGTGGACGACCTGCTCAAGCGCGGCATCCGCGACGAGGCCCCGGCCAAGGCCAGCATCGCCCCGGGACGCGGCGTTGGAGCCGTCGAGGTGCCCCGCGGCATCCTGTTCCATGCCTACGAGTATGACGAGCACGGCCGCATTTTCCAGGCCGACTGCGTCATCCCCACGAACCAGAACCACGCCAACATCCAGAAGGACATGGACGCCCTGGTGCCGCTCATCTCCGGCCTCTCGGAGAAGGAGATGGAGCTCCGGCTGTCCATGCTCGTGCGCGCCTACGACCCCTGCATCAGCTGCTCCACGCACTTCATCGACGCGCGCGGCCTGAATGAAGAGAAACGAAGCATGGTGCGCTTCAATTACAAATAGGAAACAGAGAACAGGGGCGCCACCCCATTGACCTCAATTGACCTCGAAAGGGCTGTTTCAGGAGTAACCTGAGGCAGCCCTTTCGCGGTTTGGTGGCAAAGGCCACTTCCCTTTAATCCTCAGTTCGCTTGTTATCGCGACGTTTTCAGGATTTCGAGAATCTGCTTGGTGTTTGTGTAGCTCACGCCCTGCTCGCGGATAACGTTTTTGAAAAATCCGCATTTCAAGCAGTTTCTCTGCTTCATGGCGAATGTTCCCTGTACTATATTTCCGCAAAACGTACCTGCAATGGCCCAGCAGCATCTCCCGCCACATTTGCCGTCGTTCAGCCCATCGACAGGCTTTGCGGTAGTGGCTGGGCATATCCCATCCTCCTGTGCGTGCGCGTCCGCTGCGATGCGTTTGCAATGCTTGAATTCCCAGCAATTCATCTTGCTCATTGTATGCCTCATGATCATAATGATTATCGCAAGAGCGCTATATGTCTATGTATCACGTTGACGTCTGATTGTCATCCTGTAACAATTCCAATCCGGTTGCTGTATGCAACTGGCGGAAGTGTAGGGATGGGGGGCTTGACGATTCAAAGAGATCAGAGGTTGTCGTGTGGGTCGTTCTCGGATGACCTTTTGCGCGTAGAGAAGAATTCCTGTGTTTGATCTCGGTGAACAACATCAATCCGAGGAAGGAGCATGTCCGCAGTAGGCCACCGGTTTTGGGCCTCTGCGGGTCTACGGCTCGATGTCGAAGGCTGGATGGTGCGAAAGCATCCCGCTGGGCTCGCTGCCGAAAAGCGACAGGATCAACAGATATTGGGGCGGTACCCCTGGGTAGATTAGGGTCGTGGCCTGCCGGAAGCCGAAGCGTGCGTAGTAGGCCGGATCGCCCACAAGCACGCAGCCAGAGGCGTTGCGCCGACGCAGTTCAGCCAATCCCTCCAGCACAAGTTTCGAGCCGACGCCTTTGCGCTGAAGGTCGGGCCAAACGGCCACAGGTCCAAGCAGGAACCAGCCCAGGTCGCGGCCCTCCACGTGAGCCTCGGAAAAGGCGATGTGGCCGGCCACACGTGATCCCGTGGCCGAAGGTTCCTCGGCAACCAGGGAAAGTGTCAGGGCGCCGTCTTCGCGCAGGGCATCGACATTGAGGTGCTCGGTCTGCCTGCTGAAAGGATGCGTGGCAAACGCAGCAATGTTGATCTTGCGGATGACCGTGTGGTCTGCAGGTGTTTCCGGACGGATGATCATGTGTGCGCCTGGTGGGTGCGGAGGTGTGCGCGCTACTCTTCTGCGCCGCCTTCCTGGGCCAGTTTCAGGTTCTTGGCATAGGTGGCGGCCATGGTTCCGGCCACGCAGCCCTCGCCCACGGCCTTGGCCATCTGCAGGGGCGGGCCGCAGATGTCGCCCGCTGCGAATACGCCGGGAACGCTGGTGGCCTGGGCCTTGTCGGTCTGTATGTACTTCATGCTTTCGTCGAGGGTCAGCCCCAGGGTCGAGGCAAGTTCCAGCACGCCCTTGGCCCCTTGTTCGATGAACACGCCCGCCACGGGAAGCGATGTTCCGTCGGACAGCGTCAGGCCTTCCACCTTGCTGTCGCCGGTGATGGCCTTCACCGTGACGCCTTCATGCAGGCTGACTCCGCTCTCGCGCAGCTTGTCCTGCAGGACGGGCGAGACATCAAGGCTTTCGCATATGAGGTGTACGCTCTCGGCCAGATGCAACAGGGTCAGGGCGCCGCTTACTGCAGCGCTCTGGCCTCCCACCACGGCAACGACTTCGCCCCGGAAGAACCCGCCGTCGCAATCCACGCAATACGACACGCCGCGACCGAGCAGTTCCTTTTCGCCTGGCACGCCGAGCTTGTTGCGGGTGGTGCCTGTGGCGAGGATGAGCGAGCGGGCGCATAGTTTCCGGCCGCTTTCAGTCTCGATCTCGAAGCAGCGCTTTTCATGGGAGATGCTGAGCGCGTCTTCTTCCATCAACTCGGCGCCGAAGCTTTCGGCCTGGGCCAGCCCGGTCTTGAGCATGTCCTCGCCGCTTGTTTTGAACATTCCGAGGAAGTTTTCCACATGCGCCCAGAACAGGTTGCTTTTGTTCATGCGCCCCAGCAGGAGCACCCCGGCCTTCTTGCGTGAGGCGTGGATGGCGGCCTGGATGCCCGCGGGGCCGCAGCCGAGGATGACGACATCATACATGCTGTGCTGGGTCATGGCAGCTCCTTGGTTGCAGCGAAAGGGGTGGGCTTTGGCGTTAGCCTAATCTCCGGCGAGCCTTTGGGCAAGGTGCCCCATGATCTGGCTGCGCAGGGCGAGGAGCTTCGGCTCGGCCGGCAGGGAATCGAAGATGGTGTCCAGGTAGCCCCGTTCGCGCAGCAGCTTGAGGGAATGGCGGTAGTTCAGGTCGTATATCCAGCCCGCGACCATGAGCTTGAAGTCGTTGACCCAGACGATGTGGCGGTAGTCTCCTGTTTCGCCGCGCAACAGGCCGTCCAGAACGGCCTGGGAGTAGGCCGTGGGGTGGGGCTTCACGTGGAGCGCCACCTCCGGGTGTTGAGGCGTCTCCTGGGAGAAGTGCGCGATCATGACGCGAAAGATGTCCAGCTTGTCGCTGTCGCGCACCAGGCGCGCAACCGCCAGGGTTTCAGGCGGCAGGGTCAAGGGCAGGGCGCGCACGTTGTGCAGGATGACTGCGCCGAGCGTCAGGCGGCGGATGTCCTCCGGCACGTCTGCCAGCATGTCCCCGCGCAGGGTGTGGCGGACGCTCAGCGCAGCGTGGTTGGCCGACTCCGCGTCTCGGAAGGTGCGGTATCGCTTGTACTGCGGAAAGCGCCCGACATCGTGGAGAAGGGCGGCGAGGCGCGCGGCGAAGCGCACGCGTTCTGACACGCGTGAGTGATCGGCGATGTCGGTGGCGATGGCGCTTACACGGATGGTATGCTCAACCTTGAGGCGGTAGGCGAAGTTGTCGCCGGGCTCGGCCAGGAATGGCTCGGCGAAGGCTTGGAAGCGCTTGGCAACAAGCTCGACATGGGCCTCGCTCATTGTTCGATGATCCTTTTCTGCCTTTTGTATTCAATCTGCGTGATCCTGCCGGAACGAAGGCTCGCTTCCAGTTGCGAGAGCTCCTTGCGCTTGGCCTCCTCGGCCTCGCGCTCAAGCTCCTTGTCGCGCCATATGCCCTTGGGGCCGAACAGCAGTCGCAGGAACACGCAAATGGCGCCCAGGATGAGGGCTGAAAAGGCGTAGGTTGCGAGGGTGGTCTGCCAATCTCCGCCATAGCCGGAGTTGAACGGCCAGCCGTCCCACTTGGAGGGCAGGGCGGCCTGGGTGCTGATGTTCAGGAAAGACATGCTTGGGAACCTCCGGTTGATCATTGCGGCAAGCCTGCTGCCTGCGCGTCTCGCCTGGGAGAGATACGTCGCATCGGGCTCTCTGGCAAGACGCAAGCTGGACCTTCTGTTCCCGCCATTGTCTCCTGCGAAAAGATCAGCTATCATCACGTATGAAGAACGGAGGTCGCCATGCGCATACTCATAGCCGAAGATGATGTGGCTAGCGCGCAATATATGGAAGGACTCATGGCTCGCTTTGGCGATTGCCATGTCGTTTACGACGGCGAAGAGGCTGTATCCGCGTTTGCGGCAGCCCTTGAGGAGGGCCGCCCCTTTCAGGTGGTGTGCCTCGATATCATGATGCCACAGATGAATGGCCAGGAGGCCCTGCAACAGATTCGCGCTCTCGAACTCCAGGCCGGCGTGCAGAACGATCACGAAGCGAAGGTCGTCATGACCACGGCCCTTGGCGATGTGCGTTCGGTCATGGGCGCGTACAAGCATGGCGCCACCGCCTACGTCACCAAACCCATTTTGCCGGAGCCGTTTTTCGAGACCCTCCGCAACCTGGGCATCAGCAACTCAACATGAGGATAACCGTGAGAAGATTCCCTGTCTTGTTCGGGCTGGCAGCCCTCGCAGTATTGCTCTGCCTGAGTCTGGCAGAGGCGGCGCGCCTCGGCGGCAACCGTTCCTTCGGCAGCCGTTCCACCTATTCGCGCAGCTACAGCAAGCCTGTGGCACCCACATATGCGCCGACCCAGACCCCGAGCGCAGCTCCCACGCAGGCGAAACAGCCCGCACCTGCTGCGCCAGGTCCCCTCGGCGCACCGCAGCCGAGCATGTTCTCGCGCATGGGATGGGGCCTTGGCGGGCTCATGGCCGGCGGGCTCATCGGCTCCATGCTCTTTGGCCGCGGCATGGGAGGCTTTGGCGGGGGCATGGGCTTCCTGGACATCCTCCTCATCGGTGTGATCATCTATTTCGCCGTGAAGCTGTTGCGCCGCCGTGGCCAGACGTCCGGAGACGCCCCCGCCCAGGGCGGTTGGCAGGCACCGCCGTCCTCCTCGCCAGATACGTCGGAGGATGCACGCGCAAGGGCCGCCCAGAACTGGGACGCCCTGCGCTCCAAGCCTGAGGCTGGCGGCACGGGCGGCTTCGGCGCGGCAACGGCGACGCCGGAACCCGCGGCAGAGACAGTCGCGGGCCCCACTGTCCCGGTCGGCTTCATCGTGCCGGAGTTCCTGGAAGGGGCCAAGACCGTCTACGCCCGCCTGCAGCATTCCTGGGATCGTCGCGACCTCGACGACATCGCGCTGTTCACCACCCAGGAAGTGCTTGAGGAGATCAAGCGCCAGGCCGCGCTCGACCCCAAGCCGTCCAAGACCGAACTGTTGCTCATCAACGCCCGCCTCCTCGAATTCAAGGAGGAAGCGACTGACACCGTGGTTTCCGTCTACTTCGACGTTCTCCTGCGCGAGGACGCCAGCGAAGACAAGCCCCGGCAGATTCGCGAGGTCTGGCACTTCTCCAGGCCAACGGGCGACCTGAACGCCAACTGGCGGCTGGAAGGCATCCAGCAACTTGAGGCCTAGACGGCGCCCCGCCATAGCTTCCCGAACACTACCACCCAAGCCTGGAGCCACACTCCGGGCTTTCTTGCGCAAGGAGATCAGGATGTTTGCCCTCAAGGATTGCTTCAAGGTCTACACCATGGACCAGGACAAGGCCTCTCCACCCGCTGAAACCGTCGCCAAGGTCAAGGCCGTGCTCGAGCAAAAATGTCCCGGCGTGCTGGAAAAAACCGACCGCGTGGACACCGGACGCCTCGGCATCCCGGTGTTCTTGAGTATCTGCGGGCCGGAGGCGCGTGCCGTGATGCCCACGCGCAAGCAGATGGGCAAGGGCGCCAGTCCCGCCCAGGCCGAAGCCTCGGCCCTTATGGAGCTGGTGGAGCGCTTCAGCTACTTCAGCTTCTGGGCTGACGAGTCGAACTTCGTGCGCTGCACCTGGTCCGAGGCTGTGCAGCGTTTCGGCGACCAGCTCATGGACATCCGCGAGATTTGCTCCTCCGTTGGCGACGAACTCTCGCCAGAAGGCGCAAGACGCGTCATGGACCTAGTGCGTTGGCGTTTCTGCCCGGCGCTGAACGTGGCCACGGGGAAAACCTGCGTGTTGCCGCTCGACTGGTTCAAGACGCTGAACGAGTTCAACGGCTCCTCCGCGGGCAACACCAGCGAGGAGTCCGTGCTGCAGGGCGCCTGCGAGCTGGTGGAGCGCCATGTCTGCGCCGTCATCGACCGCAGCGATCCGACTCTGCCCACCATCAGCCAGGACAACCTGGCCGACCCGGTGCTGCGCGAGCTGTGCGAGGCTTTCCGCAAGAATGGCATCATGCTTGTGCTGAAGGACTTCTCCCTCGGCATGCCCGTGCCGACCGTCGGCGCGTTGGCCTTTGACCCCCGGACCTTTCCGGGCTTGAGCGAGATCGTCTACACTGCCGGAACAGCTGCCTCGCCGGTAAAGGCCGCAGTGCGCGCCGTCACCGAGATCGCGCAGCTTGCGGGCGACTTTGAGACCGGGCGCGTGTACGAGGCGTCTGGCCTGCGCAAGTTCACGGACCCCGGGCAGTTCGAGTGGCTCCTGGCCGGACCTGTGGTCGAGCTGGACAGCCTGCCCGACGTCGAGGACAACAATATCCGCGTGGAGCTCGCCCGCCTGGCCGATGGACTGGGCGCCAAAGGCTACAGCCTGTACTCCGTGGACACCACACGCGCCGACATCCAGGTGCCCGCCAACTACAACCTCGTGCCGGGCTTCGACTTCCGCGAGCGTACCGTGAACCGCAGCCTGGGCCTGTTTGTGGGCCGCAAGCTGGCGGAGGAGGCCGAGGTGCCGGAAGCCGAGGCAGGGCTTGCCGTGCTGGCGGAGGTTGCTCCCACTGCCTACTACCTGCCGTTCTTTCAGGCCCTGCTGGCGCTGCGCAAGGGCGACCTCGACCTGGCCGCCGAGCGCTTTGCCCTGGCCGAGCCCCTGCAGCCTGGTTCGGACGAACGCGCCCTGTGCGCCTTCTACCAGGCCTATGCGCTCTCCCAGGACAGCCGCTGGGAGGACTGCGTTCCGCATCTCGACAGGGCCATTTTGCTGGACCCGGATGTGAAGGAGTACTTCAACCTGCGCGGCGTGGCCAGGTTCAAGGCCGGTTCATACGAACTGGCGAAGGATGATTTCCACGCCGTGTTGGCGCTTGATTCCGGGTCGGCACCCGATCTGGCCAATCTTGGCCTGTGCCACAAGTTCCTCGGGCAGCGGCAGGAGGCTCTGGAATGCCTGGAGGCGGCGCTGCGCCTGGATCCCGGCCTGGACTACGCGCGCAAGCACCTGGAGGAACTTCTCCGGGGCAAGCGGGAATAAATTTCCACCAGTTTGGAGGATATACTCCCAGACCGTATTGACCACGGCTGAGAAATCCATTAGTTCGGTTTGCACGCAAGTGTGGACTTGGTCCATGCGCGGTTCCAAAGGAATTTATCGGCTTTGGCGACTTCCCTGAGATCCTATGAGGAGGACGAAGAATGGCTATTGTTGAGTACAAGAGCAACAAGTTTGAGGTGGACGAGGACGGTTTCC
>NZ_JAVHLD010000001.1 GCF_031082295.1 Humidesulfovibrio sp.
CTTCTTGGCGCCGCAGGCCAGGTGCTTGGCCAGATCCTCGCGCTTGGTCAGCTTGCCTGTGGTCTCGATGACCAGCTCGACGCCCAGCTCCTTCCAGGTCCACTCGCCGGGGGCGCTACGGGTCACGAGCACCTGGCGTCCGTCGATGAGCATGCCCTTGTCGTTGGGCTCCACGCGCAGGAAGCGGCCATGCACGGAGTCGTATTTCAGGAGATGCGCCAGGTCCTTGTTCTCGGCCCGGGCGTTGATGGCGACAAGCTCAACGTCTTTCACGTCGGCCAGAAGCCGGGTCAGGTAGCGGCCGATGCGGCCAAAACCGTTGATGCCTACTTTCATAGCCATGATCTCTCTCCTTGCGGTATTGGGGTGGCTAGGCCTTGCCGGAGCAGCCGAGCACGTTCTTGATCTTGCGCTGGACCATTTCCTTGACCGCCGTGCGGGCCGGGGCCAAGTACTGCCTGGGGTCGAAGTCAGCCGGGTTCTCCACGAAATGCTTGCGGATGGTGGCAGTCATGGCCAGGCGGATGTCGGTGTCGATGTTGATTTTGCACACGGCCATGCTTGCGGCCTTGCGCAGCAGGTCCTCGGGCACGCCGCGAGCGCCGGGGATGTTGCCGCCGTACTTGTTGGCCATCTCCACGAACTCCTGGGGCACGCTGGACGCGCCGTGCAGCACGATGGGCACGCCGGGCAGAAGCTTGCCGACTTTTTCCAGGCGGTCGAAGTCGAGCTTGGCCTCGCCCTTGAACTTGTAGGCGCCGTGGCTGGTGCCGATGGCGATGGCCAGGGAGTCGCAGCCGGTGCGGGTGACGAAGTCCTTGGCCTGTTCAGGGTCGGTGTAGATGTGCTCGTCGGAGTGGACGTCGTCCTCCACGCCGGCCAGGCGGCCGAGTTCGGCCTCGACCCAGACGCCGCGAGCGTGGGCGTATTCCACGACTTTCTTGGTCTCGGCGATGTTTTCCTCGTAGGGCAGGTGCGAGCCGTCATACATGACAGAGGTGAAGCCGCCGTCGATGACATCCTTGCACAGCTCAAAATTCGGGCCGTGGTCCAGGTGCAGCACCACGGGCAGGTCGGCCAGCTGCAGCGCGGCCTCCATGAGCTTCATGATGTAGACCTGCCCGGCGTACTTGCGCGCCCCGGCGGACACCTGAAGAATGAGAGGCGCGTTTTCGGCCTTGCCCGCCTCCATGATGCCCTGGACGATTTCCATGTTGTTCACGTTGAAGGCGCCGATGGCATAGCCGCCAGCGTAAGCTTTCTGGAACATTTCCTTGGGTGATACGAGTGGCATGGACTCCTCCTTGGGGCTCGAAAGGACGTAGTGTGGTAATGGCTCGTTCAATCAGTACATATTCTTGGCACGCAGACCAGATTCTGTCAATCGGGCTTACGTAATTATTGATTCCAACAGGCTCAAAGTCTCATGGTCGTTGAAGTCGAAACGCAGGGCAGTCAGGGTGATGAAGCCCTCGGAAAGCAGCCTGCGGTCGCGCCCCTGGCTGATGGACTCCGGCTTGAGCTCGCCGCACATCCAGTAATACTTGCGCCCGCGCGGATCCAGACGCTCCTCGTACCAGTCGGTGTAGGCCACGCGGGTGTGCGCGCAGACGCGCAGCTCACCGGCCTCGTCTATCGGGCGGTTCGGAAAGTTCAGGTTCAGCACGCACTTCCGCGGCAGTTCGGCAAAGGGCAGCCGGGGCAGCAGCGCCGCGGCATAGGCCGCCTGGCCGGAGAGCTCCGTCGGGTTGTGGTCGTCCATGGACACGGCCAGCGCCGGGAAGCCCATGAGCGCGCCCTCCGTGGCGGCGGAAACCGTGCCGGAGTACATGATGTCCACGCCGACGTTGGCACCGGCGTTGATGCCCGAGACAACGAGGTCCGGCGCAGGCGAAACGAGGGTCGAGATGCCGAGCTTGACGCAGTCGGCCGGGGTGCCGGAGACGCCCAGTCCGAAGAAGCCCTCCTCGCGGAACTCCTTCACGCGAAGGGGGGCAAGCAGCGTGATGGCGTGCCCCACGGCGGACTGCTCCGCGATGGGCGCGACGACCTGCACGTCGTGCCCGGCAGCCACCAGCGCCTTGTACAAAGCCCGCAGGCCTACGGCCTGGATGCCGTCGTCGTTTGTGAGGAGGATGCGCATGGAGTCTCCCTGGCTCACGCCTTAGAGCGCCCTTCGGTTTTACAGCAGAGTTTGACAATCAAGGCTGTCGGGGGCAATGAATTCTGTTCAAGACATAATCGCCGCCGCCTGAACGCGGTAGGCTTGAACTATCCCAACACGATGGAGAAGGCAAGGCCGTGATTGCGAAAGCCGTGTACATACGGGACATTAGCCCCGGGCAAACGATACAGGACACCTTCCTCCTGGCCGACGCCCGCACCGGCCAGTCGCGCAATGGGCCTTACTGGAGCCTGGTCCTGCAGGACTCCACCGGACAGATGGACGCCAAGGTCTGGAGCCCGCTCTCGCAGCAGCACCCGGGCCTGAGCGCCGGGCAGTTCGTCACGGTGCGCGGCCTGGCTGCAAACTACCGCGACAAGTGCCAGCTCACCCTCGACCAGCTCGCCCCGGTCTCCGAAGCCGAGGTCGACCCGGCGGACTTCCTGCCGCCAAGCCCCGTGAGGCCCGTCGAGCTGCTGGCCGAGATTGAGGCCTTGTGCCGCCGTGAGCTCACGCACAAGCCCTGGCGCAATCTCATGAAAAAGATCCTCGGCGACGAGGAGATCCGAGCGCGGCTGCTGCCCGCCACCGGTGCCAAGACCGTGCACCACGCCTACGTGGGCGGCCTGCTTGAGCACACCCTCTGCGTTGCCCGCACCTGTCTGGCTCTGTGCGACCTCTACCCCCAGCTCGACCGGCAGGTGCTGCTGGTCGCGGCCATCCTGCACGACATGGGCAAGGCCTGGGAGCTGACCAGCGGCCTCACCACGGACTACACCGACGAGGGCCGCCTGCTGGGCCACGTGCAGCTCGGCCTGGAGCGCCTGGAAGGCTTCCTGGCCAAGGCCAGGGACCTCGACCCGGCGCTCATCCTGCACCTGAAGCACTTGATCATCAGCCACCACGGCGAGTACGAATTCGGCGCGGCCCGGCGCCCCAAGACCCCGGAAGCGTTCATCCTGCACTTCGCGGACAACATCGACGCCAAGATGAACACCATCCGCGGCGCCTATGAAGAAATCGAGGGCACCGGCCAGGCGTGGACCCCCTTCCAACGCTATCTCGACCGGTTCATCTACCGTCCGGTTCAAACCCCGGCCCCGGAGCAGCAGACGAAGCCCGATGCGCCCAAGCCAGACGCCCGCATCCTGCTCCTGCCGCTGAGCCCGGAATAGAACCACCGCCGGTGCCGAGCGCCCAGGATTTTGATAAGAAGGAACCGCATGGCCGCTGCCGCTCAAGACACACCGAAACTGACCGCGATCAGGCTGTTCCAGCGCCTGGTCAAGAGCTTCAGCGGACTGCACACCAGCGACGCCCTGCGCATCATCGTCCTCGGCAGCATCATCGGCGTGCTCTCGGGCTTGCTGGCTGTAGGGTTCTATGCCGCACTGAACGCGCTTCAGGAGTTGCTGCTGGGACAGCTGGCTGGCGCCCCCATGCCCACCCACGGCGTTGAAGCGCTCACCGCGTCCACCTCCTCGCCCCTGTACATCCCGCTCATGACCACCGCCACCGGCGCGCTCATCGGCCTGTGCATGCACTACATCCTGCCGGACAATCCAGACCTCGGGACCGACGGCACGGACATCATGATCCGCGCCTTCCACGGCGCCACCGGCCGTGTGAGCGGGCGCATCACCACCGTGCGCGGGGCGGGCGCGATCCTGACCATCGCCAGCGGCGCCAGCGCGGGCCAGGAAGGCCCGATCTCGCTCATCGGCGCGGGCGCGGCCTCCTGGCTGGCCGACAGGCTCAAGCTCACCGCGCGGGAACGCCGCACGCTGCTGCTGGCTGGAGCCGCGGGCGGGCTCGGCGCCATCTTCCGCGCGCCCTTGGGCGGGGCGCTCACAGCCATCGAGGTCATCTACCGCGAGGACTTCGAGGCCGACGCCTTGCTGGCAGCGCTGTTCTCCTCCACCACTGCCTATTCCATCTTCACCATCTTCTACGGAGCCGACCCCATCTTCCACGTGCCGGACCTGAAACTGCACAGCGTGGCCGAGCTGCCCTTCTATGCAATGCTGGCGGTGGTCTGCTCGGTGGCGGCCTGGGCCTTCGTGACAGGCTTCCGCAGGGCCAAATATCATTTCTTCGCCCCCCTGCGCTCACGCATCGGGGTCATCGGCACCACGGCCCTGGGCGGCTTCATGGCCGGTGTCGTGGGCATGCTCTTTCCGCAGCTGCTGGGCGGCGGGCTGGAGTGGGTGGAGCTGGCCCTGCGCGGCGACCTGCCCATGCTGGCCCTGTGCCTGCTCGCCCTCGGCAAGACCGTGGACACGGCGCTGACCATCGGCTCAGGCATGAGCGGTGGCATGTTCGCGCCCTCGCTCTACGTGGGCGGAATGACCGGCACGGCCGTCGGCACGCTCTTCCAGTCGTGGTTCCCCGAGATCATCACCAAGCCCGCCGCCTTCGGCATCGTGGGCATGTCGGTGTTCTTCTCCTGCGCCACAGGAGCCTCCCTCGGGCCGCTGGTCATGACCTGCGAGCTCACCAGCAGCTATGGCCTGCTCGTGCCCCTCATGCTGGCCACGGGCTGCGGGCTGCTTTTGTCGCGCAACGTCTCGCTCTACAACAACCAGTTGCCCAACCGCCTGGCCTCCCACGCCCACACCCACGAGGCCGCCGTGAACATGCTCAAGGGCAGCACCGTGTCCAAGCTCTCCCTGGCCCCGCCACCGCCCGTGCTGCTGGAATCGACCAAGCTGGGCGACCTGCGCGGGCTGGTGACCAGCTCTCAGGCCCTGTGCTTCCCGGTGTTCAACGCCCAGGGCGACCTGACCGGCATCGCCACCCTTTCCGACCTGCGCGAGGTGCTCTACGAGACCTGCCTGTTCGACATCGTTGTGGTGAAGGAAGTGGCACGCGCACCGGTCTTTGTGACGCCCGACGCCGACGGCTACGAGGCGCTGCTGACCATGCTCGACACGGGCCTGGACGAACTCCCCGTGCTCGACACCGCCACCGGGAAGATCATCGGCATGCTCGACCGCAAGGCGCTGCTCAGCATCTATCGCCAGACGCCGCCCCAGGCCGCAAACGTACAAGACCCCACAGGGCTCGCATGTTCATAACATTTGAAGGCATCGAAGGCACCGGCAAGTCCACGCAGATCGCCCTGCTCCAACAGCACCTGGAGTCGCAGGGACACAAAGTGCGCGTGACGCTTGAGCCGGGCGGCAGCCGCATCGGCGCGGAGCTGCGGCGCGTGCTGTTGTCGCTGGAGAACCGCGACCTGACGCCCCAGGCTGAACTGTTCCTGTACCTGGCCGACCGCGCCCAGCACGTGGCCCAGGTGGTGCGCCCGGCGATCGCCGCCGGTGCCGTGGTGCTCTCGGACCGCTTCGCCGACTCCACCGTGGCCTACCAGGGCTACGGGCGCGGCATGGACCCGGAGCTGCTGCACAGGCTCAACGCCGTGGCCGTCGACGGCCTCTGGCCCGACCTCACGCTGCTGCTGGACCTGGACCCGGTCATCGGGCTTGAGCGGGCCATGTCGCGCAACAGCCGCGAGGGCAAGACCAATGCCGAGGGACGCTTCGAGGCGGAGAGCATCGCCTTCCACACCCGCGTGCGCCAGGGCTTTCTGGACCTCGCCGCACGTTCGCCAGAGCGCATCAGCATCGTGGACGCCACGGGCGCGCCGGAGGACATCGCCCTGCGTGTGCGCGCCCTGGTGGAGGCCAAGCTTCATGCATAAGGGAACACATGCCTGAGCCTTCCGGCAGGCCCGCACACCCCCTCTCTTCCGTCCTGAGCGACTGGCTGCTCTTCCTGCTTGCGGCAACCGGCTTCGTGTGGCTGGTGCTGCGCGGCGCCGAAAATCTCGGCTACAACTGGCAATGGTACCAGGTGCCACGCTCCATCTTCCTCAGCCAGGACGGTTCCCTTGCCCCTGGCCCGCTCATGCAGGGCCTCTCTGTGACGCTCAAGCTCACGGCCCTGAGCTTTGCCGGGGCCTTCGCCGTGGGGCTTGCAACAGCCATGCTGCGGCTCTCCGGCTCGTGGTCCGGGCGGGCGCTGGCGCGCGGCTACATGGAACTGGTGCGCAACACGCCCCTGCTCATCCAGCTCTTCTTCCTCTACTTCGTGCTTTCGCCTGTGCTTGGAATGGACGCCTTCGGCACCGCCGTGCTCGGCCTGTCGCTGTTCGAAGGGGCCTACGTGTCGGAGATCCTGCGCGCCGGGGTGCGCTCCATCGAACAGGGCCAGTGGGACGCCGCCCGCAGCCTCGGCATGGGGCCGGTCACGGCATATTCAACGGTGATCCTGCCCCAGGCCATGCGCCGCGTGCTGCCGCCCCTGGCGGGCCAGGGAGTGTCGCTCATCAAGGACTCGTCCCTCGCCAGCGTCATCGCCATCAACGAACTGACCCTGCGCGGGCAGAATATCGTGTCCGAGACCTTCCTCAGCTTTGAAATTTGGTTTACGGTTGCGGCCATATACTGGCTTGTGACCACGATCCTTTCCGGCGCGGCGGATGCCCTGGAGCGCCGTCTGGCCTTTCCCGCTTGATCAAACTCGCTCAAGGAGGAACCCATGCGCACAGCCCTTTCCACCAAGCATTCCCTGTGGTTCGCCGCAGCCGTCCTGATGCTGCTGTTGGCCGCGAGCGCGGCCAGCGCCGCCACCCGCGCCGACCTTGCGCGCGAAAGCACCCTTGAGCAGGTGCTCCAGCGCGGCGTGCTGCGCGTGGGCTTCAGCACCTTCGTGCCCTGGGCCATGCAGGACAAAAAGGGAGACTTCGTGGGCTTCGAGATCGACGTCGCGCGCAGGCTGGCCAAGGACATGGGCGTGCAGGTGCAGTTCGAGCCCACCCAGTGGTCGGGCATCATCCCGGCGCTTTTGTCCGGCAAGTTCGACATCATCATAGGCGGCATGAGCATCCAGCCCCAGCGCGGCCTCAAGGTCAACTTCACCATCCCCTACGAGTACTCTGGCATGTCGCTTGTGGCTGGCAGGAAGCTGGCGGGCAAGCTCAAGACCCTGAACGACTTCAACCAGCCGAGCATCATCCTGGCCGTGCGCCAGGGCACAACCGCCGTTGAGGCCGCCAGGAAGCATCTGCCCAAGGCCCAGCTGAAGTTCTTCGACAACGAGGCCCAGACCGTGCAGGAAGTGCTCAACGGACGCGCCCACGCCGTGGTCGCCTCGGAGCCCTTCCCGGCCTTCCAGGCGCTCAAGCACAAGGACCAGCTCTTCCTGCCCGTGACCAAGGCCTTCACCCGCGAGCCCATCGCCTTCGCCGTGCGCAAGGGCGACCCGGACTTCCTGAACTTCCTCGACGGCTGGATCCGCGTGGTCGACGACGAGGGCTGGCTGACGGAACGCCACAACTACTGGTTCCGCACCGACGCCTGGAAGGGCATGGTGGAGTAGCCCCGCCCAATGCCGCAGAGCAAGACGAGCCCGTCCGCAAGCGCACAGGCCGCCGCCCGGAGCAACCCGCTGGCCCGCCTGCACATCGTCGACCTGGCGGTGCTGCTACTGGCTGGCGCGGGCCTGGCCTGGCTGGTGCTGCGCGCCCGCGCCACCCTGCCCTACAGCTGGGAATGGTCCGTCATTCCGCAGTTCCTGGCCTACGTCGGGGAAGACGGCGCGTGGCACGCGGGCCGCATCGCCACAGGCATGGCCGCCACCATCCGCCTGAGCCTCTGGGCCGGGCTGCTGGCGCTGGCGCTGGGCACCTGCGCCGGGCTCATGCGCGTGAGCAAGCGCCTGTTCTGGCGGCTCAGCGGCGGCACTTACGTGCTCTTCGTGCGCAACACGCCGCCTCTCGTGCTCATCTTCCTGTTCTCGTACTTCCTGAGCGGCCAGCTCATCAACGCGCTGGGCCTGGACCTGGCCGTGAACAACATGCCGCCGGTCCTGCGCCCGATCGCCGAGACGCTGTTCGGCCCCCTCCGGCAGATGCCCGCGTTCCTCACCGCCATCGTCACACTGGGCCTCATCGAGGGCGCGTACATGGCCGAGATCGTGCGCGCGGGCGTGCAGTCCGTCGAGCAGGGCCAGTGGGACGCGGCCTACGCCCTGGGCCTGTCGCGCCGACAGACATTGGCCACCGTCATCCTGCCGCAGGCCTTCCGGCGCATGCTGCCGCCGCTCACCAGCCAGTTCGTGTCCACGGTCAAGGACTCGGCCATCGTGTCCGTCATCTCCATCCCCGAGCTGACCTTCCAGGCCCAGGAGCTCGTCAGCGCCACGTACCGCAGCTTCGAGGTCTGGACGCTGGTGCTGGTGCTGTACCTGGCGCTGAACCTGCCCTGCTCGCTGGCGTCCAGGTGGCTGGAGCTACGGCTGCGGCGCTCGGACACGAGCTTTGGCCAGGGCGCCACGCAGCGCTAGCCGCGCGGCATCGCGACACCACGAAAATAGTCAGCGGCACGACTGCGCAACATGGCTTTGACAGCCGTGGGTATTTCGCGCATTAGGAAATTATTCCGAAAGGATGTTGACCCCCTGTTTGCCCGCGCCACCGGCGCAGCACCTACCAGCAAGGAGAACCGCATGGCCCCGGAAATCAAAGTCTACGCCCTGTCCACCTGTGTGCATTGCAAGAACGCCAAGGCCTACCTGGACCAGTGCGGCGTGAAGTACGACTGCGTGCATGTGGACCAGCTCACCGGCGACGAGCGCAAGGCCATGATCGAGGAAGTGAAGAAGCTGAACCCGAGCGTGTCGTTCCCCACGCTGGTCATCGACGGCAAGACCCTGGTGGGCTTCGACAAGGCCAAGGTCGACGAGGCGCTGGGCAAGAAATGAACGCGCAACAGCTCTTTGATGCGCTGAAGAAGATCCAGGAGGCCAAGGGCTGCTACTTCAACGCGGACATGGACATGACTATGGCGCTCATGGAGAGCCTGCTTACGAACAAGGAGCGGCTTGGCTACATGGCGTGCCCGTGCAGGCTCGCCAACGGCACCTTCGAGGCCGACCGGGACATCGTGTGCCCGTGCGAGTACCGCGAGCCGGACATGGCCGAGTACGGGACTTGTTTTTGCGGACTATATGTGACAAGCGATTGGAACGAGGGCAAGCGGGAGAAGGTGTACGTGCCGGAAAGAAGGCCGGTGGAGAAGATATTGGGGTAGTGACCAAGTCTAAAGGACACCCAATTTAAGCCCAGTGCATTTCTTACAGGATAACCATATATGCCATTCCATTTCAAATTCGACAACCCACCAGTTGGCTACTCCTTGGAGGATGCAGCAAAGGAAGATGCAACTATCAAGATAATCTCACGTGAATTTGTCTCTTCTGAAGATGGCGACATTTTTATTTCAAGGCTTGATGGCTTTCCTTCCGAAGTATTAAGAAAACTTCCACAGAACATAGATCTAAAGCGCTCAAACGTTGACCATTTACTAGCAATAATTGATAAGGATGGCAACTGCAGTGCATATGTAAATGAATTGCAAATAATTGCATTAACAAAAGTTAGGCGTTCACTTGAAAAGGGTGAAACAATTTTTGAAAATGACATCTATGATATATTACAGGTCAAATTTGAGGATGTTGAGATACCGAACGATTGTGGCATTGCTTTTGTATTTTCTAAGGGCTGGAGAAAAGGGTATTTCTATGATTTTACACCACTAGTTCCAGGGAATAAACCAAGAAGCATAGACCTACACACACTGCTTGGAAGCTACTACAATTATTTAATATTCCAAGATTTTTTCAAAATTTGCGATGATGATTGGGCAAAATTCTATATGGAAGGCTGGTTTCCATTTATCTCGCTAGATCATGACACGGCCTTAAATTTGATAAAGCACATAAAATACAACTGGAACACTGACGAATTGATACAAAGCATCACTGGAGAAGTCAAAAATAAAGCCAACTTATTATTAAATAACTGGATACTCAATCCCGTATTTGCTGAACATGAAGAATTCCTTAAAACTGCAATTGATCGATACTTAAACAACGACTATATTAGTTGCCTAACCATACTCTACACAAGAGCAGAAGGCATTCTCAGGGCTATAGTTAAAAATCTTAACGAAAAGGATTACAAGCAAGACAACCTTGCCAATGCTGCAAGGAAGGCGTTTGACGACAATCGTTCTTTTTCAAAAATTCTTCCACACCGATTTAGCGAATATCTTCAGAAGGTATTATTCTCATCGTTTGATCACAACAAAATTATTAATCTATCTCGCAACTCTGTTTCACATGGCGTAGCACCAAACCACCTATACAATGCCAAGTCAGCAACAATTGCAATTTTAACGATTGAACAGATATACCAGCACCTTCAGTCGTACAGTTAGAACTTTAGCATTCCCAAACCAAAAAAGCCCCGGTCCGCTTGCGCAGACCGGGGCCAATTAATGTGCTTCGTTAGATCTTAGTAATCGCGACGGGGCGGACGGGACTCACGTTCCTGAGCCTCGTTGACCTTCAGGGCGCGGCCGCCGAGCTCCTTGCCGTTCAGGGCCTGCACGGCCTCACGAGCGGAGTTGTCGTCCATCTCCACGAAGCCGAAGCCGCGGAAACGGCCGGTCTCACGGTCGCTGATGAACTTGACGGAGTTGACTTCACCGAACTGGGAGAACAAGTTGCGGATGTCGTCCTCGGAGGTGCTGAAAGCGATGTTACCGACGTAGATAGACTTAGGCATGTGATAAAACTCCTAAAGAGAAACTGTAAAATTTTGTCGCCCATTTCGCCTGAGCAAAAAGCCTCCAGAACTCAAATCCAGATGTTGTTAACTAGGCTCACTCTGCGCACTTGTAAAGCCCTAAATCGCAGAAATTAAAATTATTTTCGCGTCCATAAACCCCGTTATCCATGCACTTCTCCAGGGCATGAAAATACTGCATCTTCTACTTGCAGTAGCAGATGCAGACTTTACTCACCGCCGATACAGTCCTTTTTCCACTCCGCGAATGCATCTCTGGCCCGCTGGCCGTACAATTCTTTTCTGATCTTTTTTCCCGCGCGGCGGTTCAATTCAGGCGTGAGCCCGAAGTGCGCGTTGGACGGCTGGAAGTTCTTTGGCGGCGGCGTGCGCAAGTGGCCCAGCAGCGCGCCCAGGGCAGTGGTGGTGGGCGGCGGCGGCAGGGTCTCGCCATTGAGCTTCCTGCCCAGCATGAGGCCCACCCACAGCCCGCAGGCCGCGCTCTCCAGGTAGCCCTCCACCCCGGTGATCTGCCCGGCGAGGTGGACGTTCGGGCGGAGCTTGAGCGCCAGCTCCTCGTTCAGCACCTGGGGCGCGTCGACGAAGGTGTTGCGGTGGATGCTGCCCAGGCGCAGGAACTCGGCCTTTTCGAGCCCCGGAATCAGCCGGAACACGCGCTCCTGCTCCGGGTACTTGAGCTTGGTCTGGAAGCCCACGAGGTTGAAGGCGGTCTTTTCCTTGTTCTCCGCGCGCAGCTGGACGACGGCGAAAGCCTCCTCGCTGGTGCGCGGGTTGGGCAGTCCCACGGGCTTCAGCGGGCCGAAGGCCAGGGTGAGCCGCCCGCGCTCGGCCATTTCCTCCACGGGCAGGCAGCCCTCGAAGTGGATGTGCTTCTCGAACTCGTGCGGGGCGACCTTTTCGGCCTTGATGAGCGCGTCGAGGAAGGTGTCGTACTGCTCCTCGGTCATGGGGCAGTTCAGGTAGTCGTCTTCCTCCGGCCGGTAGCGGCTGCCCCAGAAGCAGATGTCCATGTCGACGCTCTCGCGGCTGATGATGGGCGCGATGGCGTCGTAGAAATACAGGCGCTTGCCGCCGCCCTCGCCGCCGGTCATGTCGACGGTCAGGTCGGCCAGGCTGGCGGCCAGGGAGTCGCTCACCAGCGGCCCGGCGGCCACCACGATGGCCTCGAACCCGTCCAGCAGCGGGGAGTCCAGGCTGTCGATCTCCTCGCGCACCACCTCGATCTTGGGGTCGTGCTCCACGATGGCGGTGATGTAGTCGGCAAAGAGCTTGCGGTCCACGGCCAGCGCCTTTCCGGCGGGGATGCGCGTCTCGTCGGCCACCTTCATGACCAGGCTGTCCAGCTCGCGCATTTCGGCCTTCAGCACGCCGATGGCGGTGGTCAGCTCCTCGGAGCGCAAGGAGTTGGAGCACACCAGCTCAGCCAGCTTGCCGGTTTCGTGCGCGGGCGACATCTTGTGCGGGCGCATCTCGAACAGGCGCACGCCGATGCCCGCCTTGACCAGGGCCAGGGCGCACTCGCATCCGGCAAGGCCGCCGCCGATGATGGCCACGCGCGCGACGGCGTGGGCCTGGGGCTTGTCGTTCAGGAGCTTGTCGTTCTGGGCCACGTTCGCAGGAGACTCGTTGTGATCTGGCATGTTTTCAGCTATCCTCATGAAAGATTTGCATTGTGCGACATTCACGCAGCGACAGGCGACGGCAGATGAGCGAGATTCTACTGGACATACGCGGACTCACCACGGCTTTTGCCGCGCACACCGGCGCGGGCGGCGCCGTCGCCAAGGCTGTGGATACCGTGAGCCTGACGGTTCGGCAAGGCGAAACCCTGGCCGTGGTCGGCGAATCGGGCTGCGGCAAGACCGTGCTGGCGCTCTCGGTGCTGGGGCTGATCCCCGACCCGCCGGGCCGGGTCATCCACGGGCAGGCGCTGTACAAGGGCCGCGACCTCGCCGCCATGGACGAGGCCGAACTGGAGAGCGTGCGCGGCAACCACATCGCCATGATTTTCCAGGAGCCCATGACCTCGCTGAACCCCGTGTTTCGCGTGGGCGAGCAGATCGCCGAGGGCTACCGCCTGCACAAGGGCGCCAGCAAGGCCGAGGCCGACGCTAGGGCCGTGGAGATGTTGCGGCTGGTGGGCATCCCCAACCCGGAGGAGCGCGCCGGGAGCTACCCTTTCGAGCTGTCCGGCGGCATGCGCCAGCGGGTGATGATCGCCATGGCGCTGGCCAACGACCCGGACCTGCTCTTCGCCGACGAGCCCACAACCGCCCTGGACGTTACCATCCAGGCCCAGATTTTGGACCTCATGCGCGAGCTGCAGCGACGCCGGGGCTCGGGCATCCTGCTCATCACCCACGACCTGGGCGTGGTGGCCGAGATGGCGCATCAGGTGGCCGTCATGTACGCCGGGCAGGTGGTGGAGCAGGCCCCGGTGGCGGAGCTGTTCGCCTCTCCGCGTCACCCCTACACCCAGGGCCTGCTGGCCAGCGTGCCGCGCCTGGGCCAGCGGCGCACCCTTTCGCCCATCCCCGGCATGGTGCCGGGCATCTTCAACCTGCCCTTCGGCTGCCGCTTCCGTCCGCGCTGCGCGCACGCCTTCGGCCGTTGCGAGTCCTGCCCGCCCCTGTTCGAGCTTGGCCCCGGGCACTCTGCCCGCTGCTGGCTGCACGACGGCGCGCCCCTGGCCGAACCGGTCCATTGCGACCACAGGGAGGCCGACGCATGAGCGCCCTGCTGGAACTTGAGAACGTGTCCCGGCACTATGCCGTCAGCGGCGGGCTGCTGGGCCTCCGGCACGGGCTGGTGCGCGCCGTGGACGGCGTGAGCCTGACCGTTGACGCGGGCGCGAGCCTGGGCCTGGTGGGCGAGAGCGGCTGCGGCAAGTCCACCCTGGCGCGCTGCATCCTCGGCCTGGAGCAGCTTGAGGGCGGGGCAATCCGCTTCCAGGGCCGCGACATCACCGACTGGCCGCAGACTGAACTGCGCCGCCAGATGCAGATGGTCTTCCAGGACCCTTACTCGTCCCTCAACCCGCGCATGAGCGTGGGGGCAATCGTGGCCGAGCCGCTGACCATCCACGGCCTCGGCACGGCGGCGGAGCGCAAGGCCAAGACGCTCGCGCTGCTGCGCACCGTCGGCCTGGACACGGACATGGCCCGGCGCTACCCGCACCAGCTCTCCGGCGGCCAGCGCCAGCGCGTGGCGGTTGCGCGCGCCCTGGCCCTCAGCCCGGCGCTTGTGGTCTGCGACGAGCCCGTGAGCGCGCTCGACGTCTCCATCCAGGCCCAGGTGCTGCTTCTGCTGCAGGACCTTCGGACGCGCCTTGGGCTCACCTACCTGTTCATCTCCCACGACCTGGCCGTGGTGGGCCAGATCTGCGACCGCATCGCCGTCATGTACCTGGGGAGAGTGGTGGAACTCGGCCCGGCCGAGACGCTCATCAACGATCCCCGGCACCCGTACACGCGCGTGCTGCTCTCCGCCGTGCCAGTGCCGGACCCCGGCCACAAGCGCAACCGCGAGAACCTGACAGGCGAGCTGCCCAGCCCGCTGAACCCGCCCAGCGGCTGCCCGTTCCACCCCCGCTGCCCGCAGGTCATGGACATCTGCCGCCATGAGTTCCCCCAGGCCTTCAGCACCGGCGAGGCCCGCCTGGCCCACTGCTGGCTGCACAAACCGGCGTAGCCACGCCAGACAAGGAGTTCCCCTTGCGCGTTTCCGTCATCCTCGGCCATCCTGACCCCAAGAGCCTGAACCACGCCATTGCCGCCGCCGCGGTGAACACGTTGCGAGAGCTGGGGCATGAGGTACGCTTCCACGACCTCCAGGCCGAGGGGTTCGACCCTGTGCTGCCCGCTGGCGAGGCCGCCCGCGATGCCGAATTGCCGCCGCTGGTTGCGCTGCACTGCGCGGAAATCGCCGAAGCGGACGGGCTCATCCTTATGCACCCCAACTGGTGGGGCCAGCCGCCCGCAGTGCTGAAGGGCTGGGTGGACCGCGTGCTGCGACCCGGCGTGGCCTATGAATTTCTGCCCGGCGACGGCGGCGAGGGCGTCCCCGTCGGGCTGCTGAAGCCAATGACAGCCCTGGTGCTGAACACCTCCAACACCCTGGCCGCCCGTGAGCAGGCCGTCTTCGGCGATCCTCTGGAGCGCCTGTGGGCCGACTGCATACTCCGCTTTTGCGGAGTCGGTAAGGTGGTCCGGCGCATGTTCGGGGTGGTCTGCACCAGCACGGCCGAACAGCGCCACGCATGGCTTGCCGAGGTGGCCGAGCTGGTGCGCCGGGAGTTCCCGGCCTAGGCCTTTTTTCCGCATCACAACCAAGGAGATTCGCCCATGCTCACCCGCGACGAAGCGCTCGCACTCCTGCACAAGCATGTCCCCGACCCCCAACTTGTCTGCCACAGCCTGGAGTCCGAGGCAGTGCTGGCCGCTCTGGCCCGCAGGCTAGGCAAGGACGAGACCCTGTGGGGCATCACCGGGCTGCTGCACGACCTGGATTACGCCACCACCAAGGACCAGCCCGAGCGGCACGGTCTCGCGTCTGCGGAGCTGCTCGCCGGGCTGCTGCCGGACGAGGCTCTCACTGCCATTCGCGCTCACAACGGCGAGCGCACGGGCGTCGCGCCGAGCACAGAGCTGGACTTCGCCCTGCGCTGCGGCGAAACCGTCACCGGCCTCATCCACACCAACGCCCTGGTGCGCCCGGCGCGCATGGACGGCATGGACGCAAAGAGCCTGAAGAAGAAAATGAAAGACAAGGCCTTCGCCGCCAGCGTCTGCCGCGAGACCATCGGCGAATGCCAGAAGCTTGGGCTTGAACAGGCGGAGTTCTTCACCATCGCCATCGGCGCGGTGGCGGGCATCGCCGGACAGGTGGGCCTGGCCTAACGACGCGCCGTGCCGGACATCGCTTGCATTCATGCGCCGGTTCGCGCAGAATGGGTAGGATTGATATCAACCCTCTCACCAGGGAGCGAGACATGAAACGCATACCGACAATCGTCGCCAGCCTGGCTTGCATGGCGCTCTTCGCCGTGCCTGCGCTGGCCCAGGACAAGCTCTTCGTCGCCTCAGAAGGGGCCAAGCTCAAGGCTGACAAAAGCGCCAGCTCAGACACCGTGGCAGAGCTGCCCGTGGGACAGGAGCTCAAGGTCGCAGGCCAGGAGGAGAGCTGGTACAAGGTCAGCGCCAACGGGAAATCCGGCTGGATATATCGCGGCAAAGTCTCCGCCACGGCGCCTGAGCCCTCCAGGCAGGGCGGCGACAACCTCTTCGGCGGCGCGGGCTCAAGCACCATCATGGTCAGCGAGGCCGACAGCGCGCGCAGCATGCGCGGCCTGAACGAGAGCGAGCAGGCCGCGGCCAAGGCAGCCGGACGTCCGGCGCGCCCCTTGTCCGACTACAAGAACGCCCTGGACAAAATCCTGGCGGAGAAGGTGGACAAGAAGGAGATCGAGAACTTCCTCAAGGCCGGCCACATCGGCGAGTATGCGAAATAGGGGGCCTGAAATGAACGCCAAACGCATTCTCACCACCCTTGTCCTGTTTGTCCTTGTGGCCCTGCCCGCCATGGCGACAGCCGGGTTCCTCGACGCCATCCTCGACCCCAACTCCAAAGAGGCAAAGATCCTCTCCGGCGCGCAGAGCGTGCTCAGCAGTTCGCAGCAGATGGACTACAAAAGCGAGCGGGCCATCGGCGAACGCCTGGCGGTGGAAGGCCTGCGCCGCTACGGAATGCCCACAACGAACCAGCAGATGCAGCACTACGTGAACCTGGTGGGCATCGCCGTGGCCATGAACTCGCCCCGGCCCGACATCCCCTACCGCTTCGTGGTGGTGGACAGCCCGGTGCAGAACGCCTTTGCCTGCCCCGGCGGCATCATCTTCGTCACCTCCGCGCTCATGCACACCATCCAGAACGAGGCCCAGCTCGCGGGCATCCTGGCCCATGAGGTCGGGCACGTTGCCCTGCGCCATGCGCTGAAGAGCATTCAGCGGGCGCAGTTCTTCTCCGGCGTAGGCCAGATCACCGCCGCCACCATGAAGGGCGACAAGGGCGCGCAGTTCGAGAGCATGATCGCCGACATGCAGAATGTGCTCTTCGACAAGGGCCTGGACCAGAACATGGAGTACGAGGCCGATGCCTCGGCCATGGAGACGGCCTACCGCACTGGCTACAACCCGGCGGGGCTCATGGAGGTGCTGGTGGAACTCAAGCGCATCGAGGCCAGCTCGCCCGACAAGAAGGGCTCCTGGTTCTCCACGCACCCGCCTTTGGCCTCACGCATCGCCAAAAACCAGACCCAGATGAAGAAATATCCCGACGCCGCCAAGCTAGCCGTGCTGGCCGACCGCTTCAAGGCCAAGGCCCGCTAGATCATTCGCACTTCCACGTCAGGGGGCGGGGGCTGAAAGGCCTCCGCCCTTTTGCGTGGGAGGCGGGCCAGGGTCCAAATACCGCCGCAGCCCTAAAGATAGCGCCAAACCGGGCCGATAAGAGGGATGTCAACGTCTGAAAAGCAATATGGAGAGCCCCATGTCAAAGAAACTGCTCCACGCCACTGGGTTCGGAAGAATCCACCAGCTCATTACCGAGGGCAGGGATGACGAGGCCAGGGAACTTCTCAAGGCCTTGCAGGACGAATACATCGGTCTTGTTGAGGAAAACGAAGCCCTCAAGAACCAGATCATCGAGGTGGCGCAAGTCTTGGACATGGCCGAGTGCATGGAGTTTGACGGCCAAAAGTACTGGCTGACGGACGACCTGCGCCACAAGGGCCCCTACTGCCAGCTCTGCTATGACCGCGACGGCCTGCTCATGCGCTTGCAGAAGCAGCAGCGCCACTGGAAGTGCCAGTGTTGCGGCAACGTGTTCGTGGACACCAAGGCCGTGAAGGAAACCGCCGCCAAGCGCTCGTTCCCCGCCGCCGTGCCCCGGCCGCCCATCCCGCTGTTCATGAAATAGTCGCAACCCCTGCAAAAGCGAAGGGCCGCGGAGTGATCTGCGGCCCTTTTTTGTCGGCGCAAGCGCGAGGCCTGCCGGAGTCGAAACGCAGCCTAGCGTTTCGGCAACAGCACCACGTCACGCCACCAGAATTCCTTGAGGCGACCATCCTCGTAAAACCGGGCCACGGCATAGGCCAGCCCGGCCTTGTCCATGCCTTGCAGCAGCACCTCCACCTGAAGGTCCTCGCCCTTGCGGCGCTCGGCCTTCCAGATCTCACGCACGATCTTGCGCAGGGCCTCGGTCGTGGGGGCCGTCGACGCCTCGATGCGCACGCGCAGCACCACGGGCGCCAGGGGGCGAAGGCTGTCGCCCTGGCGGCCAAGCACGGAATAGGCAACCGTGTCGCTGTCCGCGGCGTTGTGCTTCGGCTTCTGGGCAGAGGCGTCCGGCGTTTCCCTGGGCGCGGCGGACTTGGCCGTGGCATCGCCAGCGGTGGAGGCGGATGCCTCCGGCTGGGGCTGTCCGGCGTAGTCCTTCTCCGGCACCAGGTACTTGTCCCGCCCATAGCCCCAGGCTCGCTTCAGGTCGCGCACCTTCTCGTCCGGGTCGAAGATGGCGAACCAGCCATCCTCGTGGAAGTCGACGCGCACACGCCGCCCGGCCTGCAGCAGGCGCACGAAGTCCGTGTCCTTGTCGCGCCCGGCGCGGATGGCCATCTTGCGGTCCGCCACGCGGATCTCGCCGAACTCCTGGCCCTGCGCGGCCTTCTGCGGAGGTTTCTTCGCGGCCTTTTCAGATGTTGCCGATTTGCCGGACTTGGCGGACTTCTCTTGCTTTTCGGAGCTGTCGGCGCGGGGGGCAGGCTCGGCCTGGGCGCCGGAGCGCAGCTCGGCCAGGCGGACGTATCCCTGGGCGCGGGTCTCGGCGCGGACAGTCTCTGCCGGGTCGAACACCGCGGCCCAGCCGTCGGATTCGAAATCCACGCGCACCTTCTGGCCGCGCTTGAGCACGCGCACGGCTATGGCGCCCTCGGACGGGTTCTCGCGCACCGTGACCTTGCCGCTGGCGGTGTACACCCTGCCCCAGCCCGCGTCCTTGGCCTGGGCCACGGCTGCGGTGGTCACGGCCAGCAGCGCGAAGATGAGGAGAAAGACAGCTCTGCGCATGGCTATTTGCTGCGACCATCGAGTTCGCGGGCCACGCGCTCGGTCAGGTCCGTCGAGGCCTTGTCCACATAGCCGACTGAAGCCGGATCCGTGAAAATGATGGCGTAGCCGCCCTTCTTGCCCAGCTCCTCAAGCACGGCTTCGGCCTTGCGCATGACGTACTGCAAAAGCTTGGTCTCCTCGGCCTTGATGTCGCGGGCGTTCTCGGCCAGCAGCTGCTCGTGCTGGGCGGCCTTGCGCCGCAGCAGGTCCTCGCGCCGGGTACGGTCCTGGGGCGAAAGCCCGTGCGCCTCGGCCTCCTTGCGCAGGGTCGCCACCTGTGCGGCGCTCTCCTTGGCAAGGCGGTCCTTTTCGGCCACGTAGCGCGCCAGGTCGGCCTTGGCCGACTGCCCCAGGCGCGTCTCGTTGACCACGCGCTGCGGGTTCACGAAGCCGATCTTCTGCTCTGCCAGCGCAGCCGGAGGAGCGAGAAGAAACACAAGCATTACAGCGAGGAAGCACGGCGCGAAGAAGATGTTGGAGCGGCTCATTGGGGTTTGATACATGCGTGCGCCCGTCTTGTCGAGAGCCACGGAAACGGTGTGTGGCCCGACACGCTCACAGCATGTTCACAGGATCCTGGTCCAGCTCCAGGCGGAAGCCCGCAGGCGCGACGCTCCCGCGGGACACGGCGGCGAAGAGCGTGCGTATGGGCTGCCAGTCGGCGCACTTGAGCAGGCAGTTGAAGCGCTTGCGGCCCCGGAGCATGGCCATGGGCGCGGGCGCAGGGCCGAGCACATCGACGCCGAGGGGCCGTGCCTTCTCGCGCAGGGCCTTGGCGAAGGCCAGCATGGCCTCGTGCAGATGCTCCTGATCCGCAGGGCAGGAAAGGCGCAGGAGCGCCAGCCGCGTGAAGGGCGGATAGCGGAAGCGTTGACGCTGCTCGATCTCCCTGGCGTAGAAACCAGGATAGTCGGCACGGAGCACGAAGTCCCAGAAGGGGTGCGCCGGGTTGCGCGTCTGCACCAGCACGCGCCCGGGCTTTTCTCCGCGCCCGGCCCGGCCGGAAACCTGGACGAGAAGCTGGTAGGTGCGCTCAGCCGCGCGGTAGTCCGGCAGGTACAGGCCCATGTCCGCGTTGGCCACCACCACGAGCGTCACGCCCGGAAAGTGGTGTCCCTTGCTGAGCATCTGGGTGCCGACGAGCACCTGGGCCTCTCCCTCGCGGAAGCGGCGCAGAATCTCCTCCAGGCGCTCCTGCCTGCGGGCGCTGTCGCGGTCCATGCGCAGCACGGAAACCTCGTGCCCCAGCGTGCGCAGGAAATACTCCTCCAGGCGTTCGGTGCCCTCGCCCATGGGCACGAAGGTCACGCCGCCGCACTTGCCGCAGGGGATGGGATACGGGTAGGTCAGGCCGCAGTAGTGGCAGACCAGGCGCTCGCGCAGTTTGTGGTAGGTCAGGCCCACCTGGCAGTCCGGGCACTGGACCACCTCCTCGCAGGCCATGCAGTACATCACCGGGGCGTAGCCGCGTCGGTTCAGCATGACGATGACCTGATCGCCCGCGTCGAGGGTTTCCTTGATGGCCGCGAGAGTCTCCGGCGCAAAGGGCTCGTCCGGGTCCTTCTGGCCCGCTATGTCCACCAGCCGCACATCTGGCATGGCCCGGCTGCCAACGCGATTGGCCAACGTCTGCACGGGCAGTTGCCCGCTCTGCCCCGCGTGGAAGGTCTTCACATCCGGCGTGGCCGAGCCCAGCACCAGCAGCCCGCCCGAACGCTTGATGCGCGAGTACGCCAGTTCCTTGGCGTGGTATGGCAGGCGCTCCTCCTGCTTGTAGGATTCGTCATGCTCCTCGTCGAGCACGATGAGCCCAAGGTCACGGATGGGCAGGAACAGCGACGAGCGGGTGCCGACCACAAGCACGGGGCCTCTTTTCATGCTGGCGGCCGCGGCGATCTTCGAGAAGGTCTCCTCGCGGCGGCGCGGGGTCTGGTAGCCGTGGGAAAAATAGGCCTCCGCGTGCGGCAGCGCAGCCTTGGCCTGCCGCCACAAGTGACAGGCCAGGGCCACCTCCGGCGCGAGCAACAGCGCCGAGCGCCCGAGCTCCAGGCAGCGCCGCGCCAGCTCCAGGTACACGTGCGTCTTGCCGCTGCCTGTGACCCCGTGCATCAGCGCCATGCGCGCCGAAGCGGACGCAAGCGCCGGCAAAAGCTCATCCAGGGAGGCCTGCTGCTCCGGCGTGGCGGAAAGGGCATCCATGTCGTCGTCGGGAAGGGGCGCGCAGGCAGGCGCCTCGTCGGCGGCGTCCGTCGTCTCCAACGGTTCGCCCAGGCGCACAATGCCCGCCGTGGCCAAGCGCTTCATGGCCTGGATGCCGGGGTCGCCGTAAACCGCGCGCACCGCGCCAAGGCTCATGGGGCCGGACTCGAACAGGCGCTCCAGCAGGCGGATCTGGTTCACGGCGTTGGGCCGCACGGCCCAGGGCGGGTCCGCGTTCAGCATGACGAAGAGTTCTTCGGCCTGCCTGCGCGGGGCCAGCCGCACGCGCATGCGGCCCTCGTCCCAGAGCAGCGCCAGGGCCTCCAGCCGGTCCGTGGGCAGCTCCTGCAACGCCTTGGGGCTGTATGTGGGGCGGAAGTCCGGGTGCTCGACGGAGTACGACACCTGCGAGGTGCGCAGTCCGCGCGGCAAAATCAGCTCCAGCACCCGGCCCGGATGCGCCATGTGACGGGAGGAGAGGTCGCGGACAAGCTCCAGCATGCCGGGGTCGAGCACGGGTTCCTGCTCAAGCGTCCAGACCAGGGGCTTCAGGTCCACCCCCTCGGGCGGCACCTTGGTGGGTTCCTGCAGGATGCCCACGCGCAGCCCGCGACCGAGCGGCGCGAGCACGCGCAGGCCGGGCCTGGGGTTCGGGAACCAGGCCGGGCAGAGGTAGGTGAGGGCCGCGTACGGCGGGCTGGCCAGCCAGACCTGCCAGGCTGTCGGCTGCACGCCGGGCCGGGCGCTGCTCACGAGAGTTCCACGCATGTCCCCAGCGGGGCCTTACCTGCCCTTGCAGGGCACGAGCTCCTGGATGCGCTTCACCAGATCGTCGTGCAGGTCTTCGTCGTGCAGGGCGAAGTAGATGTTGGCCGTCAGGTACTCCACCCAGTCGCCCGCGTCGAAGCGCTGCCCGCGCAGCTTCACGGCCAGCAGGCGGTTCTCGTTGGCCAGGCCCTGGAGGGCGTCGGTGAGCTGGAGCTCGCCGCCAACGCCGGGTTCGAGCTTTTCCAGGTACTTGAAGATCTCCGGCACAAGCACATAGCGGCCCACGATGGCCAGGCGCGACGGGGCCGTGCCAATGGCCGGCTTTTCCACCAGGTTGCGCACGCGGAAGACGCCGGGCCGGAACTCCTCGCCCTGAATGATGCCGTAGCGGTCGACCTTGTTCTCCGGCACCTCGATGACGCCGACAACAGCCATGTTCTCGGTCCTGGCCACGTCGAGCAGCTGCTGGATGCCGGGTTCCTTGCCGAACATGAGGTCGTCGCCCACCATGACCGCGAACGCCTCGTCCTTGCAGACCTCCTTGGCGCAGAGCACGGCGTGGCCCAGGCCCAACTGGACCTTCTGGCGCACGGCGATGATGTTGACCATCTCCGACACGTCGCGGACTTCCTGCAGCAGCTGGGACTTGCCCTTGCGCTCCAGCAGGTTCTCCAGCGTCAGGTTGTGGTCGAAATGGTCCTCGATGATGGTCTTGTTCTGGCTGGTGACGAGCACCACCGTGTCGATGCCCGCGGACTGGGCCTCCTCGACAACGTACTGGACCACCGGTTTCTTGAAGATGGGCAGCATTTCCTTTGGAATGTTCTTCGTCGCCGGAAGTGAACGGGTTCCCCAGCCAGCAACGGGAATGACGACCTTGCGCACTTCCATGGACTTCCTCCTCCGGTCTTGATGCCGCTGCCCGCGCCTAGCGCAGGGAGCTCTCCAGAACAGCCGCGATGTCGGCGGCATACCGCTCCACGCGGGCGATGTCCTCGCCCTCGACCATGACCCTGGCCTTGGGCTCGGTGCCGGAGTAGCGCAACAGCACGCGCCCCCGGCCAGCCAGTTCGGTCTCGACGGAAGCGACGGCTCGCCCGACCTCCGGCAGATCCTCGAAAGGCACTTTGCGGCTCAGCTTCACGTTGACCATGACCTGCGGGAACGGCTCGATCAAGTGCGCAAGCCGCGACAGCGGCATGTTCTTCTGGCACATGATGCGCAGCAGTTGCAGGGCAGCCAGCGTGCCATCGCCGGTGGTCGAATGGTCCATGAAGATGAGGTGCCCGGACTGCTCGCCGCCGAGAGCCGCGCCCTCGCGGCGCATGGCCTCCACCACGTAGCGGTCGCCAACAGGGGTGCGCAGCAGGCGGCCGCCCTGGTCGCGCATGAACATCTCCAGGGCCATGTTGCTCATGACGGTGGCGACCAGCGTGTTGCCGGGCAGCGCGCCGCGCTCCAGCATGTCCTGGGCGCACAGGGCCATGATCTGGTCCCCGTCGAGCACGTTGCCCTGCTCGTCAACCACGATGAGCCGGTCGGCGTCGCCATCAAGCGCCAGACCGATGTCCGCGCCGACCTCGCGCACCTTGGCGGCCACCACGTCGGGGTACAACGATCCGCAGCCCTCGTTGATGTTCACGCCGTTGGGGTTCACCCCCAGCGTGATGACCTCGGCCCCGAGTTCCTGAAAGACCAGCGGAGCGCCGCCATAGGCCGCGCCGTGGGCGCAGTCGAGGACGATCTTCAGGCCGTTCAGGTTCATCTCGCGCGGGAACGTGTTCTTCAGGTACACGATGTAGCGGCCCCAGCTGTCGACCATGCGCTTGGCGCGACCGACGCGGTCGGGAGCGGGGAAGCTCCAGTCCGGCTTGTCGGCCAGGGTCAGCTCGGCGATCTCGGTCTCCAGGTCGTCGGGAAGCTTGAAGCCGCCGCTGTCGAAGAATTTGATGCCGTTGTCGTGGAAGGGGTTGTGCGAGGCGGAAATGACCACGCCCAGGTCCGCGCGCATGTTGCGCGTGAGGAAGCTGATGGCCGGGGTGGGCATGGGGCCGACCAGATACACGTCAAGCCCGATGGCGCAGAGGCCGGAGGTCAGCGCCGTCTCGAAGACATAGCCCGACAGGCGCGTGTCCTTGCCGATGATGACCTTGTGCTTGCGTCCGCCGTTGCGAAACTTTTGCCCCACGGCCATGCCCAACTTAAGCGCAATGTCCGGGGTCATGGGATATTCGTTCACCCGGCCGCGCAGGCCGTCGGTGCCAAACAATTTGTCACGCATTAAACTCTCTCCAGCTTCAAGCGGGCTGTGCCGCTTGACTATGTTACTTGTGCACGATGACGACGACGCTCTCGTCCTTCGCCGTCACCACGCGCGTTCCGTCGGGAACGACCATTTCATACTTCAGGGCGTGGCGGCCAGGCTTGAGACCGCCGGGGACCTTGACCAGCGCGTTGAGGCCGGTGATGTCGCGCCCGGCCTCGGCCTCGCGCATCAAGGCCACGGGCGCCTCCACCTGCACGCGCACATGCTTCACGGGCGTCTGGGCCGAGGTGCCCAGCGTGGTGCTGAGCAGCACAGGAACCTTGACCCAGGCGGTCTTGACCTCAGGTCCGAAGCGCAGGGTCATCTTCACCTGGCCGGGAGTCGCCTCCAGGCCTTCGGCGAGCTTGATGGGCACGTCGTCGGACCAGGTGGACAAGGGTTCCTCGAAATCATTCTGCAGGAGCACGCGCACCTGGGTCATGGGGCGCACCTGGCGCTCGGCGCCGCGCACCTCAACCTGCTCCGGCACGGCCTTGACCTCCAGCAGGCGATAGTCCTTGGGCAGCGCGCCGCGCCATTCGGCAACCACGGGCAATTCCTTCTTGGCCAAGCGGTCCACGGAGAGAATGAGCCGGGAGGGTTTCACCTCGACCACCTCGTAGGCCATGGACAGGGGGATGCGCTCGCGGTCGATGTCCACGAGATTCTCACCCACCTTGAGCTTGCTCACGTCCAGGGAGTAGGTCCACTTGCGGCGGTCCAGCGAGCGCACAAGGCCCTTGGGACCGCGCACGCGCACCTCGATCTTGCTGATGAGCCCCTTGCGGATGATGAGGCCCTCGGGGGCGTTCGACATCTCCACGCTCATGTCCACCCAGGTCTCGACCTTCTCGCGGCCGGTGATGAGGTACCAGGTGAGTATGGCCAGGGCCAGGGCGATGCCGATGTCTTTCCAGTTCTTGAGCATGGCTAGCGTTCCAGGGCGTTCTTGATGACCCGGCGCAGGCGCTGGTCATTAAGTGAGGTTGTGAGCCGTCCGCTCATGGCGATGGACACGGTGCCGCGCTCCTCGGAAACGACGATGGACAGGGCGTCGGACTCTTCGCTAATGCCCAGGGCGGCGCGGTGGCGCGTGCCGAAAAGGCTCTGGGCCTTGAGCTTTGAGGACAGCGGCAGGATGCACCCGGCGGCGGCTATGCGCCCGCGGCGGATGATGACGGCGCCGTCGTGCAGCGGGGTGTTGACCTGGAAGATCGTGGTCAGCAGCGAGCCGGTGACAACGGCGTCCAGGGGCACGCCGCGTTCGATGACATCGCCCAGCGGCACGTGGCGCTCGATGACGATGAGCGCGCCCACGTTGCCCTTGGCAAGCGTCATGACGGCCTGGGCGATCTCATCCACCACGGCCTCGGAGAGTTGGGGCTTCTTGAAGAACCGCCCCGCGCCCATCTGGGCCAGCGCCCTTCGCAGGTCGCCCTGAAAAAGAATGATGATGATGAGCACGATGGAGCCCAGGAAATTCGTCAAAAGCCAATTGAGCGAGTACAGGCCGAGCTCGCTCGAAAGGTAGTAGACCAGGAGCACCAGGACCAGGCCGTAGATGACCGCCACGGCGCGAGTGCCGCGCACAAGATGGATTATGTAAGCGTAGATGACCGCCACGAGCAGGATGTCCAGGGCCTCCCGCCAGGCGATGTTCAGGCTGATGAGATACTCCATCGATTCCTTCTTACGTGCTTGGGCTCATGGCCGTTGCAACCGTTGCCGCCTGATGCGCGCCTGCCACGTCGTGCACCCGGTGCACAAAGACCCCGCGCGCCACGAGCAGCCCTGTGGCAACCGCCGTGGCGAGCTGCCTGTTCGCGGGTTCGAGCCCAAGCAGCTTGCCCCAAAGGCTCTTGTTGGACAATCCCATGTACAGTGGGCGGCCAAGGACGCCGAAGCGCTCCACCCCGCGCAGGATTTCCAGATTGTGCTCCAGCAGTTTGCCAAATCCGATGCCGGGGTCAAGCACGATGTTGGCCTCGGGCAGCCCAGCCTTGGTCAACGCGCTCAGCCGCTCCTCGAAAAACCGCAGGATCTCGCCCACAACGTCATCGTAGCGAGGGTCGGCCTGCATGGTCTGGGGTCGGCCCAGGCTGTGCATCAAGACGTAACCGGGCTTGTGCTGGGCCAAAACGTCCAGCAATGCCGGCTCAAATCGGCAGGCCGAGACATCGTTGACGATCATGGCCCCGGCGCTGAGGGACTCCGCCGCGACCTTGGCCTTGTAGGTGTCAACGCTGATGACCGGATTGGCGCAGGGCAGGCCGTCCGGGCAGGATGGCGAGAGGTCGGCCAGGGCTCGGATCACCGGAATGACGCGGGAAAGCTCCTCGGCCTCGGAAACGGCCGCGGCGCCCGGGCGCGTGCTCTCGCCGCCAACGTCCAAAATGTGCGCCCCGGCGCAGAGCAGTTCGCGGCCCTGGTCCACGGCGCTGTCGGGGTCGAGATAACGCCCGCCGTCAAAAAACGAGTCCGGCGTCACGTTGACGATGCCGGACACAAGAAAAGGGGCAGGGCCTAGCACCCTGCCCCCAGACAAATGCCATGTGTTCCCGCCGATCATTCACCGTCCCGGTCGTCATCGCGGCCAGGCTTTCTGACCACGGGCGGACGCTGCGGCGGGGCCTCTTCCAGCTTGAACTCGCCGGGCTCTGGCGTGTCGGCGGGGGGCGCGGCATCCGGCGGGGTGTCGCCGAACTTGCGGCTCATGTCCTCGTAGGCCCTGGCCGCGCGGCGCACGTTGTTCTCGTCGGTCAGGGGGGGCAGGGTCTCGCCCTTCATGAGCAGGTCGATCTCATCGCCGCTGATGGACTCGCGCTCGAGCAGGGCCTCAGCGATCTTGTGCAGGTGGTCCATGTTTTCGGTCAAGAGCTTCTTGGCGCGCTGGTAGCCATGGTCCACGAAGCTGCGGATCTCTGCGTCGATAAGCCGCGCGGTGTCCTCGCTGTAGTCCTTGTGCTGCATGAAGTCGCGGCCCAGGAACACCTGCTGGCCGTCGTCGCCGTAGCTCATGGGGCCGAACTTGTCGCTCATGCCCCACTGGCAGACCATGCTGCGGGCCATCTTGGTGGCACGCTGGATGTCGTTGCTGGCGCCGGTGGTGAGCTGGTTCAGCACCAGTTCCTCGGCCACGCGGCCGCCGAAGAACATGGCCATGGTGTTCTCAAGGTACGTGCGCGAGTAGTTGTGGCGGTCGTCCACGGGCAGCTGCTGGGTCAGGCCCAGGGCCATGCCGCGAGGGATGATGGTCACCTTGTGCACGGGGTCGGTGCCGGGGATGAGCTTGGCCACCAGGGCGTGACCAGCCTCGTGGTAGGCCGTGGTCTTCTTCTCCTCGTCGGAGAGGATGATGCTGCGGCGCTCCTTGCCCATGAGGACCTTGTCCTTGGCCTCTTCGAAGTCGCTCATGTTCACGTGGTTCTTGCCCATCTTGGCGGCGTGGAGCGCGGCCTCGTTGACGAGGTTCTCCAGGTCCGCGCCGGAAAAGCCCGGCGTGCCGCGGGCCAGGATGTCCAGGTCGACCTCCTCGGCCAGGGGGCTCTTGCGGGTGTGCACGGCCAGGATGCGCTTGCGTCCGCGCACGTCGGGCGTGGGCACCACCACCTGGCGGTCGAAGCGGCCGGGGCGCAGCAGCGCCGGGTCGAGCACGTCGGGGCGGTTGGTGGCGGCGATGAGGATGACGCCGTCATTGGACTCGAAGCCGTCCATTTCCACCAGCAGCTGGTTCAGGGTCTGCTCGCGCTCGTCGTGTCCGCCGCCCATGCCGGTGCCGCGCTGGCGGCCCACGGCGTCGATTTCGTCGATGAAGATGAGGCAGGGCGCGTTCTTCTTGCCCTGCAAGAAGAGATCGCGCACACGGGCGGCGCCAACACCGACGAACATCTCGACGAAGTCCGAGCCGGAGATGGAGAAGAACGGCACCCCGGCCTCGCCCGCCACGGCCCGCGCGAGGAGCGTCTTACCCGTGCCCGGAGGGCCGACGAGCAGCACGCCCTTGGGGATGCGGCCGCCCAGGCGGGTGAACTTCTTGGGCTCGCGCAGGAAGTCCACGATCTCGGAAAGCTCTTCCTTGGCCTCGTCCACGCCAGCCACGTCCTCGAAGGTCACCTTCTGGGTGTCCTCGCTGATGAGACGGGCCTTGGAGCGGCCGAAGCTCATGGCGCCCTTGCCCCCTGCCCCGCCGCCCTGCATCTGGCGCATGAAGAATATCCACACGCCAATCAGAAGCAGCATGGGGAACCAGGAGACCAGCAAGGTCATGTACCAGGGGGATTCCTCAAGGGGCTCCGCCGTGACCTGAATCTTGCCGGAAACCAGGGACGGGACGAGGTTCGGGTCGTCCGGGGCGTAGGTGATGAATTTCTTGTCGCCCGCCAGAACGCCGGTGATTTTCGGGCCCTGGATCTTTACCGACACGACTTCGCCTTCCTTCACGCGCGACACGAAGTCGCTGTAGGAGAGCTTGAGTTGCGGCGCGGGTTGCTGACTGAAGAGATTGAACAGAACGACCATGACAAGGGAGATGGTCGCCCATATGAGCAAATTCTTGGTGAAGCTATTCAAGCGGAAGTCCTCCGGTGGCGGACAGGCACGTTGTGAGCCGCTGGCCTGTGGTTGTGCGTGGGGAGACGGTTCCCGGCGCGGCCCGGTCAATGAAATCCAAGATAAGGCATACTCCTGAAAAAGCAAGTGCTGGCCTGGGGCCTCCGAAACTTGCTCTGCCAATAATTCAACAATCACGTAATCGCATCGTTTTGTCGGATTGCTGACAGTTCTTGTCGGATTCTTCGTGCATGATCACCGCAACAATCGCGGCTGCAGCGGACGAGCGCAACCGCACAACCGGAGGTCTTGCACATGGTTAAGGAACGTAAGGTAAGGGACATCGCGGACTTGTCAATATGGGAAGACGCCAAACACATGATCGCCAAGGCCAAGGAGGAAGGCATCCAGACCGCCTGGGACCGTCTGGAAACCCAGACCCCGCACTGCAACTTCTGCGAGCTTGGCACCACCTGCCGCAACTGCACCATGGGACCCTGCCGCATCACCTCCAAGCCCGACGGCAAGCGCAAGCGCGGCGTGTGCGGCGCCGACGCCGACGTGGTGGTGGCGCGCAACTTCGGCCGCTTCGTGGCGGGCGGCTCGGCCGGACACTCGGACCACGGGCGCGACCTCATCGAGGTGCTCGAAGCCATTGTCGAGGGCCGCACGGCCGACTACGCCATCCGCGACGAGGCCAAGCTGCTGCGCATCTCCGCCGAACTGGGCATCGCCACCGAGGGCCGCCCGCTCATGGACGTGGCCCGCGACCTCATGGACGTCTGTTTCGCGGACTTCGGCAGCCGCAAGCACGCAGTGTCGTTCCTGTCCCGCGTGCCGAAAAAGCGCCGGGCCATCTGGGACAAGCTCGGCATCACCCCGCGCGGCGTGGACCGCGAGATTGCGGAGATGATGCACCGCACCCACATGGGCTGCGACAACGACGCCCCGAACACCATGCTGCACGCGGCCCGCACCGCCCTGTCCGACGGCTGGGGCGGCTCCATGATCGGCACCGAGCTCTCGGACATCATCTTCGGCACGCCCGCCCCGCGCATGTCCACCACCAACCTCGCCACCATCAAGAAGGAGCTGGTGAACATCCTGGTTCACGGGCACAACCCCGTGGTCTCCGAGATGATCCTGGCCGCCGCGCGCTCGCCGGAGCTTCTGGCAGAGGCCAAGGCGCTGGGCGCCTCGGGCATCAACGTCGTGGGGCTGTGCTGCACCGGCAACGAGCTGCTCATGCGCCAGGGCATCCCCATGGCGGGCAACCACCTCATGACCGAGCTGGCCATCCTGACCGGGGCTGTGGAAGCCATCGTGGTGGACTACCAGTGCATCATGCCGAGCCTGGTGCAGATCGCCCACTGCTACCACACCAAGTTCATCGACACCGCCCAGAAGGCCCGCTTCACCGGCGCGATCCACTTCGACATCCACCCGGAGAACGCGCTGGTCAAGGCCAAGGAGATCGTGCGCCTGGCGGTGCAGGGCTATGCCGAGCGCAACCAGTCCCGCGTGGACATCCCCGGCGAGCCGGTGGAGATCATGACCGGATTCAGCAACGAGGCCGTCATCGGGGCCCTGGGCGGCACCCTGACCCCGCTCATTGACGCCATAAAAGCGGGGCAGATCCGCGGCGCGGTAGGCATCGTGGGCTGCAACAACCCCAAGTTCCAACAGGACTCCATGAACGTGGGCCTGGCCAAGGAGCTCATCAAGCGCGACATCCTGGTGCTGGCCACGGGCTGCGTGACCACGGCTGCGGGCAAGGCCGGGCTGCTGGTGCCGAAGGCCATCGAGATGGCCGGGCCGGGCCTCAAGGCCGTGTGCGGGTCGCTGGGCATTCCGCCGGTGCTGCACTACGGCAGCTGCGTGGACAACTCGCGCATCCTTCAGCTCTGTGCCGCCCTGGCCAACGAGCTGGGCGTGGACATAAGCGACCTGCCCGTGGGCGCGTCGTCGCCGGAATGGTACTCCGAGAAGGCGGCCGCCATCGGCCTGTACGCGGTTGCCAGCGGCATCTACACGCACCTCGGCCACCCGCCGCACATCCTGGGTTCCAAGGTCGTCACCGACCTGGCCGTGTCCGGGCTGGAGGACCTGGTGGGCGCCACCTTCGTCATCGAGCCTGACCCCGTGAAGGCGGCGGAGCTGTTCGACAAGCGCATTACGGCGAAGCGGCTGGCCCTGGGCCTTTCCGCCTAGTCAGAATAAATGGCGGACCGGAGAGACCCCCCTTTCCGGTCCGCCGCACTCAAGCACAGGAGCAGAATTATGAAGATCGCATTCGCAGGCAAGGGCGGCGCGGGCAAGACCAGCCTTGCCGCATGGCTTGGCGACTACCTGGCCCGCAGCGGCGAGAACGTCTGGCTCGTGGATGCCGACACGGCACTGTCCCTGGGCCAGGCCTCGGGGCTGGACCCCTCTCTCCTGCCCACGCCCCTGGCCGAGCGTGAGGACATCATCCGCACGTACATCGGGCAGGGCTACATGAGCCTGAACCCGGAGGTCTCCGGCCTGCCGGAAACCCTGAGCGTGCCACTGCCACTGGGCGGCCCCGCCTTTGCCGGGCGCACCGCCGGTGACAAGAAGCTGCTAGTCATGGGCACGGTGGCCGGGGCTGCAAGCGGTTGCGCCTGCGCCGCAAACGCCCTGCTCAAGTCCGTTCTTGCACACCTGATCCTGGAGGAGCGCGCCTGGGTACTGGTGGACATGGAGGCCGGGGTGGAGCACCTGGGCCGCGGCACCGTGGCCGACGTGGACGCGCTGGTGGTGGTGAGCGAGCCCAGCCTGCGTTCCCTGCACACCGCCGCCGAGGTCGCTCGGCTGGCAGAGGGGCTCGGACTCGCGCGTCAGGCGCTTGCGCTCAACCGCAGCGAGGCGGGCGACGCCCTGCCGGACATCGCCGGCCTGCCCGGCCACGTGCTTCGCATTCCGGTCCTGCCGGGGCTGCGCAAGCGCCAGTTGAGCTCCGGGTCCGTGCTCGGGCTGCCCGAAGACGCGCTGATAAACGCCCTCTGCGCCGAACTGCTCCGCGCGCTGGCGACGGAAAGCTCTCCACCGGCCCAGGCATGAAACGCCCGTTGTTTGCATCTCCATCGATTACGGCTATAGAGTCAGGATGACCATGGAGGGCGCTCATGATCCATACCCGCATCGACATCCTGGCGGAACTGCAAAAGCCCGGCCTTGAGGAACTGGCAAAATCCTTCCAGGCGCGGACCTATGCCCGGAAGACGCAGATTTTCTTGCCCAACCACGAGCAGGACCTGATCTTCATCGTCTCCAGCGGCCGCACGCGCATCTACCTGGCCTACGAGGACAAGGAGTTCACCCTGGCCATCCTGGAACGCGGCGACGTGTACAGCACGCACACCCGCGCCTACGTGTACGCCCTGGAGGAGACCACCCTCCTCTGCGCCCCAACGTCGCAAGTGCGCAAGCACATGCTGCGCATTCCGGAATTCACGGGCACAATGGTTCGCGTGCTGAGCGAGCTGCTCAAGCATTCCATCAGCATCATTGACGACTTGGCCTTCCGCGACGTGCAGTCCCGCATCGTGCGCTTCATGCGTTTCGTCTCCAAGCAGAGCGGCGTAGCCGAGGCAGGCGGCGTGCTGCTCAACCTGGGCCTGACCACGGAGGAATTCGCAAGCCTCGTCGGCACCACCCGCCAGACCCTCTCCACCATGCTGAACAGCCTGGAACGCGATGGGCTGATAGAGCTGCGCGGGCGTGGAGCCATTTTCATCCCGGATGCAGCCGCCCTGGAGTAACCCCCTGCGTTGCCCAACGTTTTCGGCGTTGCCTGCTTGCAGAGCCGTGGCAAAGGGGATAGAGACTTTTTCCGGCATGGAAGCGTATCGTCACCGGTGTGGCGCCTGGACTTCAAATCCAGTGTGTGGCCGAGAGGTCACAGGTAGGTTCGACCCCTATACGCTTCCGCCACCATCCCTCCCAAGAATCGCCGGAGCCCCCGTGGACAGCATCGCCATACGAATCTGGGTCGACGCCGACGCCTGCCCCGGCGCCATCCGCGACATCATTGTGCGCGCGGCCATGCGTCGCGGCGTCATGACCACCTTCGTGGCCAACAAGAGCCTCAACATCCCCGGTTCGCCGCACCTGGCCGCCATGCGGGTGAGCCAAGGCTTTGACGTGGTGGACGAGACCATCGCCTCCCTGGTGCAAGCCGGCGACCTGGTCATCACCGCCGACATCCCCCTGGCGGCAAAGGTCGTCGAACGCGGTGGCACGGGGCTGAATCCGCGCGGCGAACTCTACACGCACGAGAACATCGGCGCTCGGCTGACCATGCGCAACATGCTCGACGAGCTGCGCAGCACAGGTGTGGCCACCGGCGGGCCCGCGCCCCTGAGCCTGGCCGACCGCAACGCCTTCGCCAACCAGCTGGACAAGTACCTGACCGCCCAGGCCCGACCCGCCACCTGAATCCGCCCCTCCCATATCCTCACACGCCAGCCCCCACCCAGGACACCGCTTGCCGCGGCGCTTGGCATTGACCACGGCATGTTATTCGCATAGATTATTCCTACCTATAGCGTATCCGAAAAACTCTATCAGGGGATGATTCTGACGTGGACGAGAGCAGCCAGCCGAACAACCGCACAGGCGGGCTCTTCGTTTGGGTCGTGGCGCTGGGGTTGCAGACCGCCTGCCTGTTGTCGGCCTGGCGCTTTTACACCGGCGGGCAGCCCTTCATGGCGGAGCTGGCCCTTGGGTTGCTTGTGTCCTCTTCCCTGGTCTTCGTCCTCCCCTTGCTGTTTGCCCGGCACTGGTTCGCCCCGCGCAGCACGGTGTACGGCTTCGCAGCTGCTCTCAGCCTGTGCCTGCCCGGCATAGGCATCATCGGCTGCCTGTTTTCGCTGCTTTGTGCGCAAGTGGTCATGCGTCAAAAGAACAAGACCAAGGAATTTCTGGAAAGTCTCGAAATGGCGCTGGGCGACGACTCCGGCCGGATCACCCGCAAGCGCGTGGGGCAGGTGCTGGCGGACGAGATCGCCATCGAGCCCGTGGTGGACGTGCTCAAGGGCGACGACCCCGACCTAAAGCGCGGCGCGGTGAAGCTCTTGCAGCGCATCGGCACCAGAAGCGCCGTCAGCCTGCTGCGCCAGAGCCTCTCGGACCAGTTCCCGGAGGTCCGCTTCTACGCGCACTCCGCCCTGACCGAGCTTGAGGACGGCTACACCAAGCGCATTCAGGACATCGAGAAGAATATCGAGCAGGCTCCCAGCGCGGCCTTGTACCGCCTTTTGGGGCAACAGTACCGGGCCTACGCGGACTCCGGCCTGGCCGACGAGATCGCACGCGGGCAGCACCTGGAAAACTGCCGCGACGCCCTCAACAAAGCCCTTGAGATTGAGCCCGAGCACGCCAAGACCATGCTGCTGCTGGCCCAGGCCTTGCTGGACCTGAACCTGCTGCGTGAGGCCTGGCGCCTCTTCGAGAAGTGCACAAGCTACGACGAGACCGTCTCCGAGGCCCAACTCGGCATGGCACAGATCGCCTACCAGATGCGCGACTTCGGCCAATTGGCCCGGCTGGCGCGCAGCATGGCCAACTCCGAGGCAGCCCGCCCCGAAAAGGCTGACGCCCTGGAGCTGTTCGAATTCTGGGCAGGCTTGGGCAAGGTGGGCCATGGCTGAGAAAACCTACGACGTTTGCCTGATTCTCGAGGGCACGTACCCGTATGTTCCAGGCGGCGTGTCCACCTGGGTCCACCATCTCATCAAGTCCATGCCGGAGCTTTCCTTCACCTCGGTCTGCATCCGCGCCACGGCCAAGGAAAAGGCCGAGTACCGCTACCAGGTGCCGGACAACTTCGTTGATCCCCGACTCGTCTATCTGCACGACCACGACACGCAGAAAACGGCCAAGATGAGCAAGAAGAACCGGGCGGAGCTCATGGAGAACATCCGCCTGTGGCACCACAGCGCCGGCAAGGCCGATTCCGGCGGCATCCTTGACCTGGTTCACGCGCTGGATCGCTCCGGCGGGCAGCTCGACGTGAAGGACATGGTCTTTGGCCGCACGCCCTGGAATATCATGCTTGAGCTTTACAACACCAAGCATCCGGACGTGTCGTTCCTGGACTACTTCTGGACGTACCGCTTCACCCACCTGCCCATGTGCAACGTTATCAACGCTAGCCTGCCCAAGGCCAGGGTCTACCACACCATCTGCACCGGCTTTGCCGGGCTCATGGCCGTGCTGGCCAGCCTGCGCATGAACAGGCCCATGCTCCTGACCGAGCACGGCATCTACACCAAGGAACGCAAGATCGAGGTGGCCCAGTCCAAATGGATCCACACCGAGCAGGACGAACGCCTGCGCATCGAGCGCGACCTGGGCACCTTCCAGAACCTCTGGATCCATATTTTCGAGACCCTGAGCCGCCTGACGTACGCCCACGCCCACCGGGTCATCACCCTGTTCGAGGGCAACCGCAAAATGCAGATACTTGGCGGCTCCGACCCGGAACGCACCGAGGTCATCCCCAACGGCATCACCATCTCGCGCTACGAGAATCTGAAGCCGCGCGCCGAGACCATTGTCGACGAACGCAGGGCCGAGGGACCGTTTGAGATTGGGTTCGTCGGACGCGTGGTGCCCATCAAGGACGTCAAGACCTTCATCCGGGCCATCAAGATCGTCACCCAGGAAGTGCGCAACATCCAGGCCTACATCATCGGGCCCGAGGACGAGAGCGAGGAATACGCGCGCGAATGCCACGAACTGGTGCACATGCTGGGCCTGGACAAAACAATCATCTTCACCGGCAAGGTCAACGTCAACGACTACTACGCCAAGCTCGACCTGCTGGTGCTCACAAGCGTCAGCGAGGCGCAGCCCCTGGTGATCCTTGAGGCCAACTGCGCGGGCATCCCTGTGGTGGCCTCGGACGTGGGCGCATGCAGCGAACTGCTGCACGGCCGAACCCCTGAAGACGAAGCCTTGGGACCGTCCGGCTACATCACCCGCCCGGCCGAGCCCATGGACACGGCCCAGGGCATCCTGACCATTTTGCTCAACCCCGAGCTGCGCAGGGCCATGTCCATCAGCGCCAGGGAACGCGTGACGCGCTTCTACACGGAGGCAGACCTCATCAACAAATACAGGGCGCTGTACAACGAGTGCATGGCGCTCCCAGGCAGGATGGCCTAAGTCATGGCAGGCATCGGCTTCGAACTTCGCAAGCTTCTGGATAAGGACAACTTCACGGGCGACCTGCGCGCCTTTCTCTACGCCGCGCTCCTGTCGTCCGGCCCCTGGCTTCTGTCCATCACCTGCCTGGGCGTGCTCACGGCGCTCTCTTCCACGGGCGGCAATGAGCAGGATGGCGAAGTCTTCCGCACGACGGTGGTCTACGTCTTCGCCTTCTCGCTCATCTTCGTGGGCATTTTCCAGCTGGTGCTGACGCGCTTTCTGGCCGACAGGCTGTACCTGAAGGACAACGCGGCGCTGCTTTCGGCCTTTGTGGCCTCGGCCATACTGGTGCTCGTGGGAGGACTGTTCGTGGGGCTGGCCGTATTCCATTCCGGCCCGCTGCCCTGGACCTACAAGGCGCTGGCCATCATGCTCTTCGACGTGGTCTGCCTGCTCTGGCTCACCATGATCATGCTCTCGGCGGTGAAGGACTATAACAACATCGTCATCGGCTTCGCCGTCGGGGCCATACTCTCGGTGGGCGGCGTGTGGGCGCTGGAGCCGCTGCTCGGCCTGCACGGGCGCATCCTTGGCTACACCTTGGGGCTTGTGGTCAGCGTATTCTGGTTCTTGGCCATCATCTTCTCGGAGTTCGACCAGAACACGAAGCTCACCTTCGACGTGGTAAGCTATTTCAAAAAGTACTGGGACCTTGCGCTCATCGGCTTCGTGTACAACCTGGCCATCTGGTCGGACAAGTTCATGTACTGGATGGACCCCGGCGCCCGAGTCATCGTGGTGCCGCTCACCGTGCACGACTTCTACGAAGGCCCGGTGTTTTTGTCCTACCTGAGCATCGTTCCAGCCCTGGCAGTGTTCATGGTCAAGATCGAGACCGGCTTCTACGAGCACTATCGGCGCTACTACCAGTGCATTACCGAGAAGCGCCCCCTCTCCGCCCTGCTGGAGGAAAAGGAAGGCATGGCGAACATGCTCAAGGCCAGCATCCGCGAGATGTTCATCATCCAGGGCGGCATCTCGACCCTGTGCGTCGTCTTCGCCCCGGAGATCTGCGTCGTGGGCGGGCTTTCCCCGGCCCAGGTGCCGCTGTTGCGCATCAGCTGCATCGGCTCGTTCCTGCAGGCGCTCATGTCGCTTACGGTGACCATCCTCTTCTATTTCGACCTGCGCCAGCGCGTCCTGCTCATCAGCCTCTGCTACCTCGTCCTGAACGCGGGGCTGACCCAGCTGACCCTTTGGCTTGGTTTCCCGTTCTACGGTTATGGCTACACTTACGCCTGCTTCATCTCACTCATGGTCGGCTTCTACCTGCTGGTGGACACTGTGCAGGATCTGGAGTTCATCACATTTGCGCGTCAACCCATCTAGACAAGGCTTCACATGAATCCTGACTCCATCACCATCGAAGAAAAGCTAGAGCACATTGCGGGAAAAACCTGCCTGGTGACCGGCTGCGCAGGCTTCGTGGGCAGCCACCTGACCCAGAGCCTGCTCGACATGGGGCATCGCGTCATCGGCGTGGACAATTTCTTCTCCGGCAAGCCGGAAAACATGCAACCCTTCATCACGCATGAGCGCTTCCTTTTCGTCGAGCGCTCCATCGCCGAGCCCATGCTGTTCGAGGAGCTCTTCAATGAGCATGCCCCGATCCGCGCGGTCTTCCATCTGGCGGCCATCGTGAGCGTGCCCTACTCCATGAACCACGCCGACGAGACGTACGACATCAACTTCCTTGCCACAGAGCGGCTGCTCGCGGCGGCGGAAAAGCACGGCGCCACGCGCCTGGTCTTTGCCGGGTCCGCGGCGGAATACGGCACCGAGGACCGCATGCCCGTCAAGGAGATATACGCGAACGACGATACCCTCCAGCTAAGCCCCTACGGCACCGCAAAGTACCTGTCCACCCGCGCGGTCAGCACCAGCCCAATCGGCGTCTCGCTGCGCTTCTTCAACATCTTCGGCCCGCGCCAGGATCCGTCCAGCCCCTACAGCGGCGTCATCTCCAAGTTCATGTCCCAGGCGCTGACCGACCAGTCCCTGACCATTTTCGGCGATGGCCAGCAGACGCGCGACTTCGTGTATGTGCACGACGTGGTGCTCGCCTACCTGACGGCGGCCGGGATGATCGGGGAGAAACTCCTGCCTAGCGGCGTGTACAACATCGGCACCGGCAAGGCCGTGAAGATCGTCGGACTGGCGCGCATCGTGCTCATCCTGTCGGACAAGCCCAACGCCATCGTGCTGGACATCGGGCCGACCGAGAACCTCATGGTTGGGGGCGATCCGGTCTGCCTGTTCTATCCCTCGCGCGAGGGTGACATCGTGCACTCTGTGGCGGACATATGCGAGATGACGACCAAGTCCGACTGGAAGGCGGAAACTGTGCTGAGCGTGGGCCTGGCACGGACCATCGCCTGGTACCGGCAGGAGCTGGCCAAGGCTCAGGCCGCAAAGACGAGCGACTAGGGCAAGAGGCTAGTTCAGGAAAGAGAAGATGGCGTGCGCCCACTGCATGGATTCGGTGTAGCAGGCAGCCACCACCACGGGGTCGATCCCCAGGGCCTCGAAACGCGACGAAAGATCATCCCATTCGGCGCGCTCAAAACTGTGCACCAACTGAAGCCAGGGGACCAGGGGGGTAGGCTTCAGGCACAGGGTATCCTTGAGCTCCTGGTCCAGCGGCAGCGAGCCGACAATGTCAATCATCTGCATGTCGAAGATGCTGTCCAGCAGCGAGAACAGCCCGAGCAGCAACATGCGCTCGGAGTTCACGCGGCGCCCGCCCGTGCGCTGGGCCGCAAGCTCCAGAAAGCGCCCGCGCTGGGCGGAGAGAAAAACCAGCTCGTTCGGCTTGTGCTTGGGCTTCATCTCCGTGATGAGCACCAGCCGGAGCCAGGTGCGCATCTGCTGCCAGCCGGCCAGGATCAGCGCGACCTTGATGGAAGAGACCTCGCGCGCGAAGCCGAAATAGGGCGAGTTCAGGAACTTGAGCAGCCGGTAACTCAGGGACACGTCCTTCTGGATGGCCTGGGCCAGGGCGCTTATGTCTGGATCCTCACGCTCAAGCATCTGCAAGATGCCGAGGCTTCCGGCGAGGCTTGACGAAACGACCTTGCTCGAGATGCGCTCCGGCTTTTGGAAGAAGAAGCCCTGAAACAGGCTGCAACCGGCGTTCTTGGCGACGGTGAAGGTCTGCACGTCCTCCACCTTTCTGGCCATGATCTGCACCGGGTGTTGCCCCTGCTGCCTGCGGACCGCCTCGAAGAGCTCATCGAGGTTGGCGCGCTGCATGTCCACGGCGATGATGTCCATCATGTTCAGCAGCGAAGCGCCCTCGACCTGGCCTGTATAGTCGCTCAGCGCCATGAGATAATTCTCCTGGCGCAGGTTCAGCAGAGTGTCATGCATGCCCGGCGCGAAGAGGGCCTCTTCGGAAAGGGTGAATACGGACCGGCCCTTGGGCAGCACTCCGGTGATGCTGGAGGATGCTGTATTGGGGTCCAGAGTGACCATCAGATAGGAGTTCGGGCTTTGCTGCCACTGGGGGCTGAGGAACGCCCTTGTGGCCACTTCCAGCATGGTCTTGTGGTCCGTCGCGCCCTGGGCGTGCTCCAGACTCTGGCGGTAGAGGATCTCATAGCCCCAGATGTTGCGCTTGATGTCAAACAGCGCCTGCCGCGCGATAAAGCCCTGGTAGAATGCCGGATCGACGGGGGGAGTCGTGTTCATTCCTGTTGCAGCTCTCTTGCAGCGCTCAAGCTCGCGCTAGACCCGTTTCTCCCCCCTTCTTCGCGTCCAGGTCCGTCAATGCGGCCGCAAGGATGAGTTCAGGGGTGTTGTTCGTTTCATCAAAGGCGCTGACGCCCATGCCGACCGGCAACGACCCGGTGACGGAAGCCACCACGCCGCCCAGGTCGCCGACCATGGTCACGATCTTTCCGCCCACGACCTTTGCGCCGACGAGCGGTGTGTTCGGCATGAGGATGATGTAGCGGCCCGGCACGTCTCCAGAGAAAAGCAGGTCGATGTTCCTGAGCAGCGTCTTCAAGGCCTTGCTGAGCTGCGTGAGGATCTCCCGCTGTTCCTCTTCTGAGTAATCAACATATCCCAGGATGTCCAGAATGATCATGGCAAGATCAGTCTTGTAGCGTCTGGCACGGGCGCACTCCTCCAAGAGCCGGGCATTCATGTAGTTGATCGTGTAGGCGCCGGTGATGTCGTCGGTGATGGTCTTGGACTTGGTGTCCGTGTAGAGCAGCGCGTTTTCCAGCGCGTCCGCGCACCAGCCGGAAAACACCTCGGCCATGCGGATGGTCTGGGAGTTGAACTTGAGGAAGGGCAGCCTCTCGATGCTGAGCACCCCGAGGACCTTGCGGCTGCTGGTCAGCAGAGGCGCGGCGATGAGGGCGTCGCCATCCGGCAGGACGCCCTTCTCGTACATCTCGAGCAGCACGTTGGCGGAGGCCACATGAGTGCTGGTGAAGGCGCGGCCGAGGAGACCGTCGTCCGGGAGAAGGCTCTCCGGGCGCGTGCGGTTTTGCAGCTCGCCGTGCACGGCCTTGAGCTTCAGTTGGCCGTCCTCAAAAAGATAGATGGAGCTCGCCTCCGCGCCCAGGAACTTGGCCACCATGTCCAGTGCCGCCGGATAGAGTTCGCCCTCGCTCAGCGAGCGCAGCGCCTGGGCCGTCTCGTGCATGGTGGTCAGGGTCTGCTCCTGGGACAGGATGCGCGTGTCGACCTCCTGCTTGGCCTTGACAACGGCGTCGTAGCGCTCGCGCAGCTTGTCGAAGGTTTCCTTGAGTTCCTCGTGCTCGTCCAGCAAGGCCTCGTAGCGGCTCTTGATGGTCTGGCTGATCTCGCCCAGGGTGCAGCCAACAGCGATGAAGAGGACAGGCTCGCCCAGGAGCAGCTTCCACAGCTCATAGATTGTGGTGCCTTGCCGCCCGATGATGGAAAGCCCGATGGCCAGCGCCGCGGAGACGATGCCGCTGAACAGCCCGGCCAGAAAGCCGTAGCGCGACGCCAGCAGCAGCACCACCGCCCAGTACGGATGCGGGCTGACCCCCACAAAGCCCAGATTGGCACGGAACCACATGACGTTCACGGCAGTGATCAACGCAAAGCCGAGCAGGGCCTCGACAATGTAGCCCATGGACGATGATTTCCCCGGGCGTGCGATCAGACGATTCCTGTCCATACTGCTACCACACCCAATAGAACTTCGCGCTGTAAGTGCTCGACTCGCCGCCGCCGGTGGTGTCGGCCTCGCTGGCGTAATCCCAGCCGATCTCCAGGCGCATGCGCTGCACGGGCCTGAAGGTGAACTTGGGGCTCAGCTGCACGGCCTCGACCTTGCGCTTGTAGTCGTGCTTGATGCCGCCGCTCACGGAGCCCTCCAGCCAGGAGAAGAACGGATAGCTAACCGTCAGAGTGCCGCCGTGGCTCTCCTCGCGACGGAGCAGGTCAAAGGGGATCTCGACGTTGGGCTGCGACTCGGCGCGCTGGTACGTGTAGGTCGCATAGACGTCGGGACGCGTCCAGAGGCGCCTGGTCAGGCTGGCTGTGCCTTCCCAGCGGTAGCCCGCGTCGTCCAGGTCGCTCAGCCGATAGGAATCCCTGGTGTATCCGGCGTAGGCAACCCAGACATCACGGAAGGGAACCTCATATTCGGCCTGGAAGCGATCCCTGGAGCCACGCAGGGGCACGGCGTCCATGTTGTCGTACCAGGGGGCGTGGAAGGTGAAGCTTGCCCTGGCCCGGCCATAGCGCTCGAAGTTGTATCGCGCCCCGACCATCGGCGAGAGGCCGTCGCCCAGCCCGAGGTAGCTTTGCAGGCCCACGTCGAGGGTGATGCTGCGGTTGAATTCATGCTCGATGCGCGCGCCAAAGGCGCTCAGATCCTCGCGAATGCCGTTCACGTCATCCGGGCGCGAGAGGTGCACCTGGTTGTAGTCGATGAACAGGCGGGTGTGGTCGCCCGTCTGGGCGGACCAGCCAGTGGACCATGTGGTGGTCTGGGTCTTCTTGCCCTGGTCGTACAAGCTCACGCCGGCCTCGAACCTGGGCCGCTTCTCCAGCAGCATCCCGTGCAGGGCGTCCTTGGCGGCCTGGTTGTCAGGATCAAGCTCCAGCACCTGCGAGAAGGCCTGGATGGCGCCGTTGATGTCACGACTGGCCTGGCGCTGCACGGCAAGATCGCTCCACAGGCCGGTGTCGCTGGGATTGCCGCGCATGGCGCGCTCGAGAATGTCGAGCCCGTACTGGGGCTTTTCCAGCTCGGCGTAGAGTCCGGCCTCGATGCGTTCGGAACGCGAGGTGCTCCCGAACTTCTTGCGGAACTTGACCAGCTCGAACAGCGTGCGCTCGTACTGGGCGTTGGCGACCAGGGTCTCCAGAAAGTCCTCGTAGACCTCCACGTCGTTTGGATATTCCAGCCGCAACTGCTCGTACAAGGCAAGGCTCTTTGGGAAATCACCCTGGCGGCTCAGAATGCGCGCCTCCATGAGCGCCATCTGGCGTTCCGTGAGGGGCTCGTCCTGGTCGCGCACGGCGCGCTGGGCCGTTGCGTTCGCCTGGGCCGTTGCCTGCGTGGGCGATGGCGCCCCTGTTAAAGTCGGCTCCATGGCCGGAGCTTCCGCCGTGGCCGGGACCTGGGCCAGCGCCAGCGCCTGCCAGGTCAACACAAGCAGAACGGCCATGGTGCGGATATGCGAGCGGGTCATTGGGGCACGCTCCTTGCGGCGTTTTTGCCTGCCGCCCTGGCCTGCCTGGCCTGGCGGATGAGGCTCAATGTCTTCTTGTATTCCCCGGAGGCCTCGCCTTCGCGGTCAGTCGAGAAATACAGCTCGCCCAACTGGTAGCGGGCTTCGATGTCCTTGGGATTCTGCACGCGGTAGTGCTCAAAGCCCTTGATGGCGCGCTCGGCGTCGTTGTTCCAGGCATGGATCTGCGCCTGGCCCTTGAGCGCGGCCCGGTTGCGCGGATCGACGCGCAGCGCGGCGGCGTAGCAGTCCATGGCGAAGTCCATGCGCTTGCTCAGCACGGCCATGTCGCCTATGGCAGCAAGCCGCACGGCGTCGGACTCATAGTCGCTCTTGAGACGGCGCATGGCCTGCTGGGTCAGCTCCAGGCGGTTCATGAGGGTGTAGGTCTGCACCAGAAGCGCGCCAGCGTCCCAGGGGATTGGCTTCATGTTCTCGAAACGCGCCAGCACCGCCAGGGCCTTCTGGCTCTGCTTGCGGTCCAGGTAGTGCTGGGCCACGAACACGGCCTCATCCTCCGTGAGCAGGCCGCGCGCGGCCAAAGGCTCCAGGGTGGCGGCCTGCCGGTCCACATAGCCCAGCCAGCCGAAGGTCTCCGCCAGCAGGCGGCGCACCTCGATATCGTCCGTCTTGAGCGCCAGCGCCCGCTCCAGGTACGGCAGGGCGCGCTTGGGCGCATTGGCGGCCAGGAAGGCCTCGGCGGTCTGTCTGGCCTTCTGGAGATTATGCGGCTCGCGGTCGGAGTCCTCGGCCAGGAGCGCGGCGCTCTCGCTGGTGCGCCCGGTCCACTCGGCCAGGCGCATGAAGTTCTCCCGCGCCTTCCTGTCCTTGGGATTCTGGCGGTAGATCTCTGCGTAGATGCGGAAGGCGTCGTTGTCCTTGCCCGCCTCCTCGGCGTAGCCCGCGGCGAGCTTCAGCAGGGCCTTGTCGCCGGGGTAGGCCGTGAGCAGCCTTTCCACCACGCCGAAGGCCAGGTCCGGGGCTTCGCGCCAGGAGTGCACCTGGGCCAGCTTGAGCGCGGTGGCGCGGTCGCCTGGGCTGCGGGCCAGATAACGCTGGTACACCGTGGCCGCGCCCTTGAGTTCGCCGTTGTCCGCCAGCATGTCGGCTACTTCGAGCAGCAGCGCAGTGTCCGCGAAGTCCGGCCGCTCGATGAGGGCCAGCACCTCGCGCATGGTGGCCGGGTTGTTGGTCTGCGACGCGGCCTGCACGGCCTTGCGGATGAGCACCGGGTCTCCGCCGGAGTTGGCGGCAAGGGAACGCAAGATCCCCCAGGCCTCCACCGGGCGGTTCACGTCCAGCCAGGCGTCGGCCAGCTTCATGCCGACCACGGAATCACTCTGGGCCATGTCCTTCACGGCAAGCGCCGCGCCCGCCACGGCCTCGGGACTTCTTGTGCCGCCAGCGGCGTCGAGCAGCAGGTTGGCCTCGCCCACCGTGCCAACGGGCAGCGGCTGCAGCATGGCGTAGGCCTCGGGGGCCCGGTTGGACGCGAGCAGCGCCTCGCCCAGCAGGCGCCTGGCGTCCGTGTTGGCGGGGTCGAGCTCGATGACGCGCTGCAGATGCTTCACCGCGTCGAGCGGCAGGTTGGCGTTCAAAGCCATCTCGGCCAGGCCGCGCAGCAGGTTGGCGTCGTTCGGCCTCTCCTTGACCAGATCGGACATAAGCTGCGCGGCTGGTTTCTCGGCGCCATAACCGCCAAGGGCCACGGCCACGGCCAGGCGCGAGTTGGCGCCGCCGTCCTGCTGGTCGAGAAGCGTGGCCAGTTGCACGGCCTCCTGCGTCAGCCCGCCGCGAACGAACAGCTCCAGGGAGTCGTTGACGAAAATAATCTCAATCTGCGCGGTGGCTGCCCCTTCCAGGACATTCTCCAAATAGCCGCGCCGGAGGTTGTAGGCGTCAACCAGGAGGGCGCGGGCCACGGCGTCGTCATTTTTGGAGACATCGGCGGAAAGGGCCTCAAGCACCCTGCTGATCAGCTGCAAGGGCTTCCTGCTGGCGATCTCCTTGGCCACCACGACCTTGTCCAGCGGGATGAGGCGCTGCACGGTCGTGTACATGGCCTCGCGGTCGCCCTGGTAGGTGTAGTTCGAAAGCAGATGCAGCAAGACCTCGCGCCGGTTGGCGTAGGTTTCGGGCTTGCGCTCGTTCAGCTCGGGCATGACCTGGAGCGCGGCCTCCATGCTCTCGTTGGCTTCCTGGGGATGCCCAGCCCATTCCTGCCATTCGGCCAGGCGCAGGATCAATTCCTTCCGGCCGGGCCGAAGCTGCATGACCTTTTTCAAGAGGTCGATGGCCTTTTCCACCTCGCCGTCGGAGTGGGCGAGCTCGGCCGCGTCCATGATCAGGTCAGGATCATTGGGATGCATGGCCAGCAGCCGTCCCAGCATGACCCTGGCCAGGGCCGCCTTGTTGTCGTTGATGTAGATGGAAATGAGCGTGCGCGGGCCTGGAAACACCAGCCACGTAGCCCCCACGATGAGGACGACGAAAAGGATGGTCTGCCAGGCGCTTATCTTCATGGCGCGGCAACCTCCAGATTCCCGCTGCGCAGGCCAGCAATGTCGACGAAACCGGCGGCATCGACGCGCGCGTTGGCGGGCTTGGCCAGTGCGGTTCCGCTGGCCTGCAGCGTTGCGCCGGGCGCAAACCCCGCCAGACGGATGCGACCCGCTGCGCCGAAGCCGTTGTAGCCCAGCGACACCCTGCCCTTGCCCGGCCTGAAGTCCGAGACATGGCCCGTGGCCTCGGCCAGATACGGCAACGGCTCGGGCTTGCCCGTCCTCGGCTCGAAGGACAGCACGGCCCTGTCCGCCCCAGGCGCCAGGGACACGTACAGCCCCTCCTTCTGCCGGGAATACCCCAGGACGTTCTGCGAGCGCTCCAGGTTGGGCGCTGGCGCGTCGGCGTCCAGACGCAGGGTCAGGCTCTTGCCATAGTTCTCGATGTGATAGACTCCAGGCCCTGCGCGCAGGACGCGGACCTTGATGTAGTCGCGCGCGGCCTCCAGGTACTGGGTGGTGAACACCGGGGCCAGCGGCAGGGTCATGACGAAGCCGTACACGTCTTCCAAGGCCCGCACCGAGGCCTCGTGCTCTCCGCTGAAGAAGTGGTAGTAGATGTCGATGGGCTTGAGCCGCCTGGGCGAGCCAGTGCGCTTTATGGTCTCGATGACCGCGCGGTAGCCGTAGAACGGCCCGGTCCAGAGATTGGTCATGACGTTCTCGTTGGCCATGGCCGTGAACATCTGCACCCTGTTTCCCACCACACGGAACATGGGCGAGACGCTGGACAAGGAGTTGCTCCGCTGGTCCAGCATGGTGTCGCCGCCGTTGATGTTGAACAGGCCCTGGTCGTCGACGCGGGCGATCTGCTGCGCCGTGGGCAAGCAGTCGCCCGACCACTGGAGCAGGCGGCAGGGCTTGTCCGGCGGGCTGAGCGAGCTGACGAACCGCATGGACCCGTCGATCTCCTGGGCCAGATTGAAGGTATACCCAGGGATCTTGTAGGGGAACCGGTTCTCGTACCTGGTCTTTGTCTTGCCCTTCTCGTTCCAATAAAACGGATGCGAATACGTGTGGCTTCCCGGCTCGACGTTGGGCATGCGGAACAGTTCCCGCGCAACGTCCTGGGCCTGCCTAGCGCGCTTGGAGTCGGTGGCGATCTTGGGGTCCACGTCTGCCACGATGAGCGAGAGGGTCACCGGAAAGTTGACGCGCTTGTAGATGCGGTCGCGCAGGACCTCGGCGCACATCTGCTTGCTGCCCACCTGCGAATACCCGGCGAAGCCGTCGGCATCCACATGGGAGAAGGCCATGCGCAGGCCGTTCAGCGTTGTCACGTCCGGGACGGGGATGTTGCGCCCCTTGAGACCGAAGCAATCCGCCACGAAGGCGAAGGGATCCAGGTACCACTTCCGGCGGTTGTCGCCTGTGGACTCCTCCCAGTAGATATGATGCTCCGCAGCGAACCCGCCGGATGCGCCGACGAACACGGCAGGATACTCCTTGCCGGGACGAGCCGGGTGCTTCAGGCTCGCGTAGACCTTGAGGTCGGGGCTCTTCTGCTCGAAAAAGCTGGTGACGACGGGCTGCGGCGGCAGCCGACGCTCGAAGTCCATGAGGCCCGGCGCCTTGTGGGCGTAGCGAAAGGCGCGCTGATCCAGACCCAGCAGGCTGGACGGGGCCACGCCAAGCTGCGCGAACACCGCGCGCGAAAGCTGGTCCACATCGGCGAAGTCGGCCCCCTGGGCCAGAGACACGCCGAGATGCCCGAGAATCATGACGCGCTTGCCCGCCTTGAGCTGCCTGAGCAGCCAGGGCAGATAGGGCCGTGGCTTGCGCACCGCGTTCTGGCCGAGGGTCGTGACCACGCCAAGGGTGTCGGACATGGCCGCGTCATCCGGCAGCGCCTGCGAGTTGATGTCCTGGAAATAGGGTACGAGGCCGTAGTAGTCGAAGACCATCTGGAAGCCCTGGTGCACGATGTTGTCGTCAGGGCCGGCCCCTGCGGAGCCGTCGTACAGCACGAGCACCCTGCGCGGCACAAGCTCCGGCGCCGCGGGCGCAGTCTTGCCGCCCGCCTTGGCCGCCAGGGCGCAAAGGGGAAGCAGGGCCAGCGCGAACAGGCAGAGGAGGCTAGCGGTCCAGCGTGTGATAGAACACCTGGTCCAGCGCAAGCGTGCTGACATAGGGCACAAATCCTTTGCTGCGTGAATAGTCGATTGCCTCTTTAATGCGGGCCTTCTGGTCCGGTTTCGCGTAGTCGAGGGTCAGCACGGTCAGCTCCGGGTTGGCGGCAAGCCCCCGGCGCGCCGCGGCAACCAGGGCCTGTTGCACCTGCTTGGGTACAGCACGGTACTCCTTCTTCTCAAAGTCGTACTCGAACGAGAGATCTTCAATCAAAAGCGAATTGATGATGGGCGCGGCGTCCGGCAGGAGGTCGAGCCCCCGGTTCATGCAGATGTGAATGTCCGGGAAGCGCTCCCTGATCGTGCGCAGGAAGCCGAGGATGCTCGCGCGCATGCCCTCGTACTTGGCCGCGTCCTTGCCCTCGGCCAGGGCCATGGCCGAGTCGATGGTGTCGAGGAAGATGCCGTCGAAGCCCTGGGCCAGCACCTTGGGGATGACCAGATCGAGCAGGATGCCCTGCCACTTGGGGCTGCGCATGTCGATGATGAGCGAGCCCCAGTTCTCGTTCTTCCCGGCGATGAAGCTCTGGTGCTGGGCAAGCATCCAGGTGGGGCTGGACGGATCTGACTCGCCGACGGTGACGTAGCCGAGCAGCAGCGGTTTGCCCGGCTCCTTGCGCTCCAGCGGCGGGTGCTTCATGCCGTCCAGCACCACCAGATCGAAGCGTCCGTAGTGCGCAGGCCCGAAGTCGGTGCCGTAGTAGCACAGCCAATTCCTGTAGCGCGGGGCCTGGGCGCCCTGCGCGTCGTGAGCGGCGACGGGCAGCAGTCCCGCCAGCGTAAGCAGCAGCGTACAGAGCAGATGGCGCCTGATCATGTCGACTTCTCCACCGTTCCGGCTACTTCAACTTCGAGGCCAGGGTCTTGACCATGTCTGAGCAGACCATATGCGCCAGCGAACTGAGCGAGGTGCGACCCGAGTACATGGAGCCGGTGGCGGTGACGCTCTCGGCCCAGAGGATGCGCGTCTCGGGGATGTCCAACATTTTGACGGAGATGCCCACCACGGGATCCTCGTCCACGCCCTTCTTGTAGCGGTACTCGGTCACAGCGCCATAGATGACTGTGTCCACACCCAGCGAACGGCCGACCTTGGCGGCGGCGGACTTCTCCAGCACCTCCTCCACCTCGATCTTGCCGCTGGACAGATGCTCCATCATTTCGGAACGTTCAAGCATCCTGAAGTCCGTCTGGGCGATGATCTCCGTGCTCAAGAGCTCGCCCACGATGCGGCCCGCGTTGGGCATGGAGGTCAGGTTCACCAGAGGCAGCACGACGACTTTGCGCGCACGCGAGTTCAACTGGGCCTGGTCGAGCGCCGTGGTGCGCTGGATCGTGCCACAACCAGTGACAAGGAACAGAGACAGTACGAGTAAACAGATGGCCCGCCGCATAATGAAACCCTCCGAATGAAATCTACATCAAATTATATTCCAGGCATTTGCAGTCAACCAAATGCCCAAGCTGGTGAACCCGTTTCCACCGGATCACGCCCTATTGCCATCGACCAATAAAATCAAAACATCACCAATAACTATTAATCGGTCTGGTCCTTTCAAAGATTTAGATGCACGGGATACGTATCCGCGCACTTCTTCAGGCAAAATCTGCCCGCTCAATTTTTTCTCAAATAAGCACGAAGCATGCCATGTATAGGATGTGGTTCTGCAAGCAGGAGGAGACACACGCCTCGTGGCTCTACAGAAAGCATCAGGATTTCGCAACCGTCATAGAAATTTTCAATACTGCAGGATCGTCTCATTTGCTCGCCAGCAGGCAAAGACAAATCAAATGAATTCGTGCCGACAGGTCCTGTGCGACAAAAGGTTGGGATAATGTCGGTTCGCATGCAAAAATTTCTTGCCAACGCAGGGGGGCTTGGATTAGACAATCCTTCCCTGTGGGCGATTAACTCAGCGGTTAGAGTGCCACCTTCACACGGTGGAAGTCCCGAGTTCAAATCCCGGATCGCCCACCACCGGAAATTCGGCCCTGCAATGCGGGGCCTTTTTCGTTTCAGCCCTGCGCCATTGCCCAGCAGAACCAGAGGACAACCGCCATGCGCCTCGTGCTCTACCAACCGGAGATTCCGCCCAACACCGGCAACGTCGCCCGGCTCTGCGCGGCCCTGCGCACGCCCCTGCACCTCATCGAGCCCCTTGGCTTCAAGATCGACGACAAGCACCTCAAGCGCGCGGGGCTGGACTACTGGCCCTTTGTGGACCTCTCGGTGCACCCGCACTGGGCGGCCTTCGAGTCCGCCGCCATCGCAAGCGATCCCGCAGCGCGAGTGGTGCTCACCAGCGCCCGCGCCGGCACGCCGTTGAACGAGTATGTCTTCCGCCCCGGCGACGCCATCGTGTTGGGCCAGGAGACCAAAGGCCTGCCGGACTTCCTCCACGACCTGTACCCGGACCGGGTGCGCATCCCAATCGCGTGTGAAGGCGTGCGCAGCCTGAACATGTCCACCGCCGCGGGCATCCTGCTCTTCGAGGCCCTGCGGCAAACCGGTGGATTGGCCGGCGGCCTGGGCAAGTAGCTTCCGAGCCCGCGCGTCTGCCTTGCGAATCCGCCGCCGAGCGGGTACTAAGCCCTGAACAACAATCCCAAGGAGCCCTCCATGCGCCTGCTCGTTACCGGCGGCTGCGGATTCATCGGCGCCAACTTCCTCTACGCCATGCGCGCGCGCCACCCGGAGTGGCAGCTCGTGAACCTGGACAAGCTGACCTATGCCGGCAACCTGGGCAACCTGCGCGCGCTGGAGGCAGAGGCCGGAGCGCACTACTCCTTCGTCCACGGCGACATCTGCGACCGCGAGCTGGTCACCCGCATCCTTGCGGAGCAAGGGATCGACGCGGTGGTGAACTTCGCGGCGGAGTCCCACGTGGACCGCTCCATCGACGACCCCTCGCCCTTTGTGATCACCAACGTCCTGGGCGCGCAGAACATCCTCGACTGCGCCCGGCGCGCTGGCGTTGAGCGCGTGGTCCACGTCTCCACGGACGAAGTCTACGGCAGCCTCGGCCCCACCGGGCAATTCCACGAGACCACGCCGCTTCAGCCCAACAGCCCCTACTCCGCTTCCAAGGCCGGGGCGGACATGCTGGCCCGTGCCTGCCACGAGACCTACGGACAGAACGTGGTCGTCACCCGCTGCTCCAACAACTACGGCCCGTACCAGTTCCCCGAGAAGCTCATCCCGCTCATGTACGTCAAGGCCACACGGGGAGAGGCGCTGCCCGTCTACGGCGACGGCAAGAACGTGCGCGACTGGATATTCGTGGACGACCACTGCCGGGGGGTGGAACTGGCGCTGCTGAAGGGCCGCCCTGGCGCGGTGTACAACTTCGGCGGCGCGGCGGAGATGCCCAACATAGAAGTCGTGCGCACCATTTTGCGCCTCACCGGGCAGGACGAGGGGCTCATCCGCTTCGTTACCGACCGGCCCGGCCACGACCGCCGCTACGCCATGAACTTCGACCTCGCGGCGGCGGAGCTCGGCTTCGCGCCCAGCGTGAGCTTCGCCGAGGGCATGGAACGCACCATCGCCTGGTACCGGGCCAACCCGGACTGGCTGGCCGAGGTGCAGAGCGGCGAATACCTGAAGTTCATGGACACCTGGTACAAGGAGCGCGCATGAGCCTGCCGAAACGAGTTCTCGTCCTGGGCGGCGCCAACGGCATGCTGGGCCGGGCAGTGGTGACGGCTCTGGCCAGCGCCGGTGTAGCCGCCGTGGCCGCCTCCAGCGAAGATGTGGACTATTTCGACGCCGACGACCTTGCCGACTACCTGGACGAGTTGGACGAGGACGGCGCCGAGAAAGGACTTGGGGCCGTGGACTGCATCGTCAACGCCGTGGCCTACACCCAGGTGGACAAGGCCGAGGACCAGCCAGAGGAAGCATACAAGCTCAACGCCTCCATGCCCGCGCTGGTAGGCGTCGTGGCGTTGGAGCGCCAGCTTCGGCTGGTGCACTACTCAACCGATTTCGTCTTCGACGGCAAGAAGGGGGCGCCCTACCTGCCCACGGACGACACCAATCCGCTCTCCGTCTACGGCGCGAGCAAGCTGGCGGGCGAACAGGCCCTGCTGGCGCTGGAGGTTCCGGGCCTGCTCATCCTGCGCACGGCCTGGCTCTTCGGTCCCGGCAAGATGAATTTCGTCCGGCGCATCCTGGAACTGGCGGCGGAGCGCAAGGAGCTGAAGGTCGTGGCCGACCAGTTCGGCTCGCCCACCTGCACCACGGACCTGGCCCGCATGACCGTGGAGCTTCTGGACGCGAATGCCACCGGACTTCTCCACGCCGTGAACAGTGGCGAGGCCTCCTGGCACCAGCTGGCCTCCGAGGCCGTGCGCTTGGCCGAGCTGGACTGCCGCGTGCTGCCCATCCCCACCAGCGGCTACCCCACGCGCGCCGTGCGTCCGGCCAATTCAGCGCTCGACATGGCGGACACCCTGCGGCTGCTTCGGCATCCCCCGCGCCACTGGCGAGAGGCCTTGGCCGAGTATGTGGCGAGCTTTCCGACTATCTGATGCGGGAATCTGACGCTGGCATTTGACGCGACGGTCTGGCACGGCTCTCTGGCGCGGCCTTCTGACGAGACGAGCTGGGCCGACTTGCCAAAGCCTGAGGATTATGGTTTGCAAGTGGCCATGAAGTCCTACTTTTTCCTGCCTCCTGTGCGCCAGGCCGCTGGCGGCGTCACCGTGCTGCGGCGGATGGCGTCCTTTCTCGCCGCCTCCGGGCGGGAGGCGCACCTCGTCCCGCGCGAGATGCAGGGCGAAGGTCCCGGCTGGGCCCCTTCCGAGTCCTTTGTCGAAGCGCCCATCGTGGCCTGGGACAAGCTTGCGCTCAAGTCCGGCGACCTCTGGGTCGTGCCCGAGGGCTGGGTCAACGCCCTCACCCCCGGACTGAGCGCGGGCGCGCGTTGCCTGGTGTACGTGCAGAACTGGGCGTACCTGCTCTCGGCCCTGCCCGAGGGCGTGTCCTGGCGCATGCTGCCCGTGGACTTCCTCGCCGTGTCCGATCCGGTGGCGCAGTTCGTCGCCGCCACCACGGGACGCGAAGCGCCGGTTCTCAGGCCCGGCATCGACACGAACCTGTTCAGCGCGCCAAAGCAGAAGCCCTCTGTTTCCGACGGGGTGCGCATCGCCTACATGCCACGCAAGAACAAGGCCCTGGCCAAGCAGATCCGCGAGACATTCAGCGCCCTGGACGAAAGCCTCGCCGCGCGCTGCCACTTCGTCGAGATCGCCGGAATGACGGCCCAGGGCGTGGCCGAGGCGCTGCAAAGCGCGCACATTTTCCTGGCCACGGGCTTCCCCGAGGGTTGCCCCCTGCCGCCGCTGGAGGCCATGGCCTGCGGCTGCCTGCCTGTGGGCTACATGGGCTTCGGCGGCGCGGACTACATGCGCCAGGCCATCGCGCCCGAAAGCGACCCCGCGCCTTTCGCCCCCTGGTGGCCCGTGCGCGATGTGCCCTGGGCCGCACACGGCGGCGGCAACGGCTTGTGGAGCGCCGACGCCGACATCCTGGGCGCGGCCCTGCATCTCAAGACCGCCGCCGAATGGTTTCTTTCCGGCAGCCCGCAGGTTGCACAGACCCTGGCCGCCACCCTGGCGAACGGGCGCGCCACCGCAGCGGCCTACACCCTGGACGTCCAGCGCCAAAACGTGCTGGACCTCTGGCAGCGCTACGAATCCACCTGAGCCCCTCGCACAGCATGTCAAAAAAGAACAAGCCCCCCCGCCCGGAGCCTGAAAGCCTGGCTCTGCCGCCCTGCGGCGTGGATTCCCACGCGCACCTGGACATGGTGGAGTTCGACACCGACCGCGTGGAGCTCATGGAGCGCGCCCTTTCAAGCGGCGTGGCCCGCACCGGCAACGTGTTCCTCGGCCCCGAGGCCTATCGGATGAACCGCGCCATGTTCGCAGACCGCCCGGAGATCTTCTTCATCCTCGGTGTGCACCCCGGCAATGCCGACCAGTGCCCGCCCGAGGCGGTGGAGGCCATGCGCCAGGCCTTCCGCACCGACCCGCGCCTTCGGGCCGTGGGCGAAATCGGTCTGGACTTCTACTGGGACGACCACCCGCGCGAGCTACAGGAGAGAGTGTTTCGCGCGCAGTTGGCCCTGGCGCGGGAACTCGGCCTGCCGCCGGTGATCCACTGCCGCGACGCCTTTGACGACACCATCCGCGTGCTCAAGGACGAGGGGTTTTCCGGCCGCAAGCTGCTCTGGCACTGCTTCGGCGGCGACGAGGACCAGGCCGGGATCATCCTCGGCCACGGCTGGCACGTGAGCATCCCCGGTCCCGTGAGCTACGCCAGGAACGAGGCCCTGCACCGAGCAGTTGCCGCCATTCCGCTGGAGCGCATGCTGCTTGAGACCGACTGCCCGTACCTTTCCGCCGAGCCTTGGCGCGGCAAGCGAAACCACCCTGCCCTGCTGGGCTTCACCGCCCAGGCCGTGGCCCGCATCAAGGGCATGCCCGTGGATGCGCTCTGGCGCGCCACCGGCGACAATGCCGTCGAGTTTTTCGGCCTGACAAAATCCCCCAGCTTTCAGGAGGACCACGCATGACCCCGCACATGAGCGACGCCGAACGTTTCCAGCGCCTCAAGCGCTTCTTCAACAATCGCGACAGGTTGTGCAAATGCCTGGGCATCGAGGTCACGGACATCGGGCACGGCACCGCCACCACGCGCATGGTCATCGAGGACAAGCACATGAATGGCGCGGACGTGGTGCAGGGCGGAGCCATCTTCACCCTGGCCGACCTGGCCTTCGGCGCGGCCTGCAACTCCCACGGCACGCTGGCCCTGGGCGTGAACATGAGCATCGCCTACACCAAGCCCGGCGTCAGCGGCAGCCTGACGGCCCATGCGCGCGAGACCGCAGCTGCCGGACCGCTCTCGACCTATGTGGTGGAGGTGAAGGATGACAGCGGCGAGACCATCGCCACCTTCCAGGGCACGGCCTACCGCAAGCGCGACAAGATCGACCTGTCGGCCTGGGGCTAGTTCAAGAGAAGGGAATGCGCGCTAGAGTTGCGCGGCGCGGTTCTTGGCGTTCTCTTCGGCCAGGCGTTCTGCCAGCAACGTCACAATGAAGCGGTTCACCGCGGCGGCAAGCTGCGGGGCCTTGTCTTGGATGAGCTTGAAGCGCTCCACCGAAAGCCGGTAGACCACGCAACGCTCCGTGGCGATGACCGAAGCCGAGCGAGGGGCGCTGGTGTACAGGCCCATCTCGCCGAAGACCGTGCCCGGCCCCATCTTCTTCAGGCGCAGAATCTTGCCGCCAGGCAACGCCAGCTCCACCTGCACCTTGCCCGCCTGCAGGAAATACAAGGAATCCGACTCGTCGCCCTGGCGGATGACATGCTTCTTTTTCAGCACCTCCACGCGCTCCAGGCACTTCACGAGCGTGGGCACAAGGCGCGGCTCTGGGAAGGTGGCCGCCAGCAGCTCCTCCAGGGTATCCTGGGTCTGATGCACCTCGCCCGCCTCGGACAGAAGCTGATCCTCGCAGGACTCCAGGGCGTAGTCCAGGTTCAGGTAGATGCGGCCCAGGCCAGCCTCGTCGCTCAGGCTATAGCCCAGGGCCTCCAGGTGGTCCTCCATCTCCAGGGGGACGCTGGTGAACATGAACTGAAGGCCGTTATCCTGGGCCAGATTCTCCAGTCGCCGGAAACCGTGCACGCAAGAGGCCCCAAGCCCGCTCACCGCGCCGAAATCAAGCAGGACGTACCTGAGGCCAGCCGATCCGGCGGCGTCGATGCGTTGGCGAATGAGCCGCAGCAGGCCGTAAATGCTGCCCAGGAAGAGGAAGCCCTGCAGGCGCAGAATCAGAATCTGGCCGCCGCGTTCACGCAGGATGCGGCGTTCGGAGGGCGAGCGGTCCACATTGCTGTGGAAAACGTCGCCAGTCTGGATGAGCTTGATGCCAGCGCCTTCCACTGCGCGCGCCAGGGCGACGGCCAGCCCAAGCCCCAGGCAGGCGAACACGCCGAGCACCGGGCCAAGCAGCAGGATCAGGAAGCAGGCCACCCAGGCCTTGCGCTGGTCGTCCTTGCGGGTGAGAGGGTTCCTGCTGTCGCGCAGGAGCCAGCTGACCGGCAAGGACAGCGCCGTGGCCAGAAGAATGCCCAGCGGCACGAACAGGGGGATGTGCGCCAGAAGCAGCTGGCCGCGCAGGGCAAAGGCCAGGCACACAAGCCCAACGGTGAAGCCCGCGAGCGGCCCCTTGGCGCCCAGACCACGCAGACCGAGGCTGCTCGAAAGAGACAACGTCGCTGGCAAACCGCCAAGGAAGCCGGAGCACATGCTCGCAGCGCCCACCATGCGCAGTTGCGAGTCGGGTTCGGCATCGCGGGCCAGAACAGACTCCAGAATGGTGGTGCGCAACAGCGTCGGGCCTATGGCCACCACGGCCACGGCTGCGAAGAACTCCTTGTGGTCGAGCAACGCCGCCCAGTCGATATGCGCGAGATTGTTCACGTCGAAGAGCGCCAGATAGCAGCTCTGCTCAAGGACGTTCGGCACCTTGGGAAGATGCGCGGCCAACTGTCCCAGCGCACCTCCGCCCTGCAACGACGCATAGTTCCATCCGCCGATGGCCAGAAGCGCAAGCGATAACGGCCACAGCATGCCCTTCAGGCTTGTCCGCACGACAAAGAAGACGAGGCCGAAGGCCACGGGTGGCCCCCATGCCTGAGCGTGGGTCACAAGCAGCGTGCCCATCTCGTGCGCGGGCAGGTTGAAAAGACCAGCCAGTTCCGGCGTGCCACGGGTCAAGATGAGAAACCAGGGCTTGAGCAGCAGCAGGCCAAAACCGGCCAGCATGCCGCCAAACACCTCGGCGGGCAGGAAGCGGACGCGTTCGGCAAGCCCGAAGCGCGAAGAAAAGACGCTGACCAGGCCAGTCGACAGCGATGCCAGCGCCAACGCTGCGGTCAGCGTGAGTGCGATCTGCTGCGGAGAGGCGCGGCCGTCCAAGTCGGCCCCCAGCGCGGTGAGCAGAAGCACCACGCAAAGGGTTGCTGCCGGTCCGGGCCCGCCCACTGCCACCGGTAGCCGCCCGTGCAGCGCAAAGAGCACCGACCCGAAAACGGCCGGCATCAACGTCAAAAGCAGTGCATGCGGGAAGGCGGTGGACAGGTGCGGGACGGAAAAAACGAGGAGCGCTAGGGACAGGCAGACCAGGATCTCCTGCGCACCCCCGACAAGGCCGGTGAGCAGATTAATGGCGGGGTTGCCGGCAAAAAACTGCCGGACATGGTCAAGCGCCCCCTCGGGCTTTTTGACGGCCTCAAGGGCCAGGGAGTCCGGGGAGGGCATGGGCGCGGCAGGCCGGGGCAACGCAGCGGCCGGATCATCCTCGGCCAGGTCGTCGACGCGGACGTCGTTGATATCAGGCTCGCGCGCGGGCGTAGGCGGCCGGTCCACAAGGCCGAGCTGCCCACAAGCGGGGCACTTGGCCTGGCGTCCCAGGAGCCCCTCGGGCACGGCCTGGGTGTGTCCACAGGACGCGCACTGGAACACGGCCCCTTCCGGGGCAACCGTGGACGCGCTTGCGGCCTCCTGCGTCTTCTGCTCGTCGGGCACTCAGTTCTCCGATTGTGGTGGCGGATGTACACCGTCTGTTGGACTATGGCAAATTCAACAAAAATTCTCAAGGCCGCATTGAGTATTCGTTCCCTCTCAGCCGAAACTCGCGCGCATCACCTTAATCAGCCTAGCCAGCCTGTGCTCGTAGGTGTGCTCCGCCAGAATGCGGCGCCTTGCCGCCTGGATGATTCGCGTGCGCCCGGCTTCATCGTCAAGGTAGCGCTGGGCGAGTTCCGCGATCTCCTCCGGCCCGTCGTAAACGACCACTTCGCTGCCCGGTTCAAAAAGCGCCTCAAGCTGGGCGCGCCGGTCCGTCAACACAAAACTTCCGCAGGCAGGCACGTCGAACACGCGCTGATTCACCGCGCCCTTCATCTGTCTGCTGGTGCAGTTCAGGTTCACCGCGCTCAGGGGGTAAAACGCAGGCAGGTCCCGATAATAGTCCAGGCGGGGCAACAGGCGCACCGTTCCGCCCGGCGCGAACTCATGGCTCCAGCCGTCGGAATCCCCCGCCACCACGGCGTCGAAGCCTGACAGTGCGCGCACGCAGCGCGCGCGATACTGCCGCGTGGCTTCCCAGGTCAGCAGCGACTCGCAGGCCAGACGGCTGGCGTCATCATCCAAAGACTTGAGGGCGGCGGCATGTTCGGGGTGCCGGGCCTCCAGAAAGTCCTGCACCGAACGCTCGGTGGCCTCGCCAAACTCTGCCGCCAGCGAAACATGGTCGGCCACGAATTCCTTGGGACCGCCGCACGCCGCGAGACTATCCGCAACGGCGCGGCGCATGGAGTCGCCCACGAAGGAGACCTCGGCCCGCCAGGCGTCGGCCTGCCTGGAATCAAGCCCCTGCCCCAGGCCGGGACGAAAACGCGTGGCGTCCGTGGCAAGCGGCAGGTAGTGCACGTTGGCGTAGCCCTGGGCTGTCAGGCTCGGCACGTTGTCCGCGTCCCAGGTGAAGATCACCGTGCCCGCGCGGGCCAGCCCGGCATGGCGCGAGAGGATCAGATGCGGGTTGTCGACAAACCACGAGGCGAGGGGCAGGTTCAGCCGCTCCAGGAGTTCGGCCAGCCTGCCCTGGCTGTCCAGGCCGAAGTGGTTCACGGTGAGCAGGAAGTCCGGCTTGCACTCCAGCACGCGCCGCAGCAGGTCCTCGACGAACCGCGTGCTGCCGCGCTCTTCCAGGCCGACTGGCAGGGCCGACCAGGGGATGCCCAGGCGTGTGAGGGCATCCTTGATCTCGGTCTGCAAAAAATAGGGGCGGTCGAGCAGCAGCACGCGCGGGGCGCTGCCCTGAAATTTTGGGTACGCGGCCCTGTCCCAGAAGTTGGCCTTGGCGCTGGCGGCAAGCTCCGCCTCCAGCCGCGCATAGTGGCCGGGGTCGATGCGACGGGCGGTGGGAGCAATGAGCGGCGCGAAAGGCAGCCCGCCCTGCGCCGCCTGCCAACGCGTCAGATCGCCAAGAACCTGCTCCGGGTCGTCAGCGTCGAGCCACAGGACATTCGCAGAGGCGCGGTGGCGCTCCCGCGCTCCCGTGACGTCCCAGACCGCCGCCTCTCGGTCCACCACGGCGACAGGGCGCCCAGTTGCGGCCAGCAGGTCCAGGCACAGGCCCAGGCTCGGGCCGAGCAGCACCGGAAGGCTGCGCTGCGACGGCGAGCCGGCCAGTGCCCGCTCCCGCGCCCTGCCGTCACGTCCCCAGAGATGCCAGTCTTTCCCGTTCACCAGCAGGCGCACGTCGACGAGCTCGCCATCGGCAAGACCGCCTTCGCGAACGGCGGCGGCTGCAGCCACGGCCTGAGGCCGGGGCATGACCGCGTCAGATTTCTTACGTGTATTCCGCATGGCGCACCTGTCCGGGAACAATCATGCAAGGATCGTGACAGGAAATTGCGGCGAATATTGCCGAAGATGCTGATCAGGCTAAAGTATTGCCCAAAGATGACCGATAAGTGCTGCGAAAGGGGTCTACTCCGGCACACGGATTGTGCCTGCCCCAGTCTATCCCAAGGAAGGGGTGCCACATGGTCGCAACGAACCGAATTCGGGTTCTGGTCCGCTCACGCGGGACCGGGACAGACATATTCCGCACTCTCGTCACCCTCGCCTGCCAGGACATCGGCCCCAAGCGGCTGGAGGTCGTCCTTGCCGCAACGTCCCCGGACCTGCACACAGGCCCGGAGGCGAAACTGCTGCACAGCGCCCTGGGCTTCAGCGCCGTCGACGTACTCGACACGCGCGGCCTGACCCCGGCCCAGGCACTGAACGTGGCCGCAGAAGACGGACACGCCGGCCACCTGGCCCTGGTGCCCGAAGGCGCCCGGCTGCATCCGCAGCTCCTGTCGCGTTGCCTGTCGACCATGCGCGGGCAAATGAGCCCCCAGGTGGTCTTCTGCGAGCATACCGCCGGAACAGAAGACATGCGCCCCTTCTTGCGCCGCCCCTCCTTCCGTCCGGAACAACTCCTCCGGCGAAACGCTGTCGGGCCAGTGGCGCTCATCCAGCGCACGGCCTGGGACATCCTGAACGGCCTGCACCCCAACCTGGAATACTCCCTGTGGGACTTCTGGCTCCGGCTGGCACTGGCCGGGGGCCGTCTGTCCCAGCTACCCGGGCTGTTGGCCTCGACCCCGCGTTTGAACAGGCTCACGCCCGAGCAGGACGGCCGCGCAAAGGCCATGCTCGTGGTGCACACGCCCGGAGCCTTTGAGCCGGATGTCTGCCGCTGGGCCATGGCCCTCTTGCGCGGAGACGCCTGGGCCGGGCCCTTTGAGCCGGGCGTGATCCCCTCCTCGCGCGACGTTTCCGCCCTGTTCGCGGGCATGGGCATGCCGCTGCGCCCGGGCAGCTTCAGCTGGGAGAGCCGACAGCGCTGGAGCGCCTGAGTTCTGGCCTACTCCGCAAGATTCTTTCCTCGGCGAGTTGTCTTGAGCTGCTTGCCGACGTTCCAGCAGGGCGCGACCTCCGCGCCAAGGCTCCAGTATTTGACGCTCGCCATGTCGAAGAGCAGCGGCCGCACGCGGGAGATGTCGATCTTGCCGTTCTGGTGCAGCACGGTCTCCTCCGCGTGGGTGGCGACGATCTCGCCAATGAACACGTCGTGGGTGTTGAAATCAACCACCTGCTTCAAGCGGCATTCCATGCACACCGGGCAGCCCTGGATCAGCGGCGCATGCGCCAGCTCACCCTGGAACAGGTCGAACACCTTCGACTTGTCCGTGTTTTTGCCGCTTACGAGCCCGACGTAGTCCGTCTCGACCACCATGTCCTCTCCGGGGAGGCACACGCTGAACTCTCCGTGCTCCACAATACCCCTGTTGGAATAATGCGACTTGCTGATGCCGAAGGACAAATACTGCGGCTGGCCGTGGTTCATGATGCCCACGTGGGCGATGGCAAGAAAGTTCGGCTTGCCGTCCACGATCGCCCCGACGATGGTCGTCAGCGAAGGATAGAGCGCGTTCACAGGTCCGAGATTGCGTTTCATATGCCCCCCTTCAAGTGTTGTGTGTACAAACAATCAGCATGGCGCGCGACTGCCTCGCGCAGACGCGCCGGCTACTCTTCGCCCTCCAGCTTGAGGCAGGCGGCGTTGATGTCCGCAGCAAGCCGGTCGCCGTCGGGACCAAGGATGTCGACATAGGCCGTGTGCAGTCGCTTCCACGCCTTTTCCACGCCCTTCAGCAGCGCAAGCCCTGCGGGGGTTGCCGCCAAACGAGACGCCCTGCCCTCGGAGGTGCGCGTGAGCAGGCCCTTGGCCACCAGAGCGTCGGCGAAACGCGTCACAGTGGAGGGGGCCAGGGACAGCTTGGCGGCCAACTCGCCGGGGCCGATGCCGGGGTTCGTGGCCGCTGTCATGAGCAGGAAGGCGTGGGACGGCGACAGGCCCGTGGGACGGAAGGCCTCATCCGCGATGCGCGTGATGGTCCGGGCCAGACTGTTGGCCGTGAAATACAAGCAGCTATGCAACATATCGCAAGATTCTGTCATGGCGTCCTCTATTGCATGTACAACTAATCGATCTTTGGGGTAATGTCAACGGGAATTGCAAAAAAAGGCCGCGCCCAGTCGCCCGGACGCGGCCGTGAAGCCGTTTGTGCATGACGGGAGGCTACTTGCCGCCGCCCTGCTTCTTCTCGATCTTGCCCCAGGTGTCGCGCAGGGCGGCCGTGCGGTTGAACACCGGTGCGCCGGGCTTGCAGTCCTTCTCATCGGCGCAGAAGTAGCCCAGGCGCTCGAACTGGCAGTGCCAGCCGGGAGTGGCATCGGCCAGGGCGGGCTCCAGCTTGCCCTGCACGACTTCCAGCGACGCCGGGTTGATGCAGGAGGTGAAGTCATCCTCGGCGCCGGGATTGGGCTTGGTGAACAGCAGGTCGTACAGGCGCACTTCGGCGTCCAGCGCGTGGGCCGCGCTGACCCAGTGCAGCGTGCCCTTGACCTTGCGGCCATCCGGCGTTCCGCCGCCCTTGCTCTCGGGATCATAGGTGCAGCGCACCTCCGTGACGTTGCCCGCGTCGTCCTTCACCACGCCCACGCAGGTGATGTAGTAGGCGTAGCGCAGGCGCACCTCGTTGCCGGGGTACAGGCGGTGGTAGCCCTTGGGCGGCTCCTCGCGGAAGTCGTCCTGCTCGATGTACAGGACCTTGGAGAACGGCACCTTGCGCGTGCCCATGTCGGCTTCCGGGTGCCAGGGGAAGTCGAACTCGTCGACCTGGTCTTCCGGATAGTTCTCGATGACGACCTTAAGCGGCCTGAGCACGCCCATGGCGCGCGGCGCGCGCGCGTTCAGGTCCTCGCGCAGGCAATGCTCCAGCAGGGCAAACTCCACCATGTTGTCGCACCGCGCCACGCCGATGCGCTCGCAGAAGTCGCGCAGGGCCTCGGGCGTGTAGCCGCGCCTGCGGATGCCCGAGAGGGTGGGCATGCGCGGGTCGTCCCAGCCCGTGGTGATGCCCTCCCTCACCAACTGGATGAGCTTGCGCTTGGAGAGCACAGTGTAGGTGAGGTTCAGGCGCGCGAACTCGATCTGCTGCGGGTGGAACACGCCCAGCTGGTCCAGGGTCCAGTCGTAGAGCGGGCGGTTGTTCTCGAATTCCAGCGTGCAGATGGAATGGGTGATGCCCTCGATGGAGTCGGACAGGCAGTGCGCGAAGTCGTACATGGGGTAGATGCACCAGGCGTCGCCAGTGCGGTGGTGGTGCACGTGCTTGATGCGGTAGAGCGCCGGATCGCGCATGACCACGTTGGGCGAGGCCATGTCGATCTTGGCGCGCAGCACGCGGGCGCCGTCGGGAAATTCACCGGCGCGCATGCGGCGGAACAGGTCCAGGTTCTCCTCGACGCTGCGATCTCGCCAGGGGCTGTTCTTGCCGGGCTCCTTGAGCGTGCCGCGATTGGCGCGGATATCCTCGGCCGTCTGGTCGTCCACGTAGGCCTTGCCCTGCTTGATCAGCGTCTCGGCGAAGTCGTAGAGCTGCTGGAAATAGTCCGAGGCGTAGTAGAGGCGGTTTTCCCAGTCGAAGCCGAGCCACTTCACGTCGCGCATGATGCTCTCGACGTATTCAACCTCTTCCTTGGCCGGGTTGGTGTCGTCGAAGCGCAGGTTCGTGACCCCGCCGAACTCCTTGGCGAGCCCGAAGTTCAGGCAAATGCTCTTGGCGTGGCCGATGTGCAGGTAGCCGTTGGGCTCCGGGGGGAAGCGGGTCATGACGCGGCCTGCGTTCTTGCCGCTGGCGATATCCTCGGCCACGCGGGCGCGGATGAAATTCACGGGAGCGGGCTGGCAGCTCTCGCCAGACGGAGTCGAGGCGGCCGTGACCGGTGCTTTCTCAGGGGTGCTCATGCGCGTGCGTCCTTCACGTTGAGTGGTGTTGCAAAAACCAAACGGCCAGGCGCATGCCAGCCGTAAACATTAATAATATGGCAAAGCGCCTGCGCGGTCAAACGTTAGGCGTCGGACCTGCAGGCGCAGAAGGGCTTGGCGGATTGCGGAGCTAGTTCGGCGGCGGGCCGGGAGGCATTCCGCCAGGAGGAGGTCCGGGCGGCGGGCCGGTCATTCCACCGGGAGGAGGTCCGGGCGGCGGCCCGTGAGGCGGGCCGGGCGGCATGGACCGGCGGAACTTCTCCATGCGGGCGCGCAGCTCGGCAAATTTCACCTTTTGGGCCGCATCAAGCTTTTCGGCGATGGCGTCGTCCAGTTGCTTGAAATTGGCATCCATCGCCGGACGCACGGACTCCTGCAAGGCGCCCCCGCGCTCGAGTCCCGCCTTGATGAGCGGGCGCAGCTCCGCGCGCTGGGCGTCCGTCAGTCCCACCTCGGCATCGATATGCGACAGGATGCGATCCTCAAAACGCTCGGCAGGCCGGGCAAGCATCTCCGGCAGATGCCGTAATATGTACGCGCGCATGCCAAAGGCACCGGCGCAAACGCCGGTCAGGAATATTACGGCCACAAGGGCCCAGGCCTTCCAGGATGTCATGGAACCCGCTCCGTTCAAGGCATCAGCCCGGCCAGGATGTACGTTCCGCCCGTGCCGTGCAGGGACAGCGAGACCACAGCCTGAGTCAGCAACCGTTCGGACATGAGGGCATAGGCGCAGGCCGCGCTGGCAACCAGAGCCCCGGCTGGAGCGAATCGGCTGCCAGCGAGCGAAAAGAGGCTCCAAAAATCGTTGCGGGCCTCGACCATTGCGCGCACCGCGCGCATGACGCCCTCCGTGAAGCCCGCAGGCGCCGCCATCGGCGAACGTCCCCGGGCATGCCGCAGCAACACCTGTTCAAGCTGGTCGAGTCTGCCATCATCCATGATCGCGACCTCCCTCATGTCTGTCCACTTTCAGCGCTCAAGGAGCCGCCCCAGCAGTTCCCGCAGCTTCCTCCGCGCCCGGAACGAGCGCACCTTGACCTTGGCCAGGCTCCAGCCCAACAACTCCGCCGCCTCGGAAAGCGCCTGCCCCTCCATGTGGGTCATGGTCAACACCACTCGGTCGTCGGGGCTTAATTGCGCCAGCGCCCAGTCAAGGAGCGTCCCGGCTTCCTTGTCCGCCGCCAGGGACTCCAGCCCGCCGGGATCGGCATCGGACGGGATGCTCTCTATCCAGTCCATGGCCTCCGGCCCCAGGGCGCTGAACACCGTTTCGCGGCGGCGGGACTTCTCGCGCCAGAAATCCGCGCAGAGCCGGAGCGCGATGCGCACAAGCCAGTGGCCGAAGGGGCTCTCGGACCGGTAGGTACCGAGCTTCTCGAAGGCGCGGACAAAGGTCTCATGCGCCAACTCGGGGGCTCGATCCGGCGGCACATGGCGCGAGATGATTCCGACCACGCGCGGCCCATGGCTGTCCACCAGGAGCGCGTAGGCGTTCACATCACCCGCCAGCACGCGGCGCACGATCTCGGCCTCGTTCATTCCCGCATCTCTTGCTGCGCCCCTGCTTCCCCGGCATACGCACCGGCTACAAACATCTATGCCATGCGACCCGTCCCGTCAAAGCGGGGAGCGGTTGACCAGACCGCCCCCCTTGGGAGGGAGGACAGACCCGCCGTCTGCGCCGCTAGGCGCTGAGCGACAAGGACTGCGTGTCGATGTCTGAACCGAACAGGTCACCAATCAGCCTGTCCATGTTCAGATACGAACTGCTGGCCTTCTGCCTCAGCATGAAGTCCGCCAGACTCCCGCTCAGCGAGGAGGAGGCGGTGGACGACGTGGAGTCCGACGAGCTTGACGAGGAACTGGTGCTCGCGGTGTCGCCGAACAGGCCGCTGATGAGGTTGTCCAGGTTCGGCGCGCCCTGGCCGCCGCCCATTGCGCCCGCACCACCGGGGGGCGGGGGCATCACGCCGCCGTTCTCGGCCATCATCTCCTCGCGGTGCGACTTGAGCGAGGCCGTGAGCTCCGATTCGCTCACGCTGCCATCGCCGTCGTTGTCGACAGCGGACAGGTTGTCCGCGCTGACGCCGAGTTCCGAAGCGGAAAGCACGCCGTCCTTGTTGGTGTCTTTCTCATCAATGATGCTCTTGGACATCTGGGTGTCCATCTTGGACATGTCCATGCCGCCCATGCCCTGAGCCCCCTGCCCCATGCTCGCCTGCAGCATGCCCATGTGGCCGCTCTGGGCCATCTGGTTCTGCATGGACGCCTGCATCTGCTCGCGCTTGGCCTTGAGCCCGGCCTGCAATTCGGTAGAGCTGACCTCGCCGTTGCCGTCTGTATCGTACTCGGCGAGCTTTTCGGCGCTGGTGCCAAGCTCCGTGGCGCTCAACGCGCCGCTCCCGTCGGAGTCCTTGGCCTTGAGGATCTCACTGGAAAGCTTTGCGTCCATCTCGTCCATATTCTTGGAGCCCATGGCTCCGAACATGGCGCTCGCGGATCCGCTCCCACTCATGGATGTGTTGATCTGCATACGTTCGCTCCTCGATAACCCCACCACGCGCATCGGCGCGGAGGGCGTGTCTCGTCTGATTTCATCCTCGCCTTTGACGACTGACCTCGAAGAGGCGGCCACTGGCCGCAACGGTTATCATGGCATGGCGTCCTCCATCGCCTCCCCTCCCGAGGGACGCAAAAGAGTCCTTGCACTACATGACGCGCAGGCCTGGACAACGGTTACACACCTTTTGCAGATTGCTCTTGCTGGTCCCACCGACAGATCGCCCCGACCCCGCCTTGCGGGCTTGCCTGCCAGTGGTCGCGGATGCTAACATAATATATGGACTGGACGAGCGCCCTCGCCCCAGGCCGAATCAACACTTTCAGGAGCTGGCATGACCCCGAACAAGCCTGTGCGCACCGATTTCGACGTAATCATTGTGGGCGGCGGCCCGGCTGGGCTTTTCGCCTCGGCCTGGCTGGGCGAGCACACCGACCTCTCGGTGCTGGTCATCGAGCGCGGCAAGCCCGCGCCCAAGCGCGACTGCCCGGTGGGACGCTCCGGCTGCATCCACTGCAAGCCCTGCAACATCCTCTCGGGCATCGGCGGGGCCGGGCTGTTCTCCGACGGCAAGCTCAACTTCATCCACAAGCTCGGCAAGACCGACCTGACCCAGTTCATGGGTGAGGCCGACGCACGCGCCCTCATCGACGAGACAGAGGCCATGTTCAACCGCTTCGGCATGGACGGCCCAGTGTACCCCACGAACATGGAACAGGCTGCCCGCATCCGCACCCAGGCCAAGAAATGCGGCATCGACCTCTTGCTCATCCGCCAGAAGCACCTGGGCAGCGACAAGCTCCCCGGCCTCATCGCCGACATGACCGAGTACGTGAAGTCGCGCGGCGTCACCTTCCACACGTCGGAAGAGGTCAAGAGCGTGCTGACGGAAAACGGTGCGCTCAAGGGCGTCGTGACCAACCGCGCCGAGTACACCGCCCGGGCGGTGATCCTGGCCCCTGGCCGGGTGGGCGCGGAATGGGTAGGCAACCAGGCGCGCGAGCTGGGCCTCGGGCTGTCGCAGCGCGGCATCGAGGTGGGCGTGCGCGTGGAGGTCCCGCGCGAGGTCATGCAGGAGCTCTGCGAGACCATCTACGATCCGACCTTCTTCATCCGCACCAACAAGTACGACGACCAGACGCGCACTTTCTGCACCAACGACGGCGGCTTCGTGGCGCTGGAGAACTACCAGGACTTCGTCTGCGTGAACGGCCACGCCTACATGGACAGAAAGAGCCCCAACACCAACTTCGCCTTCCTGTCCAAGGTGGTGCTGAACGATCCGGTGACCAACAACCAGGCCTACGGCGAGCACATCGGGCGGCTGGCCTCGCTCATCGGCGACGGCAAGCCCATCCTGCAGCGTTTCGGGGATTTGAAGCGCGGACGCCGCAGCACCTGGTCGCGCATCAAGAACAGCTCGATTGAGCCCACGCTGAAGAACGTGGTCTGCGGCGACATCGCCATGGCCCTGCCCGAGCGCATCCTGACCAACCTCGTGGAGGGCCTGGAGAAGCTCGGCCAGGTGGTGCCGGGCGTGGCCAACGACGAGACCCTGCTCTACGCGCCGGAGATCAAGTTCTTCGCCACCCAGGTGGAGACCGACAGCAACCTGGAGACCGCCGTCAGCGGGCTTTTCGTGGCGGGCGACGGACCCGGCGTGGCCGGCAACATCGTCTCCGCCGCGGCCACGGGTCTCATCCCGAGCAAGGAGATCGCCAGAAGGCTGGCTGGCTGAACAGGCCTAACCGCGGCAGCTCCCATTGGCGTACGACGCTGACAGGCGCTCCCGCTTTTTTTTGCGCGCGCAACCAAAGGCACCCAGAGATCACCAATGCTCCGAGACACGCTGAAATATGACGCTGGCCAAACGCCCCCCCTGCATCTGGCGATTTGCCTCGCCTTAATGCATGTGCTGCTTATTTTCGACGCCATCATCTTCATCCCCAACGTGTTGAGCAAGACCGCCAACCTGGAGCCCCAGGCCCTGGCCTTCATCACCTTCAGCACCATCACCATCTCAGCCCTGTTCACCTTTCTGCAAAGCAGGACGAGCTTCGGCATCGGCTCCGGCTTCTTGCTGTTCACCGGCTCCTACAGCGCTTTCGTGCTCTGCTCCGTGGACGCGGTGAAGATGGGAGGTCTGCCGCTTTTGGCGACCATGTCCCTCCTCACCGTGCCCTTGGTGTTCCTGTACACCTTCTTCATCCGATTCTTCCGGCACATCATCACCCCGGCCGTAGGCGGCGTGGTGGTACTGCTCATCGCCATGTCCATGGTGCCCATCGGCCTGGCGCTGTGGGCGGGCGACCCGGTGACCGGAGCGACCGTATCCCCGGCCCGCATGGCCACGGGCACGGTCACAGTGCTCAGCCTGGCGCTGTTGATGCTTTTCGGGCGGCCCTCGCTACGCCTGTGGAGCCCGCTCATCGCCATGGGCTGCGGCTACGCGGTGGCCTTCGTCACCGGCGAGGTAAACTTCGAGCACACCCGGCGCGGCGCCTGGTTTGGCCTGCCGCAGCTGTCGGCTTGGCCCGGCATTGAGCTGGACTTCCGCGGCGCGCACATGCCCCTGCTCCTGGCCTTCGGCATGGGCATGGTCGCCAGCGTCATAGAGTGCACGGGCAACATCATGCTGGTGCAGCAGATCTCCACGCGCAACTTCCGCCGGGTGGACTATGACAAGGTGCAAAGCGGCTTGTATTGCGACGGCCTGAGCAAGGTCGCCGCCGGACTCATGGGCACCGCCGTTCCCTCCATCTACTGCGACAACCTTCCGCTCATCGAGATGACCGGCGTTGCCTCCAGGCGCATCGGCAGCATCGGGGCCTGCATCCTGCTTGTGCTGGCCTTCATGCCCAAGGTCAGCGGCGTAATCCTGGACATGCCCGGCCCGGTCATCGGGGGGTTTCTCATCGTCATCGCCGCGCTGCTGTTCCACGCGGGCTTCGGGCTAGTCGCCATGACCAAGCTCAGCAACCAGCACGGGCTTATCCTCGGCCTGTCGCTGGTGGTGGGCCTTGTGGCCGGGGGCAAGTCGTTCTTTCCGGGCGTCATTCCCGACAGCTTAAGCCCGCTGCTCCAGAACAGCGTAGCCGTGGGCGGGTTCACGGCCTTTATGCTGAGCACCCTGGCATACCTGGCGCCCAAAAGGGGCGCCAACGGCGTGTTCAAGGCGGATGCCTCGGAGTTGGAGTCCATGCAACGCATGCTCACCGCCAACCGCGAGCGGCTCAAGCTGTCCGCGGAGGAGTTCAACAGGCTCTCCCTCTGCTGCGAGGAGGCCTTCAACCACATGGTATACGCCCGCGGCGTGAACAGCGGGCACAGCCTGACCATACGCGTAACGCTCACCGAGGACGGCTGCTTCACGGAGATGGTCTGCGGGCATAAGATGGACGACATCAACAACTTTGCCCTGCCGGAATCCCTGCTCCAGGCTAACCCCGACGAACTGAACAACATCGGACTGCTGCTCTTCTCAAAGTATGCTCGCAATGTGAAGCACCTGGAGATTTCCGGCTATTCCTACATTTCCTTCCTTGTCTAGCTTGCCAAACTCACCTGGCCCCTGCTCCGTGTCGAGTATATATTTTTTCTAGAAAACGGTTGACTTTGCGTCATTTCATTGACAGTGACTGGGAAACACCTCGCGGGCGTCTATACGCGCGCCCGCGATCTGGGAAGGCAAACCGGGAGGAGCAATGGCGCTCAACATCGACGGCATGATCGGCAACAGCCCGGCCCTTCGCGAGGTCTACAAGATTCTGGAGAAGGTCGCGCCTACGGACAGCACGGTGCTCGTCACCGGAGAGTCAGGCACTGGCAAGGAGCTCCTGGTGCGCGCCCTGCACAAGAACAGCAGACGTCGCGACAAACCTTTCGTGCCCATCAACTGCGGGGCCATCCCCCGCGAACTGCTGGAAAGCGAACTCTTCGGCCACGAGAAGGGCGCCTTCACGCACGCCATCCGCTCGCGGCCCGGCCGCTTTGAGCTGGCCGACGGCGGCACCATCTTCCTCGATGAAATCGGCGAGATGGACTTAAGCCTCCAGGTGAAGATTTTGCGCGCGCTGCAGGAGAAAGAGATCGAGCGCGTGGGCGGCACGGCGACCAAGAAGGTGGACGTGCGCGTTGTGGCAGCCACAAACCGCGACCTGGAGACCGAGGTCGCTGCCGGGCGCTTCCGCGAGGACCTGTTCTACCGCCTGAACGTCATCCCCATGCAGCTGCCGCCCCTGCGCGAGCGCGGGGAAGACATCCTGGTGCTGGCCGAGTACTTCCTGCGCAACTTCTGCTTCGAGAAGGACCGCCCGAACATGCAGGTCAGCCCGAAGGCGAAGGCCATGCTTGTGGCCTACTCCTGGCCAGGCAACGTGCGCGAGCTTGAAAACTTCATGGAGCGCCTGTCCATCCTGTGCGAAGGCGCAAAGGTCGAGCCGGAGGACCTTCCGGAAAAGATTCAGCGCGCGGCGGGCATGCCCGAACCCGAAAGGGCTACGCAGATCATCACCATCGAGGGCACGAGCCCCGGTGTGAGCGCCGGGTTCGCCTGGCCCGAGCTGAAGGACATGCGCGACAAGGGGCAAGGCCTCAAGGAATTCCTCGACGAGATCGAGGAGAGGCTTTTGACCGAGGCTTTGAAGGAAGCGGGCGGCGTCAAGAACCAGGCCGCGGAGATCCTCGGCATCAAGCGCACGACGCTCATCGAGAAGCTCAAGAAACGCAACCTTCTCGACGGCTGAGTCCGGCCATGCGGGTTTAGGACACGAGAACCAAGCAGGCCCATGCCATGACCTGGAGACGACCGACAGCGCCCCTCTGGCTCGTGGCGGCCCTGGCCGCCGGGGCGGTTCTGTGCCCGACGCACGGGAACGCGCTGCAGACCGGCTTCCAGGCCGGACAGGGCTCCGACACGATCACCGTCTCCCCCGAATCCGGTCCATTGCCGAAGTACAGCGTGCACCGCACCGGGGCGCAGGAAATCACTGTGCTCATCCAGCCCGCGCCGGGCGAAAAGGCCGCCGCAGCGCCACGCGTGGGCGGGTCCAAGCTCGTGAAAAGCGTGCGCGCCATTCCCGGGGGCTTCAAGATCCAGCTGAGCACCAGTGGTTTCGGCTATGTGCACTCCGCCCCATCCGGCAAGCTGCAGATCCAGCTCTTTTCCGACCCCATCGGCTCGCGCTGGGAAAACGTCAACAAAAAGGCTGAGCCCAAGGCCGCCCCCAAGGCCGAGACGAGTGCCGAGACAAAGCCCGCCGCAAAGACGGAAGCCAAGACCGAACTCCCCAACAAGCCGCCGCAGGAAAAGCCCCTTTCCGCCAAGGAGCAGAAGCTTGCCGAGCAGAAGCGCCTTCAGGAGGCCAAGGCTGCGGAAGCCGCGCGACGCAAGGCTGAGACCGAGGCACGGCTGGAGCTTGAGGCCGCGGCCAAGCGGGAGAAGGAAGCGGCGGCCCGACAGCCCAAACCTTCGGCGCAGGCCGCGACGCCAGCCCCCGCGCCCCCGTCAACTTCTGCACCTCAGGCTCCCGTAGCGCCCCAACCCGCGCCCCAGCCCGCGCAAGTTACTCCGGGCAAAGCCGACGCAGCCACAGGCCAGCCCTATTTCTCCGTGCCCTATTCCATGCGCGCGCCGGTGAGCAAAACCGTCCTCGGCATGCCCAGCGGAAGCACTGCGACCCTGCCCATGGTATCCGGCCAGGGTCAGGCCCCTTCTGCTCCGGCGCCGACCCCGGCCGCCCCCAAGCAGGCTGCGCACGAAAGCACACCGGCCAAGGTCGTGGGCGGCAAGCTGCCCGCCGGGGTGACGGAGAAGCCGATCCTGCAGGATCAGCACGTGCCGCAAGCCGCGCCCGCCACCGCACAGACGCCAATGCCGCCCGTTGCCGCAGAGCATGCCCAGCCCACATTGCCGCCTCCAGCGCAGCCCACCCCCATCGACGTTCAGCCTGAGAAGGGCAAGGCCGATGTGCGCTTCCGCGCCGACCGCAACACCCCGGAGCAGGCGCGGCTGGCCGAGATCGTCTCAGGCACGGCGGCATTTCCCAAGGCCGCAGCTCCTGGCCAGGCGGCCGCCCCGGCCAAGATCGCACCGGCGGCGCAAACCCCGGGCGCGCGCCCCTGGGAGATTCGCCAGCAGGTGCAGAAGACGACGATGCCCACCGTCGCCGGCACCACGGCACCCCTGCCTGCAGTGGCCCCGGGCGCAGTGGCCGAACACACGCCCGCTGCACCTGCAACCCCGCAACCGCTCCCGGCAGAAGGCGGGGGCAATGCCTCGGCGCACGGCCCGACAAAGGAGCCAGCCAAAGACGCCGCCAAGGAGCAGGCCAACAACACGAACGGAGCAGCTCCGAAAGAGCCGGGCAAGGAAGAAGCGAAAGACGCGCACGGCGCTGCCCCGAAAGAGGCGGGCAAGGACAAAGCCCCTGAAGGCCCGCACACGGAGCAGCAGATCAAGGACATGCTGCTCAAGGCGCAGTCGGACATGTCCGCTGGCCAGTGGGACTCCGCCGTCAAGTCGCTTCGGGCGATGCTGAACGAGCCGAACCTCAAGGGCGCCCTGCGCGAAGAGGTCCTCTACTCCCTGGCGGACGCCTACATGCAGGCATACAGGGACAACTACGCCGCCAATTACGACAAGGTCGCCGGGGCGCAGATGATGGCGATGAACTCCAACCAGAAGTCCAGACAAGTGCCGCGCGCCCTGCTGAACCTGGGCTTGTTGAACCTCAAGGTGGGCAACCTGGGCGAGGCCAAGGCCTATTTCAACATCATCAAGAAGAAGTACAAGATCGACCAGAACGCCGCCATGGTTCCCTACTCCCTGGGAGAGTACTACCGCGGCAAAGGCGACCTGAAGAAGGCGGCCGACAACTACCAGGAGCTCATTCAGGACTACCCTGACAGCAAGCTTGCCAAGGAGACCGCCTACACGCTGGCCCAGACCCTGCGCAAGCTCGGCGAATACGAAAAAGCCTACAAGATCATCGACTACATCGACAAGCGCTGGCCGCTCTTCTACATGGAGGCGCCGGACTTCCTGCGGCTGGAGGCGGAGATCGAGGAGAAGGTTGGCAAGCTGGCCCAGGCCAAGGACCACTACTGGACCTATTACAACCTGAACCCGGCCGCCGAGTTCGCGGACGTCACCCTTGTGCGCGTCGGCGACATCTATCTGCGCCAGGACAAGCGGGCCGCCGCCAAGGAAGTCTACCAGAAGGCCGTGCACGATTTCCCAGGCAGCGAGGGCGGCCTGGTTGCGCGCATGCGCATCGCCGAGGAAGGCATCTACGACGACCCCACCATGACCGAGATGGTCTCACTGTTCGGCAAGCCGCAGTCGCTCAAGCCGAACGAGACCTACGAGTACATCGTCAAGAAGTACCCGCAGAGCCCGCTGGCCCCGCTGGCCCTCATCAAGCTCGGCATGTGGCAGTTCTACTCGAAGGCCTACCTCGATGCCATCGGCAGTGCCAACTCCTTCCTGGAAAAGTATCCGAAAAGCCCGCTCATCGGCAAAGCCAAGGAGCTCGGGTTCCAGTCCTTCCTCCTGGCGCTGCCCCAGCTTGTGCAGGAAGGCAACTACCAGCGCGTGATGCAGCTGTTCGACTCCGCGCCGTTCGTCAAGGAGAGCCAGGACAAGATCGGCGACGAAGCGCGCATGGCCATCGCCGTGAGCGCCTGGAAACGGGGGGAGCCGGAACGGGCGCTTCAGCTCGCGGGAAAATTCCTCGGAAAGACCCAGGTGCCGAAATACTCGGAGATGGCGCTCGACCTTGCCATGAACATCTTCATGGAGCGCAAGGAGTGGGGCCGCATAGCCTCGCTGGCGGCCAAGGCCTCAAAGGCCTGGAAGCTCTCTCCGCGGCAGCAGGCCCAGTTCGAGCAGGCCAGGGCCATGGCGCTTGAGAACCAGGGCGAATCCGAGAAGAGCATTCCGCTCTGGACGCGCATCGCCTCCGACCCCGCCACGGACCTGCCTACCCGCGCCTTCGCCACGTATACCTTGGCCAAGGACGCGGCCCGCAAGCAGGACATGCACCGCCTCTTCGCCCTGTCCCAGGAGGCCCTGGGGCTGCTCCTCGAGGCCCGCGGCGACAAGGACAAGATCAAGGACTGCCTGCTCATGAGCATTACCGCCACTGAGCGCTCCGGCCGCTACAACGAGACTCTCAAGTGGGCCAAGGAGTTCGACCGCATCATCTCCGACAAGGACCCGGACTGGGCGCCCCTGCGGCTGCGCCTGGCAGGCATCTACCGCCAGGGCGGCAAGTTCGATGAGTGGAAGGCGCTCCTGTCCGACATCGTGAAGAAGAAGCCCGGCACGGTATATGCCCGCATGGCCGCCCAGGAGCTGGAGAGCAGCGCCCTGGACCAGCGGCTTCAGAAGTACCTGCAGAACAACGTCGGGCGCTAGCGCCCAAGCCCTCAGGAGTTGCGCATGCCCATGCCCTTTACGGAAGTCCTGGACCGTCAGCCCGCTGTCGCCGGGCAATTCTACACGAACGACCCCGACGCCCTGCGGCTTGAGGTGCGCGGCTACCTGGAAGGGGCCGAGCAGAAGTCGAGCGTGCATTCCGTCCTGACCATGGCTCCGCACGCGGGCTACTATTTCTCCGGGGCCGTGGCCGGGGCCACCCTGGGCCGCGCCAACCTGGCCGAGACAGTGCTGCTGCTCGGCCCCAACCACACCGGCCTGGGCAAGCCCTTCGCCGTGTGGCCTTCGGGCCGCTGGATGTTCCCTGGCGGGGCGCTCAGCGTGGACACCGAACTGGTGGAGCATCTCCTGGCCCAGGAGGGCCGCCTGGTACTCGACACCCTGGCCCACCAGCGCGAGCACTCCCTGGAGGTTTTGGTGCCCTTCCTGGCCGAGCTGAACCCGGACACGCGCATCGTGCCCATCGCCGTATCCCAGCCCGACCTGCCCACCCTGCTCTCCGTAGGCAAAGCCATCGGGCGCGCCCTGCGCGCCTTTGAACGGCCCGTGAGCATGGTCGTCAGCTCGGACATGAGCCACTTCGTGACCCATGAGATGGCCCAGGAGCTTGACTCCAAGGCGCTGGACCCCGTCATGGCCCTGAACCCGGTTGCCTTCTACGAGACCGTGCGCGGCGAGAGCATCAGCATGTGCGGCGTGCTGCCCATGACCCTGGCCCTGGCCGCGGCGCTCGAACTCGGCGCGAGCCAGAGCGAGATCACGGCCTACGCCACCTCCGGCGAGGTCAACGGCGAGATGCGCCGGGTAGTGGGCTACGCCGGGTTGGTCATCAGCTAGCCGCTGGCTGGTTCTCAACGCAAAAAGGCCCGGAGCGCTCTGCCCCGGGCCTTTTCATTCCCGCCGCAACCACTAGTGCGGCTGGACGTGGGAATACTTCGCCAAAAGTTCCGGCGTCTTGAAGTGAAAGCCGAGCTCTTTTGGGCTGCCCTGGCGGATGTTGCAGTTGCGGCAAAAGGCCGGAGCCTGCGGCGTGTTCACGGTGCGCCGGAAAATGGCGGCCTGCTTGCCGTTCCACATGGGCTCGAAGTCGCCGTCGGCAAGATTGCCGATGCCCGTCGGACCGGAGCAGCACAGCGCCATACTGCCGTCCACATTGACGATGAGCTTGGTCCACGGGTCCAGGCAGGTGTGCTTGTCCGAGATGACCTCTCTGAAGCCCGGCTCCGGAGCATCGCGGAAGAGCGTCGGCGCGTTGAGCTGCAGGCCCAGGCGCTTGGCGATGTCCATGGCCGCCAGCTAGAGTTCGTCGCTGCGCTCCTGCTCGAAGAACAGGCAGTCCTCAGCGAGCGCCTCCTTGTGAAGCCCGGATAGAAGACGTTGACCTCGCGGACGCCAATATCCGAGGCGATGCGCAAAAGTCGCGGCAGCTCAGGCAGGTTCGAGCGCATGGCCAGGAAATTGAAATCAATGGCCGGAAATGCAGCGCGCTTGGACCGCTTGAGCTTGGCGATGAGCTCGATGCCGCCCATGACCTTGGCGAAGTCGCCGCCGCGGATACGCTTGTAGGTGGCGGCTGTCCCGGCGTCGATGCTGAACTTGATGCACCCGACCTTGTAGCGGACGATCTCTTTGCACATGTCCTCGGTCAGCAACGAACCGTTGGAAATGGTGGAGATAAAGCACTCGTGCTTGTTGGCGATGCGGTAAAGGTCAGTGATGCGAGGATACAAAAAGGGCTCGCCGCCAAAAATCTGCAGGGTCTCCGCAAACGGAAGCAGCGGTTCGATCTTCTCCACCACCGACCAGTCCAACTCGCCCTCGTAACTGCCCTGGTAGCACATGGGACAGCGGTAGTTGCACTTCAAAAGGGTCGTGATCGTGATTTCCTGCGGGAAGGTGACAAGCTCCTCGACGTTGCCTCGGCCAAAGACCTCGGCCAAACTTGTATTCATCACCTTGACATTACTAATGTATTGCAACGATCCCCCTGAGTGTTTCCCTGTGCTGAAGCATCCTAGTATCCTCTCAAGCCATCGGTGCGGACCATGCGGCCCATCTCCTTGCGAGGGTTGCCCTGCGACCTGGCCTCGGCGTCCACGCGCTCGCAGACCAGCGGAATCTCGGCACCCTTGGAGCCTTCCAGGTCGCCGACGCATTCAATGGTGCGCACCAGCGCCGTTCCGCGCGTGCCCCCCTGACTGTCAACCGAGTCCTGGTTCCGCCTCGCCCCGGGGCGCCTCTGCCCCTGGCCGTTCAGAAGATCGCGCAGCAATCGGGCGGGCTCGAATGGTTCTTCGGGGGGGCGCCTGATGTCCAGGCGCACGTGGAGGTTGCCGTCCTCCACGGCCAGGCCGGAAAGCTCCATGCGGTTCACCAGGCGCGGCTCGCCCACCAGGGTGCCGTAAAGGGTGTCGCCGCCGGGCTTGAGCTGAAGCATGGGATAGTTGCGCGGGCCTTGCGTTTCAATGCGCCAGACCCCGGCGAGGCGGTTCAGCACCTGGGCGCGGTCCTCCACGCGGGGCCGTTGCTGCTGAGTGGGCTGCGGGCTCGGCGTTTGCGGCGCCTGCCAGGGCTTGGGCACATTGACAGAGGCCTGTTGCCCGACGACGGAAACTGACCCTGCGCCGGGGCCGGCTACCATGACGCTTGAGGCCTTCTGCTTGGCCTTGGCAGCCTGCTCGGCCTGCATGCGCTCGGCCTCGCGACGCGCTCCCTCCAACGCCATGCGTTCCTGCTCCAGCTTCCTGCGCTCGGCCTCAAGCACGGCCAACTGCTCACGCAGGCGCTTGTCCTGAGGGGCCTGGGCCTCGGCCAGCTTCTTGGCGGCCTCCTGGTCCAGCTGCTGCCTGCGGCGCGCAAGCTCGGCGCGCTCCTGCTCCACTTGGCGCTTCTCCGCCTCCAGCCCGGCAAGGTATTCCTTGAGGCGCTGCTCCTGCTGGCGCTGCTGGAGGGAGGCCTGAGAGGCGTTGATGGCCAAGGGCTGCTGGGGCTGCCCAGCAACGTAGAAATATCCTGCGATGGACGAGGACTCCCAGGGCACCTGCTTCTTGCCCGTCTCGCTCATGACGCCGATGCGCACGCGCTTGAAGACTTCCTCGATGGGAATGCCCGGAGTGGTGATGTTCTGGAGCAGATACTTGGTGTAGAGGCCGTTGGTTCCCTTGCCGTCGGATGCGACGGAATTGGGGGCCGTGGCATAGGCAACGATGGAGCCGGTGGGCGCGTCCATGCGCGCCAGGCCCTGTTCCGCGCTACGGAAGCTGCGGGTGAAGGGATTGTTGCGGCAGGCGTCCAGGATGACGATGTTGAGCTCGTTGCCCGCGTCCTCCATCTTGCCGAGCACCCTGCCCGCGTCCACGCACTCGAACTTGGCGTCGGACTCGCTGGAGACATTGGAGTTCACCGGCACCAGATAGTTGACGCCCTGAACCTGCACGCCGTGCCCGGCGTAGTAGAACAGGCCCACGCCGCCGCGCTTGAGGCGCTCGCCGAACAGGCGGATGGCCTCCTCCATGTCGCGCAGGGAAACATCAGTCTTGAGCTGCACGTCGAACCCGAGGCGCTCAAGGGTGCGCGCCATGTCCTTGGCGTCGTTGGCGGGATTCTTCAGCGGCTTGTTCTTGTAGGCGGAGTTGCCGATGACCAGGGCGTAGCGCCCTGGAGCCGCAAAGGCAGTCGTAGTGAGCAAAATGAGCGCAGCGAGCGCAAGAATGAGTCTGGTTGCGGTGCGCATAGGTTGCTCCTGAACTCTGTGGATTGGCTGTCATGCTATCCGACAACGCCCCTGCTGGCAACGTCGGCGGCGGCGTTTCGCCCTGCCTGGACATCCGCCGGGAGCAAGGGTAATTGCATATTCATGTCGACCTATGCACTCCTAGCAAGTTCAGGGCCAGCGAAATGATCGCCTCACGGCTCCGGGCCTGGTTCCGCGACCACCACAAACCCCGCTTTTCCGGACTTGAGATTCTCAAGTACATCGGGCCGGGCATGCTGGTCACCGTGGGCTTCATCGACCCCGGCAACTGGGCCGCCAACGTGGCCGCAGGCGCCGGGTTCGGCTACTCGCTGTTGTGGATGGTGACGCTGGCCACGCTTATGCTCATCGTGCTCCAGCACAACGCCGCGCACCTGGGCATCGCCACGGGCCTGTGCCTGTCCGAGGCCGCGGTGCAGCACATGCGTCCCCTGGCCTCACGCTCGCTGCTGGGCTCGGCCATGATCGCCGCCGTTGCCACGGCCCTGGCCGAACTGCTTGGCGCGGCCATCGCCCTGAACATGCTCTTCGGCCTGCCCATCTGGCTCGGCACCCTGCTGACCACGGTCTTCGTGGCCTGGATGCTCTACTCCAACGCCTACCGGCGCATCGAGAAGATCATCATCGCCTTTGTTTCGCTCATCGGCCTCTCCTTCATCTACGAACTGACGCTGGTGAAGATACCCTGGGGAGAGGCGGCCGTGGCCTGGGTCACGCCGAGCTTTCCCCACGGCTCCATCCCCATCATCATGAGCGTGCTCGGCGCTGTTGTCATGCCGCACAACCTGTTCCTGCACTCCGAGGTCATCCAGAGCCGCCAGTGGAACCTGGAGAACAAGGACGTCATCAAGCATCAGCTGCGGTTCGAGTTCGTCGACACGCTGTTCTCCATGCTCGTGGGCTGGGGCATCAACAGCGCCATGATCCTTGTGGCCGCCGCGACGTTCTTCGCCCAGGGCACGCCCGTGGACCAGCTGGAGCAGGCCCAGGCCATGCTGCGGCCCATCCTGGGGGACGCCGCGGCAGTGGTCTTCGCCCTGGCGCTGCTCATGGCGGGCCTGTCCTCCAGCGTCACGGCGGGCATGGCCGGGGGCAGCATCTTCGCGGGCATCTTCTCCGAGCCCTTCGACATCAAGGACCCGCACAGCCGCCTGGGCGTGGCCTTGACGCTCGTCCCGGCCGCCCTGTGCATCCTGCTCATCACCTCGCCCTTTCAAGGGCTGGTGGTCTCGCAGATCCTTCTGAGCATCCAACTCCCGCTCACCATCTACCTGCAGTTCCGCCTCACCGCCTCGCGCAAGGTCATGGGCGAATTCGTCAACACCGCCTGGCACAACTTCGTGCTGGGCGGCATCTCCATCGTGGTGGTGGGCCTGAACATGCTGCTGCTCTGGGACACCTTCTTCGGCTAGATCGACCGGACGACTTGTGCCAGAGGCTGATCTTTCCGAAGACGGTTGATTTGCCGCGCGCAAACGCATACCTTTCTAGAAGGAAAAGAGAGGTTTTATGCCCGAGTCATCCCCATTCGAGATCACCGAGTACGGCCCGGACGGCCCAGCGCAAAAGCACATCGAGGCCATCCGCGAGGTGCCCCTGACCATCTACCTGAACGACCGGGAGGTGGTGACGCTGCTGTGCACCGGCAAACATCCCCGGCACCTGGCGGTCGGCTTTCTCAAGTCAGACGCGCTGCTCACCGACCCGGCGCAGCTGCTCGGCGTGGACGTCAAGGACGAGGACGGGCGCATCACCGCGCGCGTGAGCGTGAGCCACGACCCCTGGGCCAAGGGCCGGGAGATCCAGCGCTCCATCACCTCCGGCTGCGGCAAGGGCACCAACTTCGACCGCAACGTGGCGACCATCTCCAAGCGGCGCGTCACCTCGGAGCTCAAGGTGACGCCAGGGCAAATCCTGGCCCTGGCCAACGAGCTGAAGCGCCGCAGCACCCTCTATGGCCGCACTCGCGGCTGCCACAACTCGTCGCTCTGCACCCCGAAGGAGATGCTGCTCTTCCGCGAGGACATCGGCCGCCACAACGCCATCGACATGATCGTGGGGGAATGCTTTCTGGAAGGGGTGCCGACCGATGACAAGATGATCGTGTCCACGGGCCGGGTGGCCTCGGAAATTCTGCTCAAGACCGTGCGCATCGGCGTTTCGGTGCTGGCCTCCACCGCCGTGGCCACAAGCTTCTCGGTGGAGTTGGCGCGCAAGATCGGCCTGACCCTCATCGGCAACATCAAGGCCGACAGCTTCTGGGTCTACAACGATCCGGGCCGCATCATTCAGGAATAACGCAGAAATACGTGAGGCGCGGCCTAGGCGCGGGCGGAACGCAAGCCCAGCTGCGGACTATTTCCCTACAGCCTGTTTGCCGCCGGGTTCCAGCATCAACTCCTTGAGCCACTCCGCCACAAAACGCGCTGAATGCGCCGGGGTGCCCTCATGGTCCGCCAGAATCTCCTCGTAGCGGCTCTTCGGGTGGTCCGGAGCCTTTGAGTAGACGTAAGACCGGCCCAGGCGCGACAAAGAATCGTTGGTCCCCACCACCCACAAAAGCGGCACCGCCGGACGTATGCCCTGCACCGTGCGCGGCATCACCGCCAGGCCTTCGGGATCGCTGTAGCTCAGGTAGATCTCCGCCGTGGTGGACAGATCGTAGTCCTTGCCGTGGCGCACGTCCATGAAGGCGGAGCGCTGCCCACCGCGACCGGAGAGTATCATGTGCTGGGCCTTGCGCAGATCGGCCACCAGCACGTCGCTGAAGCGCTCCGGGTCGTGAGACGGGGCCAGGGCAACGAGGGCGAAAACCCCTGGGCGGGTGGCGGCATAACCGATGGCAGCGTTGGCGCCCAAGCCATGCCCCACGAGGGCCACGCGGGTCGCGCCTTTGGAGCGCAGTTCGCCAACGGCGAGGCCAATTTCCACAAGGGCCTGCTGGTAGGAGGCGTCAAAGGAGCGTTTGCGCGACCAGGGCATCTCCGGCGCTTCCACCACGAACCCGACGTTGCGCAGGGTGCGGATGGTTTCGGCCAGGTGCCTGTCAGGCGTGTCGTTCTTGTCGTGCAGGGCCACAACGCCCAGCAGCTCCGCGGCAGAGGCCGACAGCGGAAAATAGACGCAAAGCAGCAGCAACAGGAGGCAGAAGGAGTGGATCGGGCGGGGGCCAATGCCTGAACCAGGACAGGCGGGGAACGCTTGCGGCATGTGGGGGAGCCTCCAGCGGAATTCAGACGGAGCACGCCCCATCCTTCTCATCCTTTACCGCGCAGGCCCATGCTTGGCAACCTGCGAGGCACGAAAGCCGGGCGCCTAGCCCCCGCAGCGCTCCAGGAACTGGCGGTGGCGCTCGCCATAGGGCGGGAAGCCGAAGTAGGCCGAACCGGACACAAGCACGTCGGCCCCGGCCTTGACCAACTCTGCGCAGTTGTCGAGCGTCACGCCGCCGTCAACCTGAATGAGCGTGGCCGCCCCGGCCTTGGTGATCATGGCCTTGAGCTCGCGCACCTTGTCCATGCAGAAGGGGATGAAGCTCTGCCCGCCGAAGCCTGGGTTCACGCTCATGATGAGCACCATGTCGAGCTGCGGCAGCAGGTAGCGCACGACCTCAAGCGGGGTGGCCGGGTTCAGCGCCACGGCGGGCTTGCAGCCGGCCTGGCGGATGGCGGCGCATACCCGCTCCAGGTGGTTGGTGGCCTCGGCGTGCACGCAGATGAGGTCGGCCCCGGCCTTGGCGAAGTCGTCGATGTAGCGTCCCGGATCGTCGATCATCAGGTGGCAGTCGAAGAAGAGCTTGCTCGTCTTGCGCATGGCGGCGATGACCGGCGGCCCGAAGGTGATGTTCGGCACGAAGGAGCCGTCCATGACGTCCAGGTGCGCCCACTTGATCCCGGCGGCCTCCAGGGCGGCCAGCTCGTCGGCCAGGCGGGCGAAATCGCAGGAGAGAAGCGAGGGCGAGAGGATCATGCTTTGGCTCCTTGGCTGGCGTTGCGCGGCTTCTCGCGGCCTGAGGCGGCTACTCGCCGCCCATGCTGAAATCCACCTTGATCTTGAACAGCGTGCTGGCGGGCAGGTTCATGATTGCCACCCCTGTCTTGGCCGTGATGTCGGCCAGGATCTCCTCCACGGCCTCCTCGCTCGGCGCGATGAGGGCGAACCAGACGTTGAACTGGTGCGCGCGCAGGTAGTTGTGCGTCACGCCGCTGTGCTTGTTGACCTCGGCCACGAAGATGTCGAGCTTGTCCTCGGGCACCTCGGCTCCGCACAGGGTGCTCTTCCAGCCTAGCTGGCGGGAGCCGAAATTGGCGCCCATGCGGCGGATGACGCCCTGCTGCTTGAGACGGCGCACACGGGCCAGCACCTCGGCTTCCGTCAGTCCCACCTGCTCGCCCACGACCTCGTAGGGCCGTGAAGCCAGCGGAAAGCTCGACTGGATGATGTCGAGGATCTGTTTGTCGTAGGTGTCCATCAGGCACCGGCCTTGGCCAGCTTCACCGGCGTGTGCGAGCACAGCGGCTCCTCGCGCAGGTAGCCCCCGCGCATGGTGGCCGCGCGGGCGCGGCAGCCGCCGCAGACCTTCTCGTATTCGCAGACCCCGCACTTGCCCTCGTAGACCTTGGGGTTGCGCAGGTTCAGGAACTGCTGGGATTTCTTCCAGATCTCCGGGAACGGCGTCTTGCGCACGTCGCCGCAATGGAGGTCCAGGTAGCCGCAGGGCTGCACGATGCCCGAATGGGAGATGAAGCAGAAGCCCACCCCGCCCAGGCAGCCGCGGCTCACGGCGTCGAGCCCGAAGGTCTCGAAGTTCACCGGGGTGCCGTCCTCCTTGGCCCGCTGGCGCAGGATGCGGTGGTAGTGCGGCGCGCAGGTGGCCTTCAGCTGCATGTCCGTGGTCTTGCGGAAGTCATAGAACCAGTTGAGCACGTCCTCGTACTCTTCGGCCGTGATGACCTGCGCGCCCAGTTCGGCGGCGCGGCCCGTGGGCACCAGCAGGAATATATGCCAGGCGCTGGCGCCGAGGTCCTCCGCCAGGTGGAAGATCTCCTTGAACTGGTGCAGGTTGTCCTTGGTGACCGTGGTGTTGATCTGAAACTCCATGCCCGCGGCCTTGAGGTGCTCGATGCCCTGCATGGAGGCGGCGAAGGCGCCCTTGACCCCGCGGAACTCGTCGTGGGCCGGGGCGTTGGGCGCGTCGATGGAGATGGAGCAGCGCTCGATGCCCAGTTCCTTGATCTCACGGGCGTTCTGGGCCGTGAGCATGGTGCCGTTGGGCGCCATGACGCAGCGCAGCCCCTTGCTCTTGGCGTAGGGGATGAGCTCGTACAGGTCGTGGCGCATGAAGGGCTCGCCGCCCGTGAAGATGATGATGGGGCTGCCCGCCTCGGGGAAGGTGTCGATGAGGGCCTTGGCCTCCGCGGTGGAAAGCTCGCCCTCATAGGGCTCGGGGTGCGCCTCGGCCCGGCAGTGCTTGCAGGCCAGGTTGCAGGAGCGAGTCACTTCCCAGGCGATGAGCCGAAGCTGCGGCACGCCGTCCGTGGGGCCTTTTATGTGCTGCTCGCCGGGGTGCGAGCCGGGATGGCCACCACCGGGATGTCCACCGCCAGGATGGCCGGGGCGCATGCCGCTGGGGTGCCCGCCCCCGGGGTGTCCTTTCGCATGATCGTGCATAGATCGCCTGTTTTTTCGTTTATTTATTGAGCCATTTGAGGACGTCTTCGGCGAAGTAGGTCAGAATGATATCCGCCCCGGCGCGCTTGAAGGAAGTCATCATCTCCATGACCATGCGCTCCTCATCCACCCAGCCGTTGGCGGCCGCGGCCTTGACCATGCTGTACTCGCCGCTCACGTTGTACACGGCGATGGGCGTGTCGAAGCCGTCGCGCAGTTGGCGCACGATGTCCAGGTACGGCAGGCCCGGCTTGACCATGAGGATGTCCGCGCCTTCCGCCAGGTCGGCCTCAGCTTCGCGCAGGGCCTCGCGGCTGTTGGCCGGGTCCATCTGGTGGGTCTTGCGGTCGCCGAACTTGGGCGTGCTCTCGGCGGCCTCGCGGAACGGCCCGTAAAAGGCCGAGGCGTACTTCACGGCGTAGCTCATGATGGGCACGCCGGAGAAGCCGTTCTCGTCAAGCGTCTCGCGGATGGCCAGCACGCGGCCGTCCATCATGTCCGAAGGGGCCACCATGTCCGCCCCGGCGCGCACGTGCGACAGCGCCGAGCGGGCCAGCAGGTCCAGGGTGGGGTCATTGAGAATCTCTCCGCCCTTCTGCACGATGCCGCAGTGGCCGTGGGAGGTGTATTCGCAGAGGCAGACGTCGGTGATGACCACCAGTTCCGGGAAGGCCTGCTTCAGGCGGCGCACGGCCTCCTGGACAATGCCCTCGTCGGCGTAGGCCTGGCTTCCCAGCTCGTCCTTCTCCTTCGGGATGCCGAAGAGCAGCACGGCTTGCAGCCCGTTCTTGACCGCCGCGCCCACCTGTTTCTCCAGTTCCTGGAGCGAGAGCTGGAACTGCCCGGGCATGGAGCCGATGGGCTTCCTGAAGCCGGAGTCATCGGTCTCCACCACGAAGTAGGGCATGACCAGATCGGCGGGCCTGATCTCGTTCTCGCGCACCAGGGCGCGGATGCCGGGGCTGCGGCGCAGGCGGCGGCCCCTGTAGAAGTCCGAATCGAGCATAGAGCCCTCCTAGTCCTTCTTGATTTCCTCGTCCGTCAGGTAGCAGGCGGGATCCTGAGCCCACACGTCGCCGTAGTAGGCCTCGGCCCGGGCGCGGAAGTTGCCGCCGCAGATGTTCAGGAACTTGCAGGTGGCGCAGCGGCCCTTCACGTGGGGCTTCTTGTCCTTCAGTTTGTGCAGCAGCTCGATGTTCGGGTCGTCCCAGATCTCGGAGAACGGGCGCTCCAGCACGTTGCCGAAGCTGTGCTGGCGCCAGAACTGGTCGGCGTGCACCTGGCCGTCCCAGGAGATGCAGCCGATGCCGCGGCCGGTGCTGTTGCCCTCGTTCATCTGGAGCAGCTCCATGACCTCGGCGGCGCGCTTGGGGTCTTCCTTGAGCAGGCGATAGTAGACCAGGGGGCCGTCGGCGTGGTTGTCCACGGTCAGCACTTCCTTGGGCCGCCCGGCGTCAAACAGGGCGCGGGTCTCGTCCATGATGAGGTTCACCACGGCTCTCGTCTCGGCGTGGTCCAGGTCTTCCTTGATGAGGTCGGAGCCACGGCCGGAGTAGACCAGGTGGTAGAAGCAGATGCGCGGCACGTCGAGGTCGCGCACGATCTTGAAGAGCGTGGGCACCTCGCCCTGGTTGCGCTTGTTGATGGTGAAGCGCAGGCCGACCTTGAGGCCCTCGGCCATGCAGTTCTCCACGCCCTCGATGGCCTTCTTGAAGGAGCCGGGCACGGCGCGGAACTTGTCGTGAATCTCCTCGCCGCCGTCGAGCGAGATGCCGACGTAGGACAGGCCGACGCTTTTCAGCTCCCTCGCCTTTTCCTTGGTGATGAGGGTGCCGTTGGTGGAGATGACCGCGCGCATGCCCTTGGAGGTGGCGTAGCTGGCGAGTTCCACCAGGTCCTTGCGCACCAGCGGCTCGCCGCCGGAGAAGAGCATGACCGGAGCGCCGTAGGCGGCCAGGTCGTCGATGAGGGTCTTGGCCTGGTCGGTATTGATCTGGTCCGTGCCCTCGGGGTCAACGGCCTTGGCGTAGCAGTGCACGCACTTCAGGTTGCAGCGCTTGGTCATGTTCCAGACCACCACGGGCTTCTTGTCCGCGGAGAACTGGAGCAGGTGCGAGGGCAACTTGCCGGAATGGCGGTTGTAGCGCAGGGCGTCGGCGGCCTCGACGGCGCCGCAGTAGAGCTTGGATATGCCGATCATGAAAACCTCGTTGGTGGCAGAGCGTTTTTAATGCGAGGCACTCCCCTATCACATTCGAGGCCGGTGGCAAAGCCGAAAAAAAGGGGCGGAAATTCCGCCCCCTGGATGTGAATGTCGTGCGCCGTGGCCGCTGCTCGGCCCGGGCTACCTGTCCAGACGGACCTCCACGCGGCGGTTGCGCTGCTTGTTGGCCGGGGAGGTGTTCGGCACCAGCGGGCGCGTCTTGCCATAGCCCTCGGTGCGCAGGGTCGCGGGGTCAACCCCGCCGCGCTCAACCAGGAACGCCTTCACAGAGGCCGAGCGCCGCTCGCTGAGCTTCTGGTTGTACTCAAGCGAGGCGTCTGAGTCGCAGTGTCCGGCGATGACCACCCGCTTGCCCTTGAGCACGTCGGAATTGAGCGCCTTGGCCAGCTCGTTCAGGAGCGTGTAGGATTCCTCGCGGATGCGCGAGGAGTCGACGTCGAACTCGATCTTGAGCTTCAGGCCGCCGCTGTCGCGCTTGCCGCGCTTGCCCGGCTTGCCGCCGCTTTCCAGCAGTCCGGCGGCCATGCCGCGCGATTCGGCGTCGTCAGCGTCTCCGGCCAGGGGCGAGCCGCTCAGCATGATGTTCTTTGTCATGCCGGCGTAGGAATCGGCAAAGCCGAGCTCCTCGTCGGTCGGCGGCATCCACGACTTGATGGGCACGGCCATGTCGCGGGCCATGGAGGCCATCGCCTCGGCCAGTGCAGAGTCGGACAGGCGGGTATGCAAGTCGAAGAGTATCCAGTCCTGGGTCAGGCGTGCGTTGACACGGGCGGACTGGTCCATGGCCAGGACGAGGTTGCCCCCCTGGGTCTCGTAGACGCGGATCTGCAGGGTCACGGCGGTGCTGTCGATGGTGCCGCCGGTGTAGAGGTACGGCACGATGCCCACCACCACGAGGTCGGCCCCGGCGCGCCGGGCCACGCTCACGGCCTGTTCCGGCCCCCGGTAGGTCAGCTGCGGATCGAGCATGATGGATTCGAAGGCGGCTTCCTCGGTCCAGGTCTGGTGCACCAGCCGGGCCAGCTCGCGGCCCACAAGCGGGGCGTTTTCCATCTTCTGGCTGATCCAGAAGGGGTACATGAGCACCTGCGGCGCGTCGTTCAGCTTGCTCTTCGGCTTGACGGAGATGGCCAGCTTGCTCTTCTCCACCGGCGCGTCGCGGTAGACCTTGCTCGGGTTGACGACGCTCGGGTCCACGTGGGCGCAGGCCAGCAGCCCGAACATGGCGCAGGCGATGACGGCCAGGGTGCTCAGGGCGCGGAGGCATTTGGCGATGTTGTCGGGTTTCATGGGCGCACTCTCGCAAGTATGCATGTTGCCCGCGCGCGACGGAATCCCGACGCGGACGCGGTCCTGTGCAGCCATACAAGCAAAATGCGTACCGCCAGCCCTGAAATGAGGGCATGCGTGGACGGAACACGAAGCGGTTACTGCAGAAGCCGAGTGGGCGCGGGAGCCTGCCCCATGACGCGAAGCAGCTGCTCGCGCGAATCGACCAATCCCCGGCGCAGCAGCTGGCGCTTCTCCGGCGCCAGGCGGCGGAAGTCCGGTGTGGCGGCTATTTCGGTCAGGCGGCGCATTTCCTCGTTGATGCCCCGGATGCGCGATTGCAGGCAGCGCTCCGGCGGACAGACGCGGCGGGCGGCCTCGGCCAGGGTGCGCACTTCCTCGGCCAAGCGCAACAGCCCGTTTGGGTTGACCTGTGCGGCGCTGCGACGGACGGAACAGTAGGCCCGCCACTTGCGGCGCACCCAGTCGAGAACGGGTTTGCGCCTGGTCACGGCCTTAGGCCTTGGGCATGGACTGCATCAGGCCAAGCACCACGGCCAGAAGCAGCAGGATGGGCAGGAACACGGCGAACATGGCCACGGAACCGCGCGTGCGGTGCGCCTCGCGCAGGCCGATGACGGTGAGTCCAAGGCTCCAGATGCCGCCGATCATGGGGCCGATGAACGGCAGGAACCCGAGAACCAGCGGCGCCGCGGAATAGCACAGCACCCGGAAGGTGGCCTCGGCGCCAAAGCCCTGCCCGCCAGTGAACCGGAAGACGGCCCGCAGAATCAGGTGGATGACGCCGGTCATGAGCATGAGCCGCATGATAAGCAGCAAGGGGTAGAACATGAGGACCAGGATCGCTCCGCCTCCAGCCACTCCAAGGCCCAGATCCATGAGTTCCGGGTTGCCGGTGTATTGCGACAGGCCACCCAGGCTCGTGAGCCCCCAGAAGTACTGGCAGAGCACCATGAACTCGGCCAGGAGCAGGTGAAAGATCAGCGGTTTGGCCATGCCGCCGGTGACGGGCATGGTGCGGAAGAATTCCGAGGGAGTTTTGAGCACCGCAGTGATGGTGCCCCACAGGCCGGGGAAGAACCCATGACGCGGCAGGTCCTCGAAGGGCACGGGCGAGCCGGTTCCCTGCTGCCCGGACTGAGCGGACGACCGGGCGGACCAGGGCTCGGGAATGGCGTTCTGGTCCGAGGACTGGGCCGGAGCCTGATACGGGGGCGCGGCCTCCGGGCTGGAGGGCTCGGCGCTGGAGATCTCGGTGGGGGGGCCGTCAACCTTCGAGGCATCCGGTTTCGGGGCGTCCTGATTCGGAGCGCCTGGCTTCACGCCCTGGAGGTGCTTCCAGGCCTGCTCCGCTGCGGCGCGCTGGGCGGCCATGGGGTCTTGGCTGGGCGTCGTCGGGGGGCGGGCCGAGAGGTCCTGGCCCGTGCCGAGAGGCGAAGGCTGTTCGGGACGCAGGTCGGACGGACGCGTGGTCAGAGGGGCGCGTTCAGGAGCCTGGGCGTAGTTCGGCGGCAGGTCGTCCACCACGCGGAAACGAAACTTGTGCTCGCACCGGGGGCAGGTGGCCATCTGGGCGCGCGGTGGTATCTTGGCAAGGTCCATTTCCCGGCCAAAGCCGCAGTTGGGGCAGAGAATCCGCATCACGATCCTTGGGACTAAGGTTGAATCAGGACTGTTCCAATAGCCGTTTTGCGCGAAGGAGGCAAGACACTCCGGCTATCAGCCGAATTCCGGCGGCAACAGCAGGCAGCGCGGCCCTTCGTCCGCAATGCGGGCGGCGAGAATCCCGCGCGGCTGGCTCGGGTATTCCAGGCTGAGCGCGTGCCGCACAAATCCGGCTCCGGCCTCGTCGAAGCCGACCAGCTTGCGTCGCAAGTCATCGACACCCTTGCGCAGGCGGCTCAAGTGCTCGATCTCCACATTGAGGGCCAGGGCCTGCACCCCGCTGATGCCTGTCAGGCGCTCGTGCACAGGGTTGACGAAGGAAACGCCCGGCGCGTTGCGGAACAGCCGGAGCTGCACGTCGGGCCAGAGGCCAAAGCCGGTGATGGCGTTTTCCGCGTCCGGGTAGGGCGAAAGGCGCGGAAAGTGCCAGGCCGAGACCTCCGGCATGGCGCACAGTGCCGGCAGCGCGGCCCAGGCCGCTGGCGACAGGCGCTCGTCGGCGTCGAGGTACAGCACCCAGTCGCCCGAGCAGGCGGCGAGCATGGCGTTGCGCTGGGCCGAGAAGTCCGCGCCGAGCGGCCGGGCGCTCTGCCGCACCGGGATGCCCTGCGGCACGGCGATTTCCGGCAGCGTCTCCGCATCCCAGACCAGCACGAGCTCGTCCAGCCAGTCCGGAAACTGCGCGAAGAACTCCTGCAGGTCCGGCTCCGAAGGCGCGAGGATGGCCGCCGCCGTCAGCCGGGGCCTGGGCGGAGCGTGCGGCAGCGCCAACGCGCGGGAACGCGTGAGCAGCAGCTCCAGCGGCTTGTGCGCGGCCTTGGCCCGGGGCGGAAGTTCCGGGTTCGGCAGGACAAGGACGTCCTGAAGGGTGACGCCTGCGCGGTCGAGCAGAAAGAACAGCGCCCAGGGCGAGGTATCCGCCGCCAGTCCGGCCGCAAGTCCAGCAGTAGCCCCCTCGCGCCACCATTCGAGACGTTTGTCGTCGCGCAGGGCGCGCACCAGGGGCAGGTCATGCTCGAACACCAGAACGGATCCGGCAGGCAGGCGTTGCGCCAAGGCGTTGGCCAGCGCGGCGGAGCCGAGCCCCAGCAGCAGAAGGTACCCGCGGTCAGAGCGTTCGAAGGCGGCGACGGCGCGGGTGGTCAGGCGCTCCAGGTCCGCTGGCGCGGGCACGGGCGGCAGAGCCACGGGCCCGTCCTGGCCCACGAAACAGAAGCCAACGACTTGTGCGCTGTATTCGTTCAATATTTTATGTGCCTGCTTCACGCCCCCCCCTGCCCTTGCGGGCCAGCCAGTCCAGGTACAGCCCGCCCAACTTCGCGGCCACGTCCTGGGCTCGGTACAGGCGCTGGGCCTTGTCGCGGCCGTTGCGGCCCATGATCCCGGCCTCGGCCGGGTGGGCGAAGAGCCAGGCCACGGCCTGGGCGTATTGCTCCGGCGTCTCGGCCACGAGCCCAGTGGAGCCGTGGTCCACCAGCTCCAGCTGCGCGTTGTCGCGGTCGCCCGCCGCCGGGTGCGTGACCACGGGCAGGCCGCAGGCCATGGCCTCGGCGATGACCAGCCCGAAGCTCTCGCCGGTGTCGTTGGCGTGGGCCAGCACCGCGAGCCCGCCGTAGAACGTCGCCAGCTCCGCGTCCGTGAACACCGGCGGCAGGAACTCCACCCGCGCCTCCAGCCCGTGCTGGCGCACGAAGGCCTCGGCCTCCGGTATGCCGCCGATGATGCGGCAACGGAAATCCGGCACGCTGCGGGAGAGCAGTGGAAGGATGTCCAGGGCCAGGCGCGACCACTTGCCGGGGTCGGCCCGGGAGATGCGGCCCAGGACGTGCCCCACAGGCGCAGGGCCGTTCGGCAATGCGCGAGCGAAAAAGTCCGTGTCCACAGGGTTGTACAACACGCCGTAGTCCGGCCAGCGGGCAGGGATGCCCGTGAGCCGCGCGAAGCGGTCCGCGCAGAACTGCGAGACGAACAGGTGGCAGTCGATGACCTGGCCCGAGGGCGAGGGGTCGTGGCGGCCGAAGACGTTGGTCTCCACCACCACGGTCTTGGGCTGCGCGGCGAGGTAGTCGCGCACGGGCCGCAGGAAATCCGGCTCGGGCCAGCCCGCCCGGTGGACGTGGACGACCTGGGGCTGGAAAGCCGCGAGCGCGCGGTCCAGCGGCTGGCCCACGAAGGTTGTCAGGCCAGCCTCGCGCAACTGGAGTGCACGGGGACCGTCCTCCGGGCTGTGGACGGCCACGTCGAAGCGGTCGCGATCCAGGTTCGCGGCCAGAAGCTGCATGACCTTTTCCGTGCCGCCCAGACCCAGGGTCTTCACCGCATGCACCACCCGAATGCGTCCGCTCATGCGGTCCCCTCCTTGCCGGAGAGCATGGACCGGATGTCGGCCAGCATCTTCTCGCGCAGCACGTCCGCAGCGCCCCGGTCGGCCATGGCCATGTCGATCTGCCGGGTGTGCACGAGCAGGTAGCCCAGGATGCGCAGGCGGTCCAGAACGAAGTCGTGGCGGCGGCTTTCGGCCTTGGCGAAGAGGTTGTCCCCGCGGATCTTGACCTGGAAATCGAAGTGCTCAAGCACCTCGCCGATGAGTTCCGCGCGCAGCACGCGACGGCGCTCGTCGGCGGCGCCACCGCTGAACTTGAAACCCGCGTAGGAGTCGAAGTCGCCCTCGGAGAGCATGGACTCGATGGTGGTGAAATGGAAGCCGAAGCGCGAGTTCAGACAGGCATAACGCCGGGAGATCATGAACACGTTGCGTTCGCAGAAGCCCCCGCCGCAGCCCTCGCCCAGTTCCGGGTTCATGGTGGCCTGCAGGAACACGCTCATCATGCTCCCGGCGCTGGCCGCCGGAGGCCCGGCCCAGGGCACCGCGACGATGCCCTCCCAGATGGCCAGCATGGGCGGGCTGGCGATGTCCTCCAGCCGGACGAAGCGCTCGCTGATCTCGCGGTTGAAGCCGTCATCCAGGTTGATGACCCACCACTGCATGGGCACGTCGCACACCAGCTGCTTGCTGGCCTGGCTCGACAGGCCGTGGCGCGAGCCGAACTCGAACATGTCGCGCACGCTCATCTCGTGCGCGTAGCGGGTGATGTCGTGGTAGGTGGCGCAATTGGCGATACGAAAATCGGTCGACTCCGGGTCGGTGAGGTTGAGCGGCAGGATGAGCCGGGTGGCCTCGCGCAGGGTCTCGTACACCGGACTTCCGGCCATGACGCTCGGCGGCGGCTCGGCCTGGGCCAGCAGCTCTTCCACGCGGCCCTCGAACACGCGCCGCCCCAGGGCGTCCACGGTGACGGGCTGGCCCTCGGCAAAGCGCGTCGTGGCGTCGGGAACGTCGAACAGCGCAGGCACCCCGAACTCGCGCGCCACGTTGGCCAGGTGCCCGGTGATGCCGCCCTGCTCCGTCACCAGGGCCGAGGCACGCGACAGCAGCGCGGCCCAGCGCGGCAGGGCCATGGAGGCAACCAGCACCGCGCCCTCGGGAAAGCGCAGGGCGTCCACCTCGCGCCGGGCCACGAACACCGGGCCGTAGCCCACGCCAGGGCTGGCCGTGACGCCACCCGCGAAAAGCTCCGTGGCGCCCGGCACAACCGCCCGGCTCAGGGGCGCTCCCGCGTCGGGGCTCGCCATCTGCTGGAGCGGACGGCATTGCAGCAAAAAGACCTTGCCCGCCTGGTCCACGGCCCATTCGATGTCCTGGGGGCCAGCGTAGGCGTCCTCCAGCATCCCGGCCAGGCGCGCCAGCTCGCAGGCGGTCTCGTCGGAGATGGACGGCAGCGCGGCCTCGGCCTCGTCCAGGGCCTCGCGGCGCAAACCTTCGCCCTCGTCGGGCACGGTGCGGGAGTCCTTGTGCTTGATGACGCGCTCGCGCACGCTCGCTGGCGCATGGGCCGTGGCCGGGCTGACCACGAACAGGTCCGTGGGCGTGGTGCCGTCCACCACCGCCGTGGGCAGGCCCCACACGGAGTTGATGACCACCGAGGCGTCGCGCACGTCCAGTGGGTTGCGCGAGTACATGACGCCGCCAGCCCGGGCGTCCACAAGGGTCATGCAGCCCACGCACATGGCCACGTCCTCGTCGCGGATGCCCCGATTCAGGCGGTAGGTCATGGCGTGCAGGGTGTGCTTGCTGGCGACGATCTCCCGGTAGGCGTCGAGCAGGTTCTCGCGCGGGACGTTGAGCAGGCTTTTGAACTGCCCGGCGAAGGTGGTCCCGGCGGCGTCCTCGCCCAGGGCGCTGGAGCGCATGGAGACGCGCACCGTGCCTCCGGCGTCGGCGCAGAGGCGGTCGTAGGCAGACAGAATTGCCTCGGCCAACGCCGCTGGCACAGGCGCCGCCATGATGCGCTGCTGAATCTCCGAGGCCAGGCGGAAGCGCGCGTCGAGGCTGTGCTCGGCTTCGTCTCCGGTGGCCGTGGCGGAGCTATCATCGGGCATGGATTGGAGCCGGGCGTTGATCTCGGCCTGAAGGTCGCCAGCGGCCATGAAGGCGTCGAAACCGCTGGCCGTGACCACGAAGCCGTCCGGCACGGGCAGCTTGATGCGCGAGCGCATGTCGCCCAGGTTGGCCATCTTGCCGCCGGTGTGGTCAGAGGAGGTGCGGTCGATCTCGTCGAAACGCAGGACAAGGGGCACGTCGCGCACCTGCTGCCTGCGCGAGAGGGTCTCGTCGATGCCCGCCTGGATGGCGGAAAGGCGCTCGTACAGCGCGTCGTAGCGGCCGGGCTCAAGCTCGCACAGGGCGCGCACGAGCTTGAAGACGTTGACGCCAACGGCGGTGCAGCTGGCGCGCACGAAGCTCATGCCGAAGATGCTCCGGCCGCGCAGGGCTTCCTCAAGATCGCTCATGATCTCAAGCGCCTTGCCGTTGGCCTCCAGCACGCGGGCAAAGGCCTGGGAACGGCTGGCGAACAGGGTGCGCAGCTCCTCCTGGCTGGGCGCCTGGCAGGACCGGCCACCCGTCAAGGCCTGCCTGATCCTGCCGAAAAAGCCTGTGCGCTGTTCCATTTCCACCCAATCGCAGAAAAGCCCGCCATATACAAGCCGCGCGTCGATGGTGACGCATTCCGGTAACCTCGGCGCAACGCACGGCATACCCACCCCAAATCCCTTGCATATCCGCAATCCACGGGGTAAATACGCACAGTAGCGCGAGCCCTTTGCGGCACGCCGGACGGCGCAAAGGCGCGCACATCACCAACAGACAAGGCGGCGAGCATGCTCGAAAGCTCCGGATACACGAAGCTCCGCGTCAAGATGATCCTGACGACGCTCGCGTTCTCGCTCATCCCGCTGCTCATCCTGGGCTACACCATCTATCGCCAGTTCGAAATCTCGCACACCAGCAAGATCCTCCAGAACCTGAACCACATCACCGAAAACAAGCGCCGCACGCTGGACCTGTTTTTGAACGAGCGGCTGTCGCAGCTCACGGCCATCGCCTACACGCACAAACTCTCCTACTTCCTTGAGCCGGGCACCTTCGAGAACGTCTTCACGCTGCTCCAGGCCCGCTCCAAGTACTACATCGACCTCGGCATCATCGACCAGAACGGCGACCACGTGGTCTACACGGGTCCTTACCAGTCCATCCGCACCGCCAACTACAAGGACGAGGACTGGTTCCACCAGGTCCAGGCCAAGGGCATCTACATCAGCGACGTGTTTCTCGGACGGCGCAACTATCCCCACTTCATCATCGCCGTCATGCGACGCGACGGCGACAAGAGCTGGATATTGCGCGCCACCATCGACTCGGACATCTTCGACTCGCTCGTCCAGAGCGACCAGCTCGGCACCGGCGGCGACGCCTTCCTGCTGAACACCGAGAGCATCCTGCAGTCCAAGCCGCGTTCAGGCCCCAAGCTCCTGGGCAAGATGAACCTTGGCACCATCTCGCGATTCAACGGGGTGCGCTCGGAAATGATCGAGATGGACGGCAAGCGCTACCTCTTCGGGCTGGCCTGGCTGGAAAACAAGAACTGGCTCCTGGCCATCCGCGACGACCCCGCCGAGGAGCTCATGCCGCTGACGCGCACGCGCCACCTCGTCTGGTTCATCCTGGCGGGAGGGCTTCTGCTCATCGCCGGGGGCACGGTGTTCACCAGCACCACCATCATCAGCCAGCTTGTGCGCTCCGAACGCGAGAAGGCAGCCTTGAACGCCTCGCTCACCCAGTCGAGCAAGATGGCCTCGCTGGGCAAGATGGCCGCCGGCGTCGCCCACGAGGTGAACAACCCGCTGGCCATCATCAAGGAGAAGGCCGGCTGGATGCGCGACCTCCTGACCGAGGAGGACATCAAGGCCAGCCCGAATTTCAAGGAGTTCGAGGACGCCATCGGCAAGATCGAGTACCATGTGACCCGGGCCAAGGACGTGACGCACCGCCTGCTCGGCTTCGCCCGCCGCATGGACCCGATCCAGGAGGACATCAACATCAACGAGGTGCTGAACCAGACCGTTACCTTCCTCGAAAACGAGGCCCGGTACCGCTCAATCGAGATCAACACCGACTTCCAGAAGAACCTGCCCTTCGTCGCCAGCGATTCGGCGCAGCTCCAGCAGGTTTTCCTGAACATCATCGACAACGCCATCGACGCCATCGGCAAGGACGGCAGCATCACCATCCGTACCCGCGCCACAAGCGACCCCGACGAGGTGGCCATCACCATTTCCGACACCGGGCCGGGCATCTCCAAGGAGAAGCTGGACAAGATCTTCGACCCCTTCTTCACCACCAAGAAGGTCGGCGAAGGCACGGGCCTGGGGCTCACCATCAGCTTCAGCATCATCCAGAAGCTCGGCGGGCGCATCAACGTGGAAAGCCAGGAAGGCCACGGCGCGAAGTTCATCATCAACCTGCCGCTGCGCAAGGCCTAAGGCCGCACCCGGCCCGCAAAAGGAGCGCGAATGGACATCAAGATTCTGCTCGTGGACGACGAGAGCGACTTCGTGGAAACCATGGTCAAACGCTTCGGCATCCGCAAGATGCCCATCGACAGCGCCAAAAGCGGACAGGAGGCCCTTGCCGCCCTGGAGACCAAGGAATACGATGTCATCATCCTTGACGTGCGCATGCCCGGCATGGACGGCCTGCAGGTCTTGAAGCTGATTCGGGAGCGCGCGCCGCTGACCGAGGTCATCATGCTCACCGGCCACGCCTCGCTGGAGACAGGCATGCAAGGCATGAACCTGGGCGCCTACGACTATGTGCTCAAGCCCGCGGATTTCGACGACCTTCTGGACAAGGTGCGCAAGGCCTTTGAGAGGAAAGAACTCAATGCAAAGGCCCGCAAGCAGGGGACCTGACCCCGTCGGCGACAACCCGGGCATCGGGCAGGGCATTCTGGCCAGGGCCACCGGCGCCAAGGGTTGGAAGGACCACGGCCTGCTCCTGTGGACGCACTTCCTGGTGCCGCCGGTGCTGGCCGCCCTGGTCGTTGCGGCTGCCTTCGCAACGCCAGTTGTGGCCGGAATCCTGGCCGCGGCAGTGCTTGCCATCGCCGCCGTCTCCGCGCGCGGACTCTTGAGCCGCCTGAGCCGGACCGAGGAGGCGCGGCTCAGCCTGAACAGCCAGCTCATCCAGTCCCAAAAGCTTGCCGCCATCGGCGAGCTCTCGGCCGGGCTGGCGCACGAGATCAACAACCCCATCGCCATCATCGCCCAGGAGGCCGAATGGGCTGAGCATGTGGTGCGCGAGGCCGAAAAGAACTGCAACGCCGATTTCGCCGAGGTCAGGGACTCCCTGCGCGAGGTGCGCGCCCAGGTGGACCGCTGCAAGAACATCACGCACAAGCTGCTCGACTTCGCCCGCAAACGCGAGCCCGTCCTGCAGGATGTCGACGTGGGCCGCATCATCGAGGACATGGCCCGGCTGGTGGACAAGGAGGCCGCGTACAAGAACGTGACCCTGACGCGCGATCTGCCCCAGGACCTGCCCCTGCTGCGCACGGACTCTCCCCTGCTGCGCCAGGTCGTGCTGAATCTCATGACCAACGCCCTCCAGGCCGTGGACACAGGCGGGCGCATCGAAGTCTCGGCCAGGGCCGACGACGAGGTTATGGAGATACGCGTCAAGGACAATGGCTGCGGCATCGAGCCGGAAAACCTTGAGAAGATCTTCAACCCTTTCTTCACCACCAAGCCGCCGGGGCAGGGAACCGGGCTTGGGTTGTCCATGTGCCACACGCTGGTGACCGGCATGAGGGGCGAAATCTTCGTTGAGAGCAAACCCGGCCAGGGCGCTGCGTTCACCGTGCGCCTGCCACGCAAGACTTAGTGTCGCGCCGGGACGACCGAGGACAGGACGGAAGGAATGATCCGCATCAACACGCATGACGGCAAGAGCCTTGAGCTCGCCACGGCAGAGGGCCAGACCCTGGCCCAGGCCATATTCCTGGCCGGGTTCTGGGACGGCGTGCCCCTGTGCGCGGGCCTGGGCAAGTGCGGCCTGTGCCGTGTGCGCCATGTCTCCGCCCCGCCCGAGCCCACCGCCGAGGAGCTGAAGCGCCTGGGCGCTGCGGCCCTGGCCGAGGGCTGGCGTCTGTCCTGCCTGCATCCGGCCGGCGCCTGCCACGTGGAGCTGCCGAGGCCCAAGCGCTCGGCCCGTCCGCGCACCACCGTTTCCACCGCCAAAAGCGGGTCCGCGTCCTTGGCCGCCGCCCTGGCAGTCGACCTGGGCACCACGAGCATCCACTGGGCCGCTCTTAATGCGGCGGGCGAGGTTCTGTCCTCGGGCCAGGGCTTGAACCCGCAGATGGGCCTGGGCAGCGAGGTCATGTCGCGTCTGGCCTATGCCGCCAAACCCGGCGGGGCCGAAGTGCTCGCCCGCCTGGCGACGGACCGCCTGCGCTCACTGGTGCACGGCGCCAAGGTCGCCCACGGAGGCGCGATCTCCCGGCTCTGCGTGGCGGGCAACAGCGCCATGACCTGCCTCCTGCTCGGCCTGCCTGTTACAGGCCTGGCCAGCGCTCCGTACCGCCTGGACTACGCCGGGGGCGGCCTGCAGAGCCTCGCCCCGGACCTGCCCGAGGCCCTCGTGCCGCCGCTGCTCGCGCCGTTCGTGGGCGCGGACCTGAGCGCCGGACTCGCGGCGTTGCAGTTTTCGCAAGGCGGCCACCCCGCGTATCCCTACCTGCTGGCCGACCTGGGCACCAACGGCGAGTTTGTGCTGGCCCTCTCGCCCGACGAGTATCTGCTGGCCAGCGTGCCCATGGGTCCGGCGCTGGAAGGCGTCGGCCTGAGGCACGGCCGCACCGCCGCGCCAGGCGCCGTGCGCGGCTTCGCCCTGACCCCGGTGGGCCTGCGGCCGGAGTACATCGAGCGTCCGCCGCTGCCCGGCCCTGAGGGCAAGGGCGAAGACCCCGGCATCACCGGCGTGGGCTATCTCTCCCTGGCGGCCACGTTGCGCCGGGCCGGAGTGCTGGACGAGTCGGGGCGCTTCGTGGTACCCGCCACGCCCCTGGGCAAGCGCCTGGCCAAGGGACTGGCGAGCCTCGGCAACGAGCAGGCGCTGGACCTGGGCCACGGCCTGCTGCTCCCGGCCTCGGACGTGGAGGAGCTGGTCAAGGTCAAGGCGGCCTTCAACCTGGCCCTGTCGCGCCTGCTTGCCGAGGCGGGCCTCGCCCCCGGAGCGCTCAAGAGCCTGCACCTTGCAGGTGCCATGGGCGAGCATGTGGACATGTCCGACCTGGCGACCCTGGGCTTCCTGCCGGAGGCGCTGGCTGGCCGCGCCCGCCGCGCGGGCAACACGTCGCTCGCCGGCGCGCGAACGCTCCTGACCCGGCCCGAGGCCTGGGACTGGGTGCTGAAGCTGCCCGGAAAATGCCGGACGCTCGATCTCGCTTCCGAGCCGGGTTTCGGCTCCCTCTACGTTGAAAGGATGGTACTGCGCCATGTCGCTTGAACAAATCTTCCCGCGCCCCGGCGGTGACTTCCTGGCTCTGCTGGCCGGTCTGCCCAAGCACCTGGACGCGGCCATGCCCATGCGCAGGCAGCACCGCCGCGAGCTGCCCGGCGACATCCGCCACCTCTCGCACCTTTTGACCGACGAGCGCGGCGACCTGCGGCGCGACTACCTGTCGGACCCGGCCGCGCTCTCGGCCTATATGCGCTACTTCCTGCCCTGGAACATCTATCGCCTGGGCGTGCTCTTCAACGGGCTGGCCCTTGATCCGGGCGGCGACAACCCGGACGAGACCACCACCATCGTGGACCTGGGCACCGGCCCGCTGACCACGCCCTTGGCCCTGTGGATGGCCCGGCCGCACCTGCGCCGCCGCAAGCTGCACTTCATCTGCGTGGACCGCGCGCAGAGGCCCATGCGCCTGGGCCTGGACACGCTGGCGCACATGGCCGAGGCCCAAGGCGGCCCCGAGGGGCTGAAGCCCTGGCGCGTGACCCTGGTGAAGGCGCCGCTGGACGCCCGCCTCCGCGAAAAGGCCGACCTGCTGGTGGTGGCCAACGCCCTGAACGAAGTCCTGCACCGTGGCGAGGGCGACCTGCTGGAGGACGCCGGAGCCCTGGCCGGGCATCTGGCCTCAAGCCTCACCCCCACCGGGCAGCTGCTGGTGGTGGAGCCGGGCATCCGGCCCTCGGCGCACCTGCTCTCGGCCCTGCGGCGCGGACTCATGCATCGCGGCCTGAAGCCGCTGGCCCCCTGCCCGCACACCGAGCCCTGCCCCATGAGCGGGCGCGGCTACACCGCGTGGTGCCACTTCAATTTCGACGCCGACGCCGCCCCGGGCTGGCTCAAGAAGCTCTCCGAGGACGCCCGGCTGACCAAGGAGAACGTATCCCTAAGCTTCCTGCAGTTCTCGGCCAAGGGCCGCAAGCTGGAGGCGGGCGTAGGCAAGAGCCTTGTGCGCGCGGTGTCCGGCCCCTTCGACCTGCCGGGCGCGGACGGCACCCGCCGCTACGGCCAGTATTGCTGCTCCGACCGGGGCCTGACGCTGCTCTCCCTGCCCAGGAAGCACCTGGTGCCCCTGCCCGGCATGCTGATCGAAGCCGCCTGGCCGGAGACCCCCATCACCGACGCCAAGTCTGGCGCTCTGGTGCTGCCCTTGGGCCACGGCCCCGGAGCAGTTCCCGCGAGCCGACGCGGCACCCGCCCAGACGATATCGACGATGACGACGACTGGGATGATGAGCTTGATCCCGCGCTGGACGTTGAGCTGGGCATCGACCGCAGCAAGCTCCCGCCCGAAGCGCAGGCCGGGGCAAGGCCTCGGGGCAAGGCCACGGCCAAGCCTGGGCGAAAGCCTCCGCGCCTGCCCTCGGAGCGCCCTGCGGAGAGAGCGCCCAAGCCCCGCAAGCCCAAGGCCGCAAAGCAAGCACCCGAAGCCATGGATGCCGCCAAGGACGCCAAGGCGCCGCGCGCCGTCAGGCGAGCACGGGCTCATGCAGAAGACTCGACACGCCCCAAGGCCGATCCCGCTGTCATTCCGGCTGGCATCCCGGCAGATATCCTCGACGTCGATAATTATCCCGACGAGCGCTTCGAGGAGTCCACGGGCCAGCAGCCGGTCGGCATCCCAAGCCGCAGGCCCGGCAAGAAGAAGCCCGGCCGCCCGCCGGTGAAAAAGGTCAACGCGCCCAAGTCTGCCAAGGGCGGCAAGTCCGCGCCAAAGGCCGATTCGCGCGCGGCCCGCAAGGCCAAGAAACAAAAGGCCAAATAGAAGCGCATGCGCGTCGTCGACCTGGGATTCATGGCCTATGGCGAGGCCGCGGCGCTGCAACTCTCGACCCTGGCCGAGGTGCAGTCCGGCGGGGAGCAGACGCTGTTCCTGGTGGAGCACCCCAAGGTCATCACCCTTGGGCTCCAGGGGGGGCGCGAGAACCTGCACGTCAGCGCGGCGCACCTGACGGGCTTGGGCATCGAGCTGGCGCAGACCAGACGCGGCGGCAACATCACCTGCCATTTCCCCGGCCAGCTGGTGGCCTACCCCATCTTTCGCGTGGGCCAACGCAGGGGCGGCATTCGCAAGTTTTTCGCGGACATGGAAGAGATTGTCATCCGCACTTGCGCGCATTTCGGCGTAGCCACGGAGCGCCGCGAGGGCTTCCCCGGCGTGTGGACCAGCGCCCAGGCGGGCCAAAGGAAAATCTGCTCCATGGGCATCGGCGTGAAGCGGGGCGTAACCTACCACGGGCTTGCCCTGAACGTCGGGCCGGACGTGTCGCTGTTCGAGCTCATCACCCTGTGCGGCATCGGGGGGGCCACGCCCACCTCCCTGGCGCGCGAGGCCGGACGAGAGATGAATATGAAGGAAGTGAAGGATGTCCTTGCCGAAGAATTCAGAGCCGTGTTTACGCATCCCCCCCTGGCTTAGGGTCAAGCTGCCCAGCGGCAGGACCTTCGCCAGCACCAAGGGTCTGCTGGACGATCTGCGGCTTCACACCGTGTGCCAGAGCGCACGCTGCCCCAACACCTGGGAATGCTTCTCAAACTCCGTCGCCACGTTTCTCGTTATGGGCCGGGATTGCACGCGCAACTGCGCGTTCTGCAACATCAACCCCGGCGCGCCCACGCCGCTGGACGACGACGAGCCCCGGCGCGTTGCCGAAGGCGCGGCCAGGCTCGGCCTCAAGCACGTGGTCATCACCTCCGTCACCCGCGACGACCTGCCGGACGGCGGGGCCGCGCATTTCGCCGCCACCATCCGCCAGGTGCGCCAGCGCCTGCCGCATTGCACCATAGAGGTGCTCATCCCGGACTTCCGTGGCGATGCCTCGGCGCTGGAGACCGTGCTGGCGGCAAGCCCGGACGTGCTGAACCACAACGTGGAGACTGCCTCCCGCCTGTACCCGGACATCCGCCCCCAGGCCGACTACGAGCAGAGCCTTGAGCTTTTGCGCCGCGTCGCAGCCGACTCGCGCGGGATACCGGCCAAGAGCGGGCTCATGGCGGGCCTGGGCGAAACCGACGACGAGCTGCGTCAGACCATCCGCGACCTGGCCCGTGTCGGCTGCTCCATGATCACCGTGGGCCAGTACATGCGCCCCTCGCGCCAGCACCCGCCCGTGCAGCGCTACATGCCGCCGGAGGAGTTCGAAGCGCTGGCGGCGTTCGGCCGTTCCCTCGGCGTTGCCAAAATGTTCTGCGCGCCGCTGGTGCGCAGCAGCTACCACGCGGCGGAACTGGCCGGAACAGCCCAGCCCTGACCCGGCGCTCATCAACAAAACAAGTCCCCGCAGGCCAAGCACACGGGGACTTTTCTTTTGCGCTTCGGCAAGATTCTAGCGCAGCAGGATCCAGGTCAGCTCGTGCTTGTTGTGGGCAAGATGCAGCAGGCGCGAACCGGAAATGGCGGCGAAAGCCCGCGCGGTTTCGTGGTCGGTCTCGGCCTGGAACTTCAGCGTGCACACGAAATTGCGGCAGGCTCCTGCATCAAGCCAACGTTGTATCAACGTCAGCAGGCGCTCCGGGTAGCAGGCCATGTCCGAGAACAGCCAATCCACGGGTTTCTCGGGCGTGGCGGCAATGGCCGGGTCAAGCCCGAAGCCGCTGCCCAGGCAATGGTCCACGTTCCGCATGGCGCCGATGCGCGGGTCGAGCGGAGCCTTGTCCACGCTGAACACCCGCGCGCCGAGGCTCGCCAGCACCCAGGTCCAACCGCCGGGGCTGGAGCCCAGGTCCAGGCACAGCTCGCCGGGTTTCGGCGCCACGCCGACCAGCGTGAAGGTCTCCCAGAGTTTGAGGTAGGCTCGGCTGGGGGCGCTTTCGCGGTCCTCCACGAACTGCGGCAGGCCGTCCGGGTAGGGGCTGGTGCACGCGGGCGAGGCGATGAGCCAGCCCTCGTTCCACAGGGTCCAGGCGCCCAGCGGGGCCGTTGGCGCGGGCTCTCCGAACACCTGCGGCCGGGCCGAGACCTTGGGCAGCTTCTCGGTGACGAGGGCGCTGCGCCGGGCCAGTCGCACCGGGTGCACCCACCAGTTGCGCTGCATGTCCTTCAGGGCCTTGGCCGCCTGCCCGATGCTCGGGGCCGGGATGAGCCGCGCGTCCAGCCACGTGTTCTGCGCCCAGCCGGCCGGTTTGGCCCGGTTGACGGTGAAGACGAGGTCGCCCAGCACCACATGCCCCGGCCCGGACGCGCCGGAGAGGCCCAGCTCGTCCAGCAGCTCGCGCAGGAAGCCCGACGCGGCCTGGTAGCCCGTGAACGTGCCGGAGTGCATCCAGCCCGGCAGCTCTGTGGGCAGGGGAAATTGAAGGTCTACGCGCTCAGCCTGCATGCTAGGACTCCAGATCGCCCACGGACTGGCCGCAGAGGGTGAGGCCCACAGCCTCGGCCACGCGCAGGCCGTCCACGGCGCTGGAGACGATGCCGCCCGCGTAGCCCGCGCCCTCCCCCGCCGGGAACAGGCCGGGCAGGCTCACGCTCTGCATGTCCGCCCCGCGAAGGATGCGCACCGGCGAGGACGAACGCGTCTCCACCCCGGTGAGCACGGCGCTTGCTTCGGCAAAGCCGCGCAGCTTGCGGTCAAAGGCTGGGATGGCATCGCGCAGGGCCGCGGTGACGAAGTCCGGCAGGCAGCGCGAGAGGTCCGCCGGGCGCACCCCGGGCTCGAAGCTCGGGCGCACCAGGCCGAAGCCCCGGAACTCCTTCGACGCGCGGCCCTCCAGAAAATCGCCCACGCTCTGGGCCGGGGCCTTGTAGTCGCGCCCGCCGAGATCAAAGGCCAAACGCTCCCAGTGGCGCTGAAAATCCACCCCAGCCAGGGGGTTGTCGCTGCCCAGGTCCGCCGGGCCGACGTTCACCAACAGCGCGCTGTTGCCATTGACCTCCGCGCGGGCGTGCAGGCTCATGCCGTTGGTCACCACCCCGCCCTCCTCGCTGGCCGCGCCTATGACCGAGCCGCCGGGGCACATGCAGAAGCTGTAGGCCGAGCGCCCTTTGGCCGCCTGATGCGAGAGCTTGTAGTCCGCCGGGCCAAGGGCCGGGTGCCCGGCCAGGTCGCGCAGCTGCGCCCGGTCTATCTCCCACTGCAGGTGCTCCACGCGGCAGCCCATGGCGAAGGGCTTCTGCTCCAGGCGCACGCCGCCTGCATGCAGCATGGCGAAGGTGTCGCGGGCGCTGTGGCCCACGGCCAGCACCACAGCACGGGTCGAAATCTCGGTGCCGTCGGCCAGGCGCACGCCAGCCACGCGGCCTTCGCGCTCCACGACGGCGTCCACCCGAGCGCTGAAGCGCACCTCGCCGCCCAGGGCCAGGATGCTCTTGCGCAGGCCCAGCACCACGCCGCGCAGCAGGTCCGTGCCCACGTGGGGCTTGTGCTGCCAGAGGATGTCGCCTGGCGCGCCGTGGGCCACCAACTCGGCCAGCACTTTCCGGCAGCGGCCCCGGCGCTCCTTGATCTGGGTGGTCAGCTTGCCGTCGGAGAACGCGCCCGCCCCGCCCTCGCCGAACTGCACGTTGGATTCCGGCTCAAGCGCCCCGCCCGCCCAGAAGGCGTCCACGCTGGCGGCGCGCTCCTCGATGGCCTGGCCGCGCTCCAGCACCAGCGGCGCGAACCCGGCCTGGGCCAGGGCCAGCGCCGCGAACAGTCCGCACGGCCCCGCGCCGATGACCACGGGCCGCTCCGCAATGGCAACCGGTGCCTGCACCGGGAAGCGGTACTGCTGCTCGGACAGCAGCGCCACGCCGGAGCCTTCGCCGCATTTCGCCAGCACGCGGGCCTCGTCGGGCAGCTCCACGTCGAGGCTGTACAGGAAAACGGCGGCGTTCTTCTTGCGGGCGTCCAGGCTGCGGCGCGCCACGCGGAAGGAGGCCAGGTCGCCGGGGGAGACGCCCAGGCGCTGGGCTGCGGCGTGCCGAAGCTCGGCCTCGGCGTGGGCCGGGCCGTCCGGCAGGGGCAGGCGGATGTCAGTCAAACGCAGCATGGAGATCCTTGGATTGTGGGAAGAGCCTTCGGCGGCCGGAGGGAATGATTTCCCCCGGACCCCCTCGTTTGCACGCGGATGGTTCGGTTCACGAGAGCAAAAGCAACGTGCCGTGCTCGGACAGTATCTTCAGGCCGATGGCGACCAGCACGACGCCTCCCAACACCTCGGCATAGCGGCTGATCACGGCGATGCGCCCGGCCAGGCAGCCCAGCTTCAGGCCAAAGGCCGTGATGACGAAACATACCGCGCCAATGACCCCGGAGGCAAGCCAGATGGACTCGTTCAGCACGGCGAAGGACAGGCCCACGGCCAGGGCGTCGATGCTGGTGGCCACGGCCAGGATGAGCAGGCGCATGCCCCGGGTGTTGTCGCGGGGCTCGCAGCCGATCTCGTCCTCGCCCCCGGCCAGTCCCTGCCAGACCATCTTGCCTCCCACGAAGGCCAGAAGCGCGAAGGCAACCCAGTGGTCGAAGCTCTCGATGTAGACGCGGAAGGTCAGGCCCAGAAGCCAGCCCGCAACGGGCATGAAGGCCTGAAAAAACCCGAAAGCCCCGGCCATGCGCAGCATCTGCGCCGTGCGCACCCGGCACAGGCAAATGCCCGTGGACAGCGACACCGCGAAGGCGTCCATGGCCAGGGCCACCGCTATGGCGAAGAGGGTCGACAAAGGCATGGTCAGCTTTTCTCCAGGGTTGCGACGTGGCGCACAGCTACCACGCGGACGACGCAAGCTCAAGCGCTCCGGCCTCGAGCCTTTTGGCGGGGTGCGGGGGCAGCGCCCCCGGTCAATGCCCTCAGGCCTGCCAGCGCGCGAAGATGGAGCGCGGCAGCAGGCGCGCCTCGGCTCCCGGCGCGGTGTGCGGCACGGCCAGTTCGCCCACGGTGATGGCTCCGGGCATGCCGCGCAGCACATCCTGCATGAGGTTGCCGAGCATCAGCGCCGAGGCCTCGATGTTGTACATGGTGAGCAGCAGCAGGCGCGCGTCGTCGGCCAGCAGCGTGCGGCAGTCGGCCAGGAGGTCGCGCACCATGCCCTCCACCTTCCAGACCTCGCGGTTGGGGCCGCGGCCGAAGGACGGCGGGTCGAGCAGGATGGCCTGGTAGCGGTTGCCGCGCCTGATCTCGCGCTGGACGAACTTGACCACGTCGTCGAGCAGGAAGCGCACGGGCTTGTCGCTTAAGGCCGAGAGCTCCTGGTTGCGCTTGGCCCAGGCGATGGCCGGGCGCGAGGCGTCCACGTGGGTGGCGGCGAAGCCGCTGGCCTGGGCGGCCAGGCTGGCGGCCCCGGTATAGCCGAAGAGATTCAGCAGCTTGGGGGCCTCGCCCTTTTTGGGGAACTGGGCCGCGACCTCCGCCAGAAGCCGCCAGTGCGGGGCCTGCTCCGGGAACAGGCCGATGTGCCGGGAGGTCTCGGACACGCGCGCCTCCAGGGTGATCTGGCGACCACCGGGCAAATCCAGACGCAAGGGCCAGGCCTTGGGCACCTTTCCGGTGATGGTGAGGCGCCCCTCCTCGTCCTGGCTGGCGTGGGCCATGGCCCAGTCGCGCTCCGGCAGGGCGGGCCGCCACCAGGCCTTCGGCTCGTGGCGCACGATGACGACCTTGCCGAAACGTTCAAGCTTGCGGCAGTCGCCGGAGTCGATGAGCTCGTACTCGGGCCAGCCGGGGGTCACAACGGGAATATGGGTCACTCGCTCACTCCAAAATCGCTCTCGCTAAAGATTGTTCCCACCACGTGCGAGGATTCGCCGGGGGTGTAGCCCGGCTCAAGGCCGCCGCCGTGGTGGTACACGGCGTAGAAACGCCCGTCCGGCAGTTCCACCCAGCCGGAGTAGCCGAAGTCCGCCGGGCTGGCCTGGCGGTCGTTCTTCAGCTCCAGCACGCGCCGGTTGATGTGCTCGTCGGGCAGAAGCCCGCTCTGGTGGTCCCAGGACCAGGCGTAGTGCCGGCCCAGGCTCGGTTCCTCGGTCGCGAGGGACATGCGCCGCCACACGGCCTCGCAGGCGTTGTCGCCCTTGCGCACGATGGCCCCCACGAGGATGGGCCGCGTCTCGCCGCTCATGCGGTCCACCGGGTACTCCCCGCGCGCGTGGCCGTCAACAAACAGGCGGCACAGGCCGGGCTCGTACTCGATGCGCACCGTGTGGAAGCGCCCCGGCGTCCACGGGATGGGCAGGGCGTCGTCCACGTCGGGCGCCAGGCAGTCCGGGTACAGCTTCCACCACAGCCCCAGGCGGATGCCGCAGCCGTTCACGTCCGCCGAGACCACCTTGACCTCGGCCTCGAACACCGCCCGGGCCGAGGCCGGATCAGTGAGAGGGCGCAGAGAGTAGCGCACGGGGGAGGACTGGGCGCTGGGCTGACCGGCCTCGTTCTTGACCACCAGCCCCTTCTTTGTCAGGCGCGGGTTGCCCGCCACCGGGTGCAGGCCGTGGACCTCGAAGTCCGAGCAGAGGTCGTCCAGCGAGCCGAGCCAGGCTTTGGTGCCGGGGTCCGGCCCCACGTCGCGGTAGGTCACCAGCAGATTCCCGCCGCTGGTCCACCCAAGGGTGGGCCGGTGGCCGATGAGCGGGGTGGGCCTGGGCTGCCCCCAGCTGGCTCCGCCGTCCTCGCTGATGCAGTAGTACATTGGCTCGCCCACGAAGGAATTCTCACGCATGAGGGCCAGCAGGCGCGGCGGGCCGCCCACCAGCTCCTGCGGCAGGAGGATCACCGAGGCCTCGCAGAGCACCAGGCATTTTTCGTAGGCGATGACGGAGAACGGCTCCCAGCTGCGGCCCTGGTTGCGCGAGAGGTAGCTCATCTGCTCGCTCGGGGCCTGTCGGATGCGCGGCTGGGGCTGGCTGCCCCGGTGCATATGGCCGGTGGTGAGGAGCATCTGGCCGCCCAGCTCCACCATGCGGTCCTGCAGGCCGTGGCCCAGGCCCGCGCCCGGCTGCTGCGCCCAGGTGCGGCCCTGGTCGGCGCTGAAGTACAGAAGCGGCCCGGCGTCATCCACGATGATGAGCAGGCCGCCTGACAGCTTGGTGATGCGCGGGCAGTGGGACTCGGTGCAGCACAGGATGCGCGCCTCGCCCCAGGTGCGGCCAAGGTCGGCGCTCTCCTTGAGCATGAGCTTGCGCCGGGTGCCCACATGGCGGTCGAACTCGTTGTAGACGCATAAAAGCCGCCCGTCGTCCGTCAGGCAAAGGTCCGGGAAGCACAGGTAATGCCCCTGGCGGCGGTCGATGACAACGTGCCTGTCGGCCAGGCTGTCGAGGCTCGGCATGGCGTCCTCCGAGTTGTTAGAAAAAGTCTAGAAAAAGTATAATATGCTGTTTTAACTATTAATCCTTTTCCCTCTCGTCTACAACGCGCTTGGTCTTGGCAAAGCTGCGCGGCAGGGTGCCAGGGGCCAGTATCTCGACCTTGGCCGTCACCAGGATCTGGTTCTTGATCTCCAGGGCGATGGCCTTGGCCAACTGGTCGGAGTCCGACTCCGGCACACCCGCCTGGCGCTCGGCGCGCACCACCATGTGGTCCAGGCCGTCGGCCCGCGTCAGGCCGATCTGGTACTCGCTCTGCATCTGGGGGTGCTTGTCCAGCACAGCCGCCACCTGGCCGGGGTAGATGTTCACGCCGCGGAAGATGATCATGTCGTCGCTGCGGCCCTGGATGCGCTCGTGGCGCGGCATGGTGCAGCCGCAGGGGCAGAAGCCGGGGATGAGCCGGGTCATGTCGCGCGTGCGGTAGCGGATGAGCGGGCTGGCCTCCTTCTTCAGACTGGTGATGACCATCTCGCCCAGCTCGCCGGGCGCCACGGGTTCAAGCGTGTCCGGGTCGATGAGCTCAAGGATGTACATGTCGGCCCAATAGTGGATGCCCTCGTGGGCCTCGCATTCGATGCCGGCACCGGGGCCGTAGATCTCGGTCATGCCGGAGATGTCGAAGCTGTGCTCCAGGCCAAGTGCCTCCTCGAAGCGCCTGCGCATCTTTTTTGTGTGGGCCTCGGCCCCGAAGATGGAGCGCTTGAGCTTGAGCTTGCCGCGCAGGTTCTGTTTTTCAACCTCCTCGCCCAGCAACAGCGCCATGCTCGCCGTGGAGCCCAGGCAGGTGGCGCCCAGGTCGGTGAGCATCTGCAGCTGGATGTCGAGCATGCCGGGCCCAACGGGCAGGGCCATGGCCCCGAAGCGCTCGCAGCCGATCTGGAAGCCCGCCCCGGCGGTCCACAGGCCGTAGCCGACGCAGATCTGCACGCGGTCAAGGGTCGTCAGGCCCGCCAGCTCATAGCACCGCGCGAACATGTCCGCCCAGTCGTCAATGTCCTTGCGCGTGTAGCTCAGGATCTTGCGCTTCCCGGTGGTCCCGCTGGAGCCGTGGATGCGCACCACCCGCTCCTCGGGCACGCTCAGCAGCGGGAGCGGGTATTCGGCTTGCAGGTCATAGGCCGTGGTGAAGGGCAGCCGGGTCAAGTCGGAAATGTGTTTGATGTCGCCGGGATGGATCCCGGCCTCGTCCAAACGGCGCTTGTAGAAGGGGCTTCCCTGATAGGCGTGGTGCACGGTCCATTTGAGGCCCTCCAGCTGCACGGCGGCGAGTTCGTCAGGGCTCATGTTCGGGATGAAGCGGGCGTTTTCGGGCATGGAACGATTCTCCTCACTGGGGGGCGCTTGTGGGGCCGGGGAAAATGCGGTAGCTCCGCCAGTGGATGGAGGAAATGGCGCATTCTGCACGGCTTATTGCATCATGCAGCAGATTCGCCTGATCTTCAAGCCTGGACACCCGGTGAACACGCCATAACACCTGCCTGTGGAGAGCATAGCCTGTGGACCTGCCCCTGTTCGAACCGCTCGCCGCCGCGCTTGGCCTGATCCTCGGCAGCTTCGCCACCTGCGCCGGGCACCGGCTGGCGCATGAGGGCAGCGTCATGAGCCCTGCGCGGTCCTTCTGCCCGGCCTGCGGCCACACCCTGTCCTGGCGCGAGAACATCCCGCTGCTGGGCTGGCTTTTCCAGGGCGGGCGCTGCCGTTTCTGCAAGGCCGCAATCCCGCTGCGCTATCCCCTGTCGGAGCTGTTGAGCGCAGGCTTCGCCCTGGCTGCGGCGGCCGTGTTCGGGCCGGGCTGGCATTTCCTCGTTGCCGTGGGATTCGGCACGCTGCTGCTCGTGCTCTCGCTCATCGACCTGGAGACGTTCCTGCTGCCGGATGTACTGACCCTGCCCGGCGCGGTGGCGGCCTTGCTCGTCTCCACCCTGCTGCCGCGCGCGCACACCCTGGGCATCGGCTGGCAGTCGGCGCTTTGGGGCGCGCTGGCGGGCGGCGGCGGGCTGTGGTTCATCGCCTGGGCCTACCGGCGCATCCGGGGTGAGGACGGCATGGGCCTGGGCGACGCCAAGCTTATGCTGCTCGTGGGCGCTCTGCTCGGCCCTGTCGCCGTGCCGCTGACGCTCTTCGCCGGGGCTGTGCTGGCCCTGCCCGTGGGGGTCGTTGCGGCACGAAGCGCCGCGCGGCGCGGAGAAGGCGAAGGCCTGCGCACCGCCCTGCCCTTCGGTCCGTTTCTCTGCGCCGGGGCCGCGGCCTACCTTCTGCTTGGGCCGCAATTCCTGCGCTGGTGGCTCGGTGCGGCCCTCGCCTGATTTGACACTCCACGCACATTTCCATAAGTTCACGATAGTGGAGGATTGTTATGAACAATTACTATCTGCGAGCACCCTTTCGCGTTCTTTTCCTAACGGTCGCCCTGGCCCTCTCTTCCGGTTTCGCCCTTGCGTCGGAGCCCGATAACCCCGTCGGCAGCGTCAAATCCATTGAGGGACATCCCATGGTGACCAGGGGCGCCGCAGCGCCAAAGCCCCTTGCGCCCGGGCAGCGCATTTATGAAAAAGACGTGCTGACCACGGGCGCTACCGAGACCCTGGGCCTCATCATGCGCGACAATTCGCTGCTTTCGCTTGGCCCGAACACAAAGCTCGTGGTGGAGCGCTTCCTCTTCGCTCCCGAAAAGGGCGCCCTGGCGTCCATCCTGCGTGTCGCCAAGGGCTCCTCTGCTGTCGTCACCGGGGAGATCGCCAAGCTTTCGCCGAAGGCAATGCAGATCCACACCCCCACCTCCACCATCGGCATCCGGGGCACGCACTTCCTGGTCAATGTTGAAGAGGGAGCCGAGGCGGCACCGACCGAACCGGCACCGACCGAAGCAGGAGGACGCTAGCATGCGCGCCTCAAGAAGCCTCGCGCTGCCGCTCTTTTTCCTGTTGTGCGTCTTGAGTGTAACCGCCTGCGGGAAAAGCAGAAACGTTGTCCTTCTGCTGCCCGATCCCGACGGCCACGTGGGTTCCGTGGTGGTCTCGAACGCCCAGGGCAGCCAGACCCTGACCCAGGCGGGAACTGCCACGCGCATAGCTCCGAAGGCAGCACCCAGCGCGCCTGAAGTTTTGAGCGCCGAGGAACAGGCCCAGCTCTTCGGCCCGGCGCAGCGCGCCCTGCCCACCAAGGCCGTCCGCTACATCCTGTACTTCTTGAGCGATGGCGTGCAGCTGACGCCGGAGTCCAAGGCCGACCTGCCCAAGGTTCTGGCAACGGCAAAAGAGCGCCAGTCGCGCGACATTTCCGTGGTGGGCCACGCCAGCAAGGCCGGGGAAGAGTCATTCAACATCGAGCTCTCGCGCAGGCGCGCCGAGGCCGTGCGCAAGATGCTGGTCAAGGACGGCCTGGCCCCGGACATCTTTGACGTCACTTCACACGGGTCGAGCAACCCGCTGGTTGAAAGCTCCAACCCGCACGAACCAAAGAACCGCCGCGTGGAGATCACCATCCGCTGAGGAGAGGGCTTTCCCACTCCTCGACAACGGCAACGCTTTGACCTAGATTGCCGCCTCTCGGACGCATGAACGCGCCCGGCACTTTTTCACGCACCCAAGGAGGCTCCATGATCCTGCTCGACGGCAAAGCCACGGCCCAGTCCATTCGCTCCGAACTCAAGGTCGAGGTGGCCGAAATCACCGCAGCCCAAGGCCGCGCGCCCGGTCTGGCCGTCATTCTCGTGGGCCAGGACCCGGCCTCCCAGGTCTACGTTCGCAACAAGGAGCGCGCCTGCGCCGAGGTGGGCATCGCCTCGTTCCCCCACGTTTTGCCCGCCAGCACCACTCAGGCGGAGTTGGAGGCGCTCATCGCCAGCCTCAACGCCGATGTGCTGGTGGACGGCATCCTGCTGCAGTTGCCGGTGCCGGGCGGGCTCGACAGCCGCGCGCTTCTGGAACGCATCGCCCCGGACAAGGACGTGGACGGCTTCCATCCCCAGAACATGGGCAGGCTCGCCCAGGGCCTGCCGGGCTTTGCCCCGTGCACCCCGGCCGGAGTCATAGAGCTTTTGCGGCGCTACGACCTGCCCACCCAGGGCAAGCACGCCGTGGTGGTGGGCCGCAGCAACATCGTGGGGCGCCCCCTCTCCATCATGCTCTCACAGCCGGGCCGCTTCGGCGACGCCACGGTGACGCTGTGCCACTCGCGCACCCCGGACCTGACCGAACAGTGCAAGCGCGCCGACTTCGTGTTCGCGGCCATCGGCAAGCCCAAGTTCGTCACCTGCGACATGGTCAAACCCGGCGCGGTTGTGGTCGACGTCGGCATCAACCGTGTGGAGGAAGGCCTCGTGGGCGACTGCGACTTCGAATACCTCTGCGCCACGGCCAGCGCCATGACGCCCGTTCCCGGCGGCATCGGCCCCATGACCATCGCCATGCTGCTCAAGAACACGGTGCAGGCCTTCAAGGAGCACACCGCGGCGTAGCAACCGCCCGGGCTGCAAGAACGTCCAAGACCAGCGCGCATACCTTTGGCATTCAGGCGGCTCACGCCAACCTGAAACCAATGGAGGACTCGCATGGACATGGACCTGAAGACCATTGTGGGGACCGGGCACCTGGCCCGGCCTGACGGCGAACGGGATATTTCCGCCCTGCCCTGGAACCCGCACCCGCGCTTTGCCGGGGTCGCGCTCCGGCACCTCGTCACCGGGGCCGACACCGCCGGGGCCTTGAGCACGCACTTGGTGCGCATCGACGCCGGGGCCGAGCTTGCGGCCCACACCCACGACGGCAGCGTCGAACTGCACGAAGTGCTTCTGGGCAGCGGCCGCTGCTCCCTTGGGGCGAAAGAGGTCGTGTACCAGCCTGGCGCCTGCGGGCTCATTCCGCCCGGCGTGAAGCACAGCGTGAGGGCCGATGCCGAAACAGAGCTCTACATCCTCGCCAAGTTCGCACCCGCGCTTCTCTAGCCGAAACACCGGGCAGGGCGTCCGGCTCCACTGCGCGGACAAACTGCCCGGCGTGACCCTGACCGTCGCCAAGGCATCCGGCGCTGTCCAGCCGCGCCATGTGCATGACTCCCTCGTGCTGGGCGTGGTCACAGCCGGGACAAGGCGCATCGACGTGGGCGGGACCGAGTTTCTGGTGCCACCGGACACGGCCTTCGTCCTCGCGCCGGGCCTGGCCCACGCCTGCGCGCCCGCCACTCCCGGCGACTGCTTCAACGACAACTTCAACGGCAAGTTCAACGACAAGTACGACGACAAGTACGACGACAAGCCTGGGTGCTGTTCGTACCTGGCGCTCTCGATCCGCACGGAGGCGTTGCCGCCGGAACTCTCGAAGCTGACGCGCTGGGGCATGCCTTTGCCGCTCCCAGTCCCGGTGCGAACGGACGATCCCGCCCTGGTCGAGGCGCTGCTGCGCCTGGCCGAGGCCATGACTCGCCCGGCAGGCGCCTTGGAACGCCAGTCCCTGCTGGCGGTGTGCCTGGAGCGGCTGATCGGACTGTGCGGCACCGGCGGCAATGCGCCCCCGCCAGCCAAGCCCTTGGCGGGGATGGCCGGAGCGGACAAGCTGGCGGAAATGGTCCACGTGGCGCGAGCGCGCATTGACGAAGGATTTCCTGAAGGAATGGACCTCTCCGAACTGGCCGAGGCCTGCGGCGTGGGCATGTTTGCTCTGCACCGGGCCTTCACGCGGGTGGTGGGGCTGCCCCCCCACGCCTATCAGACGCACCTGCGGCTGCGCCGGGCCAAGGAGCTGTTGCGCGGCGGAGCCTCCTTGAGCGAGGCGGCGCTTGACGCGGGCTTCTGCGATCAGGCCCACATGACCCGACATTTCGCCCGCTGCGTGGGCCTGAGCCCGGCGCAGTACGCCCGGGCGCACCGGCACGCCTAGCGGCTAAGGCTTGCTCGCCAATCCACAGGCCTGCTGCAAGGCCTGCTGCAACTCGTGCACCTGCACGGGCTTGGCCACATGTCCGTCAAGCCCCGCGGCGAGGAACCGCTCGCGATCCCCGCTCATGGCGTAGGCCGTGAGGGCGATGATGGGAATATCGGCCTTTTGAGCCAGATCGGGCGAGGTGCGTATGAGCCTGGTGGCCTGCACACCGTCCATCACCGGCATCTGGATGTCCATGAGCACGCAGTCGAAGTCCCCGAACTTGAGGGCCTCCACCGCCTCCTTGCCGTTTTCCACCGAGGTCACGGTGTGGCCCATGCGCGTCAACATGACCGTCAAGGCCAGCTTGCCGATGGGTTCGTCCTCGGCCAGCAGGAGCCTGAGCGACGAGAGAGGCATTGTCGATCCGGTAACCGGCCTGTGCCTTGGTGCAACGCCTTCCGCAACCGCCAGGGACAAGGTCAGGTGCATGGTGGTGCCCTTGCCAACTTCACTCTCAACGGTCAGGTCGCCATGCATCAGGTCCACGATGCGCTTGATGATGGTCAGCCCGAGGCCCGCCCCCTCATACTGGCGGGTGTACGTCCCATCCACCTGGGAAAAGCGCTCAAAAACCTGGCCGAGCTTGTCGTCAGGGATGCCGATGCCCGTGTCGGACACGGAGAGATGCAGCCAAACCTGGCCTGGGTACTGGGCAGCGGTGCGGCCCCAGGCGGAAACGCGCACTTCGCCGATATTGGTGAACTTGATGGCGTTGCCCACTAGATTGAACAATATCTGCCGGATACGCGCCTCGTCGCCCACCAGATACTCCGGCACCGAGGCATCGACGTCCAGGGCGAAGATCAGCCCCTTCCGCTGACAGCTCAGCTCAAAGACCTGGTGCACTGAACGGAGCAACTCCGAAAGGCTGAAGGGCTTTTCCTCAAGGGTGACCGCGCCCGCCTCGATACGGGAAAAGTCCAGGATGTCGTTCAAGAGCAACAGCAGGCGCGAGGAGGCGTCGAAAGCCTTGGCCGCGTAGTCGCCCAGTTCGCCTTCCAGGTTGGCCGACATGAGCAGGTGCAGCATGCCCAGCACACCGTTGAGCGGCGTGCGTATCTCGTGGCTCATGTTGGCCAGGAATTCGCTCTTGGCGCGGTTAGCGGCCTCGGCCGCCTCCTTGGAGGCGATGAGCTGGACCTGGGCGTCCAGGCGCTCCAGCTCGGCGGCGGCGCGTACCCCGACCAGCCTCAGCATGGACTCCAGCGGGCCGCGGTCCGGCATGGGACGGCGGCTGATGACCGCGATGAGGCCGATGGCGCGCCCCTTGTGGTCCCAAAGGATTGTCCCGGCATAGCCTTCGGCTTCCATTTCCTGCAGGGCTTGATCGTGGGGAAACTTCCGCCGGACGCCATCAGGGTAGAAGCAGACGCTGTTGGCAACGAGTTCGCCGCAGGGAGTGTCCGCCAGGGCGTAGCGCACGTTGTCCAGCTGCCTGCCATCGAAGTACACGGCCACCGTCTGGGCGTAGGCCCCGTCCGGCTCCAAACGGTCGATGCAGATGTAGTCCATGTCCAGGGTCTGGCCGAGGTAGCGGGCCAGGGAGCGGAAAAACTCTTCGCCCGCGCAACCGGCCGCTGAATCCGCGCCACAACTCACCAGGAAGTTCAGGGTTTCCTCGGTGCGCTTGCGTTCGGTGATGTCACGGGCGATGCCAAACAGGCCGATGACCTTGCCATCGCTGTCGAACAGGGGGCCTTTGGTGGACCAGAAAGTGCGCTTGCCATCCGTGGTGGTGACGTTCTCCTCGTATGTGCGCACCACCCCGCCCTCCATGACCGCCCGATCCTGGGCCATGACCAGCCGCGCCTCCTCCTCGGGGAACAGGGCGGTGTCATCGCGGCCCAGAATCTTGTCGACACTCAGGCCCGTGGTGCGGGCCACCTCGGCATTGGCCCGCAGGTAGCGGCCCTCAAGATTCTTCAGGTACACGGCGTCGCTTGTGCCCTCGATAAGGTTTGTAAGCATTCGGCGCTCGTTGGCCAGGGCCTGCTCCGACCGCTTGCGCACGGCGATGTCTATGCCGACGCCCGTGAAGTAGGTCCGCCCGTCGATCTCAAGGCGCACCGCCGTGAAATAGAAAGGGATCCTCTCGCCATGCTTGGTCTGGAGCTCGGCCTCGACAGCGGCGTAGCCATCACGCCAGACTTGCTCAATGGCCTGGCTGATGCGTTTCAGGCTCTCCGGGTCACCCTTGTACCAGTCAAGCAGGCGCATCCTGGAAAGCTCTTCGGCGCTGTAGCCGGTGATGGCCTCATGCCGCTTGTTCCATCGGATGAGCCGCCCGTTGTCATCATAAAGGTAAAGCAGGCCCGGCACGCTGTCGATGACGGCGTCGGTGAACCGGCGCTCCCGCGCCACGGCCTCTTCCGCATTGCGGCGCTGGGTGATGTCCTCGTAAATGCCCATGACGCCGACGATGCGCCCGTCGTCATCGCTCATGGGCAGCTTGCTTGTCTCAACCCAGCGTTGCTTGCCGTCGCTCTGCAACTGCGTTTCCAAGTAGCGGTGCTTGCCCCGGCCACTGGCTATGATGAGCTTGTCGTCCGCACGATAGGATTCGGACTCTTTCCGTTGCCAAGGCAGGTCGAAGTCGGTCTTGCCCACGATCATGGCGGTGTCGCTCAAGCCCGCAGCCGTGGCGAAGGCCTTGTTGCAGCCCTGGTAAACGCTCTCCGTGTCCTTCCAGAAGATGGACTGCGGCACGGTGTTCATGACGGATTCAAGGACGCGGCGGTTCTTGGCCAAGGCGAGCACAGCCTCCTCCCGCTCGCGGACGGTCTTGACCAGTTGCTGATTCTGGTAAGCCTTCTCGGATATTTCATTGGCCAGAACAAAGAGCGCCTCGGCCACGTTCTGGAACTGCTCCGCGCTCATGAAAGGCACCTCGGACAGGGCCTGCATGAACTCGTCCTTGTCCGCGCCGATTTCCTCGGCGTAGGCGAGCATGCGGGCATCGTCCTGGCGCTCGTTGCGCACCTGGCCGATGAGCCAGTTGGCGATGTGGCGGCCACCAACGGTGATGCTGGCTCCGGCATCCCAGAGCCCGCCGGAGAGACAGGGCTGGATGGTGGGGCCGGCGGGGTTGTATCTCCCAAGCGAGGCGTCGGACTTGTAGCAGTTCTGGCGACCAGTTTCCGTGTTGCGGATGACCTCAATGCACAGGCGGCAGAAATTGCTCGGGCGGGTCAGCGGGGTGCCATCCGTACGCGTGATGATGGACGCAACGCCAGTTGCCTTGGCAAAGGCATCTTGAATTGTCTGGATGTATTCCAGGTCGAAGATGTCCCGGAAGTCAACCACAGCGTCAACCGCAGCGTCCGTTCCGGCATCATGTTCGTGCTTCTGCACTTGCTGCTCCTCATTTCAGACGGCCACACGGTCTACCCGCAGGCCAACTCACACTGCTTTCAGACTCTTGGTGCCGATCAAATGCAAAATCTTCTTCAACTGTTCCAGTTCCACAGGCTTGGGCACATGCCCGTCAAGCCCAGCGGCCAGGAACTTTTCGCGATCGCCACTCATGGCATACGCCGTGATCGCTATGATCGGGATGTGCGCCTTGTGCGAAAGCACGGGCAATGTCCGGATGAGGCGCGTGGCTTCCACGCCGTCCATGTCAGGCATCTGGATGTCCATGAGGATGCAGTCGAAGTCCTCCGCCTGCAAGGCAGCCACCGCCTGGCGCCCTGTTTCCACAGTGTCGACGTGATGCCCCATTTTCCCCAGCATGACCCGCATGGCCAACTGGCTGGTGATGTCATCCTCGGCCAACAGGATGCGTAAAGGCAGTATCTGCTCGTCCTGGGAATCGCTTGCGGCGGGTTGCGCCGACTCGGGCTGTTGGCGCATTGTATCCAGCAGCACATGCAGGTGCATGGTGGTGCCGTGGCCCACCTCGCTTTCAACGGAAATCCCTCCCTGCATGAGCGTTACGATGCGCTTGACGATGGCCAGACCCAGCCCGGCGCCCTCATATTCTCGCGTGAATGTTCCGTCATTCTGGGTGAACCTGCCGAAAACATACGATATCTTGTCGTCCGGGATGCCGATCCCGCTGTCGGTCACAGACAGGTAGAGCCGCACTTTCCCTGGCCCGTGCTTCAGGCTTGGCTTGGTCCAAGCCTCCACCCGAACGCTACCGGAGTTGGTGAACTTTACGGCGTTGCCGACGAGATTGAACAGGATCTGCCGCAACCGCGCTTCGTCGCCAACGAGAGTGGACGGAACGCCGGGGTGCAGAACGCAGGACAAAACCAGCCTTTTGGCCGCGCAAGAGGCGTGGAAGATGGACGTGACGGAATCAAACAGCTCGGACATGCTGAAAGGCGCCGAGCGCAGCGAAACATGGCCAGCGTTCATTCTGGAAAAGTCGAGCACGTCGTTCAGCAGCGACAGCAGCCGGTGCCCTGCCCGCACGGCCATGGTGACATAGTTGTTGTCATCCTTGCCGCCGATCTCAAGTTGCAGCAGCTGAAGCATGCCGAGCATTCCGTTCAGTGGGGTGCGGATCTCGTGGCTCATATTGGCCAGGAACTCGCTCTTGGCCTTGTCGGCTGCCTCTGCGCGGCTCAAGGCCTGCACAAGGTCCTCTTCCATCTTCTTGCGCTCGGTGATGTCCGAGAACAGGCCCACAGCGCCCGAGCAGCTGCCGTCCTCCTCGAAAAGGGGCGTATCGTTCATGATGACCCAGCAACGGGTGCCGTCTGGGCGGGTCAAGTGCACGTCTCGCGAGGATCTGCGCGGTCCATCGGGCGACTGACAGGCACCCGCGATGGTCGAAGGGATGTCGAACTCCTCTGTGCCGTGCCCCACTACCCGTTCTTGCGGCAGCCCCAACAGCTCGCACATGCGCGCGTTGACGAAGGAGATTCGCCCCTCTGCGTCCACCAGCATGACCCCCTCGGAAGCGGTCTCAACCAGCATGCGCAGGCGGTTCTCGCCAGCCCGGCGTGCCTGCTCGGCGCGCTTGAGCTCCGTGATGTCCTTGGTGGAGGAGTAAAGAAGCTCGCGCCCGCCGATGACGAGCCTGCGCCCGGAGAGAAGGCAATGCCGCAGGGAGCCATCCTTTCGCCTCACGGTCAGGGCGTAGTTGTGCACCGCGCCATGCGCCGACATCAACTCTCGCATTTCGTTTCGATTGCCGAGGTCGGTCCACAAGCCAAGCTGCGTTGCGTTCTTGCCGAGGATTTCCTCGCGAGGGTAGCCGGTCAGCTCAACGAAGGCGTCGTTGACTTCCACAAATGTTCCATTCAGCTCGGCCAGGCCCACCGGATCCACGCCATCATGCATCAGGGTGCGGAAGAACTCCTCGCTCCTGCGCAAGGCGTCCTCAACCTCCATGAGCTTGCTGATGTCCTTGGTGACGGTGAGCACCATGGCCACGCCGCCGACGATGGTGATGCGCGCGGAAAGCATGCAACGGCGAACACGCCCGTTGCGATCGACCATGTCGGCCTCAAAGGCGCGCACCGCCCCGTGCACCGACAGTACGCCCATGAAGGAGTCGCGTTGATGGCCGTAGAGCCACAGGCCCAGGTCATGGGCCGTTCGGCCCAGCGCTTCGTCGCGGCTGAAGCCGCTCTGCTCGCAGAAGGCCTCGTTGACCTCCACGAACTCGCCATCGGTCTTGGAAAGCGTGATGGGATCGAGGCTCGCCTGGAAGGCGCCGCGCAGCAACTCTTCGCTTTTGCGCAGCGCTTCCTGGGCGGCGGACATCTCGCTGACGTTGCGGATTGAGCTCAGGACCAGGATTTCGCCATCAACCGCTATGAGGGAAGCCGAGACGATCGCGGCGAATTCACCAAGTTTTCGCGTGCGCAAACGCACCTCGAACTCGCGTACCTGCCCGTGCTCCTTCAGCTGGGCGAAGAGTTGGTCGCGCTGGCGGATGTCGACATAGAAATTGAAGTCACGAATGTTCCGCCCGACAAGCTCTTCTCGAGCATATCCAGATTCCTCACAATAACAACGGCTTACAGCGCGAATAACGCCACTGGGGTCGGTGATCTGCATTGGCTCGGGGCAGTCGTCGAGAAAGACTTGATAGGCTGCGATGGTCTTGGACGCAGATGCCGAGGAGGAGGAGCAGCCATCCACCGCGTGCAAGTCCTCAAGGTCTAGCCGTGAAGGAGCCATCACTTCCTCGCCAATTCAGACCATTTATGACCACAATAGACCATTGGAGTATACTTTCTCAATTACACCATCCATAACGAAGATGTCCAGATGCAAACGATGTTTTTAGGCCTGAATGGAAAGATCAAATCCATAAGGAGCTCTAGCGTTCGCCCACCGGTGGCGCAAACAGGTCCGGCTCAGCGATGCCACAGCTGGCCAGAGGTCCAACAGACGGTATACGGTCACGGCCTTCGCCCCCAGGACGCATTGACATGCTGGCCGAGGCGTGGCTACTAAACCCGCGCATAGAAACCTGTACCGGAGCTCGCCCGACCATGCGCACCATCGTCTTACTGCTCGCAGTCTGCCTGCTGCTCTCCACCCTGCCCGCCCAGGCTGCCGAGTCCGCCTCCGGGCCACAGCTTTCTGCCGCCACGACCGACGCGCCGGAGCACATGGACAGAGAACTGGCCCGCGAGCACCAGCGTTTCACCCAGTTCGCCCGCCAGCAGGTGGAGCGCATGAACGCCAACATCATCGGCGGCAAGCACAGCATGCAGATCCGCAAGGCCTCCGACGGCCTGTACCACGCCAGTTACAAGGCCATCGACCTGGGCGAGGTCGTCTTCCGGGTGCACCGCGCCAAGCACGATCCCCGCTATTTCGTGGGCGACATCGTGTACAAGGAGCTTGTCATGGAAAGCGTGGGCCAAAGCGCCGAAGCCTGCCGCAAAGGCTCCTTCGAGCCCGTGGCCGAGAAGTCCAATCGCATCATCTACTCCTCCAAACGCGGCGGCGGCTGGAAATAGCAGCTGCCCGAAGCTGCCACATTGCGCGCCTGACGCCAGGCTCCGCGCCCGCGGTGGAATCCTCCTGCGCGTCCACACACAATGCACCGAGGTTTGGCCATGAGCGATGCCATCGATGAAGCACAGCGGCTCCAGGCCGCTTTTCTGGAGAATTCCCTGGCCAACTGGCAGGACGCCGGACCGGAAGAGCCCCAACTGGTCATTGACGGGGTCGTGCACTGCGTGGACTGCGAGGAACCCATAGCCCCCGCGAGGCTGGACAAGCTCCCGAAGGCGACGCGCTGCGTCGGATGCCAGGAAGAAGCCGACGTACAGCCCAACTAGCCTGCTTTTTTTTGATATTCTAGGCCATCCGCAGCGTCTGCCGACGCCTCTCAAGCGACACGTTCCACCCCACGCCAGGGGACCTGGGACGCTCCGTCGGCTCCTCTCCCGCCTCGCAGCAACCCACATGCCCGCAATCTTTGGCATCGCCCATAATCCGCCATTATTCCGACCAACATCGCGCTCGCTGACATATCAAGACAAAATTAAACCTGAAGCTCCTGTATCTACAAAAGAAAATTATTTCAAAAATCCTTGCATAACCTGTACGAGGTGATTATATACTTAAGACAACTCTACTCGGCATGTAAAAGTACATTGGCTGAGGTGGAGTGTTCATGGTTTTAGTTACTTTTAACAATAGGACAGGCGCCTAGAAACAACAATATGGCTGTCCCTGAATTTATTGCTAGTTTCACCAGGTGGGTCCTCACGCTCGTCCTCGACCTGAATCTCTTCGCCGCTCCACTCGCCCCACTCCTCGCTCCCTCGCACCGCACGCTCTGATCTTCGCCCCCCGCCTTACCCCCATGTGCCAAGCATGTGAGGAGGTTGCGAGATGGCTCAAGAGATCGGCATCGCAAAGGTCGTTCAAGGGCATATGACCGCCACCGGGGCCGAGGGAAGCCGCGGCCTGCATCAGGGAAGCCCTGTGTTCAAGGGCGACACGGTGGTCACGGCCAAGGGCTCTGCAGGGTCCATCCAGTTTCAGGACAACACCGTCCTGAATGTCGGCGAGGGCTCTAAGGTCAACCTTGACCAGTATGTCTTTGATGCCGGGAAGGGCACCGGGCATGCGCTGTTCAAGATGGCTCAGGGAACATTCCGTGCGGTCACCGGCGAAATCGTCAAGCACAGCCCCGAGAGCTTCAAGATTCAAAGCCCGCTTGCCACGATCGGCATCCGCGGCACCGAAACCGCGCACTCCATCCCGCCGCAGGGCCAGGGCCAGGAGAACCACCTGGTCATGGTCTTCGACGGCAAGCCCGTCGTTGTGCAGCCTTTGGGAGGCGGTGCGTTCCAGGTCATCAGCCAGTCCGGCATGAAGGTCGAGGTCTCGGCGAGCGGAGTCGGCCCCGTCCTGCTCATGACTCCTCAAGAATACAAGTACTTCCAAGCTCTTACGGAAGCAGGCCTGCAACAGGGCGTCCCCACGGATACCATCACCACGGGACAGAATGCCGTTCAGAGCCAGTCCAATGACGCCCAGGCCGCTGCAACGGCTGCGCAAGCCAACGCCAAGGCCGCTGCCGAGGCGGCCGCCAAGGCCGCGGCCGAGGCAGCCAACTCCGGCGACCCTGCCGCCAAGGCCGCTGCCGAAGCAGCCGCCGAACTGGCCGCCAAGGCCGCGCTGGAAGCCAAGGCCGCTGCCGAGGCAGCCGTGAAGGCCGCCGCAGAAGCCGCCGCCGCGCTCCAGGCCCAGGCCTTGGCCCAGGCGGCCGCCGACATGGCCGCACAGCAGGCCCAGCAAGGATTGAAGGGAACCCATCTCATCCTCTCCGAAGGCCAGGTCTTCACCCTGAGCGACCTCGCACGTGCTTCCGGTCAGGAGATGAACTCCGGCAACATCAGCCAAAGCACGGCGCTTTTGTATTCCCAGGGCGTTGCGGAGTCCTTCCTCTCCGCCGTGTCGACGACCACGACCCTCAATGACACCCTGGTCACCACGCCCTTGCCCTCGGTGCTCCCCACCCTGGACTATTCCGCCAGCGCCTCGCCGCAGTCCATCATCGTGCCCATCGGCATTTCGACGCTGATGCTGAGCAACTTCGGCGATACCGTCTCCGTGCCCGTGGCTGCCATGAGCGTGTCCATTACCGGCGGCGCGGGCGACGACACCATGATCTACGCCGCGCCCAGCGGCAGCACGCCGACGGTAGTCACCGGCAGCATCGACGGCGGCGACGGGGAAAACAACAGCCTCGTCCTCGCGGGGAATATCGACTTCACCAGCTCCCCGAGCATCACCAACATCCAGACCGTCTCCCTTGGGGCCGGAACCACGGCGGCCTTCAACGCCAACCAGATCGACGGCGATGCCCGCATGCCCGGGCACGCCCTTGTGGAGCACATCTACGGCCACGCCGAAAGCGGCACCACCGAGACCATCAACGTCCACCCCTACATCGCCCCGGGCTATGGCTACTGGCACTATGACTTCTCCGGCATCCAGTTCCTCGACTGGAACCTTGGCGAAGACATCCTGAACATCACCGGCAGCAACTCTGACGACTGGTTCATCATGGGCGTGAACATGAACAGCTCGGTGCACATCGACGCCAAGGGCGGCACCGTCGAGTTCATGCCGAACAGCGACGACCCCACGCCGCTTGAGAATGTCGTCAACGCGGGCGCGGTGGTGCTCGACGACCCCACCACCAACGTGAGCCTGACCCTGCCCACCGACCTCGCCAGCGGCTCCACCCTTGGCTTTGACGCCAGCGCCCTGACCCACGGCCTAACGCTGGACGCCAGCGCCCTTGCAGCGGGCATCGACTTCACAGCCGGTTCGGGCAGCGACGCCATCACCGGCACGGAGCAGGACGACACCTTCCGCTACGGGCAGAACCTGAACGGCGACACCATCACCGGCGGCGGCGGCGCCGACACCCTGCACTACACCGACAGCAGCGAGGTCGGGAACCAGCTCGCCAACGTGGCCGACGTCGCCAACATCATTTTCGACAACACCGACTCCAACGTCTATGAGCGGGTAGACGCCGCCCTGTTCCCGTCCGCCGGGCTGCATGTCGACGCCTCCGCCTTGGACGCCAGCCACACCCTGACCTTCGACGCCAGCGGCGTGGGGCACCAGTACCTGTACCTCAACCTCGACATCACGGGCGGCGATGGCGCGGACACCATCCTTGGCGGTGGCGGCCATGACACCATCATCGGCGGCGCGGGCGACGACAGCCTCACCGGCGGCGAGGGCAACGACGCCTTCTACGGCGGCCTGGGCAACGACACCTTCGTCTTCAACCCGGGCGATGTCACCGGCGTGGAAATCGTCAACGACACCGGCGGCGACACCATCATCAAGACCACCGGGAGCATGGACCTCTCCTCGGTCGACTTCAGCGGCATCACGACGGGCGAGCTGTCCGGCAATCTCACCCTCGAGCTCTCGCCCTGGGCCAACGTCACCATGCCCGGCAGCGTCCTCAGCCTGGCGAGCAGCCTCGTCGATGCAGGTAATCAGGTGCTCCTCGTCGGCAGTGACCAATCTGCGGAGACCCTAACCCTCAACGGCACCGAGGGCGCGGACACGCTGGATGCCAGCTTCCTGACGCTCAGCACGGGTTGGGGCGATGAAGGTGACTCCATCGTCCTGAACGGCCTGGCCGGCAATGACACCCTCATCGGCGGCAGCGGCAACGACTCTCTGTACGGCGGCGACGGTGACGACAGCCTCAACCCCGGCCTCGGCAATGACAGCATCGAGGGCGGCGGCGGCACGGACACCCTGGACTACTCCTTCCTGGCCGTGGATGAGCCGTTGCAGCTCGTCGGCGATGAGGACGGCGCGGGCACCGTCTCGTACGTGGACAGCCAGGACACCTCCTACAGTGCGGAATTCAGCGGCATCGAGGCCATCAAGGCCGGTGCCGGTGACGACAGCATCCAGCTGACCGGCTGGACCAGCGGGGCCGAGATCTTCGGCCTTGGCGGCGGCGACACCATCGAGGGCGGGGCCGGAGCAGACCACATCAGCGGCGGTGATGGCAACGACTACATCCTGGGTGGCACGGGCGACGACACCCTCGACGGCGGTGACGGCGATGACACCGTCGAGGGCGGCGGCGGCAGCGACGTCCTGACCGGCGGAGACGGCTTCGACACCGTGTCCTTCGCGCACGCGGCCTCGGCCATCACGGCCAGCCTTGCCGACGGCGTTTCCAGCGGCGGCGATGGAACCGACACCTTCTCGGGCTTTGAGGGCATCCTGGGCAGCGGCTACAGCGACACCCTGACCGGCGACGCGGCAGCCAACGCCATCGACGGCGGCCTGGGCAACGACTCCATCCAGGGCGGGCTTGGCAACGACTCCATCCAGGGCGGCGTAGGCAACGACTCCATCGACGGCGGCGCGGGCAACGACGTCCTCACGGGCGGCGCAGGCGACGACATCCTCTTTGGCGGCGCAGGCGCTGACAACCTGACCGGCGGCGACAGCGCAGACTACTTCGCCTTCCGGACCGTGTCCGAGGCGGCCGACGCCATCACCGACTTCACCAGCGGCGTTGACAAGCTGGCCTTCTTCGCCACGTCGGCAGGCGGCGATTTCGGGTACGAAAACACCGAGGACGCGCAGGAACACTTCTTCGCCACCCTGGATGACTTCAACGCGTCCGCCGGGGAGGCCGCCAGCTGGTACCTGGACACCGACAGCCACACCCTCATGTACGACTCCGACGGCACCCTCGACGGCGACCTGGGTACCGCCATCGCCACCGGCATCAACGCGCTGAGCGCGACTGACCTCATCGTCATCGACGCCAACAGCCAGATCGTCAGCGATGGCGAGAGCGGCGGAGGCACAACCTTCACCGGAACCGCTGGCGCAGACACCTTCATCGGCACCGACGGCGACGACACCTTCAACATGGGCGTGTATCTCACCAGCGCCGACCACCTGGACGGCGGCGCAGGCATCGACACCCTGACCTTTGCACCCGCCGTCGGCACACCCGGCGCCATGGACAACGTCACAAACATCGAAACGGTGGTCCTTGAGAACCCCACCGCAGCCATCAGCCTGATCCTGCCCGAGAACATCCTGGGCGACGCCGACACCCTGACCGTCGACGCCAGCCTGCTGACCCAGGACCTGAGCCTTGACGCTTCGGCCCTGAACGGCGCCCTGGACTTCACGGCAGGGACCGGCCGGGACAGCATCACCGGCTCCGCCCAGGACGACACCTTCCGCTTCGGCGCGAACCTGACCGGCACTGACAATGTCGAAGGCGGCGATGGTTCGGACGTGCTGCAGCTGACCGACATCAACCAGAACCCCACCAACCTGAACGGGGTCAGCGGGATTGAGACCATCGAACTGTTCGGTTCGGCCCTCAACATCTCCGTCACCTCGTCCACCGCGGAATCCCTGTTCAGCGGCATTGACAACCTCACCATCGATGGCTCGGCCCTCAGCACCGGCCTCACCTTCAACGCCTCGCACGTGTCCTCCGACTACTCCTTCAACATCATCGGTGGCGCGGGCAACGACACTCTCGCTGGCGGCGCTGGCAGCGACACCCTGACCGGCGGCAGCGGAGCCGACCGTCTCAGCGGCGGCCGCGGCGATGACATCTTCATCTACCAGCATGTGGCCGATGGCGGCGACACCATCACCGACTTCAACGCGGGAGATGACACCATCGCCTTCTTGAGTACAAGGGCTGGCGGCGACTTCGATTGGTTCGACACGGATGCCGCGCAGGCGCGCTTCTTCGACAGCCAGGAGGATGTCGTCGGAACCACCGCCGCCCTGTATGTCGCGGGCACCTCGCTGTACTACGACAGCAACGGCGTTGATGCCGGTGGCGCCACGCTCATCGCGCAGAACGTCGACAACGTCAACGCGGGCAACATCAGCGTGATCGGCGCGCAGCAGCTGGACAACGGCGTGTTTTAGACTTGAGACACAGACGAAGGTTGCTGCACCCGGCATGCAACACGCACGATCTGAAACGGATGATCCCGACCCTCACACGAGAGCCGGGATCATCTGCTTGAACGGGCATGCCAGGCCGGGGCTACCCCCTGGCTTTCGCCTTGCGCCGGTAGGCGTGCAGAATGGGCTCCGTGTAGCCGCTCGGCTGGACACGGCCCAGGAAGATCAGGTCCTTCGCCGCGGCAAAGGCAAGGCTCTGGTCGAACGCCGGGGCCATGGGCCGGTAGTCTGCGTCACCCGCGTTCTGCCGGTCCACCACGGCGGCCATGCGCTTCAGCGTCTCCAGCACCTGCTCACTGCCCACAAGCCCATGGCACAGCCAGTTGGCGATGTGCTGGCTTGAGATGCGCAACGTCGCCCGATCCTCCATGAGCCCCACGTCGGTGATGTCCGGCACCTTGGAGCAGCCTATCCCGGCGTCCACCCAGCGCACCACGTAACCCAGGATGCTCTGGATGTTGTTGTCCAATTCCTGCTGGATGTCCGCGTCCGCCGGGCGGTTCTTGAGCAGGCCCACGGTGAGCAGGTCCTCCAACCGGGCCTTGCGCTGGCCCGCCAGCTCCCTCTGCCGCGCGAACACGTCCACCTGGTGGTAGTGCATGGCGTGCAGCGTTGCCGCCGTGGGCGATGGCACCCAGGCGCAGTTGGCTCCGGCCAGTGGGTGGCCGCCCTTGACCTCCACCATCTCGGCCAGGCAGTCCGGCTTAGCCCACATGCCCTTGCCGATCTGGGCCTTGCCCGAGAGGCCGCAGGCCAGCCCCACCTCCACGTTCCAGTCCTCATAAGCCGCGATCCAGGGCTCGGCCTTCATGGCGTTCTTACGCACCATGGACCCTGCCTCCATGTTGGTGTGGATCTCGTCGCCGGTGCGGTCCAGGAAGCCGGTGTTGATGAAGACCACGCGCTCGCTCGCCGCGCGGATGCACTCCTTCAGGTTCACCGTGGTCCGGCGCTCCTCGTCCATGATGCCGATCTTGATGGTGTTCCTGGCAAGGCCGAGGGCATCCTCCACGCGGCCGAACAGTTCGCAGCTGAAAGCCACTTCCTCCGGCCCGTGCATCTTGGGCTTGACGATGTAGATGCTGCCCGCGCGGCTGTTGGCGGATTTATTCGCGCCTTTCAACTCGTGCAGACCAATAAAGCCCGTGGCCAGGGCGTCGAGCATGCCCTCGGGGATCTCGCGGCCCTGGGCGTCCAGCACAGCGTCCGTGGTCATGAGCAGGCCCACGTTGCGGATGAACAGCAGGCTGCGCCCCGGCAGGACGAGCGGCTTGCCGTCCGGGGCGGTGTAGGCGCGGTCTGCGGCCAGGCGACGGGTAAGCTGCTTGCCGCCCTTTTCAAAGGTCTCGGTGAGGTCGCCCTTCATGAGCCCCAGCCAGTTGCGGTAGGCGAGAGCCTTGTCCTCGGCGTCCACTGTCGCCACCGAGTCCTCACAGTCCTGGATGGTGGTGAGCGCCGCCTCAAGGATCAGATCCTTGACCCCGGCCGGGTGCTCCTTGCCGATGGGGTGAGCGCGGTCGATGGCGATTTCCAGATGCAGGCCGTGGTTCTTGAGCAGCACAGCGGAAAGCTCGGGCGAGCCAGTGGAGCCTGCGAACTGCGCGGGATCCTTCAGCCCGGTGGAGGTTCCGTCCGTCAGCTCGACAACCAGCGAGCTGCCCTTCAGAAAATAACGCTTGGCCTGGGCGTGACTTCCGCTGGCCAACGGAGCGGCCTGGTCCAGAAAGGCGGCGGCATAGGCCACGACCTTGGCCCCGCGCACCGGGTTGTAGCCCCGGCCGCGCTCCGCCCCGTCGGTCTCGGGCAGCACATTGCTGCCGTAGAGCGCGTCATAGAGGCTGCCCCAGCGGGCATTGGCCGCGTTCAGGGCGTAGCGGGCGTTGGTCAGGGGCACCACCAGCTGCGGCCCGGCCACCAGCGCGATCTCCGGGTCGACATTGTCGGTGGTGATGGAAAAGTCCGGGCCTTCCGGCAGCAGGTACCCGATGCTTGTGAGGTACTCGCGGGTGGCCGTCGGATCCTGCGGTTTGCCCGAACGCTCAAGCCACCAGGCGTCGATGTCGTCCTGAAAGTCCTGACGCCGAGCCAGCAAGGCGGCGTTCCTCGGCCCCAGATCGGCCACGAGGGACTCCAGGGCGGTCCAGAAGACTGCGGGAGCCAGGCCGGTGCCCGGGGCCGCCTCGCCCTCGATGAAGTCGTAAAGCGCCTTGTCCACGGACAGGGTGCCGCTCTTGACGCGTTCGCTCATGGGATTCTCCTTTCCGTTCTGCCGCGACATGAAACACTTGAGGTAAAAGAGGGGGCACGGCTGGCGTATGTTCGAGCTAAGTTCTTATCCCCTTCGCTTTCCCACCTGCAAGCCTTGACCGAGTGACCTAGCGCCTGACCTCGACCTTGGCCAGCTTCTCCCAGTGGCGGACCAGCGCGCCGTGGTCGGCGTCGCCCAAGCCATCAGCCTTGAGGGCCTGCATGATCTCCATCACTTGAGCCGTGAGCGGCAGGCTCACGTTAAGCTCATGCGAGGTCTCAAGCACATTGGCCAAGTCCTTTGCGTGCAGGTTGATGCGGAAGCCCGGCGTGAATTTGCCGTCCATGATCAACGGCGCCTTGGCATCGAGAACAGTGCTGCCGGCCAGCCCGCCCCGTATGGCCTGGTAGACGAGGTCCGGCTCGACGCCTGCCTTGGTTGCCAGCACCAGGGCCTCGGAGACTGCGCAGATATTGAGGGCCACAACGACCTGGTTGGCCAGCTTGGCGACATTTCCGGCGCCGATCTCGCCCACGCGCACCACAGAGGCCGCCATGGCCTTGAACACGGGCAGGCAGTCGTCAAAGTCGCCTTGGGCGCCGCCCACCATCACGGAGAGGGTGCCGTCAATGGCCTTGGGCTCTCCGCCGCTGACCGGGGCGTCCAGCATGCGAATGCCTTTGGCGGCCAGTTCCGTGGCGATTTCCCTGCTCGCCAGCGGAGCGATGGAGCTCATGTCTGCGTAGAGGAGCCCCGGCCTGCCGCCCTCGGCCACACCATTTTCGCCCAGAACCACCGAGCGCACTTCCGGCGAATTCGGCAGCATGGTGATGACCATGTCCGCCTGCTCCGCCACGGCCTTGGGCGAGTCCGCGGCCTTGGCCCCGGCGGCGACGATGGGGGCGACATTGGCCGCCGAGCGGCTCATGACGGTCAGCTCGAATCCGGTCTTGAGAAGATTGATGCACATGGGCTTGCCCATGACGCCGAGCCCGATGAATCCGATGCGCTTCATTGCGTTCTCCTTTTCCCGTTGTGCTGATGCTGTGGGAGCCATTCTTTCCGTGGCGCTAGGGCTTCAGCCCGAACTGCCCCATCCAGGCCAGGGAGGCGCGGGTGTCCGGGGTCGGCACGTATTCCAGGCCGATGTGCCCCTGATAGCCCAGGCGGTCGATTTCGCTGAACACGAACGGGAAGTTGATCTCGCCGGTTCCCGGCTGGTGGCGTCCCGGGTTGTCGGCAATCTGGATATGCCCGATGCGCGAGATGTTTGTCCGCAGGGTGGCCACCAGTTCGCCTTCGCTGCGCTGGGCGTGGTACACGTCGTACTGCATCGCAATATTCGGAGCGCCGATGGTGTCGAGGAGCCGCAAGGTCTGCCTGGTCCCGTGCAGGAAGAAACCCGGGATGTCGTAAAGGTTGATGAACTCCACCAACAAGACGCGGTTCGCCCGCGCAAGCTCACCCGCCGCATAGCCCAGATTGCTCTTGAGCGTGTCCCAGGCGTCCTTCTCCCGCACGTTCTCGGGGCGCTTGCCCGCAAGGCAGTTCAGGCGGGGGATGTTCAGCTTCTTTGCGTAGGCGATGGCCTTGGCCACACCCGCCTTGAACTCGCCCACGCGGGCTGGATCGCAGGCGATGCCCCGGTCACCAGCGGCCCAGTCGCCTGCGGGCAGGTTGCAGAGCACCTGCTCCAGCCCGTTCTCATCGAGCAGGCTCTTCAGCGTCGCCGCGTCGTAGTCGTAGGGAAAGAGATACTCAACGGCGGAGAAGCCCGCCTCCCTGGCAGCGGCGAAGCGCTCCAAAAACGGCAGCTCCGTAAAGAGCATGCTCAGGTTGGCTGAGAATTTCGGCATGGCAAACCTCTTCGCATTATTTGGATGGCGCCAAGCGGTGCTGCCCGGCTTCAACTCGCAACATTTCAAGCGAATTCGAGATGTGACGACGCATGGCCGCGCCGCTTTCGACCGGATCGTTGCGGGACAACGCTTCGATTATCGCCAGATGATCGGGCACAGTCTCTTCCCAGGGCCGTGGATTGCCTTGAAGATACAAGGATGCCAGCATGTTGACCGGGGCCAGGGCGGCCTGGAGGTAGGGGTTTGCCCCCAGTTCGGCCAGCCGCCAGTGGAAGCGCCGGTCCATCTCGATGAACTGCGCGTGGGCTTCCGGGGTGTCCGCCAGATCGCTCATGGCCAGCCACTTGGTGCGCATTTGGGCCGCCTCGTTCGGATCGATGCGAGAAGCCGCCAGCTCCGCCGCCATGGGTTCAAGTCGCTCGCGCAATTCGTACAAGTGAACGAGCTCTTCTGGATCAAGGGACCGCACATAGATGCCCCTTCTGGGCACCCATTCGAGCAGACCTTCCTGCGCCAAGCGCTTGAGGGCGTTGACCAGCGGCGTGCGACTGATGCCCAGCATTTCGGCCAGGTCTTCCTGAATGACGCGCTGGCCCGGCATGAGCGTGCCCTTGGCGATCATGTCCCGGATGCGCAGGCAGACCTTGTCGTCGAGGTTGCTGTGCTGGATCATGTCCGCGCTTGCCTGCGCCAACTTCGCTTTGGAGGTGTTGCTCATGTTCATGTCCAGACTGTAATGAATTTTGAATTCAAAATCCACATCATAATCATGATTGCATTTAAACATGTTATTACAATGAAATAAGGAATGCTTTCGCCCTAAACACTCGCGCGTCATGACCATTCAATGAGACATGGCATCGGCCTACTCACTCGAACAATGACGCTGCTGACAATCCTTACGCGGGGGCTTCGAAGAGAGTAACCATGCCTTCCCTGCACAGCGCAACGTCGCTCGCACGAAAAGGAAGTAACGGGCGGAGCGGGTCGCGGAAACGAAAAATCCCGGCCCCATTGCTGGGACCGGGAAGTACCGTTCTGGCGGAGAGGGAGGGATTTGAACCCTCGATGGGCTTTTAAGGCCCATACCCGCTTAGCAGGCGAGCGCCTTCGGCCGACTCGGCCACCTCTCCTTGAGAGCGCGCCATATTGGCGCGGATGAACCCTCTACCCCCTGGCGGCCTCTGCTGTCAAGGTGTTTACGCTTCAGCCTTTCTTGCGCGATGCGGAGGCCTTGCCAGACTTCGCGCCGGGCTTGTCGCCGGGCTTGGAGGGCGTGTCGACCCAGTGCTTCTTGCCTTGGGCGGTCTTGGCGTCCATGGCCTTGCGCGACTTGCCCAGCCTGGGGGCGCGGGTCTTGAGCACGCGCTCGGGCTCCTTCTTCTCGTGGCTGGAGCGGAACACGGCCTGCAACGGCGCCATGCGGATGCCCAGGAGCTTGCGCAGCTGGCTCTCCAGGTAGCGTGCGTAGGCAGGCTTCACCAGCTCCGCGTCGTTGACGAAGAACACGAAGGTGGGCGGCGTGTCGTCGGCCTGGGTCATGTAGAAGAACTTGGCGCGGCGGCGGTTGATGACCGGGGGCATGTGCCTTGTGGTGGCCTCGGTCATGGCCCGGTTGAGCTGGCCCGTGCCGATGCGGATGGTGCATTCGGCGCGGATGTCCTCGGCCAGGGGCAGGACCTTCTGCAGGTTCGAGCCCGTCAGGGCCGAGACATACAGCGTGGGCACGTACGGGGCGATGCGCAAGGCGTTCTCGTAGGTCTCGCGCAGGGCCTTCAGGTGCTCTTTCGGCACCAGGTCGATCTTGTTCACGGCCACGAAGAACGGAGTGCGCTGGAGCGCCAGGTAGTCGATGAGCCGCTTGTCCTGGCGGGAGAGTCCCTCCATGGCGTCGAGCACGAGGATGGTCACGTCGGCGCGCTTGCTGCTGGTGAGCGCACGGTATACGGAGAGTTTCTCCAGGTGATCCTGGATGTTGGCCTTGCGGCGCACCCCGGCGGTATCCACAAAGACGTAGCGCTTGCCGCCGATGTCGTAGGTGATCTGCACGGAGTCGCGCGTGGTGCCCGCCACTTCGCTGACGATCTGGCGGCCCTGGCCCACAAGGGCGTTGACCATGGACGACTTGCCCGCGTTGGGGCGGCCGAGCATGCAGATCTTGAGCCCGCGCTCAGGCGCGTCTTCGTCATCCGCCGCCTGCTCGATGAACGGCTGCGCCAGCTCGGCGATGCGCGCGCGCAGGGTGTTCAGGCCGAAGCCGTGGGCCGCGGAAACCGGCGCGATCTCAAGCCCAAGGGAGTGAAAGTCGGCAGTGGCCTTGGCCTCCTGCTCCGGCCCGTCGATCTTGTTGACCACAAGCAGGATGGGCTTGCCCGAGGCGCGAACCTTCTCGCTCACGGCTTCGTCAAGCCCGGTGATGCCCTCGCGCCCGTCCACCACGAAGAGCAGCACGTCAGCTTCTTCCATGGCCTCGGTAGCCTGCTCGAAGACGCTCTTGTCGATGCCGTAGTTGTCGTCATCGAGAGAGTCCGGCAGCATGCCGCCGGTGTCGACCACCGCAAGGCGCACACCGTCCTCGTCCATCTCGCCGTAGATGCGGTCGCGGGTGACGCCGGGCATGTCATGGGTGATGGCCTGGTTCTTGCGGATCAGGCGATTGAACAGACTGCTCTTGCCAACGTTGGGGCGGCCTAGGAGTGCGATGATGGGCAACATGTCGTTTTCCAGATGCCTGGCCGACCCCCTTAAGGGATCATGGGAGCCGACCAGGCGTGTTTTATCTCTCTACAGGGTTATAAACGGGCGAGAATGTCCTCCGCGACCTTGACGCCGGAGAGGAGCATGCCGCCGAAAATCGGCCCCATGCGGTAGGAGCCGTAGGTGGCGTTGGCGGCCATGCCGGCCACCCAAACGCCGGGGAACACCTCGCGGGTGTGGCGCACGGTGTTGGCCTCGGCAACGTCAGCCCACATGGACTGCTCGCCCTCGATGCCGCCGGACGGCGTGTTCAGCTTCACACCGTTCTTGCGCACCAGGGTCTTCAGCATTTCCACATCGTGTCCTGTGCATTCTATGGCATGTTTGCAGTGAAGCACAAGCGGGTCGACATGCAACCGCGCAATCTCCACAGGGCTTGAGTTCACCACCAGGCCCATGACGCGCTTGACGCCGTCCACCTCGCGCAGCACGACGTCTTCCACGCTCATGCAGTTGAACACGTTGGCGCCGGCCTTGGTGGCCTGGTAGGCCAGCGCGGCGGTGGCCGCCACGGAGTCGGCCAGGAAGTAGCCGGGCTTGTACTCGCTCATGGCGCAGCCAGCTTCCTCCAGAATGCCCTTGGCCTCCTCCTGCACCACGATGTAGTTCCAGGTCATGCCGCCGCCCCACATGCCGCCGCCCACCGAGAGCTTGCGCTCGAAAAGGGCGACCTTGCGGCCCGCCTTCGCCAGCTTCCAGGCGGCGGTCAGGCCGGAAGGCCCGCCACCCACGATGGCCACGTCGAGGTCCAGGCAGTTCTTGAACTTCTCAAAGTAGGCGCTGGCAATGGCCTCGGTCACGATCCTTTCGTCAATGATCATCTCATCCTCCTGCAACGTTAGCGGTTTTCCATAAACTCGCCTCAAACGAAAAGCCGTCCCAAGAAGGGACGGCACCTCGTTGTGTTGCAGTTTCCCTTCGTCGGCATTACCCGGACAGGTTCAACGGTCAACCCCACAGCCAATGGCAAGGGGTCCTCTCAGCCCGGTTTTTCCGAGCTCCCGCAGGACGGCTTGTTCCTAAAACGGAACTATTTAAAGAGCTTTGCGATGGCCTCCGTGTACGGAGCGGTCAAAACCCCGCGCTCGGTGATGATGCCATGAATGAGCCGGTTCGGGGTCACATCGAAGGCGTAGTTGAACACGCCCACGCCGTCCGGCGTGATCTGGGTGCTGCCCACGTGGGTCACCTCGCGCGGGGTGCGGTCCTCGATGGGGATCAGCGAGCCGTCGGCGGTCTCGGGGTCGATGGTGGACACCGGGGCGGCCACGTAAAACGGAATGCCGAACTCCTTGGCCAGGAGCGCCACGCCGAAGGTGCCGATCTTGTTGGCCGCGTCGCCGTTGGCGGCGATGCGGTCCGCGCCGACGATGACCTTCTGCACCAGCCCGCGCTGCATCAGGAGCGCGCAGGCGTTGTCGCAGGCGACCTTCACCGGGATGCCGTCCTTGTGCAGCTCGTAGGCCGTCAGCCGCGCACCCTGCAGGAAGGGGCGGGTCTCGTTGGCGATGACAGTGATCTTCTTGCCCTGCGCAACAGCCGCGCGGATGGGCGCCAGCGCCGTGCCGTAGCCCGCCGTGGCCAGCGCGCCCGCGTTGCAGTGGGTCATGACCGTGTCGCCGTCGGCCAGCAGACCAGCGCCGGAAGCGCCGATGGCCTTGCAGGTCTCAATGTCCTCGGCGTGAACGATCTTGGCCTTGGCCAGCCAGAAGGCCGAGAGCTCGTCGAGGCTGAACTCGGGATGCTTGGACCACTCGGCCTGCATGAGGCGCACGGCCCAGCGCAGGTTCACCGCCGTGGGCCGGGCCGAGGCGATCTGCTCCAGCTTGGCGGCCAGCGCGGGCTTCCAGTCGGCTACGCCTGCCACCTCACGGGCGGCAAGATAGCAGCCATAGGCCGCGGTGACGCCGATGGCGGGCGCGCCGCGCACCACCATGACCACCAAGGCCTCGCAAATGTCATTGACGGTCTTGCAGACGTACCATTCCTCGCGGGTGGGGAGGTAGCGCTGGTCAAGGAGGACGAGGGCGTCCTTTTCCGGGGAGTACTGGATGTGCTCGGTCATGCGGTGGTGTCCTTGAAAGGTTTGGGAGGCTGATGTTCGGGGGATTACTTCAGCTTCTCGGCGAGGAGCTGGTTCACGACGGCGGGGTTGGCCTGGCCCTTGGTGCGGCGCATGATCTGGCCCACGAAGAAGCCCATGAGCTTGGTCTTGCCCGCGCGATAGTCGGCCAGTTCCTTGGGGTTCTCGGCCAGAACGGCGTCCACGTCGGCCTCCAGGGCCGAGGTGTCGGAGATCTGGACCAGGCCCTTGGCCTTGACCAGCGCCTCCGGCTCGGCGCCGGTTTCCAGCAGCTCGGGCAGGATGTCCTTGGCGCTCTTGGCGCTTATGGCTCCCTGTTCAACCAGGCGCACCAGGGTGGCCAGGTTTTGTGGGGTGAGCTTCAGGTCCGCAGCGCGTCCGCCGGTCTGGTTCAGTTCGCGCAGGATGTCGGTCATGAGCCAGTTGGCGATCTTTTTGGGCTCGTTGAACGCGGCAACGGCCGCTTCGAAGTATTCCGCCATGTCGCGCTCGCTGGTGAGCACTTCGCTGGCGTCGGCGGAGAGGCCGTACTGGCTGATGAAGCGCTGCTCGCGCGCCTTGGGCAGTTCGGGCAGTTCGGACTTCCACTGATCCAGCCAGGCCTCCTCCAGCACCAGGGGCACCAGGTCCGGGCAGGGGAAATAGCGGTAGTCGTGGGCCTCCTCCTTGCCGCGCATGGAGTGCGTGGTGCCCTTGTTGGCGTCGTACAGGCGGGTCTCCTGCACCACGGCCTCGCCGTCCTCCACAAGGTCGATCTGGCGCTCCACCTCGTAGTCAATGGCCTTCTGCACATGCTTGAAGGAATTGAGGTTCTTGAGTTCCGCGCGGGTGCCAAAGGCCTCCTGCCCAAAGGGCCGGACGCTCACGTTGGCGTCGCAGCGGAAACTGCCCTCCTCCATGTTGCCGTCGCAGATGTCGAGGTAGACCAGGATGCTGCGGATGGCCTTGAGGTAGGCCACGGCCTCCTCGGCGCTGCGCATGTCCGGCTCGCTCACGATCTCGATAAGCGGCACGCAGGCGCGGTTCAGGTCCACAAAGCTCGCGTTGTCGTGGGCGGAGTGGATGTTCTTGCCGGCGTCCTCCTCCATGTGGATGCGGGTGACGCCAATGCGCTTGGGGCCTTTCCCGGTCACGATGTCCACGTGCCCGTGCTCGCAGATGGGCAGCTCGAACTGGGAGGTCTGGTAGCCCTTGGGAAGGTCCGGATAGAAATAATTCTTGCGCGCGAACACGCTCTTGCGGTTGATCTCGCAATCGATGGCCAAGCCCATCTTGGCGGCGTATTCCACCACCTTGCGGTTCAGCACGGGCAGCACGCCCGGCATGCCGGAGCACACCGGACAAACGTTCTCGTTGGGGTCCGCGCCGAACTGGGTGGAGCAGGCGCAGAAGATCTTGGACTTGGTCTTGAGCTGGGCGTGCACCTCAAGGCCGATGACGGTTTCATACCTTGTCATGAGCCCTCCGCGTGCGCCTCTAGGCCCCGGCCTTGCGGCTGTAGAGTTCCGGGTTCAGGCGCGGATCATTGTACATCTTGAACTGGTAGTAGACCTTGGGGCGCTTGCGGCCTGAGGCGTAGTCGTCCACGAGGTCCATGACGGACTGCTCCAGGTCGGCGCGCTGCTCTTTCAGCACCTCAAGCTTGCGGCGGCACTCGCTCACTAGGTCGTCGCCCGCGCCCTGGCGCTCCACCTGCTCCTGCATGTGGAAAATCTTGAGCGCAAGGATGGATCCGCGGTCCAGGGCCACGCCCAGGGACTCGGTGTTGTAGCGCGGGCGCGCTCCCTCGGCCTGGGGCGGCAGCAGCGGATCCATGGCGCGCACCAGGAACATGTCCAGGCGCTCGATCTGGTCGTTGCGCTCCTGGTTCAGCTTGTCGATGGCGTACTTGCAGTCGGCGATGAGCTCAGGTCCGGCGTCCTTGCGGCGCGCGCGGTCCTCCACGTGCCACAGGCAGAAGTTGGCCCAGTGCTGGCGCAGCACAAGCTCGGCAAAGCCCTCGGCATCCGCGGCGGCGCTGATGTCCGAAGGAAACGCGGGCTCCTGGCGGTGCCAAGGGGCGACGGCCTGGTCCTGATCCACAAAGGCGCGCGCGAGAATGGCGCGGATGTCGTCAAACGTGCAATGGGTCATTGAGCTCTCTTGGTTCATGGTCTTGCCCGCAGCGCGCTCTTGCTCACAAGCAGGTGCAGCGTGGCGTGCGTTCGCAAATTCGCTTCCAGGCGTTCGGCGCGTTCGCCGCTGCCCAGGTACAGGTCAATCCTTGCGCCCCGCATGTCCGCGCCGACGTCCTGGGCCAAAACGATGCCGCGCAGGGCGCCCGCCCCGTCCTTTGCGGACAGCGGAGCCTGAAGCACCGCCACCGCGCCAAGCGGTAGGAGACTTGGGTCTGTAGCCAGACTAACCAGCGGCGTCAACGGTTTTCCGAGCGAGCCCTCGCTCGCGGCGGTGGTGAAGCGGAAGAAGATATAGCTCCTGTTCTCGGCCATAAGCTCCAAGGCCCGGGCGGGGTTGGCCGCGCACCAGGCCCGGATGTCCTCGCGATTCAGCCGCTCCTTGGGCAGGGCTCCGGCGTCCAGAAGAATCTTTCCCAGCCCCTTGAAGGGCAGCCCGTTTGTGCCCGCGAAGTGCACCCCGCGCAGCGAGCCGTCGGGCAGCCGCAGGGCGCCGCCGCCCTCGGTCTGCAGCAAGAACACGTCCGCCGGGTTCCGGAGCCAGGCCAGCTCCAGCCCGCGCCCCTGCAGCACCCGGCCCGAATCCACCGCCCGGCGCGAGTACTCTCCCTGCCTCGCGGCAAGGTCCGTCGGGGGGGCATAGAGCGGATACTCGTAACCGGGCTGACGCTCCAGGCTCGCCTCCATGACCGGCGAGTAGTAGCCTGTGAGCAGCGGGTCCGGCGCCAGCTCGTACCAGACGAAGCGCTCGGAGAGCAGCCCGGGTTCGGCGTCCAGGCGCGGCAACAGGGCGCGCAGCTCTTCAACGCTCTGCCGCAGCTGGCCGTAGGAGAGCGAGCCGCCGGGCTGCACCAGGGCGGGCGCGCCCGCGTTCATGCGCGAGAGGTATTCCAGGCTGTGGCGCAGCGGCGCGTCCAGGTCGGCGAAAGAGGCCAGTGACTGGGAGGACGCGGACAAGCGCCCGGCCAAAAGCGCGGCCTCGGCCCCCCTGAGGGCGCTCCACTCCGCCGGGGCCGGAGAGAGCCTGTACTCGGGCGGAGAGGACGGCGCCGGAATGCTGGGACGCCGCGCGGGGGCCGGACGGCCACCGCCCGTGGAGCCGGGCCAGGGGACGTAGTCACCGATGCCGCAGCCCGCGAGCACAAGCACAATGGCCGCGGCGACGAGGGAGGCGCTGGCGCGGCGGAAGCTCAAGCCCAAGGCCCTGCCCGCCGAAGCGGCCATCACGCTCGATGAATTCTTTTGCACCGCCCTGCCCCGCCCGCCTGGCCCTAACCGCATTGCTCGATGGAGGCGTCGCAATACTTGCCCACCCCGTACTCCCGGCGCCGCAGGAACTTCTCCGGGCTGGGGCCGATGATCTGCAGCTCCGGCTGGCGCTTCTGCACCGACAAGGCGATGCTCATCTCCTTGGTGCAGCCGGTGGAATAGGTGGAATCCTTTCCTGCCCAAACGGGCGGGACCTTCTTGCCCATGAGCTCGAAGCTCTTCTCGATGTCCGCGTCGGTCTGGAAGCGCCAGACGTTCAGGAAGCCGCTGCGCTGCACGCGTTCCCACATGAACATGAGGTCGTCGGCGTCCATGCCCTCCTCAAAATACTCGCCGGGATTGATGATGAAGGTGCCCTCCAGGCGCGAACGCAGGTGCGCCACAAAGGTGTTCAGCACCTCGATGGCCAGCTTCACCTGGCCGGGGATGCTGCCCACGATGGCGCTGTAGAACATGACCGTCTTGCCCGCGGCGCGCGCCCTGCGCATCTGGCTGATGATGCCGTCGGCCTTGGCCAGGATGGCCTCCTCGCTGAACTTGTGCACGCTCTCCGGCTTGGGCTTGAAGTACATGCGGAACTTGCCCTGGGAATCGGTGAAGAAGACCAGCACATCGCGAGTGAACTCATGGCTGGTGTTGATGAAGCGGCGGTAATAGGCCTCGCCCTTGGCCAGCACCAGATCGGATTCCTTCCAGGCGCGGGCGAAGGTGACGGAGGTGCGGTAGGGGTTGAAGCGCTCGCGGGTGCCGTCGGAGATGACCACAAGCTGGTGCTCGCGGGTGGCCTGCAACAATTCGTTCTTGGTGACGCGGTTGTTCTGGATGAAGAAGGCGTCCTTGAACTCCGCGGCCAGGATGGGGTCGCTTTCCAGGTCCCAGACCGTGGGGCTGTCGAAGTAGAAGCCGTCCTTCAGGGCCAGGATGACGCGGTGCCCCTGCCGCAGGAGCGCGCGCACCACCTTGAGGTCGAGGATGATGCCGCCGCTCGCCCTTGGAAGATAGAGGATGCGCAACGGCCCGCGCGCGGGGTCGAAGATGCCGCGCAGAGGGGAGAAGTCGACCGCGTCAAGGGTCTTGCGCAGGCCCTCCGCGTCCAGCCCCGAAGTCGGGTTGTCCTCGGTCCAGAAGCGCTTGCAGGTGGAGAACATCAGCAGCCGCTCCATCTCCAGCAGGTCCAGCTCGAAGCGCAGCTGGGTGATGCTTGCGCAGGACAGCCTCTCCTCCGGGCAGACGTTCACCAGGCGCGAGTAGAAATCGCTGTCCACAAAATTGCGCGCGCGCCGGTTCATCTGGCGCTTGACCGTCCGGAAGGGGTCGTCCAGGCCGCTCTGGGTCAGGAAAATGGTCAGCATGCGCTTGAGCAGGCGCGAGGGAATGAGGATGGGGGCGTTCAGCGTCATGCGGAACTTATGGCGGCACAGGTGCAGTATGCGCTTGCGCAAGGCGGGCTCGCGCACGTGGTCGCGTATGAGCCGCACCAGCAGCCGCCACTGCTGGCCGTATTCCGCGGCCAGGTCCTTGCCGAGCTTCGACTTGAGTAGGAAGTGCAGCATCCAGTCGCCGCAGGGCGCGTAGAAGCTGTCCTCGGCGAGAGCCACCATGAAGCGTATCTGCTCCGGCGAAGCGTTCTTCACCGGGTCGATGGAGTGCTCCAGGTTGTTCTCGGTCATGAAGTGCAAAAGCAGCGCGTCAAGGACCGGGTCCGCGCCGTACTTGAGCTCAAGGGCGCTCTCAAAGGTGAAGTTCAGTGGCAAGGGTCACCTCTCGGTAAAGAAGCCTTTGCTCGCCAGCTTGGCGAAATACGACGTCCCGTCCGTCTCGGCCAGGAGCAGGTCGTCCGGGGCGCGGCGCACGCGCAGCACATCCCCCGACTCCAGGGCGAACGAGCGCTGCCCGTCCACCGACAGGCGCACCTCGCCCGCCTGGTCCTCCACGACCACGCTGATCTCGCCCGTGGCCTGCAGCACCACCGGGCGGAAGTTGTTCAAGAACGGACACACCGGGGTCAGGCAGACCGCCTCCATCTCCGGATGAACCAGCGGGCCGCCAGCGGAAAACCCATAGGCCGTGGAGCCCGTGGGCGTCGAGATGATGAGGCCGTCGGAACGCATGGCCCCCACCCGCTCGCCGTCGCGCAGCACAAGCAGGCGGATGAGCCGCGCAAGCGCGCCCCGGCTGACTACCAGGTCGTTGATGGCCCGGCCGGCGTAGACGCTCTCGCCCCGGCGTTCGACATCGAAAGCCAGGCACACCCGACGCGACAAGACGTACTCGCCGGCCATCAAGGCCTCAAGGCTGCGCGCCCAGGCGTCGGCTGGCTCGGCCAGAAAGCCCACCCGGCCGAGGTTCAGCCCCAGAAGCGGCATCCCGCGCCCCAGGCCCATGCGCGCCACGCCGATGAAAGTGCCGTCGCCCCCCAGGACCAGCACGGCGTCCCATTCGCCCTCCGGCAACTGGCAGGCAGAGGCGCCACGGGTGGAACGATGTTCGTGCAAAGTGGCCTGTCCGCCATGGGCCTCAAGCCAGGTTGCGATCTCCAGCCCCAGGGCCGAAGCCGCGGCGTCGCCGGAGCGCGTCATCACGAGGAAAGTCTTGAGCTGCCTGTTCATGGCGCGACAGTAGTCAAATCCGCGAAAACATACAACACGCAGGCGGGCCGAGAAATTTTATGAAAGATGCACTTTTTTCGTTTTTACCCCTAAAGTATTTCCCCGGAGTTGACGATAAAGGAATCAAGCTAGGAGTACATGAGATGGTTGTTCACCCGGTTAACGTTCGACTGATGCTGCGCACCTACGGGAAGCAGCTCACAAGCGCCAAGCGGCTCGCCCGTTTCAAGAGGGCGCTTGTTCTTTCGGGCGCGCAGGACCAGCTGACCATCTCCCGGGAAGCCAAGCGCAAGGAGCTTGTGGAACGCATCAGCCAGGAAGTCATCGAAAACCTGCTGGTCAACGGCCAGGAGAATCCGGTGGTCAACGGGGTGCTTGAGGACCTGGAACACGATTTGGGCGAAAAGGTGCTGTTCGACTACCCCCTGGACGGCGGCGAGGTGCAGATTCTTCGCCAGACCGAGCAGGGACCAATGGAGATCACCCCGGAGGAGAAGATGCGCATCCTGCGCAGGCTCTGGGAAATAACCCTGGACAGGGTCGACGGCACCATGCTTTGATACCCCTGAAGACGGGGGGGGAGGCTTTATGGATATAAAGAAGGTCTACGGCGGGCTGGACCCCTATGCAACCCAGCGGTTGCAGGAAAACCAGCGGGCTCAGCAAAGCCAGGAAGTGAACCGGCAAAACACCGCCTCGGCGAGCCAGCAGCTCGGCGACAAGGTTGCCCTTTCACCCGAGGCAAGGCTGCTTGGCGCGACCATGAACGCTGCCAACGCGGCGCCGGACGAACGCGCCGAAAAGGTCCGCAACCTGAAGGAACAGGTGCAGAGCGGCACCTACAAGCCTGACATCAAGAAGGCTGCCGCCAACCTGATCCGCGACGACCTGAACCTCATCAGATAGCCTGCCGCGTGCCGGGATGTCCCGGTGCGCGAAGGGCATGTGAAGGCTCCCCCGGCAGAAGGCTGCCAGGGGGAATTTTGTGCTTTGTGTGCGGAGGCTGGACGAAAGGGGCTACTCGGCGGGAGCGGCCTTCTGGGCGCGCTGGGCGTCCACCAGACGAAAATGCGTGGGGTGCTTGCCGTCCATCTGCGGAACCTGAAGGCCAAGGCGTGCCTTGGTGTTCAGGATGATCGGGCCGGAGAGGTTCAGGGTGGTCTGCTCCGGGTTGTCCTTGGGGATGGTCACGGTGACGAGCACTGCGATCTGGCGGATGTTCTCCACGCGCAGGATCTTCTTCTCCGGGCCTTCGAGCTTGACGTTGTAGTCTGGCAGGAAGGGGTACGGGTCCGCCACGAGAAGCCCCAGGCCCGCGTCAGTGACGCACTGCAAGAGCAGGAACGGCGAGTTCTCTCGCACCTGGATCAGGACAAACTCGCGCTTGTCGTCCAGGCCGATGAGCCCGTGCGGGAAGTAGATGATGCTGTCACGCGCGACTTCCCGCTCGCCCAGCTTCGTGCGGATGCTTATTTTTTTGCTTCTTCCTGCCATAACGACGCCGCCGCGAGCAGATCCTGCTGACTGGCCTCAAGGGCCAGGCTGTTCTGCTCTTTGATCTTGAGGTACACTTCTTCCCTATACACCGTCATGTCTTCTGGCACATCAAGCCCGAGCTTGATCTGCTTTCCCTGGATGCTCAGCACCTTGAGCTTTATGTTGTCGCCCAGATAGAGTGTTTCTCCGGGCCGCCGTGTGAGGATGAGCATGTTTCCTCGAGTCTGCTACGTGTCGTTTCAAAACGCCGCGCCAACAGGCGCAAGCTTTATTCAAGCTATCCGAGCGCAGAGGGAAAGTCCAGCCCGGAACGCGCCTTATATGTACTGCATCAGATTCATCTGCATGATCATGGACGAGGACTTGAGCACGGCTTGGTACACTGTCTGCTGCTGGGTCAGCTTGGTCATGAGCTCGCCGATGTCGATGTCCTCTTCGGCGCTCAAGCGCTCGTTCTCGTTCAGGGTCAGGTTGGCCAGGATGTTCGAGGTGATGTTCAGCCTGTTCTCGCGGCCGCCCACGCTGGCGACGCTCGTCAGCACCTGCTGCTGAGAGGCCTTCAGGCTCTCCAGGCACTGCTGCACGCCGGTCTGGGTGTTGGTTTCCAAAAAGGCCACCAGGTTGCCCATGGTTTCGAACAGGTTCTTGGTGATCACCCCGCCGTTGCTGGTGATGAAGTTCGTCGAATTTGCGTTGAACACCGCCGAGGCGTTGCTGCTGGTCAGCGAAAGTCGAGCGCCGCCGTTTGACGCCACCATGGCCGGGTTCTGATAGATGCCGCCAAAAATGTCCTTGCCCACGTCGTTGATGCGCACGGTTTCGCTGACGTTCACCTGCAGGGTGATGGCGGCCTGGTGCGGCTTGATCAGGAACTGCGCGCCGGCGTTGAGCACGTTCGAGCCGTTGGAGTTGAGCGTGAGCACGCCGCCACCGGCCACGTTGAGCATGGCGTTGCTGGCGACGGTGTCCGCGGACACGGTATTGCCGGTGACCCAGGACAGCCCGTTGTCCATGCTGTAGGAATAGTTGATGGGCCCGCTCAGGGTCGTGTCGCCGTCGATGCGCACCAGGGCGTTGCCCGGAAACGCCCCGGAGGCGACGCCACGGATGGACTGGGTTCCGGTGCCCATGGAGCTGACGGTGATGGAGTCGGCGTCGTCGCCCTGGTACACGGCGGAAGGCCGCAGCCAGAGCCAGGAGCCGTTGGCGTCGTTGGTGTTGGCGGTGCTGGTCACGCGGACCTGGGCATTGTGGTCGAAGGTCACAGAGGCCCCGCTCTGCGGCAGGGTCAGGATCATGTGGCCGCTGGCGTCCTGGGTGATGCTGCCGTCGTTCAGGAAGGTGCGGCCGCCGTCGATGCTGTAGCGCACGCGGGCATTCGCATCATTCATATTGATCGACCCGCCGGACGCGGTCGCGCCGGTGGCGTCGGTGAACTGCACCAGCGTGGTCTGCCTGGAGAAACCATCGATCTTGAAGCTGTTGGACGAGGTCAGCGAGGAATCGTTGGTGGTCATCCAGAGCACTTCGCGGAAGGCGTTGGTGTCGGTCTTGTGCCCGGCGTAGATGCTCTTGTCCTCATACTTCATGTTGCCGAGCTCGAGCAGCTGGTTGAACAGCTGGCGCGCCTCGTAGCTGACCTGCTGACGGTTGTCGGCCGACATGGTGCCGGTGGCGGCCTGCTCGGCCAGCTCCTTGGCGCGGGTGATGATGGTGGACACCTGCGTGAGGGTGGAATCGCTCATGCCGAGCCAGCCCTTGGCGGTGTCGAGATTCGTGTTGAACTGCTCGTAGGCGTGCAGGGTGTCGCGGTGGTCCAGAATGCGCGCCGTGGCCGTCGGATCGTCCGAGGGCTTGTTCACGCGCTTCTGGGTCTGCGCCTGCAGGTTCAGCTCCACAAGGCTGCTGAGCGAGCCGTTCATGCCGTTCAGGTACTGGGTGTACAGCTGGTTTTGCGAGATGCGGAACATGTCGTTCTCCTGACCTAGCTCTTGAGAGAGAGCAGGGTTTGCAGCATCTGGTCCGCCGTGGTGATGAGCTTTGCCGCCGCGGTGTAGGCGTGCTGGTACTTGATGAGCGCCGCCATTTCTTCGTCCAGGTTGACGCCGGAAATGGACTGCTGGCGGTCGTTGAGGTCGCCGGCGAGGGTCTTCTTGTACTCGTAGCTGAACTTCACCGTCGCGGTGTCCGCGCCGACAGTCGCCACCAGGCTGTCGTAGTACTTCACGACGCTCTGGCTTCTGGTGCCGTTGCGCACGGTGGTGATGTCGACATTGGTGGTGCGCAGGTCCGCGATGGCCTTGGCTATTGTGGCGTCGCCCTGGTTGGCCTCGCCCGCGCCGTTCACCTGCCCTGCACAGAGGTTGTCCTGATTGGTGGTGATCTTGGTGTTCACCTGCAGGTCGCGGCTGTTGGAACCGTCGAAGAAGGTGTTCAGGCCCAGGGCCGCCACCAGTCCCGTGGTGTCCGTGCCGAAGGCGAAATTATAGCCGCTGCTGGCCGAGATGGACAGCTTATGGTTGACCACCGTGGCAGTAAGGCTGCCTGCGAAGGTCCTGTTGATGGCGTCGCGCACGTCGTTGATCGTTGTGGTGGCGGGATCGAAGTTCTGCTGGCCCGCCAGGGTTCCGCTGAAGTCGAGCGCCGCGCCGGACACGAGTAGGCCGGTGCTGGTGCTGTAAATGTAGATGTTGGCGCTGCCGCTGGTGAGCTTGCTGCCGAAGACCAGGCCCGAGGAGCCGCTGGCCAGGGCGCGGGTGTCGTCGACCACCGAATAGGTGCCCTGCACGTCCGTCAGCTTGTCCAGGCCCACGCCCTGGCTGTGGCGGCGGTTGAGCTCCCAGGTCAGGCTCTCGGCGATGGCGTCCAGGTTCTCGCGGTACTTGCCCACGTAGTCGTCGCGGAAGTTGAACAGGCCGGCCAGGGTGCCGCCGGTGAGGCGGTTGGCGTCGTCCACGCCCGTCAGGCTGGTGATGGGCGTGATGTTTTCCTTGGTGGAGGTGTTCTGGTTCCAGTACAGCGCCTTCTTCGGCACGATGGTGAAGCGGTCGCCCTGGGTGAAGGCGGTCGTGGGCGCGGTGGAGGAGTCGGTCGTCTGGCCGAACCACACCTTGATGTTGCCCACGTCGACCATGTTGTCCTCGCCGCGGGCGTAGTAATACTTGTCGGTGCCGTCGGCGTTCTTGAGCCAGGTGTTGCCGCCGTCCACGGAGACGCGGAACTGCGCCGCGGCCCCGGTGTTGCTGACCATGGCGCCGGTGCTGCTGACGACTTCCAGGGTGTATTCCAGGTTGTCGCTGCCCTGGAAGTACACGTCGCCATCGAAATTCGACTCGGCCATGAGCGCCTTGGTCGACTGGGCGTTGTCGTAGGAGATGCTGAAGTACTGCGAGTTGTCCAGCAGGGTCTGCCCGGCCTTGGTGGTGATGGTGATGTTGTCGTCACCCTTGTCGATGTAGTTGATATCCATGTAATGGGCCAGGTCGCGCACGAGCATGCCGCGCTGGTCCAGAAGCTGGTTGGCGTTGTTGGAGCCGGGCACGTTATGGATCTTGATCTGCTGGTTCAGGTCGGCGATCTGCTTGAGCAGGGCGTTGACGTTGGCGACGTCCTGGGTGATGGCAGTGTCGGCCTTCTGCTGCATGAGCACGAGGTCGGAGTCGGCCTGGTGCAGCGTGGAAACCAGGGTCTGTGCGCTCTCGATGACCTGGGTGCGGCTGCCCGAGTCCTCAGGACGCTCGGTCATGTTCTCCCACTTGTCGAAGAACGACGAGAGGCTGGAGCTCAGGCCGTAGCCCTGGGACTCGTTGAACAGGCTCTCGGCGCCCTGAAGCTGAGTGTAGAGCGTGTCCCAGCGGTCGCGCATGGTGGCCTGGTCGTAGTACTGGGTCTCCACGTACTGGTCGAAGTGGCGCTGGATTTCTCCGGCCCAGACGCCCGTGCCCACCTGGCCGGGCATGAAGTCGATGTTGTAGGCCTCGTCGAAGCGGACGGTGCGGCGGCTGTATCCCTCGGTGCTGACGTTGGCGATGTTCTCGCCCGTCACCGAAATGGCGGCCTGCGCAGCGAAGAGGCCGCTACGCCCGATGTCGAGGATGGAGTTGGCGCCGAACATTTACAGCCTCCCGCTGAAGAAGCTTGCCTGGCCCTGCGGAGGCTTGGTGAAGCGCCCGCGCTTGCCGTACACGTCGGAACGCTGGGGCTGGATAGCCTTGTGCAGGTGCGTCAGGAGCTGCATGCTCTGGTCGTAGAGGCCCAGGGCCAGCTGGCGGTTCTTGTCGGCCTGCATGGCGCAGAGCTGTTCCGTCCTGTCCAGGTCGGCCAAATCGGTGGTGATCTGCTCCGCGACTTCGGCCGGAAGCTGGGCCATCACGTCGCGCAGGCGCTCCATGCCGGGGTAGCCCGCGGCGATGAAGCGGCGAAGCTGCAGGCGTTCAGCGATGAGCTGCCGCATCAGGTCCTGCACCGCGAGCTCAAGAACGCTCACTTCCTGCGGCGCGCGCCCCATGAGAGCGGCAAATTCTTCATCCAACAAGGAGGACAAAAGTTCCAGCGCGCGAACCTGACGGGACAAATTTGCCTGGATAAGTTGCAGCATGCCGGCCTCCTCCCTGTACAAAATCTACTGTGATTTTAGTGGTTACAATGTTTTTCCGCATCCTGACCAAGGGAAGCGGAAGGGCTTCTAGCCAATGACTGCAAGTCTGCTGCCAGTTGCGGCGCCATAGGCGTTCGCACCGCCGGCGTTCTGCGCCCGGCGGTCGTAGGCGTCTTCAATGCGCTTGGCCAGGGCCTCGACATCAGGCATGACTTCGCCCGATACCGAGGCTGGCCGAACCGGCGCCGATGCCTGGGGGCGCTGCGGCAGCGGATTGAGCTGCTTTGCCGCGGCAAGACCTGCGGACGCGGCCTGGGACTCACCGGCAGCGGCCTGGGGCGCCACCGCCTTGCCGGGCAGCACAGAGGCGGCGCCATCGGCCTGGATGCCCTTGGTGGAGTTGTTGAGCTTGCCCTTCAGCTGGCCGTAGAGCATGTCGCCCAGGCCGATGCCGCCATCCTTGGCCAGCTTTTCGCTGAAGTCGCGGTCGAACATGGAGCGGTACATCTCCGACTGCTGCGATTCCAGATATCCGCCCTTCGGCACGGTGGCGCGCATCTGCTCCCAGAGCTTGCCGATGAACACGGCCTCAAAGTTCGTGCAGGCCTCGCGAAGCTTCTTGTCCTTCGACTTGCCAGGAGTCAGGTCGCCGCGCAGGCGGTCCACCTGGGTCTTGAGCTGGACGAGTTCGCTGTCCTGAGCCTTCTTCGCCGCCAGCGCGGCGTCCATTGTTCCGACATCCATGCTAGAGTACCTCCAGGTCCGCGTGCAGCGAGCCAGCAGTCTTGAGACTGCGCAGCACGGAGATCAGGTCGCGCGGGGTCGCGCCCACTGAGTTCAGGCCGTCCACCAATTCCTGCAGGGTCGCGCCCTCCATGAGCAGCAGGCGGTTGTTCTGCTCCTTGATCTTCACGTCGGAGTTCGGAGTCACCTGGGTGGTGCCGCCGGAGAAGGCACCGGGCTGGCTCACGTTGGGGCTCTCGGCAACCACGATCTGCAGGTTGCCGTGGGCCACGGCGACCCTGGTGAGGCGCACGTTGCCGCCAAGGACCACGGTGCCGGTCTTTTCGTCCACCACCACCTTGGCGCGGGAATCAGGCGAGATATCCAGGTTTTCGAGCGACGCCATGAGCGGCACAAGGTTGTTCTGGAACCTCGGGGGGATGGTCAGCTGAATGGTGGCGCCGTCCATGGCCTTGGCCATGTTTCCGCCCACGGAGGCGTTGATGCGGTTCACCACCTGCATGACCGTGCCGAAGTCCGGCGTGCCGCCCAAATTGATGGTCAGCCCTTCCTGCTTGTTGAACTGGAAGGCCACTTCGCGCTCCACGGTGGCGCCGTTGGGGATGTGGCCCACGGTGGTGATGTTCTTCTGGCTGGTTGCGGCCTGGCCTTCCGCCGAATAGCCGCCAAGGGTCATGGAGCCCTGGGCCACGGCGTAGACGCGGCCGTCGAGCCCGCGCAGGGGCGTGATGAGCAGCACACCTCCCAAAAGGCTCTTGGCGTCGCCCACGGAGGACACGGTGACGTCGATGGGCGAGCCGGGCCGCGCAGAGGTGGGCATCTTGGCCGTGACCATGACCGCTGCGGTGTTCTTGGGCTTCAGGTTGGCCGGGTTCACGCTGACGCCCATCTTCTCAAGCATGTTGGTCATGGAGCGGATGGTGAACTCGTTCGAAGTGCCGTCGCCCGTGCCGGAGAGGCCCACCACGAGGCCGTAGCCCACCAGCTCGTTGTTGCGCATGCCGGAGAAGCTGGCGATGTCCTTCAGGCGCACGGCGCGGGCCGGGGCCGCCCCGGCGATGATGAGCACCGCCAGGCAGAGCAGGATCAGGGCCAGGTTCCGGGCCAGTTCCTTGCGGCTGTTGTGAGTGCGTGCGTCGTAAATCATGTTCGTCTCCCGTTGATGCCTGGGCTAGAAAGGCCAGACGTTGTCGAGCAATCTGGACAGCCAGCCCGCGCGCTGCTTGTCGGTGAGCATGCCCTGCCCGTAGACCTCGATCTTGGCGTCGGCCAGGGCCGAGGACAGCACGGTGTTCTTGGAGTCGATGTCGCGCTGGCGCACAAGACCGCGAACGACCAGGATCTGGGTCTCCGCGTTGATGCGGATCTGGCGCGCGCCCTCGACCTGCATCACCTTGCCGGGCAGCATCCGTATGACGCGTGCGGCCACGGTGGTGGTCAGCGAGGTTTCCTGCTTGGTTTCGCCGCTGCTGACGAAATTGCTCACGCTGCTGGCGCCCACCTGCGGGCTGCCCACGCCGGTCACGCCGGGCACGACCTTGTTCAGCGTGCCGTAGATGCCGGTGTTTGGCAGCGCAGTGATGCCGTACGTGTTGGTGTTCGACTTCTGTGCCGTGGTGTCGGACTTGTTCTTGCCGTTGGTGGTCTCCGTCACGAGGACCATGACGATGTCGCCCACCTTGTTGGCCCGGTTGTCATCGAAGAGAAAATCCGACTGCCCGGCCTCGAAGAGCGAACCCGGGTTGTTCACCGGCTCAGCCTCAACAGAGTTGGGGTTCGTCAGGATGGGCTCCGGCATGGGCCTGTTCTGGGTGGCGCAGCCAAACAGAACCGTCGCCAAGGCCAGGGTGGGGATGAGCTTCTTCATGGTCGTATCCTTATAGTAAGGAGGGAACGGGCTAGCGGACCACCACGGTCTCGGCGTCCAGCACTGTTCCAGTGATCTTTCTGTTGCTTTGCACATTGCGTACCTGAAGCTTCTGACCGATACCCGCGTCGGCCAGGGCCTCGGCCTTCACCGACAGCCGGATGTTGTTGCCTTCGTAGACAAGGTTCACCTTTTCGCCCCGGGCGATGACCGGCACGGGCTCGATGCTCTCGACCGTGATGACCTGGTTCGTGCCGACGCTGCGGGCCACGCGCCAGGGGCCGCCCGTGCCGTCCCAGGCGTTCTGGTAATAGGCCATGTTCTTGCGCTGGAAGGTCACCATGTCCGGAGTCACAAGCTCCAGTCGGTTGATGGGCTTGGTGGCGCAGGCCACGGCCCGCCAGACGTTCACGAAGGCCGATGCGGCAAAGCGGCGAGTGCTCTTGCCCTCGCCGGACACGACCTCGTAGAGCAGGTTGTTGCGTCCGGGGCGCACGGCCTCGTTCATGAGCAGGTTCAGGTGATCGCCCGCGTGCGGAAGAAACACATAGTCGGGGGCGCGCAGGTCGGTGATTTCGATCTCGCCGCGCAGGCCGGAGGCGCGCTGCGTCAAAAAATCAACGCCCATGCGCTGCAAGGTCGCGCCGTCAACCGCCCTGCCCCCGCGCTGCACAACGAGTTGCGCGGGCAGCACAAGCTTGGGCGCGGCATCGCCAAGATAGTGGCGGAGCATGGCCGCAAGGCGCTCGCGGGAGAGAGCGGTCTGGTGCCCGGCTCGTTCCGGCGAGGCCCACAGCGGCTTCATGGCGAGTTCTTTCCAGAGCGCTGCGGGGGCGTCCGGGGTGGCATCGGCTATCTCGCCCAGGTGCACGGTGGGGCCTGCGACACAGGCGGCGTTGCGTACCTGGATGCGCCAAGCCGCGCCATTTTCCGCACTGGCGGCGCTGGCGTAGAGAAGCAGCATGGCAAACGCCACGACCGCCAGGACTACCGCCCCTGCGCGCGCCGAACGGCAACGGTTGGCTCGTCCGTCCAGCCGGTGGTGCTCTTGTGCGCAGTACATGATCCGCCCTCCCCTCATCAGTCCTAGCGCTTCACGTTGATGGCGGTCTGGAGCATGGTGTCCGAGGTGGTCAGGGCCTTGGAGTTCACTTCATAGGCGCGCTGACCGGTGATGAGTCCGACCATTTCGTCGATCATCTCGACGTTTGAGCCTTCAAGGAAGCCCTGGGCCAAGGTGCCGAAGTTGGTGTCGCCGGGGATGCCGGAGGTTGCCGCGCCGCTGCCGTCGGTCTCTGTGTAGAGGTTGCGGCCCTGGGCGTTCAGTCCGGCGGGGTTGGCGAAGTTGTAGATGGTGATGTCCGCCCCGGCCAATTCGGTTCCGGCCTTGTCCATGGCCGAGATGTGGCCCTTTTCAGTGATGACGAGAGTGGCCGTGCCGGTGGGGACGGTGAATTCCGGCTGCAGGGGGTAGCCGTTGGCGTTGACGATGCGCCCGTTCTCGTCGAGCTTGAAGTTGCCCGCGCGGGTGTAAACGTCGTTGCCGTTCTGGTTGAGCTTGAAGAACCCCTGCCCCTCAATGGAGATGTCCAGCTGGTTGCCGGTGTTCTGGAAGGCGCCCTGCGAGAAGAACTTGTGCACCGTCACCGGGCGCACGCCCATGCCGACCTGGAAGCCGGTGGGCAGGCGGTTGCCGCCCTCGTTCAGGGTTCCGGCGATGCTCATGGTCTGGTACATGAGATCCTCGAACTCGGCCCGGCTTTTCTTGAAGCCCGTGGTGTTCACGTTGGCCAGGTTGTTCGAGAGCACGTCGATGTGGGTCTGCTGGGCGACCATTCCCGTGGCGGCGGTCCAAAGTGAGCGCATCATAATCTTATTCCTCCTGAGACGTCTGCGTTCTAGCCGACGTTGCCGACCTTGTTGATGACGAGGGATTCCATGCTGTCGGTGGTGGTCATGAGCTTCTGGTTGATCTCAAAGGCCCTCTGGGCCTCCATCATGTTCACCATCTCGCCCACGATCTCCACGTTCGATTTCTCCAGGTACCCCTGCTGCACCTGCACGTTTTCCGCAGGCGTTTCCGTAGCCCTGCTGCCCTTGCGGATGCGGTAGAGGTTCTGTCCATACTTCTCCAACCCCTTGGGATCGGACACGTTCACCAGGTCGAGCACAGCCACTTGGTTGCCGTCGGCGCGGATGATGCCGTTGGCGTCGACCTGGATGTTGTTGTCGCGCGGGAGGGTGACAGAGCTGCCGCCACTCAGGACCTCAAAGCCCTGCTCGGTGATGAGGCGACCGTCGGCTGAAAGCTGAAAGCTTCCGTTTCGCGTCATAAAGTCGCCATCCGGGGTGCGCACCTTGAAGAAGCCTTCGCCCGTCAGTGCCATGTCCAGCGGGTTTCCCGTCACCTGGATGCTGCCCTGGGCCATGTCGGAATACTGTCCGCCCATTCTGGTGCGGGCCTGGATGTAGGGCTTGGGCCAGAAGTCCGGGGCGCGCACGTAGGGCTTGGCGTCAACAAGGTAATCGTGGGCGAAGCGCTGGAACGTGTCCTGGAAGGCGTAGTTGTCCTTCTTGTACCCGTTGGTGCTCACGTTCGCCAGATTGTTGGCGATTACATCAAGCCGATGCTCGTTTGTCATGGCTCCGAAGAGAGCGCTGTACATGCTTTCGCGCATGGTTTCCTCCTGTGCTGCCAGCATTCATGCAAAGAGCGGGCCACCATTCACGCCGACACCCCCTCCGCAAGACGTCCGGCAGGTGGCGCTGGCGTGGAAAAATGAGCGCCCGTCGCGGTTCGAAGAAATACTTGCCAGGAGATGCTTTTCCGTTGACAATGGCATAACGCCCGACTAGATAGGCCGTGCGGGCGGGTGTAGCTCAACGGTAGAGTACGAGCTTCCCAAGCTCGGTGTTGCGAGTTCGATCCTCGTCACCCGCTCCATGGCCTCAAGGATTTGACCGCCTGAACCTCGTCGGTTCCTCGAGAGATGGTGGGCCTTTTGGTCCACTTTTTTGTTTTCAGGAACCGGGAACGGAGACACGCGGCATGACAAAGACACCCCTTGCAGAACGGCTCACCGGGATCATCGGACCGGCGGTGCGCACCCTTGGGGTCGAGCTCTGGGGCGTTGAATTCGCCTCGGCGGGCAGCCGCATGGTGGTCCGCGTCTACATTGACGCCCCCGCGACGACCGGCCCTGCCGAGCCGCCAATGCAGACCGAAGGCGAAGGCGAGGCCGGGCTGGATGGGCAGGAGCAGCGCACCGGCGTGACCATCGCCATGTGCGCCAAGGTGAGCCGCCACCTAGGCACCGTGCTTGAAGCCGAGGACGCCGTTCCCGGCGCCTACGTGCTGGAGGTTTCCTCCCCCGGGCTTGAGCGCCGCTTCTTCAACACGGAGCAGCTTGAGGCCTACATCGGCCACACGGTGGACGTGCGCCTGCACCAGCCCCAGGACGGACGCCGCCACCTTCGCGGCATCCTCGCCGAGGTCGGGGCCGACGCCTTTGTGGTGGACGAAAACGACGTGCGCATCCGCATCATGTGGCCGCACGTGAAGATCGCACATCTCGTGCATGAATTTCCAGGCGCCGCCGCGTAAAGGCTGGCGCCCAAAACGTGTTTCATCCCCCGCCAGCCCGGCGCGGCCCGGAATGGGCCTTCGCAGGCGGCGGAAGCAGACGACAGAATCTCACGCCCAGGCCACCGGCTCTTGAAGCCGGACAAAGGGCCGCAACGGAGGGAGCGCCATGAGCTCGGAACTGAAAAAGACCATTGACCAGATCAGCAAGGATCGCGGCATCGACCGCGACCTGCTCATCGACACCCTGGAAGAAGCCGTCCGGTCCTCCGTGGCCCGCAAATACGGCGACCAGATGGACATCGAAGTGACCTTCAACGAGGAACTGGGCGAAATCCAGGTCTACCAGTTCAAGGTCGTGGTCAGCAAAATCAACGACCCCATCAGCGAGATCACCCTTGAGGAAGCGCGGGAGCACGATCCCAACATCAATCTCGACGACGAGATGGGCTTCCGGGTCAAGATCGAGGATCTGGGCCGCATCGCCGCGCAGAGCGCCAAGCAGGTCATCATCCAGCGCATGCGCGACGCCGAGCAGGAAATCATTTACGAGGAATACCGCGAGCGCAAGGGCGAGATCGTCTCCGGCATCGTCCAGCGCCGCGACCGCACCGGCTGGATCATCAACCTCGGCCGCACCGAGGCGCTCCTGCCCAAGGACGAACAGATCCCGCGCGAACGCTACAAGCGCGGCGACCGCATCCAGGCCTACATCATCGAAGTCCAGAAGGAGTCGCGCGGACCGCAGATCGTGGTCTCCCGCTCGCACCCCGACTACATGGGCGCGCTCTTCGCCCGCGAAGTGCCCGAGGTCTTCGACTCCACCGTCAAGATCATGGGCGTGGCACGCGACCCCGGCCTGCGCGCCAAGGTCGCCGTCAGCTCCCGCGACCGCGACGTGGATCCCGTGGGCGCCTGCGTCGGCATCCGCGGCTCGCGCATCCAGAATATCGTGCAGGAGCTCAAGGGCGAGCGCATCGACATCGTGGTCTGGAGCCCGGACATCGCCATGTACGCGCAGAACGCCCTGTCTCCCGCCGTCATCAGCCGCATCATGGTCGACGACGAGGAAAAGACCCTCGAGGTCGTGGTGCCCGACGACCAGCTGACCCTGGCCATCGGCCGCAAGGGCCAGAACGTGAAGCTGGCCGCGCAGCTCCTTGGCTGGAAGATCGACATCTTCACCGAGAGCCGCTACGGCGAACTCAATGCCGACAAGAAGGGCATGGATCAGCTTGCCAGCGTGGCCGAGGTGCCCATGGAGGCCTTCTTCGCCGCCGGCATCGAGACCACCGCGCAGCTGGTTTCCGCCAGCGAAGAGCTGCTGCTCACCGTGGCGGGCATGACCCCGGAGAGGATCCGCGACATGCGCGCGGCCATCAACATCCTGGGCCTTGCGCCCGCGGATGAGCAAAAGGCGCCGGAAGAACCCGGAGCCGAATAGGCGGGGCCCATGTCCGCCAGCGGGCAGGACAAGGACGCCTGCGGGCCGGTGCGCATGTGCTGCATCTGCAGACAGCGCCTGCCGCAAGACCAGCTGCTCCGGCATGTCCGGGCGGTTAAGGCCTCAGAGGAACAGGAAGCGGGGAACGGGTTTGTGCCCGATCCCCGGCGCAGGATGCCCGGAAGAGGGCTGTACGTTTGCGACAGACCAGAGTGCCGCGAGAGATTTCTCCGCCGAGGCGACGGGCGGAAGAAGCGTTAACAAGGGGAACATGAATGGTGACAAAGCTCAAGGTGAAGGACCTGGCGGCCGAACTTGGCATCGGCCACAAGGAGATCCTGCAGAATCTGCGGGACATGGACATCCAGGTCAAAAGCTTCATGAGCACCCTGGAGGACGACGAGGCGGAACGCCTCCGTCAATCTTTGCGCGGCCAGCCAGCCGTCAAGACCGAGGTTGTGCGCCGCGAAGTGGGCGACGTCATCGTGCGCAGCCGCAAATCGAGGCCGGGCGCCCAGGCGTCCAAAGCCCCGGCGGCGAAGCCCCTGGCGGACGCCGATGCTTCCGCGAAGGAAGAAGCGGTCAAGCCTGCTGCGAAGCCCTCCGAAGCACCTGCCAAGGACGAGGCTCCGGCCATTTCGGCGCAGGCCGCTGAGCCGGCCCAGGAAGCCCTGAAAGCCCGCCGCGTTGCCGAGGCTGCCGAGAAGCCCGAGGACAAGCCCGCGCGCATCATCAGCCGCAAGGTCTCCCCTGCCGAAGAGGCGCAGGCCAAAGCCAAGGCCGAGCCCGCTCCTGAAGCCGCCGCCGTGGTTCCGGAACCAAAGGCCGAGCCCCAGGGCGCCAGAATCGTGTCCAAGCCTCAGCCCGAGCCTGTGGTGGAAGTCGTCGAAGCGCCTGTGGCGGAATCCGCTCCCGTTGTCGCGGAGGCCAAGGCTGAACAGCCCGCCGAGAAGACCGAGGCAGAGGCTAAGCCCGAAGCCAAGGCCGCCAAGTCCGACGAGGCTCCCGCGTCCACGACCGAGCCGGTTCAGGCCGACAAGGCCGAGGCTCCCGCCGCCGAGGCCCCGGCTGAAGCCGAGGCATCCCAGGCCGACGAGCTCGACGAGGACGGCAAGAAGAAACGCAAGCCCAAGCGCGAGGTCATTGTGCCCGCCGCGCCTCAGGTGCGCATCATTTCCAGGCCCGAGCCCGGCAGCGTTCCGCCGTCGCAGGCTCAGCCCCAGTCTCCCTCGAGGCGCCCAGAATTCTCCGCCGGACACGACGGCGGCGCCCGCCCCTACACCCCGCATCCCGGTGGAGCGCGTCCGCAGCAGGACGGCCCCCGTGGCGGAGGCTACGGCGGCGCTGGCGGCGGCGGAGCTCCCGGTGGGCAGCGTCCTGCCGGACCTGGCGGCTATGCCCCGCGCCCCGGTGGCGGCGGCTACGCCCCTCGCCCCAGCAGCAGCGCCCCCGGCAGCAGCTATGGCCGTCCTCCGGTCGGCGCTGGCGGCCCCGGCATCGCGCCCGTGGCTCCTCCCAAGGAAGGTGACGAGCGCTCCCGCAGAAAGCCGCACCGCGTGGTGGAATTCTCCTCCGGCGGCAGCGAGGAGGATCGCCGCAAGGCCGCTGGCGCGGCAGCAAAAAAGAAGCCCAGCTTCGCCCCTGCGCCGGTTGTCTCCGAGGACGGCGAGTCGCCCATGCGCCTCAAGTCTTCGCGCCGTGGCAAGAAGCACCGCGGCGGACAGGAGCAGCGCGAGGAGATCAAGCCCGTCGGAAAGCGCAAGATCCGCATCGACGAGCACATTCGCCTCTCCGACCTGGCGCACCAGATGGGCATCAAGGCCCAGGCCATCATCAAGGCCCTGTTCTCCATGGGCGTCATGGCCACCATAAACCAGGCCCTGGACATGGACACCGCCACCCTGCTCGCCAGCGAGTTCGGGCATGAGGTGGAGAACGTCTCCTTCGACGAGCAGGAATTCCTGGCCGCCGGAGCCCCGGACACGCTCGAGGACTTGAAGCCGCGCCCGCCCGTGGTCACCATCATGGGCCACGTCGACCACGGCAAGACCTCGCTGCTTGACGCCATCCGCATGACCAGCATCGCCTCCGGCGAAGCGGGCGGCATCACCCAGCACATCGGCGCGTACCACGTCACCACCAACCGCGGCGAGGTCGTGTTCCTCGACACGCCCGGCCACGAAGCCTTCACCACAATGCGCGCTCGCGGCGCCCAGGTCACGGACATCGTCGTGCTCGTGGTCGCCGCGGACGACGGCGTCATGGACCAGACCCGCGAAGCCGTGAACCACGCCAAGGCCGCAGGCGTGCCCATCGTCGTCGCCGTGAACAAGATCGACAAGGAAGGCGCCAACCCCGACCGCGTGAAGCGCGAGCTGGCCGAGTTCGACCTCGTGCCGGAAGACTGGGGCGGCACCACCATCTTCGCCAACGTGTCCGCCAAGCAGCGCATCGGCCTGGACGAGCTGCTGGAAATGATCCTGCTGCAGGCCGAAGTCATGGAGCTCAAGGCCAACCCGAGCAAGCCCGCGCGCGGCCACATCGTCGAGGCCAAGCTCGACAAGGGCCGCGGCCCCCTGGGCACCATGCTCATTCAGGAAGGCACCCTCAAGACCGGCGACGCCTTTGTCTGCGGCACCGTGCACGGCAAGGTCCGCGCCATGTTCAATGACCAGGGCCGCAAGATCAAGCAGGCCGGTCCCGCCATCCCGGTGGAGATCCAGGGCTTTGACGTCGTGCCCGAGGCCGGCGACGAGTTCGTGGTCGTGGCCGACGACAAGGTCGCCCGCAAGATCGCCGAGACCCGCATGGCCAAGCAGCGCGAGAAGGACCTCGTGGGCAAGAGCAAGGTGACCCTCGAGTCCTTCCTGCTGTCCAAGCCCGCCAACGAGGCCAAGAACCTGAACCTCGTGCTCAAGGCCGACGTGCAGGGCTCCCTTGAGGCCATCACCGAGGCGCTGAACAAGCTCTCCACCGAAGAGGTCAAGATCCAGGTGGTGCACGGCGCCACCGGCGGTCTCACCGAATCCGACATCCTGCTGGCCTCGGCCTCCCAGGCCATCATCATCGGCTTCAACGTGCGCCCGACGGCCAAGGTCAAGGACATGGCCGACAGCGAGCACGTGGAGATCCGCTTCTACGACATCATCTACAAGCTCGTGGGCGAGATCAAGGACGCCATGAGCGGCATGCTCACCCCGGACATCCAGGAAGTGTACCTGGGCCAGGCCGAGGTGCGCGAGACCTTCAGCGTGCCCAAGGTCGGCATGGTCGCCGGCTGCGGCGTTGTGGACGGCAAGCTCACCCGCTCGGCCAAGGTCCGCCTGCTGCGCGACGGCGTGGTCATCTACACCGGCAGCTTAAGCTCGCTCAAGCGCTTCAAGGACGACGCCAAGGAAGTGGCCAAGGGCTACGAATGCGGTGTCGGCCTGGAGAACTTCAACGACATCAAGATCGGCGACGTCATCGAGGCCTTTGAGACCAAGGAAGTCGCCAGAACCCTCGACTAGGGGGCGCGGCGGGGCTATGACTGAGTGCAGGCGGGCATGATCATCGGCGTGATGACCCTTGAGTTTCGCCTGCACGGCAACGACTCGCTGAAAGGCAAGCGCCAGGTGGCCCAGAGCCTGAAGCAGAAGCTGCGCAACACCTTCAATGTGGCGGTGAGCGAAGTCGAGGCGCAGGAGGCCCACCAGAAGCTGGTGCTGGCCGTGGTCACGGTGTCCGGAGAGACGGCCCGGGTGGAGAGCAGCCTGGCAAAGGCCCTGGCCATGGTCGAGGCCATCTCGCCGGTGGAACTTGTGCGTTGCGACACCGAAGTGTTCAGCAGCAGCGGGGAGGCATAGATGAAGAGCGCAGGCAGCAGACGGTCCATCCGGCTGGCCGACCTCATCCTGCGGGAGCTGGCCAACATGCTCCTGGAGGAAGTCTCCGACCCGCGCCTGGAACTTGTCAGCCTCACCGGCGTCAAGCTGAACGCCGACCTGAAGATCGCCCTGGTGACCTTCACTGTCGGCGGCGGCGAGGAACGCCGCAAACAGGCCCTCGATGGACTGCAGAAGGCCAAGGGCTTCCTGCGTTCCGGGCTTGCCAGGCGGCTGGACATGCGCTCCCTGCCGGACCTTCGTTTCGCCCACGACGACTTCCTTGAGGACATGGTGTATGCAAAGCCCGGTCTCCAAGATAGCTGACCTCATCCGCAGATCGGACCGCTTCCTGGTTTCGTCGCACGCGAACCCGGACGGCGACGCCATCGGCTCCACCGTCGCCCTCGGACACATCCTTGCGCACATGGGCAAGGAGGTCGTCCTGTACAACCGTTCCGGCATGCCGAAGCAGTTCGACTGGCTGGATATGCCCGGCCCCATCCACAATTCCCTTGTCGGCTGCGAGGCCAACTGGATTTTCGTGCTCGACTGCGGCACCCAGCATCGCGTGGGCGAGGAGCTCTTCCGCATCATGGGCACGCGGCCCATGGCCAACGTGGACCATCACCTGGGCAACCCCATGTTCGGGCAGTTCAACTGGGTGGACGAGACCTATCCCGCCGTGGCGGCCATGATCGCCGACCTGGCCGACGAACTCGAAGTGCCCCTTGTGGGCCCCCTGGCCGAGGCCATCTACCTCGGCATCGTCACGGACACCGGCTTCTTCACCTTTGACAGCACCACGCCCAGCGTCATGGAGCTTGCCGCGCGGCTCATCCGCCTGGGACTCAACCCCGGCCTGGTCAACGCAAAGATCCGCAACCAGTGGAGCATCAACCGCTTCCGGCTGTGGGGCGAGTCCTTCGCCACCACCGAACTGTATTTTGGCGGGCAGGTCGCCGTGGGCTTCGTCACCCGGGCCATGATGTCGCGCACGGACACCACCCCCGCAGACTGCGAAGAGATCGTCAACTTCCTGCGCCGCCTGCGTGGCGCGCGGGCCGCGGTCATCCTGCGCGAGGAGCCGGACGGCTCCTACAAGTTCAGCATCCGCTCCACCGGAAAGGACAACGTCCAGGTCGTCGCCGCGCTGTTTGACGGCGGCGGACACAGGAACGCCGCTGGCGGCACCATCTCCGCCGACATCCAGACCGCCAAGGAACGCCTCATCGAGGCACTTGGCGAAAGCCTGGGCCTGGTGTAGAGCATGGGCAGACGCCGCAAGCGCAGCGAGAACCAGCTGGACGGCCTGCTGGTGCTCTACAAGCCCAGCGGCCCGACCTCGGCCGGATGCCTGAACAGCATCAAGCACGGGTTGGGGCAGGGCAAAATCGGCCACGCCGGCACCCTGGACCCCCTTGCGGAGGGCGTCCTCCTGGTGCTATTGGGCCGGGGCACCAAGATGGCCGGGTACCTGACCAGCGGCAACAAGGTCTACTCCGGGCAGATGCGACTGGGCGTGACCACCGACACCTATGATATGGAAGGGGCGGTGGTGGCCGAGGCGCCGCTCGACAATGTTTCGCAAGAAGATGTGCGCAAGGCGATCCTGTCCTGGAAGGACCTCACGGAACAGGAAGTGCCCGCGTACTCTGCGGCCAAGCATCAGGGCAAGCCCCTGTACGAACTCGCCCGCAAGGGTGAGGAAGTGCCGGTCAAAGAGAAAAGCATCGAGATACACGAGGTCGAACCGCTGGAAATTGAGTTTCCCACAGCAAGGTTCAGGGTGCGTTGCCAGGCAGGCACGTACATTCGATCCCTGGTCCACAGCTTGGGGATACGGCTAGGTTGCGGTGCAGCCCTGGCCCAGCTCACGCGGGAAGCCTGCGAGCCCTTCGGACTCGCGGACGCCCACAGCCTGGATGCGGTTCTTGGCGAGCCGGAGCGCTTGAGCGAGCGGGTCATACCGCTTGGCAAGATGCTCCCGCACTGGCGCACCATCGCGCTCTCCCCCACCCTGGCGGCACTCGTGAAAAACGGGGCCTGGCTTCCGGTGGGCGGACCAAGCGGCGACGATCTCCTCGGCGATCCCGATGAGCACGTCATGCTGGTCGACGAGAGCGGCGATCCTGTTGCGCTGGCGCAGGCGGTACCCAAGGACGGCATGCTGCGCTGGATGATACTGCGTGGACTGTGGCAAGACGACACCGCAACGGCCTGAACTGGGAAGCTCCCGGCACAACCCGGATTCCGCAAAGATCGGCATCCGGCAGAGGAGGATACGGCTGTGGTTATGACGCCTGATGGAAAGACCAAAGTCATTGAGGATTACAAGACCCACGATGGCGACACGGGCTCCCCGGAGGTCCAGGTTGCGCTTTTGACCGAGCGCATCACCTACCTCACCGAGCACTTCAAGGTGCACAAGAAGGACTTCCACTCCAAGACCGGCCTGCTGCGCATGGTCGGCCAGCGCAGGAAGCTTCTGAAGTACCTGAAGGGCAAAGACATCCAGCGCTACCGCGATCTCATCGATCGCCTGGGTCTTCGCAAGTAGGACCGAGAAAACGACCCGTCCGGGCGGGGGCCTTGCGCCTCCGCCCTGGCGGACCAACAGCTACGGGCGCGAACGTCGCGTCCGCCTAAACTCGCCCATGACGCAGGACTCAATCCCCGCCCCCCTTTTAGTTGGCTGCGGAAAGCGTTTTTGCGGGTACCCGGTCGCCAGACCGGGACAATACGCGCAACAGCCCTTCCCCAAGCCGGCTAATTTTCCGGGCATGAGCAGCGTCAGGGCGGCAACACAGTAGGAGTTTCAATGCTATTACCCTTTGCCCCCACACGCCTTACCACCAAGTGCGGCAACCTTGAGATCATCATGGAGACCGGCAAGATGGCCAAACAGGCCAGCGGCGCGGTCTGGGTCCAGTGCGGCGGCACCGTCGTGCACGTCACGGCCGTGAACCAGCACCTGGAAGTCGACCGCGGCTTCTTCCCGCTGACCGTCAACTACCAGGAGATGTCCTACGCCGCAGGCCGCATCCCCGGCAGCTACTTCCGCCGCGAGATCGGCCGCCCGAGCGAGCGCGAGACCCTCGTCTCCCGCCTCATCGACCGCCCCATCCGCCCCATGTTCAAGAAGGGCTTCCGCGACGAGGTGCAGATCATCGCCACGGTGCTCTCCGCCGATGACACCATCAACCCGGACGTGCTCGCCATCACCGGCGCCTCGGCCGCGCTGCACCTCTCGCCCATGCCCTTCGAAGGCCCCATCTGCGGCGCCCGCGTGGGCTACGTGAACGGCGAGTTCGTGCTGTTCCCGAGCTACAAGCAGATCGCCAACGAGAGCAAGCTGAACCTCATCTTCGCCGCCACCCGCGAGGCCATCGTCATGGTCGAGGGCGGCGCCGAGTTCGTGAGCGAAGAGCTGGTGGTCGACGCTCTGGAATGGGCTCACAAGCAGCTCACCCCCATGTTCGACATCCAGGACGAGCTGCGCAACATGGTGGGCAAGCCCAAGATCGAAGTGGTGGCCCCCGTTGTCGACGAAGCCGTGCAGGCCGTCGTCGAGGAGATTGCCACCCCGGGCCTCAAGGCCGCCTTCGCCATGATCGAGAAGGGGCCGCGCCGCGAAGCCAAGGCCAAGGCCAAGGATCTGGCCATGGAAGCCGTGGCCGCCAAGTTCCCCGATGACTCCGAGGCTCTGCGCCAGGCCGGCAACATCGTCGGCACCCTGGAAAAGAAGATCGTGCGCGAGCGCGTGCGGGCCGAAAAGATCCGCATCGACGGCCGCGACACCACCACCGTGCGCCCCCTGTCCATTGAGGCGGGCACCCTGCCCATGACCCACGGCTCGGCCCTGTTCACCCGCGGCGAGACCACGGCCCTGGCCGTCGTCACCCTGGGCAGCTCCCGCGACGAGCAGCGCATCGAGACCCTGGTCGGCGAGGACACCAAGCGCTTCATGCTGCACTACAACTTCCCGCCCTACTGCGTGGGCGAAGTGCGCATCCTGCGCGGCCCCAGCCGCCGCGACATCGGCCACGGCGCCCTGGCCGAGCGCTCCATGCTGCCGGTCCTGCCGAACCCCGACGACTTCCCCTTCACCCTGCGCGTGGTCTCTGAGGTCATGGACTCCAACGGTTCCTCCTCCATGGCCACCATCTGCGGCGCGAGCCTCGCGCTCATGGACGCGGGCGTGCCCATCACCGAGCCCGTGGCCGGCATCGCCATGGGCCTCATGAAGGAAGGCGACGAGTACATCGTCCTGACCGACATTCTCGGAGACGAGGACGCCCTGGGCGACATGGACTTCAAGGTGGCCGGAAGCGCCCGCGGCATCACCGGCATCCAGATGGACATCAAGATCATGAGCGGCATCCCCTACGACGTGCTGCGCCGCGCCCTGGCCCAGAGCCGCGACGCCCGCAAGCACATTCTGGAGCACATGGCCATGTGCCTCGACGCTCCGCGCCCGCAACTCTCCGAGCTGGCCCCGCAGATGGAGGTCGTGTTCATCAACCCCGAGAAGATCCGCAGCGTCATCGGACCCGGCGGCAAGAACATCAAGGCCATCACCGCCGAGACCGGCGCGTCCATCGACATCGAGGACTCCGGCAAGGTGGCCATCTTCGCCCCCACCAGCGAGAGCCTGAAGAAGGCCAAGGCCATGGTCATGTACTACGACCAGACCCCGGAGCCGGGCCGCAACTACCTTGGCACCGTGCGCAAGATCCTGGAAGTCGGCGCCCTGGTGGAGATCCTCCCCGGAGCCGAAGGCATGCTGCACGTGTCCCAGATGGACGTGGAGCGCGTGGAACGCGTGGAAGACCTGCTGCAGCTTGGCCAGGAAGTCTGGGTCAAGGTCATCGAGCTTGAGGCCAACGGCCGCATCCGCCTGTCGCGCAAGGCCTGGCTCATGGAGCAGGCCGGCCAGGAGGTCAACCTCGACGAGTTCCGCCGTCCGCCCTCCCGCGAGGGCGACCGTGGCGGACGTGGCGGCGACCGTGACCGCGGACGTGGCGGCGACCGTGGCGGCCGTGACCGTGGCCCGCGCCGTTAGACCATAGCAACACAACGGGGCTGCCCCTGGCGTCAAAGGCATAACGCCGGACGCCGGAGGCAGCCCCTTTTGTTTTTTTTGCGACGTGGCCCGACTCGGCGGGGAGGCTTAGCGGTCAGGCTCCTTGGGCGCGTCCACGGCTTGGCCGGTGGGCTGGAGGGAAAAGCCCTTGATGTCCCAGGGCAGACGCCGACGGACGCACTTGAGGGCGAATTCCTCGACCTCGCTGTGCCAGGCGGCGAACTCGCGCACCAGGTCGCTGGCCAGCGGAGTCAGTTCATAGCCCTTGCGGCCGCTAGCCTGAACCAGCAGCTTTTCGCCCAGGGCCTCCTCGGTGCGCTTGATGCGCCCCCATGCCGCTCGGTAGCTCATGCCCAGGGCCTTGGCGGCCTGGTTCAACGATCCGAGCAGGGCCACCATTTCAAGCAGTTGCGCACGCCCCATGCCGAAGAGCATGCCGTCTTCGGACTCCAGCCAGAGGTGGACGCGCAGCATGGGCTTGCCTGGGCGCTTCGATTGCTCTGCGGGCGGGGTCTTGCGCTTCATTGTCTCCCTCCGGGCCTAGTGTGCGCGGGTACGATGTTTGTTGTACCAAATAGAGCATAACTCCATGGTCAGGTAAAGAAATTTCCACAAGCCCCTTGGCAGCGGGCGATTCGTGCCTACAATAGCTCTTCGCGCTTTGCCCAGCGCCGCCACTTCAAACAAGCCGGAACCCATGCAGCTCGACACCAGCACAAGCAGCACCCGCCTCATCTGGACGTTGTCCTGGCCCCAGGTGCTGATGATGGTCTTCCACTTCCTCATCGGCTTTGTGGACGTCTGGGTTGCCGGGCAGATCGACCACCGCCTCCAGGCCGCGCTTGGCATCATCACCCAGTCCCTGTTCTTCTTCCTCGTCATCGCCACGGCAGTGGCAAGCGGCGGCGTGGCGGCCATCAGCCAATCCCTTGGCGCGGGCAAGTTACTCCGCGCCGAGCGCTACATCGGCCTATGCCTGCTGGTGGCAGCGGTCTTCGGGCTCATTTTCCCCCTGCTGGGCCTGCCCGCGAAAGGACTGTTCGTGCGCCTGCTCCAAGTGCCGCAGGACATCGCGCCGCTCACGGAATACGTGCTGGAAGTGTTTCTCTTCGCCCTGCCGCCCTACTACATGCTCATCGTGCAGAACGCCGTGTTCCGCTCGCGCCAGAAGGTCATGGTGCCGCTCTACGCCATGATCCTCGTCACCGCGGTGAACACCCTGTGCGACCTTGGCTTTGGCCTGGGCTGGTTCGGCCTGCCGCGCCTGGGGGTCAAGGGCGTGGTCTGGGCCACCTTCTGGTCCATCAGCATGGGCGCGATCTTCGGGCTGTACATGCTGCGCCGCGACGGCACCCTGCGTCGGCAGATCTTTGCGCCCTGGCGCTGGGTGAAATGCGCCTACCCCTATCTCTTCAAGGTGGCCTGGCCCGCCGGACTCATGCAAATCGTCTGGCATTCCGGATACCTGGTGCTGTTCGCCATCACCGCCAGCCTGCCGGAGGGCAGCGTCATGGCCTTGGCCGGCATGGCCGCGGGCGCGCGCATCGAGGCCTTGCTGTTCCTGCCCGCCTTTGCCCTGAACCTGACGGCCAGCATCCTTGTGGGGCATTTCCTGGGCGCGGGCAGGCCGGATGAGGCGCGCCGCGTGGGGTTGCGCATCCTGGGCATCGGGCTCGTGGGCATCGGCGCCATCACTCTGCTGCTCTGGACAGTGCTGGAGCCCGTGACCGGGTTTCTGGCTCCAAACGCCGAGGTCAAGGCCCAGGCGCTCGATTACCTGACCTGGAACATGCTGGCGATCCCCTTCACGCTGACCACAATGATTCTGGCCGGAGCACTTGGCGGGGCCGGAGCCACGTTGTACAATCTCCTCGGCATGGGCACCGGCACCTGGCTTATCCGCCTGCCCCTGGCCTTTGTGCTCGGGCACCTGGTGCTGGGCCGGGCCACTGGCGTGTGGATGTCCATGCTGGCCTCCCAGGCTGTCCAGGCCGGACTCCTCTTCTACATCTTCACCCGCTGGGACTGGCAGCGCTTCGCCATGAACAGCAAACGCAACGGGAACAGTAAATGAGCACCTGCGGACAATTCGAAGCAATCTGCCTGAAACACCAGGACGCCTACAAGGCCGCGCTGTGCGCCTGCCCTCAGGTGACCTCGGACTACGCCTTCGCCAACCTCTACGGCTGGGCCGAACACTACGGGCTCCAGTGGCGCCAGGAAGGCGGCCTTGTGTGGATCAGGCAGACTCTGCCGCAGACAATCGACTGGGCTCCGGTGGGCGATTGGGCCAACGTGGACTGGGCCAACCTGACCTGCCTGAACGGCCCCCAGCGCTTCACCCGCGTGTCGGAGACCCTTCTTGGAATCTGGCAACAGGCATTCGGCCAGCGGCTGCGCGCCGTCGAAGCGCGTGACCATTTCGACTACGTCTATTCCGTTCCTGAGATGGTCGAACTGAAAGGCAACAAATTCCACAAGAAAAAGAACCTGCTGAACCAGTTCGAGAAGTCAAACATCTTCGAGTACACGCCCATGCAGGCCGAGTGCGTGGAGGAGGTTCTGGACATGCAGGCCGAGTGGCACGGCTGGCAGGAGATGCCCTCCGAGGCCTTGGTGGCCGAGAACCAGGCCATCTCCCGTGTACTCAAGAATTTCGACCGCCTGGGCAACCTCATTGGGGGCACCATCCGCGTGAGCGGGAAGGTCATCGCCTACACCGTGGGCGAGTGCCTGGACAAGGAAACCATCGTCATCCACTTTGAGAAGGGCGACACGCGCTTCAAGGGCGTGTACCAGGCCATCAACAAGCATTTCCTGGCCTCCCAGGAGGACCGCTTCAGCCTAGTGAACCGCGAGCAGGACCTGGGCGACGAAGGCCTGCGCAAAGCCAAGATGTCCTACAACCCAGTGACGCTGATGAAAAAATTCGAAGTGGAGCTGGTCTAGCGTGGGGCGAAGCATAGAGAATGGCCCTCCGGGGGCCAGAGGCTCTCTATGACCGCGACCCGACCGCGCCTGGTGGTCCTCGGCCTGGACGGCCTGCCCCTCGGCCTGGCCAAAGCCCTCGCGGGGCGGCTGCCGAACCTGGCGCGGCTCATGCCTTTCGCTTCCAGCATGGAGGCCGAGCTGCCGGAGCTCTCGCCCGTCAACTGGACCAGCTTCTTCACCGGGGCCGGGCCGGGCGAGCACGGCGTCTTCGGCTTCACCATCCTTGATCCGGTGCTCTACTCACTGCGTCTGGCCACCTCCCGCGACGTGCGCTGCCCGACCATCTTCGACCGCCTGGGCGAGCGCGGGCTGGTGTCGCGAGTGCTGAACCTGCCAAACATGGCTCCGGCCAAACCTCTGCGCGGCATGCTCGTGGCCGGGTTCGTGGCCGACAATCTCGCTGCCGCCGTGTACCCGCCGTTTCTGCTTGGCCCGCTCAGCGCCGCCCGCTACCAGGTGGAGGCCGACACCACGCGCGGCGCCACCGAGCCTGAGTATCTCCTCGCCCAATTGCGCCTGTCCCTTGCCGGTCGCCGCGCGGCCCTGGACCTGCTCTGGCCGGACCTGGCCTGGGACCTGTTCGTGTGCGTGCTGACCGAGACCGACCGGCTGTTCCACTTCCTGTTCCCGGCGGTGGAGCGCGCCGACCATCCGCTGCACGAGGCCTGTCTGAGCTTTCTGCGCGAATGGGACGCGCTCATCGGCGAGGTGCTGGACCGCTACGACGCCCTGCCGGAGCCCAAGCGCCTGCTGCTGCTGGCCGACCACGGCTTCTGCACCCTGGAGCTGGAGGTGGACCTGAACCGCGTGCTGGTGGAGGCCGGACTGCTGCGCCTCGCGCGGCTTGGGGTCGACGAATGGGACGCCGGGGCCATCGGGGAGGACACCCGCGTGTTCGCCCTTGACCCGGGCCGCATCTACCTGCATTGGCAGCACCGCTTCACGCGCGGGCACGTGACAAAGGCCGACGCCCAGCCCCTGCTGCGGGACGTGAAAGCACTGCTCCAGGGATTGACCTTCCAGGGCCGCCGAGTCATGAACAGGGTGCTTGAGGGCCAGGAGCTGTACGAGGGACAGGCGGTTGGCGATGCCCCGGACCTCGTCTGCGTGCCGGAGCCCGGCTTCGACCTCAAGGCCAAGTTCAACCGCACGAAGGTTCTTGGCCATTTCGGACGCTTCGGCGCGCACCGCCCCGAGGACGCCATCTTCGGCGACAGCGCTGGAACCGGCAAGCCCCAACGCGTGCGCGACGTGGGACGGCTGGTCCTCGAACATTTCGGCATCGACAAACCTGCGGGCGGGATCATCACATGACCATCGATTATGAGCGCGAGCTGAATCCGGCCCAGTTGGAGGCGGTCATGCACGTGCATGGCCCCATGCTCTGCATCGCGGGCGCGGGCAGCGGCAAGACGCGCACCATCGTCTACCGCCTGGCCCGGCTGGTCCAGGAACACGTCTCGCCGGAAAACATCCTGCTCTTGACCTTCACCCGGCGCGCCTCCCAGGAGATGCTGCACCGGGCCGGAAGCATCATGGGCCGCCCGCTCACCGGGGCCAGCGGCGGCACGTTCCACTCCTTCGCCTACGGCGTGCTGCGCCGACACGCCCTGGAGGCGGGGTATCCGCAGGGGCTGACCCTCATGGACCGGGGCGACTGCGAAGACCTGCTGGGCGAGCTCAAGGCGCACCTGAACCTGGGCCACGGCGACCGCTCCTACCCCAAGCGCGCCACCCTGGCCGACACCATCACCAAGTCGCGCAACAAGGAGCAGCCCATCGGGACCATTCTGGACCGTGAGGCGTTCCACCTGCTGTCCTACCAGGCCGACATCGAGCTTCTGGCCTCCGAGTACGAAAAGGCCAAGCGCAGCCAAGGCCTCATGGACTACGACGACCTGCTCTTCGGCCTGGAAAGCCTTCTGGTCAACCACCCGGAGATCAAGGACGCGCTTCGCCGCCGCTATCCCTTTGTCATGGTCGACGAGTACCAGGACACCAACCTGGTGCAGGCCCGGCTGGTCCGCCTGCTGGCAGGCAGCGGCGGCAACGTCATGGCCGTGGGCGACGACGCCCAGTCCATCTACGCCTTCCGTGGCGCGGTGGTGGCGAACATCCTGGAGTTCCCGCAGATATTCAAGGGGGCCAAGCTCATCCGCCTGGAGAAGAACTACCGCTCGGTGCAGCCCATCCTGGACTTGACCAACTGCGTGCTCTCCGGGGCCGAGCACAAGTTCGACAAGCACCTTTACGCCGCACGCGCTGGCGGCGCGAAGCCGCGCATCATCCAGACCCTGAGCGACCAGTCCCAGGCCGCGCAGGCCGTGAGCCTCATCGCGGACATGGCCAGCCGCCACCCCCTGCACGAGATCGCCGTGCTCTTCCGCGCCGGGTACCAGTCCTACCCGCTGGAGGTGGCGCTCACCCGCGCGGGCCTGCCCTACCGCAAGTTCGGGGGGGTGCGCTTCCACGAGGCCGCGCACATCAAGGACGTGCTCTGCTACCTGCGCCTGGCCGCCAACTGGTCGGACATGCTGGCCTGGGCGCGCGTGCTGGGCCTGCTCAAAGGCGTGGGCGGCAAGACCGCGGCCAAGATCGCCCAGGCGCTGCTGGCGGGCGAGGGCAAGACCCTGGACAAGCACGCCAAGCGCTTTCCGGACCTGCCCGGCCTGCTGGCGGAGCTCGACGCCCTGCGCCGCCTGAACCACGCCCCCGCGGCAGCGCTGGACCGGGCCATGACGCACTACGCGCCGCTGCTCATCCAGGCCTACCCCGACGACTATCCCAAGCGCCAGGCCGGACTCGAGCAGCTGGCCCAGATCGCGGTGAACTACAAGACCATCGAGGAGTTCCTGGCGGACCTGTGTCTCGACGGATCGCCCACGGAGGACGAGGACGCCCGAGGCGCGGTGGTGCTCTCGACGGTGCACTCGGCCAAGGGGCTGGAATGGCGCGCGGTGATCCTCATCGACCTGGTGGAGGACCGGTTCCCGTCCAAAAAGGCCATGCAGCGCCAGGAGGACATGGAGGAGGAGCGCCGACTCATGTACGTGGCGTGCACCCGCGCCAAGGACGAGCTGGCGCTTCTGGTGCCGGGCACGCTGTTCAACCGCTTCAACAACTGCCGCGAACCGGCCACGCCCAGCCCCTTCGTGCAGGAGCTGCCGGACATGGTGGCCGAGCGACTGGTGGAGACCTTCACCGGGGGGCTTCGGCGCAAGGATGAGCGCCTGCTTTCGGTGCTGGATGCCGGCCCGGACGAGCGGCTCGCTCCGGTGGTGCTGCCCAAGCCGCCCCAGCGCCCGGCCTATGAGCCAGGGGCCAGGCCCATCAGCGCCGCGGCGGCCCCGCACACGGCCTACGCGGCGGCGCCCCCGCCCAAGTCGGCCATGGATGACGCCAGCGGCAAGCTCGGCCTGTGCGAGCACAAGATTTTCGGCCAGGGGAAGATCATCTCCGAGATTCCGCCGGACAAGTACCGGGTGAACTTCCCCGGCTTCGGCCTCAAGGTCATCGTCAAGACCTACCTCAAGCTGCTCTAGCCGGTGCTCCTGCTAGGCCTTGGCCGGTGCGCTCCCGTCTGCGGGAGGCGGCGGCGGGCTGCCCGGCATCTGCACCTCGTCGATCTGCTCGGCGTTCAGGTGCGTCTGCGCATAGTCCTTGTACACCCCGCTTTGCAGGAACAGGGAGAACACGTCCGGGTCCACGTGCTTGTCCTTGCACATGAAGCCAAGAATCTTCACGGCCTGGGACAGCTTCATGGGTTCCTTGTAGGGCCGGTCCTTGGCGGTGAGGGCCTCGAACACGTCGGCCACGGCCAGGATGCGCGCCTGGAGCGAGAGGGACTCGGCCGTCAGGTGGTTGGGATAGCCCGTGCCGTCGAGCTTCTCGTGGTGGCTGCCCGCGAACTCCGGGATGCGCGCCAGGCGCTTGGGGAAAGGCAGGCGGCCCAGCATGTCGAAGGTGACCACGGTGTGGTCCTCGATGATCTTGCGCTCAGCATCGGTGAGGGAGCCTTTGCGGATGCAGAGGTTCAGCACCTCGTTCTCGGAGAGCCAGGGCTTCTGCTCCCCGTTGTCGTCGTAGGTGCGCGCGGCGATTTCCTTCACACGGGCGATGCGGTCGTCGCTCATGAACTCGCCGGGCTTGTTGCAGGACTCGATGAACGCGAGGTCCTCCTCCAGCTCCTGGCGGCGCTTCTCCATTTCCTCGGTGACGGCGACCATCTCCGAGCGCGCTGCGCCGCGTCCGGCCATTTCCAGCAGCCTTTCCAGCAGCTCGGCCTGCAACGCCTTGCCGATGAGCTTGAAGCGCGTGCGAACGAACTCGATGCGGTCGACTATCGCCTCAAGCTTGGTGGACTTGTCCACCACGTGCACGGGCGTGGTGATCTTGCCCACGTCGTGCATCCAGGCCGCGAGCTTGAGCTCTTCCAGCTCATTGGCGTTGAAGTGCACATCGGCGTAGGGGCCTTCGGTCTGGGCGTTGATGGTCTCGGCGATGCGCATGGTCAGGTCCACCACGCGGTCGATGTGGCCCTTGGTGTAGGGGCTCTTGGCGTCGATCGCCGCGGCGATGCTCTGCATGAAGGAGTACAGAAGCTCCTTCAGGCCATTGATGAGCTGGGTGTTGGTGAGGGCCACGGCAGCCTGCGAGGCCAGGGAACGCACGGCCTCCAGGCGCTCCTGGTTGAAGCCCACCACCGCGCCGGTGTCCTTGTCCTTGGCGTTCAAGAGCTGCAGCACGCCGATGATCTCGCTCTCATGGTTGACCATGGGCGTGACGAGCATGGATTGGGAGTGATAGCCGGTGGCCTTGTCGTAGCCGCGCGTGCCGCTGAAGTCGAAGCCCTCGGCGCAGTAGACGTCGTCGATGTTGACGAACTCGCGGGTCAGGGCCACGTGGGAGGAGACGTTGGCGTGGTTGGGCTCGCCGCCTTCCTTGTAGAGATGCACCGGGGGCAGGGTCACGGGGTTGCCGCTGGTGCCGCCCAGGCGCACGTTCATGGTGTCGTTCTGGAGCACCACGAACTCAAGCTTCATGCCAGTGGGATCCACGATGTAGAGGGTGCCGGCGTCGGCGTAGGTGAGGTTGCGCGCCAGCTCCACTATCATTTCAAGCAGGCGGTTGCGGTCCTGCTCGGCCGAGAGAGCCAGGCCGATCTCCGACAGGCTCTGCATCTGCCGGTTCAGCCGGGAAACCTGCTCGCGCAGTTCCTCAACCGTGGCCGACGCGGACTCGGAAGCGGGTCCGGCGCATGCGGCTGCCTGGTCTTTGGGCTCATCGTTCATGCTCACCCCACAAAATCGTATGAAATGAATAACTGTTCGCCAAAGTAGCGCTAAATAATACGTAACACACCCAACCGCCACAAGGAAAGAGGAAAGCCCCAGGTTGCCCGCAGCACCGGAATAGAGTAAGCAAGACTTGCGCTCAGGCGCGCATCCCCCATCAGGAGCACACGTGCAGGCATCCCCCCATCAACAACGCATCCTTACCGCTGGCCTCGCCGTGGCGCTGGTTGCCCTCGCCCTGTGGCTGGGCGGCGTGCTGACCACGCTGCTGCTGCTGGCCTTGTGCGGCCTTGGCCAGTGGGAATTCACGTCCATGTTCCGGCCCGGCCCGGAGCACAAGCACCTGCGCATCTTCGGCGTGGCCCTTGGCGCCTGCCTGGTCCTCACGGCCCAGGCAGGCGGCCCCGTGGCTGCGCTCTGGGCCTTCAGCGCCAGTTTTTGGATTCTTGGCCTGCGCTTCCTCCTGCGCTTCAGCCAGGCGCAGAAACAGGAAGCCCCGCAGGCCGCGCAGTTCACCGACGAACTGGTGCTGCTCTGCTCTCTGGCCTACATCCCGCTCATGCTCCAGTTCCTGCTTGCCTTGAGCACTCGCGAAATCATCCTGGTGGTGCTCTCCACCACCGTATCCGATACGGCGGCCTTCTACGCCGGAACCCTCTGGGGCAAACGCAAGATCTGGCCGCAGATAAGCCCCAAGAAGTCCTGGGCGGGCAGCATAGGCGGGCTTGTCGGCTGCCTCCTGGCCGTGACGGCCTACGGCCTGACTCTTGGGCAGGCACCGCTTCCTGCCTGGCTGCTGCTGGGCGCGCTCTTGAACCTGTCGGCGCAGATGGGCGACTTCTTCGAGTCCGCCCTCAAGCGCAGCCTTGACGTGAAGGATTCCGGCACGGTCCTGCCCGGCCACGGTGGCCTGCTCGACCGCATCGACAGCCTGCTGCTGGCCCTGCCCTGCTACGCCCTGCTGCGGCTGGTGCAGCCCTACTTCGCGCCCTAGCGCAAGCCAAGGCCGTCCTCATGAAAAGCTACATCTCGCTCTGGCCTGCTCACGCACCAAAACTCCGCTTCCCGCGGACCCTGGCCATACTGGGCTCCACCGGCTCCATCGGCGTCAGCGCCCTGGATGTGGTGGCCCAGCACCCGGACCTGTTCCGCGTGGCCGCCCTGGCCGGGGGCAAGAACGCTGCGCGACTGGCCGAGCAGGCCGCGACCTTCCGGCCTGGCGTCCTGGCCGTGCTGGACGAGGACGTTGCGACCGAGCTCAAAGGCCTCCTGCCCGGCGGCTACGCCCCCGAGATACTGGTCGGCCCGGCGGCCTACGAGACCGTCGCCGCCCTGCCGGAGGCGGATCTGGTGCTCTCCGCCATCGTCGGCGCGGCGGGCTTTTTGCCCACGCTGGCCGCGGCGCGCGCGGGCAAACGCATCGCGCTGGCCAACAAGGAGAGCCTGGTCCTGGGCGGGCGGCTCATCCGCAAGGCCTGCCAGGCCTCGGGAGCGGTGGTCCTGCCCGTTGACTCCGAGCACAACGCCCTGTTCCAGGCCCTGTGTGGCCACAACGGCGACGAGGAACTGGCCAAGCTGATCCTCACGGCCTCGGGCGGACCGTTTCGCGGCAGGGACGCGGCCTTCCTCGCAAGCGTGACCCCGGCCCAGGCGCTCAACCACCCCAACTGGAGCATGGGCGCCAAGATATCCATCGACTCGGCCACCCTCATGAACAAGGGCCTGGAGGTCATCGAGGCCTGCCACCTCTACGGCCTGCCCGTCTCACGCGTTGACGTGCTGGTGCATCCGCAGAGCATCGTGCACTCCCTGGTGGAGTATGTGGACGGCTCGCAGTTGGCGCACCTGGGCGTGCCAGACATGCGCATCCCCATCGCGCACAGCCTGTGCTACCCCCGCCGCGTGGCCCTGGCCATGCCCCGGCTGGACCTCGCCAGCGCGCAGAACTTGACTTTCGAGGCCCCGGACGACACGCTGTTCCCGTGCCTGGGCTTGGCCAAGGCGGCCTATGCGGCCAGCCACAGTCATCCCGTGGCGCTGAACGCCGCCAACGAAGTGGCCGTGGAGCTGTTCCTCAAGGGGCGCATCGCCTTCCTGGACATCCCCCGGCTCATCGAGGCCGCCCTGGCCCGCCATGCGGCCTTGCCTGAAGACTGCGACGCGGCGGAACTCATCGCCGCCGACAATGATGCGCGGCGCGAAACCATGGCCGCCTGCTGCTGAACGACTGAATTGAAGCGTCGCCCCAGACGCATGAGGAGTATTACGTGGGAGCAATAGCCGTCCTTCTGGTCCTTGGGGGCCTTATTTTCTTCCATGAGCTTGGCCACTTCCTCATGGCCCGGTCCCTCGGCATCGGGGTCAAGGCCTTTGCGCTCGGCTTCGGCCCCCGCATTTTCTCCTTTACCTGGGGCATGACGGAGTACCGCCTTTGCGCTGTGCCCCTGGGCGGCTACGTCATGCTTGCGGGCGAATCCCCGGACGCTCCCGAAGATCCCGCCATCCCCAAAAACCTGCTCTTCTCCGCCCGGCCCGTGTGGCAGCGCATGGCCGTCGTGGCCGCTGGCCCAATGGCCAACTTCCTGCTGGCCTGGGGACTGTACTGGGCGCTTTTCGCCTCGCAGGGGCAGATGGGCCTGGCCCCCGTCATCGAGCAGGTGCTGCCGGACTCCCCGGCTGCCCAGGCCGAAATCAAGGCCGGCGACACAGTACTCTCAGTGGACGGCCACTCCATCATCTTCTGGGAGGAGCTCACCGAGCTCGTCCAGAAATCCGAAGGCCGCACCCTGGTGCTGGACATCAAGCGCGGCAAGGACCACGTGAAGGTGAGCGTGGCACCGGAGATGCGCCCCCGCAAGAACATCTTCGGCGAGACCGTGTCCTCGCCCATGATGGGCATCGTCGCGGCCAAGCAGATCATCTCGGTTGAGCTGGACGCTGCGCAGAGCCTCAAGGTCTCCGGCAAGGAAACCTGGCGCGCGGTGGTGAACATGGTCACCGCGCTCATCAAGATGATCGAACGGGTCATCCCGGCCGATTCCATCGGCGGCCCGATCCTCATCGCCCAACTCATCAGCAAGGAGGCCCAGAGCGGCTTCGTTGGACTCATCGCCCTCACCGCCGCGCTCTCGGCCAACCTGGGTTTCGTCAACCTGCTGCCCATTCCGGTCCTCGACGGCGGGCACCTCGTGATCTTCAGCCTGGAGGCCGTAACCCGCAAGCCGCTCAGTCTGCGCGCCCGGGCCGCGGCCATCCGCGTGGGCATCGCCATGCTGGCGGCCCTCATGATCCTGGCGACCTACAATGACCTGCGCCGACTGCTCCAGTGATTCTGGGCTCCTGCTGGCCCTGAACGGGGCCGACGAGCGCCTGCAACTCGCATTGGGGCGCATTGAGGACACTGGCGTCGCGTTTCTGGCGGCACAGGAATGGACGGTGCCCGGGTCCGCTGTGCGCTTCCTTGCGCCCGGCATCCGGCACATGCTCGACAGCCTGGGCCTGACCGCAAATAACGTTCGCCGCATCGCCTGCGTCACCGGCCCGGGCAGCTTCACCGGCCTGCGCATGTCCTTGGCTCTGGCACAGGGCCTGGCCGCCGGCACCGGCGCCGAACTGGCCGGGCTGAACCATCTGGAACTGCTGGCCGCGGAGGCCGCCCGCATGCTTGAGCAAGGCTCGGGCGCCGTGGCCTCGCTGGTCTGGTCACGCCGGGGCCAGGTCTACGCCCAGGCCTTCACGCACGGCCAAGGCCAAGCTGTCGCCGCCGCACCCCCGCAAGTGCTGGCCCTGACCGCCCTGCCCGAATTCTTCGCCACGCTGCCCAAGCCCCTGCGTCTGCTGGGCGGCGGTTTGCGCCGCAACCTGCCCTTCTTCGAGGAGTTGGCCGGACGCGACGCGAGCCTGCGCCTGCTGCCCACGACCTGGGACGCCCCGCGCCCGGCGACCCTGCTCGACCTTGCCAGCCGCGCGGGCTATGGACTGCAGGCTCTGGAGCCGGTGTACCTGCGCGCCTCGGACGCCGAGGACAACCTCGCTGCCATCGCCGCCGGGCGCGGCTTGAGCGAAGCCGACGCCCAGGCCATCCTCGACCGAGGCAGCCGTCCGGTCTAAGCTTCTCGCCAATCGTTCAAGAGGGTGCCGGTTAACGGCCTGTGAAGCTGTGGAGCCGCTAGACCAGCAGGCGGTCCACGGTGTTGCCGAGCTGTCGGCCAAGCGGGGTCTGGTGGGCGATCTCACGCTCCACGTGGATGATGCCCTTGAGCACCGTGGAATGCTTGCGGCCCAGGCGGTCGCCGATGGCGGCCAGGGAAAGATCGGTGTGGCGGCGGCAGAGATAAAAGGCGGTATTGCGGGCGAGGACGGTCTGCTGGCTGCGCGATTTCGATTTCAGTTCGCGCTCGTCGATGCCGTAGGTTTTGCAGACGAAATCCACGATGCGGTCCACGCCGGGCATGGGTGTCTGCACGGCGTAATTCTCCAGCACCTGCCAGGCAAGCTCCTCGGTGATCTGCTGGCCGAGCAGCCGGGCCTTGAGCACCAGGTTGTTCAGGCAGCTTTCCAGCTGGCGGATGTCGGTGGTCAGACGCTCGGCGAGCAGGCCGGTGACGTTGTCCGGAACCTGGACCTGGAGGCTCTTGGCCTTGCGGCGGACGATCTCCTCACGCGTGGCGTAGTCCGGCGTCTGCATCATGGCCATGAAGCCTGACGCGAAGCAGGACACGAGCTGCGGGTCCACGTCTGAGAGTTCGCGGGGCAAGAAGGAGCTGGTGAGCACCACCTTGCAGCCGCGTTGCTGCAAAGCCTTGAGCGTCAGCAGAAGCTCTTCCTGCAGCTTGCCCTTACCCTGGAAGAAGTGGATGTCCTCCAGGAGCAGCACGTCCACGGACTCGCGGAACTCGCTCTTGAAGCGCGCGGCCTCCTTGGCCTTGATGGCCAGCACAAGGCGCGTGGTGAATTCCTCGGCGGAGAGGCAGGCGATGGAGACGCGGCTGCGATTGGAGCGCTCGGCCAAATGGCGGCCGATGGCATGCAGGAGATGCGTCTTGCCCAGGCCCGGTCCGGCGCTCAGGAAAAGGTGGTCGGTGTTGAGCGAGTTGTTGCAGATGCCTTTGGCCGCGGCACAGGCCAGTTCGTTGCACGGCCCGACAACAAAGTCGTCGAAGCGGAAGCGCCAACGGCTCAAGGATTCCGTGCGGGGAGCATGGCCCAAGGGCAGCGCCAGGGACTCGGCAACCTGGCGAGGCTTGGGTTGAGCAGGAGACTGGAGCACGGAACGCTTCCCCACCGTCACCACAAACTCGACACGGCGCCCCGTCAGCTCCATGGCTGCATCGCGGATGGTTTCCAGCAGACGGTCTCGCACCCAGGCGGCCACAAACTCATTGGGGGCCGACAAGTGCATGACGTTATCCTCTACCTTGGCATCGAGCGGCTTGATCCAGAGGGTGAATAGCCCCTGTTCCAGTCGATTTTCGAGGATAGGAAGGATTTTTTGCCAGAGGTCCGCATTCATGTAGCGAGGTCTACGCTTTGGCTGGACTTTGGACAACATGGCCACAGCCTGGAAGCAGCCGAAGACAAGCCCCTGTTCTCTACAACATAACTACTTGATTTTACGTTATTCATTTGAAAAATTCGCAGTCTTGTACAAATAGCATACGTACTCGGAACGCTTGCAGAGTCTAGGCTAAGTGGCCTTCCGGCTGAATCCTCGACAACCCTGTTCAAAATATTATCAACATGGTAAAGTCTTAAAATCGACGAATTTCGAAAAATATAACTGAATTTCAGCGATACTGAAATACCGCGTGGTCATGAAACCTGTGAAACATTTGTACGCTTGGATGCCACCTCGCCAACTCGGCGACCTTGCTCGCTTGGCGGCATACGGGCCTTCCCAGCCGATTCAAGCCACTTCCCACATACCAACCGGGAGAGTTCACGAATTCAAGGCGCTAGGCGACTTTGCGGGGCGCAGAGGAAAGAACAAGGCTAACATTTTGGATTATTTTAAATAATGCTGGAGGAAAGGCAGGAAGCCTTGAGAGACGGGCAACGAGAGAAAAACCTGAAATCATATCCTATTCAAAAGGTTATTTCAATGGGCGTCAGAATTTTTCCCTATACCAACCTGCATCATTCCAGCGTCAGCGTCCGTTTCAGGGGAGACATGGCGCTACGCCTCGGCACCGTGACGGTCAGCAACCCCTCGCGCAGGACCGCGCTGATGCCCGCATCATCGGTATCCTCGGGCAACGGGAAGCGACGGGCAAAAGCTCCGTGCGCCCGTTCCAACAAATGATAGGCGGTTTCGGTCTCATCGCAATCTGCGGGGCGCTCGCCACGCACCACCAGCGCCCCGTCGGCGATCTCCACCAGAACCTGCTCGGGGGCAATGCCGGGCAGCTCGACACGAACAACAAGCGCCTGGGCCGTCTCCACGATATCGGCCAGAGGCATCCACACATACCCGGAACCGGGAACGCCAACGGGGCGTTGCCCCTGGCGAGCGGCATCCACCATCCTGTCCATCTGCTCGCGAAATTCGTCCAGGCCACGCCAAGGGTTCCATTCGCCTTTGCCCATCTTGTCCTCCTTCGTGCGCCTCATATTTTAGGATACTCAGACAAGCTATGCAAGGTTGTCCGTCATTGGGCATTGCAATCTTTCTTATTCTTGGTACTAATTTTTTGTTGCAAATTGCTAGCCATACCTTTATCAGTAATCATTCCTGTTCACAAATAGCAAAGGGGGGGGTTCTGATGGATGTTCTCATGCTCTCGCGGCTTCAGTTCGCAGCCGCAACCATGTTCCACTTCCTGTTCGTGCCGCTGACGCTTGGCATTTCGGTGCTTATCGCCTGCATGGAGACGGCCTACGCGCGCACGGGCAACGAAGTGTACAAACGCATGGCGAAATTCTGGGGGAAGCTGTTCCTGATCAATTTCACCTTGGGCGTTGTCACCGGCATCACGCTGGAGTTCCAGTTCGGCACCAACTGGTCTCGCTACTCGGCCTACGTGGGTGACATCTTTGGCTCGCTGCTGGCGATTGAGGCCACGGCGGCCTTCTTCCTTGAGTCCACCTTTATCGGCGTCTGGCACTTCGGCTGGGAGAAGCTTTCCCCCAAGGCCCACGCCATCACCGCCTGGCTGGTGGCCGGCGCGAGCAATCTTTCAGCCATCTGGATCCTCATCGCCAACGGCTTCATGCAGAACCCGCTGGGCTTTGAGATCAGAAACGGCCGCGCCGAGCTGACCGACTTCGTGGCGGTCATCACCAATCCCTGGGCCTGGAACCAGTTCGTGCACGTTGTGTCGGGCTCCTTCTGCGTCGCGTCGTTCTTCATCGCGGGCATCAGCGCCTGGCACCTGCTGCGCAAGCAGAACGAGGAGTTCTTCCTCAAGTCCTTCCGCCTTGCCGTCTATGTCGGCCTGGCTTCCTCGGCCATCGTCGCCGGGCAGGGGCACATCCACGGCAACCTGGTGGCCAAGCTGCAGCCGGTGAAGCTTGCGGCAATGGAATCGCACTGGGAGACCCGCAGCAACGCCCCCATGTATCTGCTGCAGATTCCTGACGAGAAGGGTGAGAAGAACCTGGTCGAGGCTTTGCCCGTTCCTGGCCTGCTGAGTTTCCTGGCCTACAACGATGCCAGCGCCGAGGTGAAGGGCCTGAAGGACTTTCCCGCCGAGGACCGCCCGCCCGTGGCCATCACCTTCCTTGCCTTCCGCGTCATGGTGGGCATCGGTACCCTCATGCCTCTCTTGATGCTCTTCGGCCTGCTCAAGAGCGATGTCCTGGCCAAGTACCCGCTGTACCTGAAGGCCATGGTCTGGGCCATTCCGCTGCCCTACCTGGGCATGCAGGCGGGCTGGGCCGTAGCAGAGGTCGGTCGCCAGCCCTGGATCGTGTACGGGCTCATGCGCACCTCCGACGCCGTCTCGCCCATCGCGGCCAGCCAGGCCGGAGCCTCGCTGGTGGCCATGGTGCTCCTGTACACCCTGCTCGGCGCGGCCGGTGCCTACTTGATGTTCACCTTCGCCCGCAAGGGCCCTGCGGACGCCTAAACCGTCCCATCAAAAGCCAACACAAGGGAGTCTGCTATGTTCGAGACCATCTGGTTTTTGCTCTGGGGAGTGCTTTGGGCTGTCTACTTCGTGCTGGACGGCTTTGACCTGGGCATCGGCACCTTGATGCCGTTCCTGGCCAAAAACGACTACGAAAAACGCGTCATGTACAACGCTGGCGGCCCGTTCTGGGACGGCAACGAGGTTTGGCTCCTGTCCGCAGGCGGCGTGACCTTCGCAGCCTTCCCCCAGGCCTACGCCACCATGTTCAGCGGGCTTTACTCGGCGCTCATGCTGCTGCTGTTCGCGCTGATCCTGCGCGGCGTGTCCTTTGAATTCCGCGGCAAGGTGGAGAGCGAGACCTGGCGCAAGATATGGGACACCTGCCAAGTCCTGGGCAGCTTCCTGCCTGCGCTGCTGCTTGGCGTGGCCTTCGCCAACCTGTTCCACGGCCTGCCCATCAACGAGGCCCACGTGAACACCGGCGGCCTGTTCGACCTGCTGAACCCCTACGGCCTGCTCGGCGGCGTGTTCTTCGTGGCCATGTTCTGCCTGCACGGGGCGCTGTGGCTGTCCATCCGCGCCAGGGGCGAGCTCCAGGCACGGGCCGCGGCCACCGCGGCGAAGCTCTGGCCTGCCGTGCTGGTGCTGGTGCTGGCCTTTCTGGCGTACACCTTCGTCAACACCAAGCTCTTCGGCAACTACTTCAAGAACCCGCACCTGTTCCTGATCCTGGTGGCGGCCGTGGCCGGACTGGTGATGTCGCGGGTGTACCTGGCCCAGGGCCACTACTGGAAGGCGTGGGGCGGCTCGGCGGTGTTCATCGCATGCGTGGCCATGTTCGGCGTGGTGGGCCTGTTCCCGTCCATCCTCATCTCCACACTGAACCCGCTCTGGAGCCTGACCATCCACAACGCCGCCTCCTCGCAGCTGACGCTCAAGATCATGCTCGGCGTGGCGCTGGTGTTCGTGCCCCTAGTCATCGCCTACCAGACCTGGTCGCTCATGACCTTCAGCAAGGCCATCAACTCCGAGCACGACCTGGAATACTAGTCCGCTCGCACGATCAAAAACAAAGGGCCGCTTCCGATGCATGGAGGCGGCCCTTTTCGTTCTCTCGGAAGAGAGGCTTACGTGACGCTCTTGCGCAGCGACAGCGCAAGCGCCGTGGTCAGCTTGACCACCTCTGCGTTGGAGCGGCGGATGGTGGCGGCCATGCGCTTGCCCAGCGTGAGCAGGAGCTTCACGCCCAGTTCCGGCTCGCGCCGTGCGAGATCGAAAAACTGCTCGCGGCTGGTGACGAGAAACGTGGAGTCCGTAATGGCCGTCACCGTGGCCGAGCGCTGGTCCGAGTCGATGAGCGCGACCTCGCCAAAGACCGGGTGGCTGGTGTCGTCCAAGGTGGCCAGCACCTTGCGCGGGGAGGCCATGTTCAGCAGCGGAACGCTCATTCCCGCCATGAGCATGGCCTTGGAGATCTGCACGCGCCCGCGCACCAGAATGTACATCTCCTCGCCGGTCTGGCCCTCGGCAACCACAACGCTCCCGGCCGGGCGGGTCTCCTCGTGGAAGATGGACTCGACCTTGCCGATCTCGGCGGCGTCTAGGCCATGGAACACCGGTATGGTGGAGAAATCCATGACGCTCATGACTTGTCTTCCCCTGCGTCCGCACGCAGCACCAGCACGCCGTCATAGTTGGCAAGGGGCTGGCCGTCCGGGGGATTCACCAGCACGCTGGCGCCCTGGCTGCCGAGCTTGGTCTCCCGGCCGTGGGACTGGAACAGCTCCAGGATGAACTGGTCCAGGGCCGAGCCGGCGTCGAGGATGTCCTCCAGGGCGAGGCTGCGCGCGGTTTGGCACAGGGCCAGGGCCAGGCTGCCGTCCTTGCGGCGCAGGTTGGCGGAGAGCTCTCCCCAACTGCCGGCCCTGTCCTGCTCCGAGAGGCGACGCAGACTGAGGCCCGGGCGCCCCTGAAGGCCGAGCATGGTCTGGAGCAGGCTCCAGGCCGGGGGCGCGGTGCCAAGCAGGGCCAGCACGCCGCTTGAAATCTCGCCCCGGTCGATGAGGTCGGTGACGCCGGCGCGCAGCAGGTGCACGCGGTTCTCGGCCATGGCCGCCTCGGCGTAGATGGGGACCTTTGGCGCCATGCCGCGCACGGTGAGGGCCGCGTAAATGCTCTGCTGGTCGGACTCGTGCGGGGGCATGTTGTCCTGGCGCAGGATGTAGATGAGCGAGGCGTTGTCCGGCCTGGCCTTGTGCACCACGTTTTCCTGGGCGATCTTGCCCGACACGAAGAACAACCGCTCGCCCAGGTCGAGCTGGAAGGCGATCTCGTCGCGGCGTTCCTGGGGCAGGTCCGTGACCAGCACCAGCCCGTCCCGGTCCAACAGGCCGTTATCGCGCAGGCCGCGCACCAGCCCAGGGACCGAGGAGTTCCAACCAAGGATGATGACGTGCCCGCTGATTTTCACTTCCAGGAGCCCCTTGCGTTTCTTGGCCTTGCGCTCCACCAGGAGCGAGGCCAGGTTGCCGGTGAGGGTGGAGACCAGGCCGATGCCGCTGGCCATGACAAGGATGCCGATGATCTTTCCGGTGTTGGTGGCGGGCACGATGTCGCCATAGCCCACGGTGGTCATGGTGACCACGCTCCACCACAGGGCGGCGAACAGCCCAGGCACGGTGGTGCGGCTCTCAAGCAGATAGATGCACGTGGAGCTCACGGTCAGGAGCACCACGATGGCAAGGGCGAGCTTGAAGGTGCCGCCCCGCATCCAGTCAGGCAGCGGGAGCTTGTTCACGATTCCGGATATTCCTTTGCGAACGAATGATACTCATACGCAGTGTATCAGACGCTCCGCAGGAATCAAGGTGGAAGTGGCGGGAGTCCCCGGCGGTTCAATCGTCCTTTTGCACCACGTGATGCCGAGGCTCCGGCCGCACGCGGAACAGGGGACGACGCAGGAACGACAAGACCCCGGCCAGGAAGGAGAAGGCCGCGCCCGCCGTAAGCGCCGCGCGAAAGCCCGTGCTGAAGGCCTCGACCGTGTCCAGGCCCGCAACCTGCGCCCGGCCCTGGGCCACGCTGAACACGGTGATGGCCGCTGCGATGCCCGAGACCATGCCCACGTTGCGCACAAGGGCCAGAAAGCCCCCCACCAGGCCGATCTTGTCCTGGGGCGCGCTGGTCAGCACGGAGTTGTTGTTGGGCGACATGTAGATGCCCACCCCAAGGCCGATGACGACCTGCCCCAGAAACACGCGCCACAGGGGGGTGCTCGGCACGAACAGCGACTGCCCGAGCAGGCCCACGCACAGGATGGAAAGCCCGACGGTGGTCAGGGTGGCGAAGTTGACGCGCTCGGACAGGTAGCCGCTGAGCGGGGAAACCACGGCCATGACCAGCGGCAAGGTGGAGAGCACGATGCCGGTCATGAACGGGGTGAGGTTCAGCTGCCCCTGCAGGTAGAACGGCAGCAGGATGGCGTTGGAAAACATGGACATGAAGGCCAGGAAGGCCACGATGTTGCCTGACAAAAACGGCCAGATGCGGAAAAGCGAGAGGTCGATCATGGGGTGGTTGGTGCGCTTTTCCCACAGCACGAAGCAGGGAAAGGCCACCAGGGCGACCAGCGCGCTGGCGAAAACCTCGGGCGAGGTCCAGCCCCAGTCGCGGCCGTGGGTCATGACCAGCAGCAGCCCGATCATGGCCGCGGCGAAAAGCGCCGCGCCAGCGAGATCCAGCGTTTCGTCGCGCAGGCGCTCGAGCGGGGGCAGAAAACGCCGCGTGAGCCACAGCCCGGCCATGCCGATGGGCAAATTCACGTAAAATACGCTGCGCCAGCCGAAAGCCTGGATCATGAGGCCGCCCAGGCCGGGGCCGGTTAGCGAGCCCAGGGCCACGGTCATGCCGATGATGCCGAGCGCACGGCCGCGTGTCGCGCCGGGGAAGGCCGCCATGATGATGGCCGGCCCATTGGCCATGAGCATGGCCGCGCCCACGCCCTGAAGCAGGCGCGCGCCGACGAGGGCCATGAGGTTCGGGGCCGCGCCGCAAATCATGGACGCCGCGGTGAAGGCGATGAAGCCGAGGGAGTACATGCGGCGGCGGCCATACATGTCGCCCATGCGCCCGAACAGCGGCAGCAGGCATGAGATGACCAGAAAGTAGCCCGTGACGCACCACTGGACTTCCGGCAAACTGGCCGCGAAGTTCTGCGCCACGGTGGGCAAGGCCGTGTTCACAATGCCCGAGTCCAGCGTGGCCATGAAGGTGCCGGAGGCGGCCACGCTGAATGCTCGCCAGTCGCCGGACGGCTGCTTCATTTCCTGCTGCTGCATATTCCTCCCCGCATTTGCGCGGTGTGGTGTCAGTATTCCATTTGACACCCTCAATCAAGCGTTTTAATCTAGCGTTTCAAATCGCAGCAAGGAGAGTCGCATGGCCCTGGATTCCGGTGAGGACACAAAGCGGAGGCTCTTGGACGCCGCCGGAGAGGTATTCTCCAGGCAGGGATACAAGGCCGCCACGGTGCGCACCATCTGCCGCATGGCCGGAGCCAACGTGGCCGCCGTGCACTACCATTTCGGCGGCAAGGAGGGGCTCTACTCGGCCCTGCTTTCCGAGGCCTTTGAAACCGGCCTGCGGCGCTATCCGCCGGACATGGGCCTGCCTGCGGACGCCCCGGCCGAAGCAAGGCTTTACGCCTTCATCCACTCCTTTCTCCTGCGCATGCTGGGCGAAGGCAAGAGCGCCTGGTGCGGCAAGCTCATGGACCGCGAAATGCGCGACCCCACTCCGGCCCTCGATTCGCTGGTGCAGCGCCACATCCTGCCGCTGTCCGAGCAGCTGCGCGGCATCGTGGCCCAGCTCCTCGGCAACGGCGCAGAACCCGATGCCCCGCAAACCCGCCTGTGTGCCATGAGCATCGCGGGCCAATGCCAGTACGTGTTCCGCTCCAAGGCCATCATCGACCGCCTGGCTCCGGAGATGCGCTTCGACGAGGCGGGCATTCGGGCATTGGCCGGACATATCACGCGCTTTTCGCTTTGCGCCCTGAAGAACTTCGCCGATTCCGCCGAAATGGCAGACAAGATTGGCTGCCCCCCCTAGGGCGCAATCCCATACGTTTCTCAAAGGACCTCACCGGATGACCCAGAGCGACCCCCGCGCCCGTCTCGTCCACAAGCCAAGCCTCATGCCGGGAGTCGTGTTCCTCTGCGCCTGGCTGCTGGCGGCCGGCCTGCTCTGCGCCTGCGGCAAGGGCGAGGACAAGGCGGCCAAGGGCAAGCGCCCCATCCCCGTCGCCGTGGCCGAGGCCAAAGCCATGGACGTGCCGGTGCTCGTGGTGGCAGTGGGCAACGTGGAGGCTTACGCCAGCGTGGTCATCAAGCCGCAGGTCAGCGGCGTCATCGCCAAGCAGCTGGTGCGCGACGGCCAGGACGTGCGCAAGGGCACCCCGCTCTTCGTCATCGACCAACGCACCTACCAGGCCTCGCTGCAAGAGGCACTGGCCCGCCTGCAAAAAGACCAGGCCCAGTCCAAGAAGGCCGAGGACGACCTCAAGCGCTTCCAGGCCCTGTACGAGCAGGGGGCCGTGAGCCGCGAACAGCTGGAGCAGATCCAGGCCAACACCATCGGCCTGCGCGCCTCCCTGGCGCTGGACCAGGCCCAGGTGCAGCAGGCCAGGCTCCAGCTTGGCTACGCCAGCATCGCCTCGCCCATCGACGGGCGCGCCGGGCATGTGCTCGTGCAGGAAGGCAACGTGGTCAAGGCCAACGACGACCGCGTGCTCGTGGTCATCAACCAGGTGGAGCCCATCTACGTTTCCTTCGCCGTGCCGGAACGCTATCTGCCGGAGATACAGAAGCAGGCTGCCCTGGGGGAGCTGCGCGTAGAGGCCCAGACCGCCGAGGGCGTCGTGCTCGACACCGGCAAGCTCGACAGCATCGACAACGCCGTGGACAAGGCCACGGGAACCATCCGCCTCAAGGCCGAGTTCCGCAACAAGGCCAAGACCCTCTGGCCGGGACAGTTCGTGCGCGCCTTCCTGCGGCTGGCGGAACGCAAGAACGCCGTGGTCATTCCAGCCCAGGCCGTGCAGACCGGCGTGTCCGGCTCCTTCGTCTTCGTGGTAAAGGCCGAGCAGACCGTGGAGCTGCGCAACGTCAGCGTGAGCCCGGCCCCTGAGCAGGCCGTTGTGGTGGACCAGGGCGTGGCTCCCGGCGAGAAGGTCGTGGTGGACGGGCAGGTCATGCTTGTGCCGGGCGCGATGGTGGAGATAAAGGCCGCGGCGCCGGCGGCACCGGCCAGCGCCACCCAGGCCAACGCCACCCAGGCCAACGCCACCCAGGCCAGCATCACCCAGGGCGTCGCCCCTCCGCTGGCCGGTACAAAGCCGTGAACCCCGCGCGCATATTCATCGAGCGTCCGGTCATGACCACCCTGGTCATGGCCGCCATCCTCATTTTCGGCGTCATGGCCTACTTCAAGCTGCCCGTGAGCGACCTGCCAAACGTGGACTTCCCCACCCTGCAGGTCTCTGCCAGCATGCCCGGAGCCAGCCCGGAGACCATGGCGGCCTCCATCGCCACGCCGCTTGAGAAGGAATTCTCCAACATCTCCGGCATCGACTCCATGACCTCCACGAGCACGCTCGGCAGCACCCGCATCACGCTGCAGTTCAACCTGGAGCGCAACATCGACGCCGCAGCCCAGGACGTGCAGGCGGCCATCGCCTCGGCCCAGCGCAACCTTCCCTCGGACCTGCCCTCGCCCCCGGTGCTGCGCAAGGTCAATCCCGCGGACCAGCCCATCCTGTACCTGGCCGTGTCCTCGCCCACCATGCCGCTCTATCAGGTCAACGAGTACGCCGAGACGCTGCTGGCCCAGCGCATCTCCATGATCAGCGGCGTGGCCCAGGTCATGGTCTACGGACAGCAGAAGTACGCCGTGCGCGTGCAGCTCGACCCCAACCAGCTGGCCAGCCGGGAGATCGGCGTGGACGAGGTGGCCGATGCCGTGCGCAAGGGCAACTCCAACATCGCCACGGGCACGCTCACCGGCCCCATGCGCGAGTACACCGTGCAGGCCAGCGGCCAGCTGAACGACGCCGCGGCCTACCGCCCGCTGGTGGTCGCGTACCGGGGCGGCGCGCCCGTGCGCCTCTCCGACATCGGCAACGCCATCGACTCCGCCGAGAACAACAAGCGCGCCAACCGCTTCAACAACGTGCCCGCCCTGATCCTGGCCGTGCAGCGCCAGCCCGGCACCAACACCGTGGGCGTCGTCGACGCCATCAAGAAGGTGCTGCCGGACTACGTGGGCCAGCTGCCCGCCTCGGTCAAGGTGGAAACGCTCATCGACCGCTCCGAGTCCATCCGCGAGAGCGTGGACGACGTGAAGTTCACCCTTGTGCTCACCGTTTTCCTGGTGGTGCTGGTCATCTTCCTGTTCCTCAGGAACGTCTCGGCCACCATCATCCCGAGCCTGGCGCTGCCCATGAGCGTCATCGGCACCTTCGCCTGCATGCTCCAGTTCGGGTTCAACCTGGACAACATCTCGCTCATGGCGCTGACGCTGGCCGTGGGTTTCGTGGTGGACGACGCCATCGTGGTGCTGGAAAACATCGTGCGCCACACCGAGGGCGGCCTGCTCCCGCGCGAAGCCGCCCTCAAGGGCTCGAAGGAGATCGGCTTCACCATCGTGTCCATGACCATCTCGCTGGCGGCGGTGTTCCTGCCGGTGCTGTTCATGGGCGGGGTGGTGGGACGGCTGTTCAACGAATTCGCCGTGACCATCGTCGCGGCCATCCTCATCTCCGGCTTCGTGTCCCTGTCGCTCACGCCCATGCTCGCCAGCCTGATGCTGAAAAAGGGCGCCCATGCCGAGCACGGCAGGCTCTACGCCGCCACCGAACGGGCGTTTCAGGCCCTGCTCAGGGGGTACGACACCACCCTCAAGTGGACCATGGTCCACCGAAGGATCACACTCGGCTTTTCGCTCGTGCTGCTGGTCTTCACCGGCGCGCTATTCGTTTACATTCCCAAGGGTTTCATCCCCAGCGAGGACATCGGCCAACTCACCGGCGTCACCGAGGCCGAGCAGGGCATCTCCCTTGAGTACATGTTGGAGCACCAGAACCGCGTGGCCGACATCATCGCCAAGGACCCCAACGTGGAGAGCTTCATGTCGCTCGTCGGCGCGGGCGGGCCGAACCCGGCTGGCAACTCCGGCCGGTTGCTCATCCGCCTGAAGCCCCGCCACGAGCGCAAGATGACCGCCGACGAAACCATGCAGTCCCTGCGCAAGAAGCTCGCAAGCGTGGTGGGCATCCGGAGCTTCCTGCAGAACCCGCCGCCCATCAACCTGGGCGCGCGCTACACCAAGGCCGAGTACCAGTTCACCCTGCAAAGCCCGAACACGGCGGAGCTGTTCCAGTACTCCCAGGCGCTGGAGGCACACCTGCGCGAACTGCCGGAACTCCAGGACGTGAACAGCGACCTGCAGCTGAAGAATCCGCAGCTGAACCTGACCATCGACCGCGACAAGGCCGCCTCCATGGGCCTGACGGCCATGCAGATCGAGGACGCCCTGGGCATCGCCTACGGTCCCCGCGAGGTGTCGACCATCTTCGCGCCAAACAACTCCTACAAGGTGCTGCTGGAGCTGGACCCCAAGTTCCAGCGCGATCCCCTGGCCGTGAACATGCTCTACGTGCGCGCCTCATCGGGCAAGCTGGTGCCTTTCTCCACCCTGGTGCGCCAGGAGTTGGGAGTCGGCCCCATGGCCGTGAACCACTCGGGCCAGCTGCCCTCGGTAACCCTCTCCTTCAACCTGCGGCCCGGCGTCTCGCTAAGCCAGGCCGTGGACAAGGTGCAGAACGCCGCGCGCGACCTGCTCCCGGCCGGGTTCAGCACGACCTTCCAGGGCACGGCCCAGGCCTTTCAGTCATCCTTCAAGGGGCTGTGGATGCTCCTCATCGTCTCCATAGTGGTCATCTACATCGTGCTGGGCATCCTGTACGAGAGCTTCATCCATCCGCTGACCATCCTCTCCGGCCTGCCGAGCGCGGGCGCGGGCGCGCTGCTCACGCTCATGCTCTTCGGGCTTGACCTGAACCTGTACGGGTTCGTGGGCATCATCATGCTCATCGGCATCGTCAAGAAGAACGCCATCATGATGATCGACTTCGCCCTGGAGGCCCAGCGCACGCAAGGCAAGGACGGCGCCACGGCCATCTACGAGGGCGCGCTGGTGCGCTTCCGGCCCATCATGATGACGACCATGGCGGCCCTCATGGGAACGTTGCCCATCGCCATGGGCTTTGGCGCGGGGGCCGAGGCTCGCAGGCCGCTGGGCCTGGCCGTGGTGGGCGGGCTCATGGTCTCGCAGCTGCTGACGCTCTACTTCACTCCAGTGTACTACGTGTACCTGGACAAGGCGCAAAAGAAGCTTTCCGGGGTGTTCAGACAAAACAAAACCGCCCCGGCGGGGGACCAGGGCAGTGACGGGGGGGGGACGGTTCCGGGCGGCGGCTAGCCGTCGATGAAATCCGAGATGAGCTTGACCAGCTTTTCGTAGTGGCCCACGGGATCTCCCGTGGCCACGGACTGCTCCTGGCAGCGCATGACATAGCGGCGCATGATCTGGGCCGTGGCCGAACGCAGGGCCGAGCGCACCGCCCGCACCTGGACCAGTATGTCCTCGCACTCCTTGCCTTCGTCTATCATGCGCTGGATGCCGCGCACCTGTCCCTCGATGCGCTTCATGCGCGCCATGACATCCTTCTTGAGCGCTTCCTGATCCTTGACTTCCTTAGCCATATCCGCCTCCTTGTGGGCTCCGGGCTCCCTCGCATGTGAGGTGCGGCAGCACGTCGAATGAAACTCATCCAACGGACCAGCGCATTCCCCCTGCCTGCATGGGGTACGCCGACCTTGGCTCACATCTTCTTCTATAACTGTGGCATCGAATGCGGCAGTTGGCAAGGGGAGCCTCTCAGCTTTATTCTTAGCCCGCACTCCGAACCGACGGATGGCAGATACAGAACATTTCCTACCAATGCAATCTGAAATATCCAATGTTGGAGAAGAGCCGGGAGCGGAACTGCCCGCCCCCGGCCCGTGCGGCTCTACTTCTTCTTGTTGTCGATGATTTCGCAGTTGCCATCCTTCGTGCACTTGGTGGTGGCTTCCAGGTAGTACACTTCCTTGACATCCTTGCGCATTTCGCGGGTCATATAGTAGGCCTCACCGCTGCGGGCACCGGTGGCGCACACGAACACGGTGGGCTTGTCGAACTTCATGCCGGGCAGCTTCTTCTCCAGCTCGTTGACGGTCATGTTGACCGAGCCCTTGATGTGGCCTGCGGCGAACTCGTCAGCGTCGCGCACGTCGATGATGGTGATGCTCTCCGGCTTCTCGGCGACGATCTTCTTGAACTGCTCGGTGTTGAAGGCGCCTTCCACGCCGCCGGTCTGTACCTTGAGGCCGCCGCCAGCCGCGCCATACGCCTTGGTCCAGGCGGGCTCGCCGGCCTCGAAGACCTTCACGTTGGTGTAGCCCAGGGCCTGGGCCTTCTTGGCGCTGGAGTGGCTCAGGGGACAGGCGTAGCCGCCGCAGAAGAACACCAGCTCGGTGGCCTTGTCGGCAGGCAGGAGGCCGGTCTTCTTGTCGAAGGCGGAGTCGGGAATGGAGACGGCGGAGGGGATGCTGCCCTCAAGGAACTTCACCAGCGGGCGGGAGTCGACCAACTGGAAGTTCTCACCCTTGCTGATCTTTTCCTTCACGACTTCCAGGCCAATGGCCGGGACGTTGCCAGCCTTCACCCATTCCGGGTAGCCGCCGGGGAACACCTTGACGCTCTTGTAGCCGAGCTTCTCGGCCTTCTTGGCGGAAGAGTGCGAGAGCTTGCACTCCGGTCCTTCGCAGTAATAGACCAGGGTGGTATTCTTGTCCTTGGGCAGCAGGTCGAGGTGCTTGTCGAACTCGCTGTCGGGGATGCTGACGGCGGTGGGGATGTATCCCTGGATGTACTTGCCCTTGAACGGGCGGGCATCGATGAGCATGACGCCCTCGGGGTGCGGCACCTTCACCAGGGGCTTCACGTAGTCGATGCCGACGAGGTTCTTGTAGAACCAGTCGGGGTTGGCGGCCTGGGCCTGGACCGTGAAGGCCAGAGCCAGGATCAGCGCCAGAAACACCTGGCCGATCCGGTGGTTGAGAAGCTTGCTGTGACGCATGGTTTTCTCCTGTGTGTCGAGGGTTTATGCCTTTTTCAGACCAGAGGGCTTCCCTCTGGCCCGTTCTTGACCGGTCTACTTCGTGCCCGTGTCGCCCTTGTCCAGGGTCTCCACCCACAGGCCGTGGTGATGGCGGGCGTAGTCCTCGGGCACCACGCCGGTGAACATGCTTCGGAAGCCGGGCTTTTCCTCCGGCGAGATGGCCGCCATGTAGATGTGCACGAGCAGGCCAGCGAAGACCAGGCCCACGGCCAAATAGTGCACGGTCACGGCCCAGCCGATGAGAACCGTGGCCGAGGCCGGGAGCAGCTTGTCGGACAGGAGCAGCACCGCGCCCGAAAGCACGATGGCCACACCGCCCGCAACCGAGGCCTGGGCAAAGGCCTTCTGGCCCATGTTGTAGTAGCCCTGGGGCGGCAGTTCACCGCCGATGCCCACCGTCATGCGGCCCATCTTGCGGATTATCCAGCTCATGTCGCCGGGGCGCACGCTGAAGATCTCCTTCAGGAAGAACCGTGCGCCGCGGGCGTTCACGGCAAGATAGGCGAGGATGCCCAGCACCCAGAGAACGCCGGCCACCTCGTGGATGACCAGCAGCACCGCTCCGCCAGCGCTGCCGCCGCCGAAAAGGGCGCGCAGGGCGTCGGGCAGCCATGCCCCCAGCGGGTTCAGGCGCTCGTTCTTGATGAGCCCGAGGCCGGTGATGAGCAGCACCAGCCAGCTGGCCGCGTTGAACCAGTGGATGAAGATGTCGGAAGCGTCGTGGCGCTTGAGGTTACGCATGACCGTCCTCCTTCTTGTCGCCTGTCGGCCTCTCGTCCGCCGGCTTGCCGCCATGATCATGCGGACCGGCCCCCGCGAACAGCTGCCGCCCGAGCATGGCCAGCACGCCGAGGGAGGACAGGCCCACCGCCCACTTCACCACCGGGGCCACAACCCCGGCCAGGAAGTCGAAGGACAGCGGATCCACGGGCTGCACGGCCCAGCCATCGGGCGCGGTGGAGGCGATGTAGTACATGTTGGGCTTGGTATCCCGGTTCTTGGCGACGACGCGCACCACCTTGCCCTGGTTCGCGGCCAGCAGCTTGGCGGCCTCGCTGTTCGGGTCGTTGATGTCGCCGAACACGCGAGCCTTGGTGGGGCAGGTGTCGACGCAGGCCGGGGCCAGCCCTGCGGCACGCCGCTCAGGGCAGTAGTCGCACTTGTCGGCGATGCGCTTTTGCGGATCGCGGAAACGCGCGCCGTACGGGCAGGCCTTGATGCAGTTGCCGCAGCCGATGCACAGCTTGGGGTCGATGACCACGGTGCCGTCGAGCGCGTTCTTGTAGGTGGCGCCGGTGGGGCAGGCCTGCACACAGGAAGGTTCGTCGCAGTGCATGCATGCGCCGGGCTGGAAGTGACCGTGCCCCAACTTCTTGGATCCACCAGGGCCGTTTACAAACGGAGGCACGGCCTCCTTGATCCAGTTGCGCCAGGCCCCGCGCGAGACGCCGTTGGCCTGCTTGCAGGCGGCCATGCAGCCCTTGCAGTCGATGCACTTGCTGGAATCTATGACCATGGCGAGCTTCTGGTTCATGCCGCCCCCTTCTTCTTCACGCTGAGGAAGGTCTCATGGATGGCCGAGTTGCCGCAGATGGAGTCGAAGCGGGTCTCCATGAGCTCCACGATGCTCGCCCCCACTCCCTTGGTGTGCGACAGGCCACCCGAGATGCTGCCGAAGCCGCTGAGCATGTAGACCGTGTCCTTGCGGATCTTCGGCGTGACCAGGGCCTTCAGTTCGCCCTTGCCCACCGGGCTCTCCACCAGGACCACGTCGCCCTGCTTGACGCCGAGCTCCTTGGCGGCCTCGTCGTTCAGCCAGAGGGTGTTCTCCGGCTCGAACTCGCTCAAGAGCGGGTTGTTGGTGCTGCTGCCCTGTGTGACGCAGGCGCTGCGGCCAGCCACCAGCCTGAACTTGCGGGCCGCGTCGGGCGAGGCCTTGGGCGGGGCGTAGACCGGCAGCGGGTCCAGGCCCATGCCCTCGTAACGCGAGCAGTACAGCTCGATCTTCTGGCTCGGGGTCTTGAAGGGCTGGCCGTCGGTGCCGCCCAGGGGCGGATTGGGCGGATAGAACACGCCATCGCGCTTGAGGATCTCCGCGGCCTCCGGGAAGGCGGCCAGCTGCTTCAGCCGATAGGCCGGGATGTCGAAGTCGAAGAACTCGCCCAGGCCGAGCTTGCCCGCCAGAGCCTTCAGGATGTCGAACACCGGACGGCTCTCGTACAGCGGGGGGATGACCGCGTCGCGCCAGACCAGGCACGCGCCCTCCGCGCCGGACTGCAGCGCCTGCACCGGGTCGGTGCGCTCCATGGCGCTCGGCGCGGGCAGCACCAGGTCGGCCATCCAGGCCGTGTCGCTCATGGTGATGTCCACCACCATCATGAAATCGAGCTTGTCGATCATTTCGCGGGTCTTCTGCCGCTCGGGCGCGGTGGCCATGGGGTTGGTCTTGTAAACGAACCAGCCCTTGATGGGGTACGGCGCGCCCTTGATGACCGCGTCGCGGGTGAGCACAAACGATCCCTCTTCGTCAAAGAGAAGCGGCACGCTGCCCGCGTCCACGCGGCCTGGGGGGTTGTCGTCGTACCAGGGCGGCTCGGCCGGGACCTTCTTGAGCCCCGCGGGCCGTGCCGGGACCAGTCCGCCCGGACGGTCGTAGTTGCCGAGCAGCGCGTTGACGATGGCGAAGCTGCGCCGGATCTGGGTGGAGTTCTCGTAGTCGGACGTGCGGCGCCCCGGGTAGACCATGGAGGCCGGCGCCGCGGCGGCCAGCTCGCGGGCGATGCGGGCGATGTCCGCGGCAGGGATGCCGGTCTGTTCCTCGGCCCACGCCGGGGTCAGCTCCGCCACGTGGGCGGCAAGCTTGTCCAGGCCGCTGACGCGCTCGTCGATGTATTTGGCGTCGTAGAGCTTCTCGGTGATGATGACATGGGCCAGCGCCAGCATGAAGGCCATGTCCGTGCCGGGACGGATGGCGTGCCATTCCGAGGCCAGGGCCGCGCTCTTGGTGTAGCGCGGGTCCAGCACCACGACCTTGGCGCCTTCCTTCATGATGGTGACGAGGTCCATGCTGTCGGGCGTGACGAGCGCCTCCAAACGGTTGGCCCCGGCCAGGATGACGTACTTGCTGTTCCTCACGTCCGGCAGGGGCACGTCGCCAAAGGTGTCCACAAAGGCCCGGTTGCCGGAGAGCAGGCAAAGCGACTCGTGGCTGGTGACGTTGAAGGAGCCGAAGACCTCGGCGAAGCGGTTGACAAAACCGCTCTGCATGTCCGCCCCGGCGCTGAAAAGCATGCCGCAGCGGGTATGCTTGGCGGCGATGTCCTTCATCTTGGAGGCGGCAAGCTCCAGCGCCTCGTCCCAGGAGATGGACTTCCACTTGCCCTCGCCGCGCTTGCCCACGCGCAGCATGGGGGTCTTCAGGCGGTCAGGATCGTAGACCTGCGCCACGCCCGCGTTTCCACGCGCGCAAAGCATCCCGCGCGACTTGGTGAACTTGGGGTTCGGGTCGAGCTTGGTGATGACGCCCTTCTCCACCCGGGCGATGAGCCCGCAGCGGTTGAAGCACATGTCGCAGACGCTGAACTTCGATTCCCAGTTGGGCGCCGTGGCGGCAGGCGCGGCCTTGGCCTCGGGCGCGGCGACGGCGGTCATGGCCGAGGCCGCCACCGTCGTTGCAGCCGCTCCGGCCAGGCGCATGAAGTCGCGCCGGGAAATCTGACTGGTGTCGCTATCGCTCATGGTGAGCCCCTTATTGGGTCTGGCGGCGGGCCAGAGAGGATATCTCCCGGCCCGCCGCGCGGTCCTGTGCTGCGGCTAGTTGCACTTGGCCGGCGTAGGAGAATCCTTGGCGTAGTCGTGCAGGTAGGCAAAAATGTCTGCGCGGTCGGCTTCGGAAACAGCCTTCCACTCCTTGACGCACTTGACTCCCTCCCACTTGGCGAAGGTCTTCTTCCAGTCGGCCTGTGTCTTGGAGCTGGGGGAAAGGTCGGAGGCGGTGGTTCCGTGGCAGGTGCGGCACTTCTGCCTGTACAGGAACTTTCCCTTGCGGGCGTTGCCCTCGGCATAAGCCAGGCTGGCTGCGGCCAGGGCCAGGATCAGGGCGGCGATCACGCCAATGCTGCTGCGCTTCATGGTATTCTCCTTTGTTTGCTTTCATACAGCGCGTGCAGCCCACCCGGACTCCACGCCGCTCTTCACTCTGCAATTCATATATACCCATACGGGGTACCAGTGTCAAGCCTCTGCAATGAACTTTAGCACAAAATAGATCAAAAGTATGGCCACAATCTCATGATTTCTCGCAACGTCGGAACCAGCACCCTAACCCCTTGACGTCACGCACAAAAATAAATATACATTAAAATACTCAACCAGGAGGGACAGCATGCCCGAATCTGTGCGAGAACTTGTTGAACGCTTCAAGCCGCCTGTGAGCGTGCGCACCTACGGAACCGTGTTCACGGACACCACGGAGTTCATGAACATCGGCTACGGGGATGTCATCAAGCTGGGCGGGAGGTACTACCTCGTTCTTGGCGACGAGCGCGAGCGCCGCTTCGGCATGGAGGACCCGAAGTTCTGGGTCAAGCGCTGCGTGGAAATGGAATCCGGACAGTACCGAATCCTGAAGCTGGAGTTTCAGGAGAGCTTCGACCAACACATCGGGTCGCTGACGATCACCTGCCACCGCAGCGCAGCCAAGGAGGCGCGTATTTTGCGGCTCGTCGCCGGGGACATGCGCTTCATGCAAGGCCTGGGCGTTCGCGACGAGCGCGGAAACCTTGCGCGCGTGCTCGAGCGCGTGGCCGGGCGCAGGCTGGACCTCAACATCGAGGACCTGCACCAGAGCCACCGCGAGTACTTCCAGGAGACCTTTCCCGGCATCCTGCAACGCTTCATCGGGGCGTGCAGGGCCATCCACCACCTGCACCAGCACGGCGAAACCCACGGCGACATCCGCCGCGACCACCTCTACGTGGACCACAAGACTGGCGAATACTGCTGGATCGACTTCGACTACGGCTACGACTCGGTGGAGAACCCCTTCGGCCTGGACCTCTTCGGCCTGGGGAACATTCTGTCCTTCATCACCGGCAAGGGCGTGCACACCATCCAGGACGTGGACGCCGAGGCCCTGGGCATCACTGAAGCCGACTGCGCCCTGTTCTTCCGGCATCGCGTGGTGAACCTGCGCAAGCTGTTCCCGTACATCCCCGCGGACCTGAACAACGTGCTCATGCACTACTCGGCGCAGTCGGAAGTCTTCTACGAATCCGTGCCGGAGCTGCTGGCCGACCTCGAACCCTGCCTAGAGAACCTGCGCCGGGCCTGAGGGCGCGGCCTCGTGAACGAAACGGAGGGCCTCATGGACATCAAGAACATCCTCATCAGCGTGGACGCCTCTGACAACGCCATGCGCGCCGTGGATTACGCCGCCAGCATCCTGGCCAACGCCGAGGGCGTGCGCGTGACCCTGCTCTACATCGAGCGCGCGCCCAACCGCGACAAGTTCGACGACGAGGCGGCCTGGCTGAACCAGTGCAAGCTCGACCACGACCGCGTGTTCGACTTCCTCAAGACCGCGCGCCAGAAGCTTGTGGCGGCAGGCCTCCCGGAAGCGTCGGTGCATGAGCGCACCGTCTTGTGCAGCGCCGAGCCGAGCATCGCCCAAACCATTCTGGACGTGCAGCAGGCAGAGGGCTTCGGCACGCTGGTGGTAGGCCGCCGCGGGCTCACCAAGGGCGAGGAGTTCCTGTTCGGCAGCGTCTCCAGCAAGCTGGTGCACAATGCCAAGAACTGCGCGGTCTGGGTCGTGCAGTAGGCAGCTGGCCCGCTGGACTACGCATTGCAATTCCGGGCGGTTTGGCTAACATCCCTGGACCTTTCCCCCTGCGAGGTGCCAGTCCATGATTTCGCGCGCGCTGTCCATGCTGTTCGCCGCCCTTCTGGCCGCCGTCCTGCTGTCATCCCCCGCCCTGGCGTCGGAGCGCCGCACGGCGCTGGTCATCGGCAACAGCGCCTACAAGTCAGCACCACTGAAGAACCCCGTCAACGACGCCCGCGACATGGCCGCTGCCCTGAAAGGGCTCGGGTTTGAGGTGCGGCTTTTGACCGACGCCTCGCACCAGAGCATGGAGGCGGCTGTGCGGGAGTTCGGCCAGAGCCTGCGCCAAGGAGGGGTGGGCCTGTTCTACTACGCCGGGCACGGCATCCAGGTGTCGGGGGAGAACTATCTGGTGCCCGTGGACGCGGTGATCCAGACCGAGAGCGACGTAAAGTTCGGCTGCCTGAACGCCGGGCTGGTGCTGGGGAAGATGGAGGACGCGGGCAACGGCCTGAACGTGGTCATCCTCGACGCTTGCCGCAACAACCCCTTCGCCCGCAGTTTCCGCAGCGCGGAACGCGGCCTGGCCAAGATGGACGCGCCCACGGGCTCCCTCATCGCCTACGCCACCGCGCCGGGTTCCGTCGCCAGCGACGGCAACGGCAGGAACGGCGTGTACACGGAACATCTGCTGCGCAACATGCGCACCCCGGGCCTGTCCATCACCGACGTGTTCATGCGCGTGCGCATCGGCGTCGTGGCGGCCACCGCCAAGAAACAGGTGCCCTGGGAGGCGAGCTCGCTCACCGGATACTTCTACTTCAGCGGCGCGCCCGAGGCCAACCAGCCCCTGCCGCCCGCGTCGGCCGAAACCATCGCACCCGCCGCCCCGGCGCCAGGCCCCGCCCTCGACCCCAAGGCCGAGCGCAAGCGCCTGGCCGAGGAAGCGGCGAGACTCAAGCGCGAGAAGGAAGAGCTGGCCCAACTGCAGTCACTTCAGTCCGAAAGGGAACGGCTGGAGGCGGAGCGCCACAGCATCGAGCAGGCCAAGCTGCTGGCCCTGGCTCCGCGGCCAAAGCAGCCGCCGACCTCCGAAGCGCCAGCGGCCAGCCACGCGGCCCAATTCGCGCAGCTCGCCCGCGCGGGCCTGCCCGACGCCCGCGCCTATTTCGAGCAGGCCGTCCAGGCCCGCCCTGACGACGCCGACGCCCGCGCAGGACTAGCCATCGCCCTTGTCTTCTCCGGTCGCGCCGGAGATGCGAAGTATCATGTTCAGCGGCTGAGCGAGTCCCGCACGCTGACCCCCGGGACGCGCGTGGCCAAGGGGCTCATGCTTGGGCTGGAAGGCAACGCCGACAGCGGATATCAACTGAACCGGGCCATGGAGGAAGGCGCGGACAAGGCGCTGGTGCTGCTCTGCCAGGCGGTTGCCGCGGAACGCAGAAACGAGATGGAGCGCGCCCAGAAGCTCATGGAAGACTACGCCGACCTTGCGCCCGAGCCCCAGCGCGGGGACTTCGCCAAGGCTCTCGCGCTGCGGGTCGACCTGCCGGGGCGCCTGGCCGGGTCATACACCTGGATCAACCAGGCGGGCACGGACATGGGCGAGTTCACCTTCGTCCGCGACGGCTCGGGAGCTTCCGGGCTTTCCGGCAGCGTGGCCGGGCTTGTGGATCGCGACTACCAGACCCACTCCCCGCTTGAAAACGTGCGCGTGGAAGGCCAGCGGCTCTCTTTTCAGGTGCGCCGCAGGCTGTTCTTCGCCATGCACACCTACAAGTTCGTGTGCGATCTCTCCAAGGGCCTGGACAGGCTGACCATCGTCGAGCTGGAATACGCCGGGGACACGCGCTCAAGCTACCTGTACACAACGCTTGTGCGCAAGAGCCAGCCCAGGCGCTGAAGCTGGCCCAGAACAGCCCAAGGCCGCCAACAGAAGCCTATCATCCGCCAGCGGCCTTGGGCCAAGGGTATGTTCTTTCGAGAGGTCACTCTCGCCAGTTGCCTTCTCTTCGGACGAGTCGGGCGAAAGCTTTAGCCTCCGGGCCGCTATTTCGCCGGTGCCGCGTCAGCAGCCTTGCGGTTGAAGGTCATCTTGGTGATGATGCCGGTCTTGGCCTTGTAGCTGACGAGCACGTTGTAGTCCTGGGCCGGGGCGTAGATGAGCTTCTCCTCGGCGGCCTCAAAGGCCTTGATGAAGATGGAGAAGATCTCCGTGATCAGTCCGCGGCCTGGTTCCGGCTCGGCCTGAATCTCAACTTTTCCGCCAAATTTCTCCACCTTGGACAGCCACTTGTCAATGCGTTCGGGAATGTTGTTCAGCGTGATCACAGCCGGGAAGAGCACATCCACGCTCGGCTGCTTGGCCTCAAGGGAGGCCGAGAGCTTGTAGTCGAAGCCGGTGGTGTCCATGAACTGGACTTCCTTCAAGGGCGCGGTCCCGGCTGCCGGGTTCCTGGCGGCGCAGGCCGCGAGCAGCAGAAACGCCAGGCAAGCAGCGCACAGAAACGAGATTGATTGTTCTCGCGACATGTTCCCCTCCGCTCTGATTGGAAATTATGCCATGTAAACGGCCTAGGATATCTAAGCAATCCTGTCAACACCCGGCCCCTCATCGCTTTCCCCCTGCGGGGAGCACCAGAGGCTTGCCCCTTGCCTGCTGGCGACGAATGGCGTACATCACACCCGTTTCAACGCCCTGCATACAACCACTCAAACTCACAAGCGGCGGAATCAATGCCCAAGCGCACAGACATCAAGAAGATCATGCTCATCGGCTCCGGCCCCATCGTCATCGGTCAGGCCTGCGAATTCGACTATTCCGGCACCCAGGCCCTCAAAGCCCTCAAGGAAGAAGGCTACGAGGTCATCCTGGTGAACTCGAACCCGGCCACCATCATGACCGACCCGGAACTTGCCGACCGCACCTACATCGAACCCATTGAGCCTGGCACCGTGGCCAAGATCATCGAGAAGGAGCGCCCGGACGCGCTGCTGCCCACCCTGGGCGGCCAGACCGCGCTGAACACCGCCATCGCCGTGGCCAAGATGGGCGTGCTGGACAAGTTCGGCGTGGAGCTCATCGGCGCCTCGGTGCCGGTCATCGAGAAGGCCGAGAGCCGCGAACTGTTCCGCGCCGCCATGGAAAAGATCGGCCTCAAGGTGCCCAAGAGCGGCATCGCCCGCACCATGGACGAGGTCCGCGAAATCGGCCGCTCCCTGCCCTTCCCGCTCATCATCCGTCCCGCCTTCACCATGGGCGGCACCGGCGGCGGCGTGGCCTACAACATGGAAGACCTGGAGTCCATCTCCGCCCAGGGCCTGGCCGCCAGCATGAAGAGCGAGATCATGATCGAGCAGAGCGTGCTCGGCTGGAAGGAATTCGAGCTTGAGGTCATGCGCGACAAGAAGGACAACTGCGTCATCATCTGCTCCATCGAAAACATGGATGCCATGGGCGTGCACACCGGCGACTCCATCACCGTTGCCCCGGCCCAGACCCTGACCGATGACGAGTACCAGAAGATGCGCGACGCGGCCCTGGCCATCATGCGCGAGATCGGCGTCGAGACCGGCGGCAGCAACGTCCAGTTCGCCATCAACCCCGCCGACGGCGACATGATCATCGTCGAGATGAACCCCCGCGTGTCGCGCTCCTCGGCCCTGGCCTCCAAAGCCACGGGCTTTCCCATTGCCAAAATCGCCGCCAAGCTCGCCGTGGGCTACACCCTCGACGAGATCCCCAACGACATCACGCGCGAGACCATGGCCAGCTTTGAGCCGTCCATCGACTACTGCGTCATCAAGATTCCGCGCTTCACCTTCGAGAAGTTCCCCGGCAGCGAGGACTACCTGACCACAGCCATGAAGAGCGTGGGCGAGACCATGGCCATCGGACGCACCTTCAAGGAGGCGCTCCAGAAGGGCCTGCGCTCCCTTGAGGTGGGCATGCCCGGCCTGGGCAAGAAGTTCGAGACCTGCACCGTCGAGCGCGAGGAGCTCCTGCGCCTCATGCGCAAGCCCAACTCCAACCGCCTCTTTGCGCTCAGAAACGCCATGCGCTGCGGCTTCTCCCTGGAGGAGATCCACGAGGCGTCCTTCATCGACCCCTGGTTCCTGCGCCAGATCCGCGACATCCTGCTCCTCGAGGACGAGCTGCAGTCCTTCGGCCTCAAGCAGCAGGTTTCGGCCGACAACGAGGCCGTGAAGCCCCTGCTCAAGCGCGCCAAGGAATACGGCTACTCCGACCGCCAGCTGGCCGTGCTCTGGAACATGAGCGAGGACGGCGTGCGCTCCTTGCGCAAATCGCTCGGCATCGAGCCCACCTACTACCTGGTGGACACCTGCGCGGCGGAGTTCGAGGCCTACACCCCGTACTACTATTCCACCTACGAGACCGGCCGCGAGATCGAGAGCAGGGACGTGAAGAAGGTGGTGATCCTGGGCGGCGGGCCGAACCGCATCGGCCAGGGCATCGAGTTCGACTACTGCTGCTGCCACTCCTCCTTCGCGCTGAAGGAAATGGGCGTGCAGTCCATCATGGTCAACTCCAACCCGGAGACCGTGAGCACGGACTACGACACCTCCGACCGCCTGTACTTCGAGCCCGTGACCTACGAGGACGTGCTGAACATCGTGGAGTTCGAGAAGCCGCTTGGCGTCATCGTGCAGTTCGGCGGCCAGACCCCGCTGAACCTCGCCGTTGCGCTGAAAAAGGCCGGAGTGAACCTGCTGGGCACCCCGCCGGAGAGCATCGACCGCGCCGAGGACCGCGAGCTGTTCAACGCTCTCATCCGCAAGCTGCACCTGAAGCAGCCCGCTGGCGGCACGGCCATGACCCTGACCCAGGCCACGGAGATCAAGGACAGCCTGGGCTACCCGCTGGTGCTCCGGCCCTCCTACGTGCTGGGCGGGCGCGGCATGGAGATCGTCTACGACGACGACGAATTCAACAACTACTTCAGCAAGGCGTCCATCATCTCGCCCGAGCACCCCATCCTCATCGACAAGTTCCTGGAGAACGCCATCGAGGTGGACGCCGACGCCCTTTCCGACGGCGAGGAGACCTACATCGGCGGCATCATGGAGCACATCGAGGAGGCCGGCATCCACTCCGGCGACTCGGCCTGCGTGCTGCCCCCGCACACCATCGCCCCGGAGATCGTGGCCGAGATCGAGCGCCAAGCCAAGGAACTCGCCAAGGAGCTCGGCGTGGTGGGCCTCATGAACATCCAGTTCGCCATCAAGGACGGCGAGGTATACATCCTCGAAGTCAACCCGCGCGCCTCGCGCACCGTTCCCTTCGTGTCCAAGGCCACGGGCGTTCCCCTGGCCAAGCTGGCCACCCGCATCATGCTGGGCGAGAAGCTCAAGGACCTGAAGCCCTGGGAAATGCGCAAGAAAGGCTACGTCTCGGTGAAGGAGAGCGTCTTCCCCTTCAACCGCTTCCCCGGCGTGGACATCCTGCTCGGACCCGAGATGCGCTCCACCGGCGAGGTCATGGGCATCGACCACAGCTTCGGCCTGGCCTTCATGAAGGGCCAGTTGGCGGCAGGCCAGCGCTTGCCAGGCGAAGGCACCGTGTTTATCTCCGTCAACAACCGCGACAAGGCGCTCATCGCGCCTGTGGCCAAGGCCTTTGCGGACCTGGGCTTCAAGATCGTGGCCACTGGCGGAACGGCCAGCCACCTGAAGGAGTTCGGTGTTGAGGTGACGCGCGTGTTCAAGGTGCAGGAAGGCCGGCCCAACGTGGTGGACCTGATCAAGAACAAGGCCATCGACCTGCTGGTGAACACGCCTTCCGGCAAGCGCACCATTAACGATTCCAAGGAGATCAGGCAGACCGCCCTGCTCTACGGCGTGCCCTACACCACCACGGTGGCCGGGGCTGCGGCCATGGCCCAGGCGATCCTTGAGGAACGCGGGGCAGGGCTCGGAGTCACCTGCCTGCAGGACTACTACGGCAGGCAATAGCAGTCCGCTTGCGGGCTGCGGCAAGAGCCGGGGGGCGCTGTGTCCTCCGGCGGATATCGTATTTGCTCAACCGGCGGACACAAGCCCCGGACAGGACACCCAATGAAGCGTGAGTATTGCGGCCTCTTCGGCATCTACGGACACCCTGAGGCCGCGCGCATGGCCTATTTCGGCCTCTACGCCCTGCAGCACCGCGGGCAGGAATCCGCAGGCATCGTCACCTGGGACGGCCAGGGCATCCGCGAGCAGCGCGGCATGGGCCTGGTCAACGAGGTCTTCAACGAGCGTCACCTGGGCAAGGAACTCAAGGGAACCGTCGCCCTGGGGCACATCCGCTACTCCACCACAGGCGTCTCGCTCATCAGAAACGCCCAGCCCTTCCTGGTGCGCTTCAAGGATTGGCACATCGGCGTTGGCCACAACGGCAATCTGGTGAACACGCTGGAGCTGCGGCGCGAGCTGGAAAACGACGGCTCCATCTTCCAGACCACCATGGACACCGAGGTTTTCGTCCACCTCATCGCAAAGCACATGAACGGCAGCACCATCGAGGAAGCAATCATCAAGGCCTGCTCGCGGGTCAAGGGTGCGTATTCGCTGCTCATTCTCGCCAACAACAAGCTCATCGCCGTGCGCGATCCCCACGGAATCCGCCCCCTGTGCCTGGGCCGCCTGAACGACAACTACGTCTTCGCCTCCGAAACCTGCGCCTTCGACCTCATCGAGGCCGAGTACATACGGCAGGTGGAGCCCGGCGAAATGATCGTCATCGAGAACGGCAGGCTGACCAGCCACCGCCTGCTGGAAAAAGCCCCAAAACGCCAGTGCATCTTCGAGCTCATCTACTTCGCCCGGCCCGACTCCATGGTCTTTGACGAGGGCGTGTACGAACGCCGCAAGGCCATGGGCGCCAGGCTGGCTGTGGAAGCTCCCGTGGACGCGGACTTCGTCATGCCCTTCCCCGACTCCGGCAACTACGCCGCCGTGGGATATTCCCAGGCTTCCGGCCTGCCGCTGGAGCTGGCCATGATCCGCAACCACTACGTGGGCCGCACCTTCATCCAGCCCAGCCAGGACATGCGCAACTTCAGCGTGCGCGTGAAGCTGAACCCCGTGCGCAGCATGATCGAGGGCAAGCGCATCCTCATCGTCGAGGACTCCATCGTGCGCGGCACCACCATCCGCACCCGCGTGAAGAAACTGCGCGAGATGGGCGCACGCGAGATCCACATGCGCGTGTCCTGCCCGGCCATCCGCTTCCCATGCTTCTACGGCATCGACTTCTCCAGCAAGGGCGAGCTCATCGCCGCCACAACCCCGGTGCACGACATCGCCCGGTTCATCGGCCTGGACAGCCTGCACTACCTGTCCATCCCCGGCCTGCTTGATTCCGTGGTGGAAAAAGATGCCCACTGCCTGGCCTGCTTCGACGGCAACTACCCCATTGCGCCCTGCGCGCACCAGGGCAAGATGTGCCTTGAGGCCGAGTCCAAGGTGGTAGGCTAGGAAAAGCCATGAACGACTGCCCAGGCAGCGGCACACACCCGCTTTCCGCTTCCGGCGACTGGCTTGAGCTGGCCCGCGAGGTCCTGGACATCGAGATGGAGGGCCTGGCGGCCGTTCGCGGCCAGCTGAACGGCGGCTTCACCGAGGCCCTGGGACGGCTGGCGGCCTGCACGGGACGCGTGGTGGTCACGGGCATCGGCAAGTCCGGGCTCGTGGCCCGCAAGATCGCGGCCACCCTGTCGAGCACCGGCACCCCGGCCTTCTTCCTGCACCCGGTGGAGGGTGCCCACGGCGACCTGGGCATGATCCGCAAGGAAGACGTGGTGCTGGCCCTGTCCAACTCCGGCGAGACAGACGAGCTGAACAACCTGCTGCCCGCACTGCGCGCCCTCGGCGTGTCCGTCGTGGGCATCACCTCCGGCGCGGACTCCACCCTGGCGCGCATGTCCGACGTCATCATCGAGGCCAAGGTCCCGCGCGAGGCCTGCCCCATGAATCTGGCGCCAACGGCCAGCACCACCGCGGCCCTCGCCGTGGGCGACGCGCTCGCCGTGTGCCTCATGCGCATCAAGGACTTCGGCACCAAGGACTTCAAGCGCGTGCACCCGGCAGGAGCCCTGGGCGCCCGCCTTTCGCAGCCGGTTGCGTGCCTGATGCACGCGGAGAACCTGCCCGTGGTAGACGTCACCGCGCCCGTTTCCGAAGCGCTGGCCAGGCTGAACAGCGGCGGCTTCGGGCTGGCGGCGGTGACCGATGCTACCGGACAGCTGGCTGGCGTGCTGACCGACGGCGACGTGCGGCGCATGCTCTGCAAGGCTGGCTTCGACCCCGCCCGCCCCGTGTCCGAGGTCATGACCAGGAATCCGCAAAGCGCTCCGGCCACCGCCACCGCCGCACAGGTGCTGGACCTCATGGAGGCCAGGCAGATCACCGTGCTGCCGGTGCTCACCGAAAACGGCTCGCTGGCCGGACTCGTGCACGTGCACGACCTGCTGGGCAAGGGCCGAGTGCGCTTCGCTCCGGAGTAGCCTCTGGACGCAATCGCCACAGAACCTGTCCGCGACGCGGACGCCTGCAGCCGCTGCGCGGAATACTCCGGCACCTGCTGCACGCTTTCGACCGGATCAGAGGAATTCTGCTTCCCGCTCTCAGCGCGCGAGCGCAAGGAAATGGAAGCCGCCGGGGCCACGCCCGAGGTGTTTTTCAGCCAGCCCAACACGGCTGGCTTCGTGGACAACTTGAGCCGCCTGTTCCCTGGCGAGGGCGTGCACATTCATGAGCTGTTTCCGCCCGAGGGCGTGCACGACCGCCTGGCTGTCGACGCAGACGGCGCGTGCCTGCTGCTGGGGCCAGAGGGCTGCCGCCTCCCGCGCGAGGCGAGGCCGTACTACTGCCGCCTGTTCCCCTTCTGGATACGCTCAGGCCGCCAGATGTATTTCGAGTTCAAGGAATGCCAGGCCCTGCGCGAAAGCCGCGGCGGGGCAGGCCTGCTGAAACGCCTGGGCATGACCGAAACGGGCGTGTTCGATCTGTACCACCGGTTGCGCGAGGCCTGGGGCCTCCTGGAGCGCAGATAGATGCCGCCGAAAAGCACAAGCAAAAATGCCAAGAAGAAGCCCAGAAGGGACTCATCCATGAGACGCAGCAAACGATTCAAGCGCAGGGTTCTCTGGACTCTTTTGGCCCTGCCAGCCATTGGCCTCGCCATGGTGGTCGCGGCCTTCTGGTGGCTGTCCCACGACCTGCCGGGATTCCGCACCATCACCGACTACAAGCCGCCTCTGGTGACCACCGTGCTGGCGCGCGACAACCAGGTGCTGGGCTACTTCTACAAGGAGAAGCGCTTCCTGGTGCGCCTGCAGGACATGCCCGAGCACCTGCCCAAGGCGTTCCTCGCGGCCGAGGACTCCGGCTTCTACAAGCATGACGGCATCGACCCTTGGGCCATCATCCGGGCCATGTTCATGAACCTCAAGGCCGGCGGCATCAAGCAGGGCGGCAGCACCATCACACAGCAGGTGGTCAAGCGCCTGCTTTTGACCCCGGAAAAGAGCTTCGAGCGCAAGATCAAGGAGGCCATGCTCTCCTACCGCCTGGAGCAGTATCTGACCAAGGACGAGATCCTGACCATCTACCTGAACCAGATTTACCTGGGGTCCAAGGCCTACGGGGTCGAGGCGGCGGCGCGCGAGTATTTCGGCAAGCACGTCCAGAACCTGACCCTGGCCGAGAGCGCCATTCTGGCTGGCCTGCCCCAGGCCCCCAGCCGCTACAACCCCTACTCCGACCTCCCGGCAGCCAAGGCACGCCAGAAGTACGTGCTTGACCAGATGCTGACGCAGGGCTTCATCACCAACGCCCAGCACGAACAGGCCCTGGCCCAGAAGCTCGTGTTCAAGAGCATGGAAGACCATTCCTGGAAGGTCGGCGCATACTACCTCGAAGAGGTGCGTCGCTTCCTGGTTGACAAGTACGGCGAGGACGAGGTGTACCAGGGCGGGTTGACCGTCGAGACCGCCTGCGAAATTCCGCACCAGATCGCCGCGGACAACGCCATGCGCCGGGGACTGGCCGACATCGCCAAGCGCAAGGGCTGGGAAGGTCCGGCCGGGCATCTGCAGCCGGAGGAATACGCCCGCTTCCTTGAGGACAGCCGCAACGGCGAGCCCGTGAAGCCCGGCGGCTGGCTGCGCGCCCTGGTGGTGGAAACCGCCAAGGACAAGGCCCAGGTACGCTTCGGCCAGTACACCGGCGAGATCCTGGCCAGCAGCACCACATGGTGCCGAAACGCCATCAAGGGCGTCACCGGCGCCGCGGCGGCAGTGCCCGGCGATCCGTCGCGCATCCTGCACAAGGGCGACCTGGTGTGGGTCTCCGTGCGCGAGGCCAAGGGCAACAACCACTTCATCCTCAACCTGGAGCGCGAGCCCGGCCCCGAGGGCGCGCTGGTCTCCATGATGCCCGAGACCGGCGAGGTCGTAGCGCTTTCCGGCGGCTTCAGCTTCGAGAAGAGCCAGTTCAATCGCGCCACCCAGGCCAAGCGCCAGCCCGGCTCGTCCTTCAAGCCCATCGTCTATTCCGCCGCGCTGGACAACGGCTTCACCCCCGCCTCGGTGATCATGGACGCGCCCATCGTCTTCGCCAACGTGGAGCAGGGAACCATCTGGCGGCCCGAGAACTACGAGGACATCTTCTACGGCCCCACCCTGCTCTCCACCGCGCTGGCCAAGTCGCGCAACCTCGTGACCATCCGCGTGGCGCAGAAGATCGGCATCAGAAACGTCATCGAGCGCGCCAAGGCCATGGGCATCGAGAGCGAGCTGCCGGAGAACCTGTCCATCGCGCTGGGGTCCTCCGCCCTCACCCTGATGAACCTCTGCCAGGCCTACACCACCTTCCCGCGCGGCGGCTCCTATGTGAAGCCGCGCATGGTGCTCTCCGTGCGCAGCGCCTGGGGCGAGACCCTGTTCAAGTCCGAGCCGGAGTACTTCGAGGCCATGAGCCCGCAGACCGCCTTCATCATGGTGTCCATGCTCAAGGAAGTCATCAACGTGGGCACCGGCGCCTCCGCCAAGGTCCTCGGTCGCCCGCTGGCGGGCAAGACCGGCACCACCAACAACGAGCAGGACGCCTGGTTCATGGGCTTCACCCCGTACCTGCTCACCGGCGTGTACGTGGGCTACGACCAGCTCCAGAGCATGGGCCGAGGCGGCACCGGCGCCGGGGCGGCCCTGCCCATCTGGCTGGCCTACCGCCAGGCTGTGGAGGACCGCTACCCGCCCCAGGACTTCACCCCGCCCGAGGGCATCGTCTGGTCGCGCGTGGAGAACAGCCAGGCCATCAGCTCCAAGGGCGAGCACGTGTCCGAGAGCTACTTCCTGCCCTTCGTGGAAGGCTCGCAGCCCACTGTCACCGACGTGGGCGCGGCCAGCGGCAGCGCCACCTCGGACGCGGACCTGATGAAGCAGGCGTTCTAGACGAGACATCTTCCGCAGGCCGGGGAGCCCTTCCTTGGGGCACGCCCCGGCCCTAGACATGGGAGGCCAGCCATGCCCAAGTCCTGTCCGCTGTTCCAGGTCGACGCCTTTGCCGAGGGCGTGTTCTCCGGCAACCCGGCGGCCGTCGTGCCGCTGGACGCCTGGCTGCCCGATGCGACGCTCGCCGCCATCGCGGCGGAGAACAACCTTTCGGAGACCGCCTTCTTCATACCGCTCGGCGGCGAACGGGGCTATCACCTGCGCTGGTTCACCCCCACCTTCGAGATCGACCTCTGCGGCCACGCCACCCTGGCAGCCGCTTACGTGCTCTTCCACGAGCTCGGCTTTTCCGGCCCGCGCCTGCGTTTCGAGTCGAAAAGCGGCCCGCTCTATGTGGAGCGCGTCGTTGATCAGAACGGCGAGATGCTGGCGCTGGACTTCCCGTCCTGGCCGCCCAAGCCCGTGGCCATCACCGAGACCATGGCCAGGGCCTTCGGCGCGACGCCGCTCGAGGCCTATGCCGGACGCGACCTGCTCTGCGTGTTCGCCGACGAGGACACGGTCCGCAACCTCTCGCCGGACCTGCCCGCCTTCCACGAGATGCCCTACGTCTGCAACATCGCCAGCGCCGCCGGGCGGCCCGGCGGGGAATTCGACTTCGTGTCGCGCGTGTTCTGCCCGGAGGTGGGCATCCCCGAGGATCCGGTGACGGGCTCGGCGCACAGCCTGCTCACGCCCTTCTGGGCCGAGCGCCTGGGCAAGACCCGCCTCGACGCCTACCAGGCGTCTTCAAGGGGAGGACGCCTGTTCTGCGAGTTGAGGGGCGACCGCGTGCGCATCGCCGGCCGGGCCGCGCTGTACCTGCGCGGGACGATCTACGTGTAGCTTTCCGCACTCCGACCTGCGCTCTGGCTCTGCGCAGCGTCAGGGGCCGCCCACCTCTCAATCCTGCCCTTTCCTCCTATTCCCTTGCCAATTTACACGCTGGTAACGTAAGCCCTCTCAAGGGACAACCACCAACAACCGCAGGCTTCTACATGCCCACCGAGGGCCAGATTCTGCTCGATGGCCGGGACATCCGGCGCATGGCCGCCAATGAGCTGCGGCGCAACTACGGCGTGGTGCCGCAGGAGACCATGCTCTTTTCCGGCAGCATCTACGACAACCTCATCGCCGCGCATCCGCACGCGGACTTCAAGGACATCGTGCAGGCCTGCAAGTTCGCGGAAATCCATGACGTCATTGAGAAACTGCCACAGGGGTATCAGACCGAGCTGGGCGAGCACGGCGTGGGGCTGTCCGGCGGGCAGCGCCAGCGGCTGGCCATCGCCCGCGCGCTGTTGAAGCGCCCGAAGATCCTGATCTTCGACGAGGCCACCAGCAACCTGGACGCCGAAACGGCCGAACATTTCGCGCGCACCATCAACCGACTCAAGGGTCAGACCACCATGCTCTTCATCGCCCACATGCTACCCAAGGCGCTGCTGGTGGATGAAGTCGTGCGCTTCGGCCCGCCGGAGAGCGTGAACCAGGGCTCTGGCGGGGGAGCGGGGCAGGCGACCGGACCGAGGAAGGATGGCAAGGGGCTGGATGGGGCGTGAGGGCGGGGAATCTGCATGAGCTGGAATAGTGTGCCGCGGACAGGTAAGGAGAAATCATGGTCGCTTTGATGTTATTTGGAGCAATTGCTGTTTATGCCTTACTTGCTATTGTGATTGTACGGTTCGCAACTTCATTTGCGGCTACAGAAAAGTGGAAGAAACGAACAAAAATTTTTACACTCATAGTTGCATTATATTTTCCAGTACTTGAGCCACTTGGCTCATTTTTAGTTTATCAAACATATGGCTTGGTTCTTGCGAGGGCAACAGTCTATAGTACTGCGCGTGATGTAAATAGAATATTATTAGATGGCAATGCACTTGGAGATATGATTATGATGAAACAACGTGGTGATGGTGGTGCATCGAGGAAGTTTGCAGGGTATGCATATTTTGAGTACTACAGACACGAATCAAACAAATATGTTGAGGTTGACACAAAGCATGTTGGGAAAGGGGTTGTCATTGACAATCAATGTGCAAAGTACATCATCGCAGAAAACGATTCTCCGCTCACTCCATTTTGCAAAAAGCGCACCATAACAATTAGAGATAATTCAGGCGCGGTGTTCGGTGAATATGTTGAGATCCTGTGGTTTGGCAGTCATCTGAGCCAATGGTTGGCCTCGATGACTCATGGCCGTGATCATTCCGGAACGTATTCGCCTGATCAACCGTTCCGTCAGTTCATTCAGTCCGTGCTCGTACCGGCAGAACAATCTGAATAGCTAAGGAGAGCTATATGGCGACGATCGACAGCAGATACTACACGATGTCCATCTTGAGCGGGGCCGCCTATGCTACGGACACCAATTATTCCACAACTCTTGGGGCTACACTCGGTGGCCTTGTCGGAGATGGAAAACAGTACTACACGATCGATCAGAAAGACACCGGAACCACTAAATATGGTTTCGCAGCGTATGTCTACGGGGACACGTCCAATCCGGGCGTTAAGACCATTGCCTTCCGGGGTACTGAGCTCAGTGATCCCCTTGATCTCGCTGCCGACACGGACATCCTCACCCACGGCGTGGCCATGCAGCAGATTGTGGACATGTACAACTACGTGAGCAGCCTGCGCACGGGCTCCCAAAGTCAATACCGGCTTGTAATGAGCGCGAATCCGCCGCTTGACAACACGCCCTGTGTGCAGGCCATGGGCTCACTTATTCCAGGTGCCCCTCCCTCGCTGGTCTATTATTCTCTTGAGCTTTCCGGCACGGTCGTGGGCAGCGGCGTTATCCAGCCCGGCGACACAGTGAACCTCACCGGACATTCCCTTGGCGGCCACTTGGCGCTGGATGTCAACGGCTTTGCCGAGGCCACTGGCTGGGTCGGGCCGGACAACTCCCTCAATCTGTCCACACTACATTTCTCCTAACCCCCAGAGTCACCCGTGGACAGCATCTTCATCGCCGCCATCAGCCTCATCGCGGGCGTTCTGCTGCGCCTTTCCGGGCGGCTGCCCGCCGACGCCGACCGCGTCCTCGCCGTGGTGGTCATCCAGTTCTGCGTGCCGCCGGTGGCCTTCCTGGCCGCGCGGGCCATGCCCCTCACGCCCGAGATACTCCTGCCCGGCAGCATGGCCTGGATCATGTTCGCCGGGGCCTTCCTGTTCTTCGGGCTTTTTGCGCGGCTGCTCGGCCTGTCGCGCCAGACCTTCGGCTGCCTGATGCTCACAGGCGGCCTGAGCAACGTCATCTTCATCGGCCTGCCCATGATCGAGGCCTTTTTCGGGCCGAACATGGCCTACGTTGCCTTCCTGTGCGACAACCCCGGCACCAGCGTTGTCCTGGCCGTGCCCGCCGTGCTGCTGGCCTCGCACCTGTCGGGCCAGAACGACGCCCGGAGCCGCCGCGAAGCGCTTCTGGACGCGCTGAAGCGGATGCTGCTCTTCCCGCCCTTCCAGGCCCTGGTGCTGGGGCTGCTGCTGCGGCCCGTGGCCCTGCCGGACTTTGTGCTCTCCGGCCTTTCGCGCATCGGCACGACCCTTGTCCCGCTGTCGCTGGTGACCGTGGGCCTGGGGCTGACCCTGCGCCTGCCGGGTTCACGCACCAAGGCCCTCACCGTGGGGCTGGCGTACAAGCTGGCGCTGGCCCCGGCGCTCATCTGGCTGGTGGCGGCCCAGGGCTTCGGCAACACGGGGCTGGTGGCCCAGGTGACGGTGTTCGAGGCGGCCATGCCGCCCATGGTGCTGGGCGCCATCCTGGCCACGGAGTCCGGGCTCGATGCCGAACTGGCCTCGCTCATGGTGGGCATCGGCACCTTGCTGTCCTTCGCCACCCTGCCGGTGTGGCGCTGGCTGCTGGGCGGGCTTTAGGGCAGGCGCCTAGGCGAAGCGCAGGAGCACGAAGAACCAGGCCACGCCGAAGCAGAGCAGCAGCGCGCAGGGCGCGACGAGCCGCCGCCAGGCCTGGGCCAGATCGACGTGGAAGAACTGGCAGGACAGAATGAAGCAGACGTGCAGGGGCGAGACCATGACCCCGGTGAACCCGGCGAAAAGGCCCAGCACAAGATAGGGCATGAGCTGCGCGCTGGCGCCGGTGTTGTCGATGATGCCGAACAGGATGGGGAAGGTGGAGCCCACGAAGGCCATGGTGATGCCGGAGATGGCCCCCACCAGGAAGGGCAGGGTCAGCGTGAGCACGAAGAGCGCGCCCGGCCCGGAGGCCACCTTTGTGAGCTGCTTCACCGCGCCGGAAGCCCCCAGCACGTCCTTGAACATCAGGATGGCCAGCACCAGCCCCACCACCTGGTAGAGTTCCCTCTTGCGCAGCACCCCGGCCACGAATCCCGGCCCCACGCGATTCTGCAGCAACGCGCAGAGTATCGCCAGGAAAAGCGCGGTCATGATGCCCAGTTCGAAGGGCTGGCCCGGCGCGTAGAGGGTCATGCCCACCTCAAGCCCCAGCCCGCCGATGATGGCCACCAGCATGGGCAGCCCGTCCACCAGCGCCGTCTTGAGATCGCGCGGGGCGTCCGACGGCGGGGCGTCCTTCAGGTGCGCCACGGCAGGCCGCAGGATGAACACCCAGCCGAGGGCCATGCACACGCCGATGCACGGCAACGTGTACACAACGAGCCGCGCCAGCGGAATCGCCGCCAGGGACGAGGCCAGGATGATGCCGGGGTACAGCGGCCAGCAGAGTTCCCAGAGGTGCCGGAACCAGTAGTTCACCAGGGCCGTGTCGCGGGGGGTCAGGCTGAGGTCGTCGGCCATGTCGCGCACCATGGGCGCGGAGAACACCGCCCCGCCGGGCATGGGCAAAAATCCCACAAGGGCCGGGAAGAAGGCCAGGCGCAGGCGCGGATCACGCAGGAAGCCAGAGGCCGACTGCATGAGCCGGGCGGTCTGGCCGGTCTTGTCCAGCACCTCGCTCAGGAACAGGATCAACGCCAGGATGATGACCAGGAACACCGTGTCGCGCTGGATGATGGAGGCCGCCGAGACCTGGAGCCATTCCAGCGGCGCCATGCCGAAGAGCAGGGCCAGGGCCAGGCCTCCCGCCAGCACGGAAAGCCACAAGGGCTGGCGCAGCCGCAGGCCCAGCAGCATGATGGCAAAGGCGGCGAAGACCTTGGCCAGAGGCAGGTACGTGGCGAGGAGTTCCGTCACAAGCTCTCCCGTAGAGGCACGCTGGCGCATGAGGCGTTGCCAGCGGCAAGTGCGGGTGATACTCCCTTTGCGCGCGGACGAAAAGCCCGGAGCGCCCACCCGCTTCCGTCCACAACGCGCACGACACAGCATCATCAGGAGGAATTTCCATGCCCATGACCGCAGACGACGCCCGCGCCCACATCACCGCCCTGCTCCTGGAGCGCACGTCCCAGGACGAGGCCCGGCGCAAGGAAGCCCTGCGCGACTACCTCGACGTGACCCAGGCCACCACCGACCAGGCCACCTCCGAGGCCCTGGCGGGCCTGATCCCGGCGCTGATGCCGACACTCTACGCCAAGTGGATCGGCATGTTCGCCGACAGGCTGCTCGAAACCGTGCCTCTCAACCAGGTGGAACTGGTGTGCGACGGCAGCGCGGAAAACGCCGCGGCCCTGACGCTGGCCTATGTGATGTTCCTGGAATCCGCGCGCATGGAGAAGCAGATCGACGAGGATCTGGCCGCGCTGGGCGCAGGCGCCGCAGCGGAGAGCCAGGACCAGGAACTGGCCGACATGGCCGCCAGCTACATCCGCGCGCGCCTGAGCGTCCTGGCGGAGAAGGCGAAAAAGCAGTAGTCGGCCGTTTGCCGGACCCCTAGAGGAGCCGGCCTCAGGCCTTGGCGGATAGGGCCCGTTCCACGGCCTCGGCCATTATCACCGGATCAGGCAGTTTCGACGCGTCGACGCCGTCCCCGTCATCCCCTTCCGCTTCCTGCGCAATGGCGCTCTCCACCAGGGCTATCTGAAGATTCAGCTCGCGCTGGAGCGGCACGTTGTGCGGGTCGAAGTGCAGCTTCCAGACCACGGCGGCCTTCTGCACCCGCTCCAGCCGCACCATGACCAGTCCCAGGTACACGATGGCGCGATTGTTGTTGCGGTTCTTCTGCATGATGCGCTCGAACTCGACCTTGGCCGGGATGTAGCGCCCCAGGTTGTACAGGCACTCGCCCAGGCGCTGCCGGGCCTCGACGTTCTCGCGCTCGGCCTCGAGGAATTTGCGGTACGAAGCGATGGCGGCCTCCCAGGATCCGGCGGCGAAGGCGGCGTTGGCCTCGGCCAGGACGGGCGCGGTCTCCGAGGCGCTGGCCACGGGCGCGGATTCCGGAACGCCGCGAAGCTTGTCCATGAACCCGAACAGCAGCTTGCGCCGCTTGACGTCGATCTCTTCCTTGGCCACGCGTTCCTCCCTATCAGCACTTGGCGCCCTTTTGGGCCTTGCGATTCCTGGCGGCAGAGCATACTTCTTTCGGCCACGGGGTCAAGGCCCCAATTCTCGCGAAGCAAGGGAGCAGACGCATGGCTGGGCCTAGACTCTTCGGGTGGGCAGGCAAGATACTGCGCGTGGACCTGGGCGCAAAGACCCAGGACGTGCTGCGCCTGCCAGAATCCGTGTATCGCGACTACCTGGGCGGCAAAGGCCTGGGCGGCTATCTGCTGCGCGACCACGCCACCCTGCCTCCGGGGCACCCGGACCTCCCGCTCGTCATCGCCGTTGGCCCGCTTAACGCCACCATCGCGCCCACCTCGGGCCGCTGCCACCTGACCACCCGCTCACCCCTCACCGGGGCCGTGGCCGACTCCAGCGCGGGCGGCCGCCTGGGAACGGAGCTGGCCCGCGCGGGCTGGGACGCCATCGTGATCGTGGGCCGGGCGGAACGCCCCACCGGCATCGAGATCGACGACGAGGCCGTGCGCGTGGTGGATGCCAGCGCCCTCACCGGCCTGGACACCCACGAAGTCTTCGCGCGCCTGCGCGAGCGCCGCAAAGGCGGGTCCATCGCCGCCACCGGCCCGGCGGCGGAATCGGGCTGCCTGTTCGCGAGCCTCATCGTGGACACACACCACGCGGCCGGGCGCTGCGGCCTGGGCAGCGTGGCGGGGGGCAAGAACCTCAAGTACCTGGCCGTGCGTGGCACGGGTCGGCGCAAGGTCGCGGATTTGCCCGGCCTGAAGACCGCGCGCGAGGACATCCTGCGCCTCACGGCGGCCTCCCCTGTGCTGCTCGGCCAGCACGGCTTCTCCTGCTTCGGCACGGGCAGCATCTTCGACCTCATGGACTCCCGGCGCATGATGCCCACGGACAACTTCCGGCGCACGCGCTTCCCCGGAGCCGAGGGCCTGAACGCCTACGCCTACAAGCAGCGCTACCAGCCGCGCCGCCACGGCTGCCAGGGCTGCCACGTGCTCTGCAAGAAGATCGCGGCGGACGGCCGCTCCATGCCCGAGTTCGAGACCATGAGCCACTTCACCGCGCTCATCGGCAACACGGACCTGGAACTGGTGCTCAAGGCCAACGACCTGTGCAACCGCCTGGGGCTCGACACCATCAGCGCAGGCTCCACCCTGGCATGCCACCGGGAGATTTCCGGCCAGGACCTCACCGGCGAGCGCGTGCTGGAACTGCTCACCGGCATGGGCACGGGCGTGGGGCCGGGCGCGGAGTTGGGGCTCGCATTGGCAAAAGGCTCCGCAAACTACGCCGCGAGCATGGGCCGCCCGGAGCTCTCCATGAGCGTGAAGGGGCTTGAGCTGCCCGCCTACGACCCGCGCGGGGCCTACGGCATGGCGCTGGCCTACGCCACCAGCGCGCGCGGCGGCTGCCACCTGCGGGCCTACCCCATCAGCCATGAGATCCTGCGCAAGCCCGTTGCCACGGACCGCTTCAGCTTTTCCGGCAAGGCGCGCATCGTGAAGATCGCCGAGGACGCCAACGCCTGCGTGGACTCGCTCATCGCCTGCAAGTTCCTGTTCTTCGCCGCCAGCCTGGAGGAATACGCACGGGCCTTTTCCTCGGTGACGGGCGTCGCCGCCACCACCCACGACCTGCTCGTCATCGGCGAGCGCGTGGACTACCAGGAGCGGCTCATGAACGCCCGGAACGGCTTCAGCGCCAAGGACGACGACCTGCCCGCGCGCTTCTTCAACGAGGAAGGCACCAGCGGCCCGGGCCTGCCCATCCCGCCCGTCCCGCGCGAGGACTTCCTGGCCGCCCGCAGCGCGTACTACCGCATCCGGGGCCTGACTCCGGACGGCCTGCCCACGCGAGAGACGGCGGAGCGGCTGGGGCTGCCCTGGCCGTCCGGCCTGGCCAGCGGGGAGGTTGGCCGATGAACACGCTGATGGCAAAATACGCCGCCAAGCTGTCCGCCACGGGCCTGTGCGCGCCGGGAGACGTGCTCATGGCCGCCCTGGACGACGAACTGGCCTGGAGCCAACCGACGGACACGGGCGACCCGCGCCGAAAGCTCATGGGAGCCGTGTTCGCGGGCATGAACATCAGCGCGCTGCTCCTGGCGCGACCGGCGGGCGTGTACCAGGCGGTCATGGTCGAACTGGCCCGACAGGCCCTGGCCGACGGCACCACGAGTGGATGGGGGTCCATCACCCCCGGCGACTGCGAAACGCGCACCTTCCTGCACGACCTGCCCGTGGTGGACTCCATGGGCGCGGATGTCGTCATCCAGGCGCTGCGCCAGCGCAAGGGCTGCGTGATCCTGAACGGCGACGAGGTTCTCGTGGCCGCCTTCGGCACCGTGAGCCCGGAACAGGCTTATGTCACCTTCAGCTCCATGTGCTTCGCCTGCTTCGTGGCCTACTTCGCGGACCACCTGCTCCGCGCGCGCCAGGGCAGCCTTACGCCGGAGCGCCAGGCGGCCTTCGAGCGCATCAAGGCCTTGCTGCCGGAAGACCGCGACGACCTGCCGGACCTGCTGCCCGGCCCCTTCGAGAGCGAGGACGCCGCGCGCGAGGCTCTTATCCAGGCAGGCCGCCACACGGTGGAGTACGGCCTGGTGGACTCCTACTTCGGCAATATTTCGTATCGGTTGGGCGACACCATCCTCATCAGCCAGACCGGCAGCTCGCTGGACGAGCTCGGCGCATGCATCGACCCCTGCCGCATGGACGGCAGCTCCTGCGCTGGCATCACCGCCTCCAGCGAGTACTCCGCGCACAAGGCCGTGTACGAGGCCGAGGACAACGCGCGGGCCATCCTGCACGGCCACCCGCGCTTCTCGGTGATCCTGTCGCTGGACTGCGAGCGGCTGGACTGCCCGAAGCTGGGCGAGTGCCACCGCGCCTGCGACACCCCGCGAGCCGTCACCGACCCCAGCGGCGGGCTCGGCGTGCCCATCGTGCCGGGCGAGGTCGGCACCGGTCCCTTCGGCCTGTGCAACACCCTTCCCGCGGCCCTCACCGGCACCAGCGGCGAAAAGCGCGGGGCCATCGTCTACGGGCACGGGCTGTTCACCCTGGGCGCGGTGGACTTCCGCGACGCCTTCGCCACCCTCATGGGGGTGGAGCACTTCTGCCGGGCGGAGTATTTCCGGCGAGTGGCCCGGCTCGGCGGAGAATAAATCCAGGCGGGTGAGGACTCCCGCGCCACATTATCCCCATCCATGCATTCCCATCCGCGAGCAGGGGTGATACCCCTGCCTTCCTGCCAGTGACGGCAGACAAAACGGGGTGAACACATGACAGACCTTGAACGTCGGCAGCGGCGCGCCGCCCTTTTGCCAGTGCTGGCGCTCACCGCGGCCAGCATCCTCTGGGCCAGCGCGTTCATCGCCTTCAAGCTGGCCTTCCAGGCCTACGACCCCATGTTCGTGCTCTTCGCGCGCATGCTCGTGGCGTGCCTGTGCTTTCTGCCGCTGGCCGCGCGCTTCCGCAATCAGGTCTACCTGCCCGGCGACTGGAAACCCATCCTGCTCATGAGCCTGTTCGAGCCGTGCCTGTATTTTCTCTTCGAGACGGCGGCCATCAAGAACACCGAGGCCGCCCAGGCGGGAATGATCGTGGCCATGCTGCCGTTGCTGGTCGCCATCGGCGCGCACTTCTTCCTCAAGGAAAAGGTGACGCCGCGCACCTGGACCGGGTTCGCCCTGGCCGTGGGCGGGGCCGCAATGCTCTCGCTCCAGTCGAGCGCCACGGAGAACGCACCCCATCCGGCCCTGGGCAACTTCCTTGAGTTCCTGGCCATGTGCTGCGCCATGGGCTACACGATCCTGCTCAAGAAGCTCTCGGCGCGCTACTCGCCCCTGTTCCTGACCGCCAGCCAGGCCCTCATCGGCTGCCTGTTCTTCCTGCCGCTCATGTTTCTGCCCGGCCAGCGCCTGCCCACGGAGTTCGTGCTCATCCCCGCCCTCTCGGTCATCTACCTGGGCGCCGCCATCACCCTGGGCGCCTATGGCCTGTACAGCTACGGCGTGAGCAAAATCCCCGCCAACCAGGCCTCGGCCTTCATCAACCTCATCCCCGTGGCAACCGTGCTCATGGCGCGCTTCGCCCTGGGCGAGGTCTTCGGGCTGGGGCAATATCTGGCCTCGGCCCTGGTGCTCGTCGGCGTGGTGGTGAGCCAGGACAAGAAGGGCAGGCAAGCCGAGGCCGAAGCCGCAGCCTAGACAAGCACCCGGCTCCCGTGAGAATTGCGGACATGCTTGAACTGCTGGAGATCACCCACGCGGGCCAGCGCATCCTGGTGCAGGTCCGTTACGACCGCTTCCGCACGCTGCGCCTCTCGGTGCGTCCGGAAGGCACGGTCCTGGTGCGCGCGCCGCGCCGAGCAAGCCAGACGCAGATCCGCGCCCATGTGGAGACCAAGGCCGGGTGGATCATCCGGCACCTGGAGCGCTTCCGCGTCCTGCGCGAGGCCGCGCCGCAACCGCTTACCTATCTCAGCGGAGAGACCCACGCCTTCCTCGGGCGAGAGTACACCCTGGAGGCCCGGCAGGACGAGCGCAACGCCGTGCGTCTGGAAGACGGCTGCCTGGTCGTGACCACCCTCTTCCCCCCCACCCCGGAAAAGGTGCGCAAGCTGCTCGACACCTGGCACCTGGAGCAGGCGCGGGAGCTGTTCCATCGGTTTCTCCGCGCCTTGCAGCCGCAGTTCGACGCCCTGAACGTGCCGCGCCCGGCGTGCCTCAAGATTCGGGCAATGACCAGCCGCTGGGGCACCTGCTCGCGCTCGGGCACCATCACCCTGAACCGGCATCTCACCCGGGCTCCGCTGGAATGCGTGGAATACGTCGTGGCCCACGAGCTCTGCCATTTGCGGCATTTCGGCCATGATGCGCATTTCTATGGTCTGCTGGAGCGCGTCGTTCCTGACTGGAAGGCGCGCCGGAGGCGGCTGCGGAGCGTGCCGCTGTAGAAGCAGGCGCTATGCCTCCAGAAACACGTCCGGCGGCAGGTCGCCCAGTCCTTCCGCGCGGCGAGCCTCGGCCAGGAGTGCCAGAGTGGCGGCCTCGCCTTCCGGCCCGATGTCCAGGCTGGCCTCGGTGACGAAGGTCTCGATATGCCGGGCGATGACGCCCTCGTCCATCTCCTGGGCGTGCTGCCGGATGTAGCCGAGGCTGGCCTCGGGGTGTGCGCGTGCGTGCTCCAGGCTGGCGCGGATGCCAGCGTTGACGGCCCGGGCAAGATCAAGCCCGAGCGACCGGCGCAGGATGATGCAGCCCAGCGGAATGGGCAGGCCGCGGTCCTCCTCCCACCAGGCGCCCAGGTCGAGCAGCCGCGTGAGGCCGTGCTCGGCGTAGGTGAAACGCCCCTCGTGGATGACCACCCCGGCTGCGCACCCGCCGCTGGTGACGGCGGGCATGACCTGGTCGTACACCAGCTCGACGAGTTCAGGCCTGATGCCGCGCTCCCGGCAGAGCAGGCCGAAGATGAGGTTGGCGGTGGTGCGTCGGCCCGGGATGGCCACGCGCTTGCCATGCAGATCTTCCAGGCGCTGCCCCTGGCTGGACACCAGAATCGGCCCGACGCCGCGCCCCAATGCCCCGCCCGCGCGCAGCAGACGGTATTCGCCAAGCACACCGGCGGCCGCCGCCACGGAAACCTTGCAAACATCCGGCAGCCCGGCGCTCGCGGCCTCGTTCAGGCGCTCCACATCGGCCAGGGTGATGCCGAACTCCACCCCCGGGACGCGCACAAGGCCGGCGGCCAGCGCATGGAAGATGAACGTGTCGTTGGGGCAGGGCGAGTAGTGGAACTGCAGGCGCATGGAATCCTCCGGCTGGGCCGCCTGTTCATTGACACGGAGCGGACGCGGGCATAGAAGTGACCACCTGGTCATTCCCACGCAGACTACCCAACCATGCCCCGGGAGGCAAGCGCCTTCCGCAAGGAAACCCGGCAGATGAACCTTTCGCGCTCGACATTCGACAACCTGGACCCGCAAAAACAGCGGCGCGTGCTGGACGAGTCCCTGCGCGAGTTCGCCGAGCGGGGCTACAACCAGGCCAGCATCAACCGCATCGTGGCGCGGCTGGATATCGCCAAGGGCTCGCTCTTCCAATACTTCGGCAGCAAGGAAGGGCTGTTCAAGCATCTCTTCCGCAAGGCCGTGGACGAGATCAAGGCCCCGCTCCGCGCGATCCGCGACGCCAGGGGAGCGGAGAGCTTCCCCGAGCGCCTGAAGCGCGTCTTTTCCGCCAGCGCGGCCTTTGCCCAGGCCCACCCGTTCCTCTGGAGCATCTACCGGCGCATGCTGACCCAGGAGGACTTTCCGCTCCGGGCCACCCTGCTCACCGAGGTCCGCGCCGAGGCTTTGACTTTTTTCCGCGAGCTGGTCGAGCTTGGCCAGCAGCGCGGGGAGGTTCGCGCCGACCTGGACCCGGCCCTGGCGGCCTTTGTCATCGAGGCCACGCTGGACCGCGCGCTGAGCGCCCAGGACTCGTCCGTGCTCGACGCGGGCCTTGGGCTTTCCGCCGATGCCGACACGCGCCAGGCACGCCTGGACGCCCTGGCCGAGGCCCTGTGCCTGGGCTTTTCGCAATCCGCAGCAGTCGAAGGAGTGACGCATGTCTAAGATATTGGGCCATGACCTGAAACGATACGAGGCGCTGGGCCTGGGCGCGATCGCCCGCAAGGTCCACGCCGGGGAGCGCCTGAGCCTTGCCGAGGGCCACGCGCTCTTCGACTGCACGGACGTGACCGCCGTGGGCGCCCTGGCGCACGCACGCCGCACCGCCCTGCACGGCGACCGCACCTTCTACGTGGTCAACCGGCACATCAACTACACGAACGTTTGCATCAACGGCTGCGCCTTCTGCGCCTATCAACGCGAAAAGGGCCAGGACGGCGGCTTCGAGCTTTCCGTGGCGGATGCCGTGGAGCGCCTGCTGGAGGCGCCCCTGCCTCCGCGTGAAGTGCACATCGTGGGCGGCTGCCACCCGGACCTGCACCTGTCGTTTTTCGTGGAGCTGCTCTCCACTGTGCAAAATGCCCTGCCGGACGCCGCGCTCAAGTGCTTCACGGCGGTAGAAATCGCCCACTTCGCCAGGCTTGAGGGCATCAGCACCAGGGAGGTGCTGCAGGTCCTGAAGAACGCCGGATTGGCCATGCTGCCGGGCGGCGGGGCCGAAATCTTCGCGCCAGAGGTGCGCCGCCGCATCTGCCCCAAAAAGTCCAGCGCCGAGGAATGGCTGCGCATTCACGGGGAGGCGCATGCGCTCGGGCTGGCCACCAACTGCACCATGCTCTTCGGGCACCTGGAGAGCATCGACGACCGCCTGGACCACCTGGACCGCCTGCGCACCCAGCAAGACAAGACCGGTGGCTTCACCTGCTTCATCCCCCTGCCCTTCCAGACCGAGAACAGCGCCATCAAGGTGGAGCGCCCGCTCACGGGGCTGGACGAGCTGCGGACCATCGCCGTGTCCCGCCTCATGCTCGACAACATCCCGCACGTGAAGGCCTACTGGGTCATGCTCACGGTGAAGCAGGCCCAGGCCGCGCTGTTCTTCGGTGCCGACGACCTGGACGGAACCGTTGTGGAGGAGAAGATCGGACACATGGCCGGGGCAACCAGCAGGCAAGAGCTCACCAAGTCCCAGCTACAGGACATGATCCGTGGCATGGGCCTGACCCCGGTGGAACGCGACGCGCGATTCAAGCCCATCAGCGACGAGGAGCGCCGCTCCGCGCTTCAGGAGGCCTAGGCATGAGCCAGATCATCCAGCAGATTCTCGACGAGGCGGCGGAGGGCCGCAGGCTGACCCTGGACGAGGCCAGACTGCTTCAGCGCGAGGCCGGTCTGCACGACCTTGGCCATGCCGCCCACCGCGTGCGGTTGCGCAAGCACCCGGAGCCGGTGGTCACCTACGTGGTGGACCGGAACATCAACTACAGCAACGTCTGCGTTTGCGCCTGCCGCTTCTGCGCCTACTTCCGAGCGCCCGGCAACGACGAGTGCTTCGTGCTCAGCTTCGAGGAGATCGGCAAAAAGATCGAGGAGACCATCGCCCTGGGCGGCACCCAGATCCTCATGCAGGGCGGGCACCACCCGGACCTGCCCCTGTCCTGGTACGAGGACATGCTGGCCCACATCAAAGCCAATTACGACATCCACGTGCATGCCTTCTCGCCCCCGGAGATCGTGCACTTCGCCAAGATCTCCGGGCTCACCACGGCCCAGGTCATCGAACGCCTGAAGGCCGCCGGGCTCGACTCCATCCCGGGCGGCGGGGCTGAGATCCTCGTGGACCGCGTGCGCGCGACCGTCTCGCCGAACAAATGCCCGGCAGGCCAGTGGCTGAGCGTCATGGAGGAGGCCCACAAGCAGGGGCTGCGCACCACCGCCACCATGATGTTCGGACATGAGGAAACCGAGCTAGAGCGCCTGGAGCACCTGTTCGCCGTGCGCGACAGCCAGGACAGGACGGGGGGCTTCACGGCCTTCATTCCCTGGACCTTCCAGCCGGACAATACGAGCATCGAGGCCCGGCCCCTCAGCAGTCCGGAGTACCTGCGCATGCTGGCGCTCTCGCGCCTGGTGCTGGACAACGTGGACAACGTGCAGGTGTCCTGGGTCACCATGGGACCGAAAATCGCCCAGCTGGCGCTCTACTTCGGCGGCAACGACTTCGGCTCCACCATGATCGAGGAGAACGTGGTGCGCGCCGCCGGAGTCAGCTTCCGGTTGTCGCAGCACGAGATCGACACCCTGGTGCGCGCCGCCGGGTTCGAACCGCGCCAGCGGCGCATGGACTACCGGCTTGTGGAGGCGCAGGGCTGATGCCGGAAAATGATCGCGCTCCGATCCGGCTTGGCCGCATCGGCTATCTGAACGTGCTGCCCCTGCACTATCCCCTAGAGACCGGGGTGCTCAGCGGCAACTTCGAGCTTGTGTCCGGTCCGCCAGCGGAGCTCAACCAGCTCATGGACCAGGGCAGGCTGGACCTTTCTGGCTGCTCGTGCATCGAGTACGCACGGCACCCGGAGAAGTACTACATCGTGCCGGACCTGGCCATCGGCAGCCGGGGACCGGTGCAGAGCGTGCTGCTGCTCTGCCGCACCCGGCCTGAGGACCTGCACGGCAAGACCATTCTTGTCAGCGCCCAGACGCACACCTCCGCGGCGCTTGTAGACCTCTTGCTCAAACGCCACGTCGGGGTGGCCCCGCGCTACCAGACAGGCGACGCCACTGGGTTGCTGGCCGCAGGGGAACGGCCCGAGGCCATCCTGTGCATCGGGGATGAGGCGCTGAACCTGAGGAGGCATCCCGACTACCCAGGCCGCATGGACCTGGGTGACGCCTGGCGCCAGTGGACGGGCCAGCCGTTCATCTTCGGGCTGTGGATCGCGAACAGGGAGACTGTACGGGCGAGGCGAGGCGAGGTTCAGGCCGGCGCCAGGCTGCTCATCGAGGCCAAGCGCTGGGGACAGTCGAATCTGACGGAAATCTCAGCGGTTGCAGCACAGAACAGCATCCTCACCGAGCAGGAGATGCGCTCCTACTTCGAGGGGCTGGTCTACGACTTGGGTGCGGAGGAACTGGCGGGGCTGAAGCTGTTTTACAAAATGCTCGCAGGGGCTCGCGTCATCGATGCAGCCCCGCCACTGGAGTTCCTGCCCCTTGACTGAAATCGCTGGGCCTAGCCGCCAGCGGAATTCCGCACGTGCTCGATGAAGAGGTTTGCGGCAGGCAGGAGTTCGCGCCCCTGACGCTGGATGAGGTAGAAGGAACGCTCCAGAACCTGGGGCATGACCTCAAGCGCCACAAGCTCGCCGCGCTCAAGATATGGCTGGGCCGCCAGCCGCGAAACCACGCTCACACCAAGGCCCGCGCGGGAGCACTGCAAGGCGGCCTCGGTGCTTTCCACCCACAGAGAGACCTTGAGTTCGCCGATGGACATGCCTGCGCCCTTGAGCAGGGTCTCGAGGTAGCGCCGCGTGCCGGAACCACGCTCGCGCAGGATCCACGGCCAGGGCCGAAGGTCCTTGAGGCTTTTGGGAGCTGGCCTGGCGGCAGCGATGTCGGCTGCTGCGACAAGCACAAGTTCATCACGACGCAACGGGTAGAAGGCGATACCCTGCTGCTCCGGCTGGGAGCCGACGACGCCAAGCTCAAGGCGCCCCTGGCCGACCTGGCGGATGATGGAATCCGTGTCGCCAATGGTCAAATGAACGCGCAGGGAGGGATACAAGGCGAGAAAAGTCTTGAGCAGGTTTGGCAGGATGTAATTGGCCGGGATGGTGCTGCCGCCCAAAAGCAGGTCGCCAACAACCATGTCACGCAACAATCCGATCTCCGAGTTGATGCGACCTACCTGCTGAAAGACCTGCTTCGCCCCTCTATAGAGAACCTCACCAGCTTGCGTTGGCAACACTGTACGTCCCAGACGATCAAACAAAGGGACTCCGAGTTCTTCTTCCAGGTTGGCGACATGAGCACTTATGGTCGGCTGGGAGAGCTGCAACTCCAAACCAGCCTTGGAGAAACTTTTAAGTTCATAGACCTTGCAAAAGGCCTCTAGCTTACGAAAGTCCATTGACAACCTCCGATGTTTGGAGTGTCATACATTGGTCATCCCGATAGCGCAAGCAAAAAAAGAGGGTGGACAAGCCACCCTCTCGATTACTCATAGATATAGCTCTATTCAGCTGCGGGCTCTTTCTTTGCCTTGGGGGTCTTTGCCTTGGGAGCAGCCTTTTCACCTTCTGCCTTGGGGGCTTTGGGGGTCTTGGGCTTTGCAACCTTGGCAGGCTTCTCAGCCTTTTCCTCGGCCTTGTCCTCGCTCTTGGCAGCAGCCTTCGGCGCTTCCACAGCGGGTTCTTCAACCTTCTTTTCAGCCAGCTTGGTCAACTCGAAGATGACCATGGGAGCGGCATCGCCAGGACGCACAGTGGAGAGCTTCACGATGCGGGTGTATCCACCCTGACCGCCAGCGTAGCGCGGTCCGACGTTGTCGAACAGGTGCTGCACCAGCTTGTGGTTGCCAAGAATTTTGAAGGCCTGGCGACGAGCCGGGAGGTCGTTCTTCAGGGCCAGAGTGATCAGCCCATCTACCACGCCGCGAAGCTCCTTGGCCTTGGCCTCGGTCGTGCGGATGGTTTCGTGAGCCATGACGGCACGCGCCATGTTCTTGAACATGGCCTTACGGTGCGAGCTGTTCCGGTTCAGCTTTCTTCCGGACTTATTATGCCTCATTTCTGTCTTTCCTCTTGAGCAATTCCTGGAATTTCTTCTCGGAGGTCTCGTCGGTCATGCCGAAGCGCAGGTCCATGCTTTCGAGCACACGACGGATCTCGTCCAGGGACTTGCGGCCAAAGTTCTTGGTCTTGAGCATGGCGTTCTCTGTGCGCTGAACCAGTTCGCCAACGTATGCGATGTTGGCGGCCTTAAGGCAATTGGTGGCGCGCACAGAGAGCTCAAGCTCGTCAATGCTCTTAAGCAGGTTCGGGTTAAGATCAAGATCGTTATCGGCGCTCTTTTTCTTATCCGAAGAAGTCTCATCGAAGTTGATGAAGACGGAGAGCTGATCCTTGAGGATCTTCGCGCTGTATGCCACGGCGTCCTCGGGGGACAGCGAGCCGTCAGTCCACACTTCGAGCAGAAGCTTGTCGTAGTTGGTCATCTGGCCGACGCGAGCCTGCTCCACCATGTAGGCAACTTTCCGCACTGGCGAAAAACTGGCGTCCAGGGTGATGAGACCAATCTCGTCGTCCAGGCCCTCGTGCATCTCGGAGGGCACATAGCCCTTGCCCATACGGATCTCAAGTTCCATGCGGAACTCGCGGTCCTCGGACAGGGTGGCGATGTGCTGCTCAGGGTTGAGCACGCGGACGTTCTGGTTCTCCTTGATATTTCCAGCCGTCACCGGCCCCTTCTTCTTGGCCTCGAGGACAAGCTTCTGGGGTTCGACGCTGGTCATGGCCAAGCGAACCTGCTTCAAGTTGAGGACGATCTCGGTGACGTCCTCAAGCACACCTTTGACGGTGGTAAACTCGTGCTGCACTCCTTCGATCTGGGCGGCGACGATAGCCGCGCCCTGGAGGGAGGACAGGAGCACCCGGCGCAAGGAGTTGCCAATGGTGGTGGCAAATCCGCGCTCCAGGGGCTCACACACAAACTTACCATACATCTCGGTGGACTTGGGGTCGCGCGCGAGCTGTTCCGGCTTTACCAGCTCGGACCAGTTGCGTGTGTTGATAAGCTTGTCGCCGTTTTGAATAAGCATGCTTACCCCTGCTTATTTGGAGTACAGTTCGACGATGAGCTGCTCGTTGATCGGGAACTGGATATCCTCACGGGTCGGCAGCGCCTTTACCACGCCCTTGAAGGCTGCGCCATCGCTTTCGAGCCAGGAAGGGCATCCGCGACGAGCAACAACCTGCTGGGCCTCGGTAATGACAGGAACCTTGCGGCTCTTTTCACGCACCTCGATGACGTCGCTCGGGCGCACCATCAGGGACGGGATATTGACCTTTCGGCCATTGAGCACGAACAGGCCGTGACGCACCATCTGGCGGGCCTGATCCCGGGAATTGGCAAAGCCAAGGCGATAGACGACATTGTCGAGGCGGCGCTCAAGGAGAATGAGCAGGTTGGCGCCAGTGACGCCTTTCTGCGCTTCAGCACGCTCGAAGTAGTTGCGGAACTGGCCTTCGAGAATGCCGTACATGCGGCGCACGCGCTGCTTTTCACGCAGCTGAACGGCGTAGTCGGTGAGCTTCTTGCGAAGCTTGCCGGCAAAACCAGGAGCGTACGGACGGCGCTCATAGGCGCACTTATCCGTGAAGCAACGGTCGCCCTTGAGGAAAAGCTTCTGGCCTTCGCGGCGGCAGAGCCTGCATTTCGCTTCGGTGTAACGAGCCAAGTTGATTCCTCCTTGATCTTAGACGCGACGGCGTTTGGGAGGCCGGCAGCCGTTATGCGGAATGGGGGTCACGTCGCGGATGAAGCTCACTTTCATTCCAACGTTGTTGATGGCGCGCATGGCAGCCTCGCGACCGGAGCCGGGTCCCTTGACGAAGATGCCGACAAGACGCATTCCGCAATCCTGCGCCTTGCGGGCGGCAGTTTCAGCGGCGATCTGTGCGGCAAAGGGCGTGCTTTTGCGGGAGCCCTTAAAGGAAGCGCCAGCGCTAGCGCAGCTCACCACATTCCCCTTCAGGTCAGTGAAGGAAATAATGGTGTTGTTGAAGCTGGCATGCACGTGGACCAAGCCCACCGGAATGCTCTTCTTCTCTTTCTTTTTCCCAGTGCGACGGGGTTTAGCCATGTCTGTCCTCGCTTCGCCCGGAGGCGATTATGTGCTTCTTTCAGGAAATGCCGATGCGCCATGATCGCTCATGGCGTCATCCGGCGTAGTCCGAGCCTTAAGCCGTGACTACTTGGTGGGCTTTTTCTTGCCCATCACGGTGCGCCGCGGCCCCTTGCGGGTGCGGGCATTGGTGTGGCTGCGCTGTCCGCGGACCGGCAGGCCCTTGCGGTGACGCAGGCCACGGTAGCAGCCAATGTCCATGAGGCGCTTGATGTTCTGCGTCACATCACGGCGCAGGTCACCTTCGACCTTGTGGTTGGCCTCGATCTCAACACGAATGAGGTTCACGTCCTCATTGGAGAGATTGTCGGTATTTTTGGTCCAATCGATCCCGACAGTGTCAAGGATCTTAAGCGCCGTCGTATGGCCAATGCCATAGATGTACGTCAGCGCGATGTCCAGCCGCTTGTTTCTGGGCAGATCAACGCCAGCAATGCGAGCCACTCTCGTACCCCTCTCTTAACCCTGACGCTGCTTATGACGGGGATCTTCACAGATAACCCGCAAAACGCCGCGCCGACGGATGATTTTGCACTTGGGACACATCTTCTTTACCGAAGGCCGAACTTTCATGCCCTACTCCACTTTGCTTGGCACCTAAGAACCAGCGCCATTCTTCAGCATTATGCCAGGCCTTGGGCCAAGCGTTTTACACACAAACTTGAGACGGAGGAAAATATATGCCTTATCAAGGAAAGGCAAGCTTTTTCTAACCACTCACAGTCAGAATAATCGGTCCTTCCGTCGTCACCGCCACAGTATGCTCAAAATGAGCTGCCAATTTGCGGTCCTTGGTCACTGCTGTCCAGCGATCCTCAAGAACCTCAACGTCGAAGCTGCCCTCAGTGACCATGGGTTCAATGGCCAAAACCATTCCAGGCTTAAGAGTGACCCCTGAAAGCCCCCTGGGCACGAAATTCGGAATTTCCGGTTTCTCGTGCAGTTTCACTCCAATTCCATGCCCCACAAAACGCCGAACAACACCGAATCCGGCACCCTCAACACAATCCTGAACAGCTGCGCTGATGTTATAGAGGTTGTTGCCGCTCAAGGCTTGGGCAATACCCAACTCAAGAGACTCGCTAGTCACATCCATGAGTCGGCGAGCAACAGGACTGACTTCGCCAACAGCGAATGTGCGTGCGGAGTCTCCATGAAACCCGGCAGCTATTACCCCCATGTCTATGCTCACGATGTCACCTTCCTTCAGGATGTGCTCCCTGGAAGGAAAACCGTGCACAATGACCTCATTCACTGAGCAACAGATCGCGAAGGGAAACCCAAGATACCCTAAAAATGCCGGGCGAACCTTGAATTGATCGCACATCTTGCGGGCAATGTCTTCAAAGAGCATGGTCGGCACGCCTGGTTTAACAGCCTGGCCGATTTCGTCCAAAATCAGGGAGACGATGCGACCGGCCTCACGCATGAGACCGATCTCCTTCTCGTTCTTGAGAAAGATCCCTCTGGCTTTTTTCAAGCCGCTACCTGCCCTTGGCACGGGCCTTGTTGCCCATGAGACCTTCATACTGACGGGATATCAGGTAGGACTCGATCTTCCCCATAAAGTCCATGGCAACGCCAACCACGATAAGCAGGCTGGTACCGCCAAAATAGAAAGGTATGTTGAACTGGCTGATGAGCATCATCGGCAGCACGCAGATGAGAGACATGTAGAGCGCTCCCCACAACGTGATGCGCGCCAGAACACGGTCAATGTATTCACGGGTTTTGGCCCCAGGACGAATTCCCGGTATGAAGCCACCCTGCTTCTGAATATTCTCGCTGATACCCTTGGGGTCAAAGAGAATTGCGGTGTAGAAGTAAGAGAAGAACAGGATAAGCCCGATGAAAGCCACATTGTAGATGACAGACGAGGGGCTCATGTACTGGGATATGTTCTGCAACCACTCGACACTGGAGAAATTCGCCAAGGTCGCAGGGAAGAGCAGGATGCTCGATGCGAAAATGGGAGGAATGACGCCAGCGGTGTTGATACGCAGAGGCAGATGCGTGGTCTGTCCACCGACCATCTTCCGACCGAGCATGCGCTTGGCATAGTGGATGGGGATGCGGCGCTGGCCACGCTCAACAAAGACGATGAAGGCAAGGGTGGCGGCCATGAGCACACCGATGAGCAGCAGGATGATGAGCGAAAGCTCGCCAGCCGTCATCAGGCGCACTGTGTTCATCACAGCCGAGGGAAGCCCGGCCACAATGCCCGCGAAGATGATCATGGAGATGCCGTTGCCGATGCCCTTCTCGGTCATCTGCTCGCCAAGCCACATGAGAAAGACGGTACCGGCTGTAAGGGTGATCATCGTCACCAAGCGGAAGCCCCAGCCAGAGAACAGCACAAGGGACGCGCCAGTCGGGCTGGACATGCTCTCAAGGCCAACGGCGACGCCGAGTCCCTGAACACACGTGATGAGGACCGTCCCATAACGGGTGTACTGGGTGATCTTCTTGCGCCCCTCGGCGCCATCATCCTTGCTCAAACGCTTCAATTCGGGGCTGACCACGGACAGAAGCTGCAGGATGATGGAGGCCGAGATGTAGGGCATGATGCCCAGTGCGAAAATGGACAGTTTCTTCAAGCCGCCGCCGGAGAACATATCGAACAGGCCGAACAGGGTGTTCGAGGCGCTGTTGAAGAATTCCGTCAGCGCGTGGCTGTCCACGCCCGGCACCGGGATGTGAATCCCGAGGCGGTAAACGGCCAGAAGAACGAAGGTCCAGATGAGCTTCTTCTTCAGCTCAGGCAGTCGGGCGAGATTTTCAACACCGGAGAGTGCCACAGATACTATCCTTCCAGAGCTTTGACGGTTCCGCCAGCCTTGGTGATCTTCTCCGCGGCAGCAGCGCTGAAGCGGTGGGCCTCGATGGACACCTTGACGGTGACATCGCCACGGGAAAGGACCTTCAGCGGCATGCCGCCCTTGCACAGGCCACGGGCGTACACGGCTTCCATGGTGATCTCTTCGACACCGGGGAAGGCAGCCAGAAGCTGGTCAAGGTTGATGGCCTCATAAACGACGCGGTGCGGGTTCTTGAAGCCACGCTTGGGCAGACGGCGGGCCAGAGGCATCTGACCGCCTTCGAACCAAGCCGGACGACCACCGCCGGAGCGGGAGTTCTGGCCCTTGTTGCCGCGCCCGGAGGTGCAGCCGGAGCCGGAGCCGGGACCGCGACCAACGCGCTTGCGCTGGGCGTACTCTTCCGGGAAGGGATACAGTTCGTGCAGTCTCATGACTTGGTGACCTCAATCAGGTGATTCACTTTCGCGATCATGCCCGCGACGGCGGGAGCTTCCTCAAAAGACTTTTCCTGCCGGATGCGCTTGAGGCCCAGCGCGTCCAGAGTCTGGCGCTGTTTGGGCGTACAACCGATGCGGCTGCGGACGAGTTTAATCTTGTACACGGTGGACCTCGCTTATCAGACCCGGGAAGGGTCTACTTCCTGGGGGTGGAAACCGTCTTGCCGCGCACGTCGGAAACGCTTTCTGCGCTGCGCAGGGCGGCCAGGCCACACATGGTGGCACGCAAGACGTTGTGCGGATTGCTGGTGCCGATGGCCTTGGTCAGGATGTCGTGGACGCCCACGGCCTCCATGACCGCACGCACCGGGCCGCCGGCAATGATGCCGGTACCACGGCTGGCGGGCTTCAGCATGACGCGACCGGCGCCGAAGCGTCCCAGGACCTCGTAAGGCAGGGTTCCGTCCAGCACGGGAACGGTGATCATGTCCTTGCGGGCGCGATCCGTCGCCTTGCGAATGGCCTCGGGCACTTCGTTGGCCTTGCCCAGGCCGAAGCCGACCTTGCCCTGACCGTCGCCGACGACGACCAGGCAGCTGAAGCTGAACCTGCGGCCGCCCTTGACGACTTTGGCAACGCGGTTGAGATAAACGATCTTCTCGATGAAGCCGGAATCATTCTGTTCCATTTTTAGACCCACCCCTAGAATTTGAGGCCGCCCTCGCGGGCGCCATCGGCAAGGGCCTTGATTCGGCCGTGGTAAAGGTACCCGTTGCGATCAAAGACGCAGGCTTCGATATTCTTGGCCTTGGCCTTCTCCGCTATGTCCTTGCCCACACTGGCGGCGCCCTCGCGGTTGGCCCGGGCGGCACTGCCAGCGCGGGTCATGGTCAGCGTGGAAGAGCTGACAAGGGTGCAGCCGGTCTCGTCGTCCACGAGCTGGGCGTAAATGTGCACGTTGGAGCGGAACACCACAAGCCTGGGCTTGCTCTCGGTTCCGTTCACCTTCTTGCGGATGCGCAGCTTCCTGCGATGCCGCGCTTGTTCTTTGGTCATCTTCATCGCCGCACTCCGCTATTTTTTGGAACCGGACTTGCCGGCCTTACGCCTGATGTGTTCTTCGATGTACTTGATGCCCTTGCCCTTATACGGCTCAGGCGGACGCACACGTCGAATCTGCGCGGCCACTTCACCCAAAAGCTGCTTGTCGATGCCGGTGAGGTGCAACTTGTTGCCCTCAATGGCGGCGTCGATGCCCTGCGGCAGAGGGTACTCCACCGGGTGAGAAAAGCCCACAGTGAGCACAACGCTCTTACCCTGAACAGCGACCTTGTAGCCGACGCCGATAACCTCAAGGGTCTTCTGGAAGCCCTTGGTCACGCCCTCAACGCAGTTGGCGAGAAGGGTGCGGCGCAGACCGTGCTGAGCGCAGGCGACACGGGACTCATCGACCCGGGAGACCAGCATTTCATTTCCTTCCATCACGTAGGTGACGGCAGGATGCACGGGGGTGGACAAGGTACCCTTCGGGCCCTTGATCTGCACGGCGTCAGCGCCGACTTTCACCTCCACCCCGGCAGGGATGGGAACAGGTTTTTTCCCGATACGAGACATGTTTACCTCTTCTACCAGATTTCACAAAGGAGTTCGCCGCCGATCTTATCGGCGGTGGCCTGGTCACCAGCGAGCAGACCGCGAGAAGTGGAGATGATGCAGATACCCAGGCCGTTCTGAACCTTGGGGATATCTTCAACGCCCACGTAAACGCGACGCCCGGGGGTGCTGACCTTCTTGAGCCCGCTGATGGCGGACTTGCCAGACGCGTACTTCAGGGTCAGCTTCAGCTTGCCCTCGGCACTGGCGCACTCGGAAATGTAACCCTCAGCCTTGAGGATCTCGGCGATGGCCGCCTTCATCTTGGACGCGGGCATTTCCACAGTGGAGTGGAAGGCGCCGTGCGCGTTGCGGATGCGGGCGAGCATGTCGGCAATGGGATCAGAAACAGACATAGTCAGATCTCCTTGGACTTACCAGCTGGATTTACGCACGCCGGGGAGTTCGCCGGCCAGGGACTTGTTGCGGAAGCAGATACGGCAGCAGCCGTACTTGCGCAAATAAGCCCTGGAGCGTCCACATATGGGGCAGCGATTGTAAGCCCGGACCTTGAACTTCGGCTTGCGTTGGGCTTTCACCCTGAGACTTGTCCTGGCCAAACCGGTTTCCTCCTATTTTTTGAAAGGCATGCCAAGGAGGTCGAGCAGAAGCTTGCCTTCCTTGTCCGTCTTCGCGGTGGTGGAGATGGTGATATTCATGCCCTTGACCTTTTCCACTTTGTCGATCTCCAACTCAAAGAAGATCGTGTGTTCCTTGATACCCATGGTGAAATTGCCACGGCCATCAAAGCCTCGGTCGGGCACACCGCGGAAGTCGCGGACACGGGGCAGAGCGAAGCTCACCAGCTTGTCGTAGAAGTCCCACATGCGGTCACCGCGAAGGGTCACGCGGCAGCCGACTGGCTGGCCTTCGCGCAGCTTAAAGGCGGCGATTGACTTCTTGGCCTTGGTGACAACGGCCTTCTGACCGGCCAGCTTGGTCAACTCAATGACAGCCTCGTCGATGAGCTTGGCGTTCTGGCTGGCTTCACCCAGACCGATGTTGAGCGAAATCTTGGTGATCTTGGGGATCTCCATTGTGCTCTTGTAGCCGAACTCTTTCTGGAGTTCGCCGGCAATCTTCTCGTTGTAAACTGTTTCAAGGCGTCTCATGGCGCAACCTACTGGATGGTTTCGTTACACTTCTTGCAGAAGCGAACTTTCTTGCCGTCTTCATTCACCCGGTAGCCGACGCGCGTGGCCTTGGTGCAGGCATTGCACACCACGGCGACGTTGGAGACATGCACGGGGGCTTCCTTTTCCACGATGCCGCCGGGCTGGTTGGCGTAGGGGTTAGCCTTGGTGTGGCGGCTAACCTTGTTGGCGCCCTCGACAAGGATGCGGTCCTTCTTGCGAAGGATCTTGAGCACCTTGCCGATCTTTCCCTTGTCTTTGCCGGCAAGGATCATCACCTTGTCGTCTTTACGAATCTTGCAGTTCATGATGCTATCCTTTCGTCCCAATACCGGCAGCCTAGAGGACTTCCGGGGCCAGGGAGACGATCTTCATGAAGTTCTTCAGACGCAGCTCGCGCGCAACGGGTCCGAAAATACGGGTACCCAGCGGCTCGTTTGCATTGTTCAGCAGAACGGCAGAGTTGGTGTCGAACCGAATGAAGGAACCGTCAGGACGGCCAACTTCTTTCTTGGTGCGCACAACAACGGCCTTCATCACAGCGCCCTTCTTCACTTTGGAATGGGGCATGGCTTCCTTGACGGAGACGACGATGATGTCGCCCACCGAGGCGTAACGGCGCTTGGAGCCACCGAGCACCTTGATGCAGCACAACAGCTTGGCGCCGGAGTTATCGGCGACGTCGAGATTGGTTTCGCTCTGGATCATAACTGTACCTACACCGCTTTCTCAACGATTTTGGACAGGTGCCAACGCTTGCGCGCGCTCAAAGGGCGGTGCTCGACGATGGTGACCGTATCCCCAATCCCGCAGTCGTTGTTGGGATCATGGGCCATGAACTTCTTGCGGCGGCGGATGTATTTCTTGAACAGCGGATGCTTGATGAGCGTCGCGACGCTGACCACGATGGTCTTGTCGCCCTTGTCGCTCACCACGACGCCGGTGAGAGTCCGCCTGTTTGATTCGTGAGTCGTCTCGGACATGGCCTATGCTCCCATTGCGCGCTGAGTCTGAATGGTCAGAATGCGCGCGATGACTTTCTTGACAGCGGGGATGCGCTGAGTGTTCTCCAGCTGCGCGGTGGCGTGCTGGAAACGAAGGTTGAAAAGCTCCTTGCGCAGGTCGGCCAGCTTGTTGCTGAGCTCGGCCGCGTCCAGGGCCCGCAGTTCCTTGGCGTCCATTATTCAGCGCCCTCCTTGACCACGATAACAGTCTTGACGGACAGCTTGTGCATGGCGCGGGTCAGAGCGACCTTCGCCACCTCAAGATCAACGCCCTTGACTTCATACAGGATGCGCCCGGCGCGGATGGGAGCAGCCCATCCCTCAGGGGCGCCCTTGCCGGAACCCATGCGGGTTTCAGCGGGCTTCTTGGTGATGGGGTAGTCGGGGAACATGCGGATCCAGACCTTACCGCCGCGCTTGATGTGGCGCATGATGGCGATACGTGCGGCCTCGATCTCCTGGCTCGACAGCTTACCCGGCTCCAGACACTTCAGGGCCACATCGCCGAAAGCGATGGTGCTGCCCTTCACAGCGGGACCCTTGATGCGTCCCTTCTGCTTCTTGCGGTATTTGAGTTTCTTTGGCGAGAGCATGTTACTTTCCTACCTTGTCAAGAATCTCACCCTTGAAGATCCAGACCCGGACGCCGATGATGCCGTACGTGGTCTTGGCGGTCGCGTAACCGTAGTCGATGTCGGCGCGCAGGGTGTGCAGGGGCACGCGGCCGTCACGGTACCACTCGGAGCGGGCGATTTCAGCACCGGCCAGGCGGCCAGCGCAAGCGACCTTGATGCCCTCGGCCCCGAACTTGCGGGACAGGGCGACGGTGCGCTTCATGGCGCGGCGGAAAGCCACGCGGCGCTCCAGCTGGGTGGCGATGCTTTCAGCCACAAGCTGAGCCTCAACCTCGGGACGACGGATTTCGTTCACCTCGATGGTGATGTCCTGTCCGAATTCCTTCTTGAGGTCGTCACGCAGCTTCTCGATCTCCGCGCCCTTGCGACCGATGACGATGCCGGGACGTGCGGTGTGCAGGACAAGGCGAACCTTGCCGCCGGCGCGCTCGATCTCGATTTTGGCGAGACCGGCGTGATACAACTTTTTCTTAACCCACTTACGGAGCTGATCGTCCTGGAGCACGAAGGCCGGATAGTCCTTCTTGCTGAACCAGCGGGAAAGCCAGTTCTTGGTATACCCCAGGCGGAACCCGATCGGATGTACTTTCTGACCCATGGCGCCCCCCTACTTTTCCTTCACGATGACGGTTATGTGGCTGGTGCGCTTCTTGATCCGGTAGGCGCGGCCCATGGCGCGAGGCATGATGCGCTTCTGCGTCGGACCTTCGTTCACCATCACATTCCCCACCACGAGGGCGTCCACGTCGCAGCCGGGCATCTGTCCGGCATTGGCGATGGCCGAGTACAGCACCTTGCTGATCATCTGGGCCGATTTCTTGGGCGTGAACTTCAGGATGTTGAGCGCATCCTCAACCGGCTTGCCCTTGATGTTCTCCGCCACGATTCGCACCTTGCGCGCGGAAATGCGCAGGTACTTGGCGATAGCTTTGGCTTCCATTGCTGCGCTCCCTACTTGCCCTTGGATTTCTTGTCCGCAGCGTGTCCGAAGAAGGTGCGGGTGGGCGAAAATTCACCCAACTTGTGCCCGACCATATTCTCCGTCACGAACACGGGAATGAACTTCCGGCCATTGTGGACCGCAAAGGTGAGTCCAACCATCTCGGGAAGAATGGTGGACCTGCGGGACCAGGTTTTGATGACACGACGGTCCTTGTTTTCGTTGGCGGTATCGGCCTTCTTCTGAAGGTGTCCGTCCACGAAGGGACCTTTCTTGATTGATCTGGCCATGTGCTACTCCTACTTCTGCCCGCGGCGCTTGACGATAAGCTTGGAGGACGACTTCTTCGGCTTGCGGGTCTTGTAACCCTTGCTCGGCATGCCCCAAGGGGAACACGGATGCCTGCCGCCGGAGCTTCTGCCCTCGCCGCCGCCCAGAGGATGGTCGACCGGGTTCATTGCCACGCCGCGTACTTCAGGGCGACGGCCCTTCCAGCGATTGCGGCCGGCCTTGCCCAGGGTGATCTTCTCGTGGTGGATGTTGCCCACCTGGCCGATGGTGGCCATGCAGTGGGAGAGCACCTTGCGCACCTCGCCAGAGGGCAGGCGAAGCAGGGCGTAAGCGCCCTCCTTGGCCACCAGCTGGGCGTAGGCTCCGGCTGCGCGGCAGAACTGGCCGCCACGGCCGGGGTGCAGCTCTATATTATGGATGACAGTACCAACCGGGATCTTGGACAGCACAAGCGCGTTGCCGGGCTTGATGTCAGCGGACTCGCCGGAGAGGATCTGATCGCCAACCTTGAGGCCCAGAGGAGCCAGGATGTAGCGCTTCTCGCCATCGGCGTAGTGCAGAAGGGCGATGCGCGCGCTGCGGTTGGGGTCGTACTCCACGAACGCAACCTTGGCCGGAATCCCGGTCTTGTTGCGACGGAAGTCGATCTCACGGTACAGGCGCTTATGCCCGCCGCCACGGCGACGAGAAGTGATGCGGCCGAAGTGATTGCGACCGGACTTTTTGCACAGACCACTGGTGAGGGACGGTTCCGGAGTGCTCCGGGTGATCTCCTCAAAGGTGGAGATGGTCTGGAACCGGCGTCCAGCCGAAGTGGGTTTTACCTTGCGGACGGACATGTCTAAACTCCCTCGAAGAACTCAATTTTGTCGCCCTTGGCCAGGGTGACGAAGGCCTTCTTGTATCCCGACACCTTGCCAATGGTCCGCCCATGGCGGATGCGGCGGGAGGGACGCCTGCGGACGATGTTCACAGCCTCGACCTTGACGTTGAAGGCGGCCTCAACGGCGCGCTTGACCTCGATCTTGTTGGCGGTATTCGCCACCACGAAAGACACCTGATTCAGGTACTCCTTCGCGAGGTTGGCCTTCTCGGTGATGACCGGGCGGATGATAATTTTAGTGTAGTCCATGCTACTTCAACCTCTCCTGAACGGAAACAGCGGCGCTCTCAAGCATCACCAGCTTCGGGTACAGCAACACATCGTATGCGTTGAGTTTATCAGCCGGGAGCAGCTTGATGCCAGGCAGATTACGCGCCGAAAGAAGGAGGTTATTATCCACTTCCTTAAAAACAATCAAGGCTTTTTCCAATCCGAGGGTCTTGGCGACCTCGGCGAAGCGCTTGGTTTTCACGTCAGGAAGGTCGATCCCCTTCAGCACCAGCAGATTGTCTTCGCTCAAACGCGCGGACAAGGCCATCTTCAGCGCGAGGCGGCGGACCTTGCGGTTCACCTTGAACTCGTAGCTGCGGGGAGAAGGCCCGAAGATGATCGCGCCGCCGCGCCAAATGGGCGAACGGCTGGAACCGGCACGGGCGTGGCCCGTCCCCTTCTGCTTCCAGGGCTTCTTGCCGCCGCCGGAAACGAAGGCGCGGGTCTTGGTGGCGTGAGTGCCGACGCGCTTGGCGGCCAGCTGGGCACGCACCACCAGGTGCATGATCTCGGGGCGGACTTCCACCTCGAAGATCTCCGGGGACAGATCGAGGCTGCCCACTTCCTTTTTGCTCTGGTCGAACACGGTAACAGTTGCCATGATTGTGTCCTTCTACCCGGCCTTGCGGATCATCACCAAGCCGTTTCTGCAGCCGGGCACCTGGCCCTTGACCACGATGATGTTTTCCTCGGGACGGACATCGACGATCTCCACGCTGGACAAAGTCACGCGCTCATCGCCCATGTGACCGGCCATCTTCTTGCCCTTGAACACGCGGGAGGGCTCGGTGTTGGTGCCGATGGAACCGGCGGAGCGGTGAACCTTCTCGGCGCCGTGGGATGCCTTGAGGCCCTTGAAGTTGTAACGCTTCATGACGCCCTGGAAGCCCTTGCCCTTGGAGGTGCCGGTGACCTTCACCTTCTCGCCAGGCTGGAAGATGTCGACAGTGATGTCCTGACCGACCTCATAGCCTTCGACCGCCTCCAAAGGGAACTCCTTCAGGTGGCGGTAGAAGCCCTTGCCGGCCTTGGCCTGATGGCCCTTGGCGGGCTTGGTGAGCTTGCGCTCGGGGATGACGTCGAAGCCGACCTGCAGCGCGTTGTAGCCTTCCTTCTCCGAGGTCTTGACCTGGAGAACCGGGCAGGGTCCGGCGCTGATGACCGTGACGGGCACAACGGTGCCGTCAGGGGCAAAGATGCGGGTCATGCCGAGTTTGCGGCCGAGGAGTCCGAGAGTCTTTGACATATCTCTCCCCTCCCCTACAGCTTGATCTCGACGTCCACGCCAGCGGGCAGCGAAAGCTTGCCCAGGGCGTCGACCGTCTGCTGAGTGGGCTCCAGAATGTCGAGAAGGCGCTTATGGATGCGCATCTCGAACTGCTCGCGGGACTTCTTGTCCACGTGCACGGAGCGGTTCACGGTGGTCTTCAGGATGTTGGTGGGCAGGGGAACAGGCCCGGCGATAGCCGCACCGGTGTTCCGGGCGGTATCAACGATTTCCGTCACAGCCTTGTCAAGGATGCGGTAATCGTAGGCCTTGAGCTTGATCCGAATACGGTCGCTCGTCATCGCAGCCATACACTCTCCTTCGTTTCCGGGGGTTTACACCCCTCGCGGCGGGCTTGCGTTTGCCTGCCGCTCTACGGAAATGCTGGGGTTATCTGGTTATCTCTATACGTTCCGTGGGACACCCCCACGGACATTTTTCAGAGGCGGAACGTTGCCTTACTTGTTTGGCTCTTCTCCTGTCAAGGGAAAAGTGCCGCCGGAACCGCCCGGCGACTATTTCTTCTTCATGATCTCTTCAGCGATGTTCCCGGGAACCTGCTCGTAGTGGTCGAACTGCATGGTGAAGGTGGCGCGGCCCTGGGTGCGAGAACGCAGGTCCGTGGCGTAGCCGAACATGTTCGACAGGGGCACCTGGGCGGTGATGACCTGGGAGGACACACGCGCCTCCAGGCTGCTCACGCGGCCACGGCGGCCGTTCAGGTCACCCATGACATCGCCGAGGTATTCCTCGGGAGTGACCACTTCGACACCCATGATGGGCTCAAGCAGCACGGGACCGGCCTTCTGGGCGGCTTCCTTGACGGCCATGGAGCCCGCCACGTAGAAGGCCTGCTCGCTGGAGTCGACTTCGTGGTAGGAGCCGAAGACCAGCTTGACCTTGATGTCCACGGCGGGGAAGCCGGCCAGGATGCCGTTTTTCAGGGCGTCCTCGATGCCGCGACCGACCGGGGCGATGTATTCCTTGGGGATGATGCCACCCTTGATCTCATCCTCGAAGACATAGCCGCCCGCCGGGTTGGGCTCGATCTCGATGACGACGTGGCCGTACTGGCCGCGGCCACCGGTCTGCTTGGCGTGCTTCATGTCGCACTTGGCAGGCTTGGTGATGGTCTCGCGGTAGGCGACGCGGGGCGCGCCGACGTTGGCGTTGACGTTGAACTCACGCAGCAGGCGGTCGACGATGATCTCCAGGTGCAGCTCGCCCATGCCGGCGATGAGGGTCTGACCGGTTTCCTCGTCACCCTTGACGCGGAACGAGGGGTCTTCCTTGGTCAGCTTGGCGAGGGCGGCGGAGAGCACGTCGCGGTCGGCCTTGGTCTTGGGCTCGATGGCGACCTCGATGACGGGCTCCGGGATATCCAGGGACTCGAGGACCACGGGGGCCTTCAGATCGGCCAGGGTGTCGCCGGTGGAGACGCTCTTGAGGCCGACGGCGGCGACGATGTCGCCAGCCAGGGCTTCCTTGATCTCCTCACGCTTGTTGGCGTGCATCTTGAGCAGACGGCCGATGCGCTCCTTCTTGCCATTGCCCGCGTTGACCACGGTTGCACCGGATTCGATGCGGCCGGAATAGACGCGCAGGAAGGTCAGGTGGCCGACGAAGGGGTCGGTCATGAGCTTGAAGGCCAGGGCCGCCAGCGGCTTGGAATCGTCGCAGGGGCACTCGATCTTTTCTTCCTCGTTGTCGGGGTTGGAGCCGATCATGGCCGGAATGTCGATGGGGGACGGCAGGTAGTCGATGACGGCGTCGAGCAGGGGCTGCACGCCCTTGTTGCGGAAGGCCGTGCCGCAGAGCACCGGGCAGATCTTCATGGCGATGGTCGCCTTGCGGATGCCCAGGATGATTTCGTCTTCGGTGAGCTCCTCGCCAGCGAGGTACTTCTCCATCAAGGCTTCGTCTTCCTCAACGACCGCTTCCAGCATGACCAGGCGCAGTTCGTCGTACTTGGCCTTGAGATCGGCGGGAACCTCGACCACGTCGAAGGCAACGCCCTTGTCTGCGGCGCGGTCGACGTAGACGATGGCGTTGCCGCGCACCAGGTCGACCATGCCCACGTATGAGTCTTCGGATCCGATGGGGATGTGCAGAGGCACGGGCTTGGCGCCCAGGCGATTCTTGATCATGTCCACGCAGCGGAAGTAGTCGGCGCCGACGCGGTCCATCTTGTTGACGAAGGCGATGCGCGGGACGTTGTAACGGTCGGCCTGGCGCCAGACGGTCTCGGACTGGGGCTCGACGCCGGCGACGGCGTCGAAGACGGCCACAGCGCCGTCAAGCACGCGCAGGGAGCGCTCGACTTCCATGGTGAAGTCGACGTGACCGGGAGTGTCGATGATGTTGATGCGGTGCTCACGCCAGAAACAAGTCGTGGCCGCACTGGTGATGGTGATGCCGCGCTCCTGCTCCTGGACCATCCAGTCCATGGTAGCCTGGCCGTCGTGCACTTCGCCAATCTTGTGAGAGACGCCGGTATAATAGAGAATGCGCTCGGTGGTCGTGGTCTTGCCGGCATCAATGTGGGCCATGATGCCGATATTGCGCTGCTTCTCGCTGGGGACAACTTTGGACACTGTTCTAACTCCCCGTGACTACCAGCGGTAGTGAGCGAAGGCCTTGTTCGCCTCGGCCATCTTGTGGGTTTCTTCCTTCTTCTTCACGGCGCCGCCACGATTATTGAAGGCGTCCAGCAATTCGCCGGACAGGCGGTCGACCATGCCCTTCTCGCCGCGGGAGCGGGAGTAGTTGATCAGCCAGCGGATGGCCAGGGCGCTCTGGCGGTCGGGGCGCACTTCCATGGGCACCTGGTAGGTGGCGCCGCCAACGCGGCGGCTCTTGACCTCGAGGTGCGGACGAACGTTGTCCAGAGCCTTTTCAAAGGCGCGGATGGGATCTTCCTTGCTCTTCTCGCCCAGGGATTCGAGGGCTTCGTAGAAGATGCGCTCAGCGGTGCTCTTCTTGCCGTCGTACATCAGGCGATTGATGAACTTGGCGGCCATGCGGCTGCCGTAAACCGGATCAGGCAGAACCTGACGCTTGGTGATGGGTCCTTTGCGGGGCATGGGTACTTCTCCTTCCCGTGCTTTGCGTTACTTCGGACGCTTGGCGCCGTACTTGGAACGGCCCTGGCGACGATCGGAAACACCGGCGGTGTCCAGAGTGCCACGGACGATATGGTAGCGGACACCGGGAAGGTCCTTCACGCGGCCGCCGCGAATGAGCACAACAGAGTGCTCCTGAAGGTTGTGGCCTTCGCCGGGAATGTACGCGGTAACCTCGATGCCGTTGGTCAGCCGCACGCGGGCAACCTTACGGAGCGCGGAGTTCGGCTTCTTGGGCGTGGTGGTGTACACGCGCGTGCACACGCCACGGCGCTGCGGACATTCGAGCAGTGCCGGGGTCTTTTTGCGCTTGCCGATCTTTTTGCGCGACTTGCGGATCAACTGGCTGATAGTAGGCATGAACCCTCCGAAAAAGTGCTTATAAACAATGCAAGAGGACCGCTCTTATTCCCAAAGCGACCTGTTGTCAAGCCCCCTGCCACATCCCCGGTCACGGGGAAACAGGTGGACGCCCTACTCTGGCGCCCACCCTTGGTGTATCGCGCGTCCGGGGACGGACGCATTAAAAAGGCTCAATGAGCAGCGGATCGTCCTCAAGCTCCTCAAGGAACTTGTCAGGACGCTCAGGCTGTTCAGGCACGCTGATCTCGGCGTCGGCGTACTGGCGATAGCCCGTGCCGGCCGGGATCAGACGTCCCACGATGACGTTTTCCTTAAGTCCGCGCAGCGAGTCGGACTTGCCCGACAGCGACGCTTCGGTCAGCACCTTGGTGGTCTCCTGGAAGGAGGCCGCCGAGATGAAGGAGTCCGTGGACAGGGAGGCCTGGGTGATGCCCAGAACAAGCGTCTCGGCGGTAGCCGGGGCGCCGCCCTTGGCGATGACCGCGTTGTTCTCCTCCATGAAGCGGACCTTGTCCACCTGCTCCCCGATGAGGAACGTGGTGTCGCCCGGATCGATGATGCTGACCTTCTTCAGCATCTGGCGCACGATGATCTCGATGTGCTTGTCGTTGATGTTAACGCTCTGCACCCGGTAGACGTTCTGGATCTCTTCCACCAGGTAGCGGGCAAGGTGCTTCTCGCCCTTGATTTTGAGAATGTCATGCAGCTCGGGGTAGCCTTCGGTAAGCAGGTCGCCCGCCTCCACGAAGTCGCCTTCCTGCACGGTGATGTGCTTGCCCTTGGGGATCAGGTATTCCTTGGTCTCGCCGGTTTCCGGCACGACCACGATCTTGCGCTTGCCCTTGCTCTCCGCGCCGAAGGAGCAGATGCCGTCGATTTCGCTGACGACCGCCTGTTCCTTGGGCTTTCTCACTTCGAAGAGCTCGGCGACGCGCGGCAGACCGCCGACGATGTCCTTGGTCTTGCTGGACTCGCGCGGGCGGCGGGCGACGATGTCGCCGGCCTTGATCTCGTCGCCGTCCTTGACCATCAGAATGGCGCCCACGGGCATGGGGAACTCGGCCTTGAGCGCGCTGCCGGGACGCGGCACGGGCACGCCCTTCTCGTCATTGATGGAGATGGACGGGCGGAAGCTCGTGGTACGGTACTCAATGATGGTGTACGTGGCGCGCTGGGTCATGTCGTCCACGCGCTCCTGGTACGTCTTGCCTTCGACAATGTCCTTGAACTGGACGATGCCGTTGACGTCGGCGATGAAGGGCTCGTTGAAGGGGTCCCATTCGGCGATGGCCTGGCCCTTCTTGATCTCCTGGCCTTCCTTCGCCAGCAGGCGGGCGCCGGAGGGCAGCGTGTACTTCTCACGCTCGCGCCCCTGCTCGTCCACCACGCCGACCTGGCAGCTCTTGCCGAGGACCATCACGACGCCCTCGGAGTTGGTGACGTTTCTCATGCGCGAGAACACGACGCGACCGTTGTGCTGGGCGTCGATGCGCGACTGTTCGATTTCACGCGACGCCGTACCGCCGATGTGGAAGGTACGCATGGTGAGCTGGGTGCCGGGCTCGCCGATGGACTGGGCGGCGATGATGCCGACGGTTTCGCCCACGTTGACGATGTGGCCGCGGGCCAGGTCACGTCCGTAGCAGCAGGCGCACACGCCCTGGGGGCTCTTGCACGTCAGGCCGGAACGGATGTGGATGGAGTTGATGCCGGCCTGGTCGATCTTCTCGGCGATGGTCTCGTCGATGAGCGTGTTGGCCTCCACGATGAGCTCGCCGGTGTCTTCGTCGAAGACCGGGAACATGGTGGTGCGTCCGAGCACGCGCTCGGCCAGGCGCTGCTTGATCTCGCCGTCCTTGATGTAGTGCGTGAGCTCCAGGCCGTCCACGGTGCCGCAGTCGATCTCGCACACGGTGACATCCTGGACCACGTCCACCAGGCGGCGGGTGAGGTAACCGGAGTTGGCCGTCTTGAGCGCCGTATCCGCGAGACCCTTACGAGCGCCGTGGGTGGAGATGAAGTACTGGAGAACCGAGAGGCCTTCACGGAAGCTCGCCGTGATGGGCGTCTCGATGATTTCGCCGGAGGGCTTGGCCATCAGGCCGCGCATGCCGGCCAGCTGGCGCATCTGGTCCTGGTTGCCTCGAGCGCCGGAGGTGGCCATCATGTAGATGGGGTTGAAGCTGGCGTTGACCTCGGCGTCGCCGGTGCGCGCGTCGATGACCGTATCCTTCGAGATCTCCTCCATCATCTGCAGGGAGACCTCGTTGGTGGTCTTGGTCCACACGTCAACGACCTTGTTGTACTTTTCCGTGCGGGTGATGATGCCTTCGCGGTACTGGACTTCGATGTCCTCGACTTCCTGCTGGGCGTCGGAGAGCAGCTTGGACTTGCCGTCCGGGATCTTCAGGTCCTTCACGCCGATGGTCACGCCCGCCTTGGTGGCGTAGTCGTAGCCGAGGCTCTTCAGGCGGTCGCACAGGATGACCGTGGCCTTGGTGCCCGCGGTGCGGTAGGCCATGGCCACAAGGCGGCCGATGTTCTTCTTGTTCAGCACCAGGTTGACGTTCTCGAAGCCGAGCTTCTCGGGCAGGAGTTCGCTGGCGATGATGCGGCCACAGGTGGTTTCCACCAGCTCGCCCTTCACGCGGCACTTGATGCGGGCGTGCAGCCCCAGGTGCCCGGCGCTGTGGGCGGCGATGACCTCCCAGGCCTCGGTGAAGACCATGCCCTCGCCCTTCTCAAAGCTGCGGGCGGTGGTCAGGTAGTACAGTCCAAGCACGATGTCCTGGCTGGGGTTGATGACCGGGCTGCCGTTGGCGGGCGAGAGAATGTTGTTGGAGCTCATCATGAGCACGCGGCATTCGATCTGTGCCTCGACGGAGAGGGGCACGTGCACAGCCATCTGGTCGCCGTCAAAGTCCGCGTTGTACGCGGCGCAGACCAGCGGGTGCAGCTGGATGGCCTTGCCTTCGACCAGGAGCGGCTCGAAGGCCTGGATGCCCAGGCGGTGCAGGGTCGGCGCGCGGTTGAGCAGGATCGGGTACTCGCGCACGACATCCTCAAGGATGTCCCACACGACCAGGTCCTCGCGCTCGACCATCTTCTTGGCGCTCTTGATGGTGGTGGCGATCTCGCGCTTCTCAAGCTCGGAGTAGATGAAGGGCTTGAACAGCTCGAGCGCCATCTTCTTGGGCAAGCCGCACTGGTGCAGCTTCAGGTTCGGGCCGACCACGATGACCGAACGGCCGGAGTAGTCGACGCGCTTGCCGAGCAGATTCTGGCGGAAGCGGCCCTGCTTGCCCTTGATCATGTCGGACAGGGACTTCAGCGGGCGGCCGTTGGTGCCGGTGATGGCGCGACCGCGGCGGCCGTTGTCGAACAGGGCGTCGACAGCTTCCTGCAGCATGCGCTTTTCGTTGCGGATGATGATGTCCGGCGCGCCGAGCTCGAGCAGCCGCTTCAGGCGGTTGTTGCGGTTGATGACGCGGCGGTACAGGTCGTTCAGGTCGCTCGTGGCGAAGCGGCCGCCGTCCAGGGGGACGAGGGGGCGCAGCTCGGGCGGAATGACCGGAACCACTTCCATGATCATCCACTCCGGCTTGTTGCCGGACTCGATGAAGGCCTCGACGATCTTGAGGCGCTTGGTGATCTTTTTCTTCTTGGTCTGGGAGCGCGTGGTGGCGCTCTCCTCGCGCAGGGTGGCGCGCAGCTCTTCGAGGTTGATGGCCTCAAGCAGCTTGCGGATGGTCTCCGCGCCCATGCCCACGGTGACGACATCCTCGCCATAGTGGTCGATGACCTGGAGGTACTGGTCTTCGCCCAGCACCTGCAGCTTCTTCAGGCTGGTCTCGCCCGGATCGAGCACGATGTAGGAGTCGAAGTAGAGCACCTTCTCCAGATCGGCCATGGTGATGTCGAGCAGGGTGCCGATCTTGGAGGGCAGGGTCTTCAGGAACCAGATGTGCGCAACGGGCGCCGCCAGTTCGATGTGACCCATGCGCTCGCGGCGGACCTTCGAGGCGATGACCTCGACGCCGCACTTTTCGCAGACGATGCCGCGGTGCTTCATGCGCTTGTACTTGCCGCAATTGCACTCGTAGTCCTTCACGGGACCGAAGATCTTGGCGCAGAAAAGGCCATCGCGCTCCGGCTTGAAGGTGCGGTAGTTGATGGTCTCAGGCTTTTTGACCTCGCCGAAGCTCCATTCACGGATCTTCTCGGGAGAGGCTATAGAGATCTGGATCGCCTTCAGGTTGCGACCGGAGACGCCCAGATTTGTGGCTCCACGCATGGTGAACAGTTCGTCCAAGCTCATGGATTTTCCTCGTAAGTTTGACAGTTCCCTTAGAACCCGCGCATGCGGGTCAACCCACCAACGGTCGGGGTGCGCCCCGTCCTACTGCCTTCTGGCGGGCCTCTTCTTCTCGTCCTGGATCAGGTTCACATCCAGGCCCAGGGACATCAACTCCTTGATAAGCACGTTGAAGGACTCGGGCAGGCCGGCCTCCAGGAAGTTGTCGCCCTTCACTATCTTCTCGTACATCTTCACGCGGCCAGCCACGTCGTCGGACTTGACCGTGAGGAATTCCTGGAGCAGGTACGCCGCGCCGTAAGCCTCGAGCGCCCAGACTTCCATTTCACCCAGACGCTGTCCGCCGAACTGGGCCTTGCCGCCCAACGGCTGCTGGGTGACCAGGGAGTATGGGCCCGTGGAACGGGCGTGGATCTTCTCGTCGACCAGGTGGTGCAGCTTCAGCATGTACATGACGCCCACGGTGACGCGACTGTGGAAGGTCTCGCCGGTGCGGCCGTCGTACAGGGTGATCTTGCCGTCGTCCGGCAGGCCCGCGCGCTCCAGCCAGCCCCAGATCTCTTCCTCGCTCGCGCCGTCGAAGACCGGGGTCTTGGTGATGATGCCGTGGCGCAGGTTCTTGACCGCCGTGGTCAGCTCCTCGTCGCTCAGGCCCTTGATGAGCTCCACGGTCTCCTTGGCGGAGAACACGTCGTTCAGCTCACTGCGCACCTGCTTCATGGCTTCGCCGGACTCGATGAGGGCGTTCATCTGCGCGCCCAGCTCGCGGGCGGCCCACCCCAGGTGGGTCTCCATGATCTGCCCGATGTTCATACGCGAAGGAACGCCCAGCGGGTTCAGCACGATGTCCATGGGGGTGCCGTCTGCGAAGAAGGGCATGTCCTCTTCCGGCAGGATGCAGGAGACGACGCCCTTGTTGCCGTGACGGCCGGCCATTTTGTCGCCCACGGAGAGCTTGCGCTTCACCGCAACGTAGACCTTGCACATCTTGATGACGCCCGGAGGCAGATCGTCGCCCTCGGTGACCTTCTCGCGCTTCACGTCGTAGACGGTCTTGATGAATTTCACCTGGCGCTCGTAGTCGGCCAGGATGTTCTTGATCTGATCGTTGACATCCTTGGAGGAGAACAGCCCGGCCAGCTTCTTGAGCGGCAGGTCGTCCAGTACTTCGCGGGTCAAGGGGCGGTCGCTCTCCACGAGCACCTCGCCCTTCTTCTTGCCCATCAGCGGCTGGGAGATGGTCTTCTTCTCGACCACTTCCCAAACGCGCTCGCGCACGTTGTCGGTCAGCGCGGCGATGTGCTTCATCTCCTTCATGTCGAAGGCGGAAAGCGCCGACTGCTCGATGGACAGGGTGCGATCGTCCTTCTCGCCGCTTCTGCGGTTGAAGACCTTGACGTCGACCACGGTGCCCTCGATTCCAGGCGGAACCTTGAGGCTGGTGTTTTTCACGTCGCGGGCCTTGTCGCCGAAGATGGCCCTCAGGAGCTTCTCTTCAGGGGTCAGCTGGGTCTCGCCCTTGGGGGTGATCTTGCCGACCAGGATGTCATCGGGCACCACGCGGGCGCCCAGGCGGATGATGCCGCAATCGTCGAGGTTGCGCAGCATCTCCTCGCTCACGTTCGGGATGTCGCGGGTGATTTCCTCGGGTCCGAGCTTGGTGTCGCGCGCCACGACTTCGAACTCCTCGATGTGCACGGAGGTGTAGACGTCCTCCTTGACCACGCGCTCGGAGATGAGGATGGAGTCTTCGTAGTTGTAACCGCACCAGGGCATGAAGGCGACCAGCAGGTTCTTGCCCAGGGCAAGCTCGCCGTTCTTGATGCCGGGGCCGTCGGCCATGACCTCGCCCTTCTTGACGCGCTGGCCGACCTTGACGCAGGGGCGCTGGCCGAAGCAGGAGTTCTGGTTGCTCTTGTGCCACTTCTGCAGCTCGTAGTGCATGGCGCCGCCGGTGTTCGGATTAACCGAATCGTCATAGTTGACGATGAGGCGCTCGGCATCGGCGAAGTGGACCACGCCGTCGGCCTTGGCCAGGATGCAGGCGCCGGAATCCTGGGCGACAACGCCCTCCATGCCGGTGCCCACCAGCGGCACTTCGCTCTTCAGCAGCGGCACGGCCTGGCGCTGCATGTTCGAACCCATGAGGGCGCGGTTGGCGTCGTCGTGCTCGAGGAAGGGGATGAGCGCGGCGGAGATGGACACGATCTGGCTGGGCGAGATGTCCATGAGCGTGACGGTCTCGGTGGGCACGATGTTCACGTCGCCCGAGATGCGCGCCTGGACAAGCGGAGCCTGAATGGTGCCGTCCGCATCCAGCTTCAGGCTGGCCTGGGCCACCGACTCGCTGGCCTCGCGGGAGGCGTCCATCCACAGGATCTCCTCGCCGGCGCGGCCATCCTTGACCACGCGGTACGGGGTCTCGATGAAGCCGTAGTCGTTGACGCGGGCGTAGGTGGTCAGGGAGACGATGAGGCCGATGTTCGGTCCTTCCGGCGTCTCGATGGGGCAGATGCGGCCGTAGTGCGAGGTGTGCACGTCGCGCACCTCGAAGCCCGCGCGCTCGCGGGTCAGACCGCCGGGTCCCAGGGCCGAGAGGCGGCGCTTGTGCGTCACTTCGGACAGAGGGTTGGTCTGGTCCATGAACTGCGAGAGCTGGCTGGTTCCGAAGAACTCTTTCAGCACCGCGGCCACGGGCTTGGGATTGATGAGGTCGTGCGGCATGAGCGTGGACACTTCCTGCAGGCTCATGCGCTCCTTGATGGCGCGCTCCATGCGCACCAGACCGATGCGGTACTGGTTTTCCACCAGCTCGCCCACGGGGCGGACGCGGCGGTTGCCCAGATGGTCGATGTCGTCGGCAGGACCGTGGGAGTCCTTCAGCTTCACCAGGATCTTGACCGCCTTGAGGATGTCCTCATTGGTCAGGGTGCGCAGCTCAAGGGGCTCGTTGATGCCCAGACGCGTATTCAGCTTGTAGCGGCCGACAGTGGAGAGGTCGTAGTAGTCCGAGCTGCGGAAGAGGTTCTCGAAGAAGCTCGCGGCGATCTCGGGCGTGGGCGGAGAGCTGGGGCGCAAGCGACGATAGATTTCAATCTGCGCAGAGGCCAGGTCCGTGGTCTTGTCGGCGGCCAGGGTGTCGCGCATGGACGAGGACACGTCCATGCCACGCGTGAACAGCACGCGGATTTCCTTGACGCCAGTGGCGCGGATGGTCTCGATGATGTCGGCGGAAAGCTCGGTGGAGGCCTCGAAGAGAACTTCGCCGGAGTTTGCGTCAACAATGTCCTGGGCGAGGAACTGGCCGAGCAGCGTGTCGGGGGAGACCTCCATGGCCTCCATGCCGTCCTTCATCATGTCGCGCCAGGCCTTCTTGGTCACGGGACGATTCTTCTTCACCGCCACCTTGCCGTCGGACAGGACGATGTCCTCGAAGGCGTCTTCCTTGCGGTACTGGTCCTTGGAGAGCTTGCGCAGCACGCGCTCGCCGTCGAACATGTACTCTTCATGGTCGTAGAAGTAGTCAAGGATGTCGGTCTTGGTCAGACCCATGGCCTTGAACAGGATTGTGGCGGGCATCTTGCGGCGGCGGTCGATGCGCACGTACAGGATGTCCTTGTGGTCGAAGTCGAAGTCCAGCCAGGAGCCGCGCATGGGGATGATGCGCGAGGAGTACAGCACCTTGCGGCTGGAGTGCGTCTTGCCCGAGTCGTGCTCGAAGATGATGCCGGGGGAGCGCTGGAGCTGGTTGACGATGACCCGCTCGGTACCGTTGATGATGAAGGTGCCCTTGTCGGTCATCAAGGGAATGGTACCGAAATAGATGTCCTGTTCCTTGATGTCGCGAATGGTGCGAGCACCGGACTCCTCGTCCACATCGAACACCACCAGGCGAACGATGAGGCGGATGGGAGCCTCAAAGGTCAGGCCTTTGGCAATGCACTCATCCTCGTCGTACTTGGGCTCCTGAATGATGTAGCTGACGTACTCGAGGCTGGCGGTCTTGTTGAAATCTTCGATGGGAAATACGGAGCGGAAGACGGCCTCCAGTCCCAGGTCGGCACGGCTGGCCGGCGGGACGTCGCGCTGCAAAAATTTCAGGTAGGAATCCACCTGGAGTTCAAGCAGGTGCGGGATCGGAAGGGTATTGGCAATCTTTCCGAACAGTTTCGTGAGCTGGGCCATTGTCACCTCATCGAGCGAGACGGTTGGTGTTCACAGAAGACAGCACGCCCCTGTGGCGCTGTTACCATACAGGGGAACTCGTGGCTACTCCCGGTCCAGAAAAGGCGGAAAATTCATCTTCGTCGTTTCAAGTCCCCAGGTGGAATCAGATCTCCGCTAGGGGGGCGGGTGGAAATTCGTTCGCGGCGAGACTGATCTCAAGCCGCCTAAGCCGTGCGCGCCAGGTTCCCGTCGCGCTTGCACCAGTGGCTTCTGCCAGGTGCCGGTTCTTCAAAAAATAGAAAGACGGGACAAAGGACGCACCCCGTCAAGGGTGCGCCCTTCGCCCGGAAACGCTTCAGTTAGAAGCGGTGATCTACTTAACCTCGACGACGGCGCCGGCTTCGGTCAGGTCCTTCTTGGCGGCCTCGGCGTCAGCCTTGGAAACGCCTTCCTTGATGGCCTGGGGAGCGCCGTCAACCTTGTCCTTGGCTTCCTTCAGGCCCAGGCCGGTAAGGGCGCGGACGACCTTGATGACGCCGATCTTGTTGGCGCCGGCATCCTTCAGGATGACGTCGAACTCGGTCTTCTCTTCAGCGGCCTCGGCCGGGGCGCCACCAGCGGGGGCAGCGGCGAAAGCGGCCACGGGAGCGGCGGCGGAAACGCCGAACTTCTCCTCAAGCTCCTTGATGAAGTCGGCCAGTTCGAGAACGGTCATGCTGGAGATGAACTCAACAACCTGCTCTTTGGTAACGGACATGGTATATTCCTCCTGGAAAGTTGCGTTTGCTTTGGTTAACTGGGGTTACTGGGCTTCGGGGGCCGCTCCGCCTTCCTTCTGCTCCTTGATTGCATTCAAGGCGTACAGGAAGTTGCGGAGAATTGCCGCGAACACGCCGACAAAGTTGGTGGGCACCGCATTCATGGTGCCAAGCAACTTGCCCAACAGTTCGGGCTTGCTGGGCAGCGTTGCAAGCTGCTTCACGCCCTCCTCGTCAAGGAACTTTCCCTCAAGGCTGCCGAAACGCATGGAAAGCTTTTTGCTCCCCTTTGCGAAATCGGACAAAGCCTTGGCCAGGGCAACGGGATCATCGTAGCCCAAGGCAACTGCACAGTTTTCCTTAAGACGCTCATTGAGGACAGCGTGGGACGTGTCCGTGAGCGCCAACCGGGCCAGGGTGTTCTTGACGACTTGGTAATCGACTCCGGCTTCGCGGAGCTTGGCGCGGAGAATAGTCATCTCCTCAACGCCCATGCCCTTGAAGTCGGTGACGACAGCGATGTTCGCGCGCGCAGCCTTTTCATGCAGCTGCTCGATGATCTGGGCTTTTCCTTGCCTGTTCATCGTGTCTCGCTCCTCGTCGTTCTTTGGCCCGGAAAGCAAAGTACGTCTCGGCAGGTGATTAAGGGCTGAAGGCCCGCCTGCTTTCTTCGACTCAACTTCCCGTGCTTACATAAAAAACCGGTTGGGCGGCCAATCCGCCCAAACCGGGACTAGACTTCCAGGAACTTGCGCAGGGTCTGGGTGTCGATCTTGACGCCCGGGCCCATGGTGGTGGCCACAGCCATGGCCTTCAAGTACGTGCCCTTGGCCGTGGAAGGCTTCAGGCGGTTCACGGTGTCAAGAAGGGCAGACAGATTCTGCAGGAGCTTCTCGGCGCCGAAGGACTTCTTGCCGATGGGAGCGTGCAGGATGCCCGCCTTGTCGACCTTGAACTCCACGCGGCCAGCCTTCAGCTCGCGGACGGCCTCGCCCACGTTGAAGGTGACGGTGCCGGTCTTGGCGTTGGGCATCAGGCCGCGGGGGCCGAGCATGCGGCCGATCTGGCCGACCTTGGCCATCATGTCAGGGGTGGCGACGGCGTTGTCGAAGTCGAGCCAACCGCCCTTGATCTTTTCCACCAGCTCATCGCCGCCGCACTCGTCGGCTCCGGCCTCTTTGGCCTCGGCTTCCTTGTCCGGCTTGCAGAAGACGATGACGCGAGCGGTCTTGCCCAGGCCGTTCGGCAGGGGACAGGCGCCGCGCACCATCTGGTCGGAGTACTTGGGATCGACGCCGAGGTTGATGGCGACATCAACGGTCTCGTCGAACTTGGCGAAGGAGTTTTCGATGGCGAGCTTGACAGCCTCGTTCACCGCGTAACGCACTGTCGAATCAAAGCCTTCAGCGGCCTTGTCGTAGTTTTTTCCGTGTTTCGGCATGGCTTATCCTCGCTACCCTATGACTTCAAGGCCCATGCTGCGGGCAGTGCCAACGACGCAATTCTTGGCGGCCTCAAGGGACTTGGCCGTAAGATCGGGCGCCTTAAGCTTGGCGATTTCCTCCACCTGAGCCATGGTGACCTTGCCGACTTTGGTCTTGTTGGGCTCGCCGGAGCCCTTCTCGATCTTGGCGGCCTTGAGCAGGAGCACCGGAGCCGGAGGGGTCTTGGTGATGAAGGAGAAGGTGCGGTCCGCATACACGGTGATGATCACCGGAATGATCATGCCCTTCTGGTCCTGCGTCTTGGCGTTGAACGCCTTGCAGAACTCCATGATGTTCACGCCGTGCTGGCCCAGCGCCGGACCCACCGGGGGGGACGGGTTGGCCACGCCGGCAGGAATCTGCAGCTTAACTTTACCAGTGATTTTCTTGGCCATTTTTATATCCTCGCAGGCGATTGCCCGCTGCAGTCGAACAGGGTCCGTCTAGCCCTTCGTCACCTGGACGAAGTCGAGCTCCACCGGGGTCTGACGCCCGAAAATGGAGACGGCCACGCGGAGCTTGCCCTTGTCGTAATTCACATCCTCGACGACACCGTTGAAACCACTGAAGGGGCCGTCGATAACCCGAACCTCGTCGCCTCTTTCGAAGTTGAACTTGGGACGGGGCTGTTCCTGCCTGCTCTCCATCATGGAGAGGATGGTCTGTGCTTCACTGTCGCGCATTGGGGTGGGACGGTTCTTTCCGCCCACAAAGCCCGTGACGCGAGGGATGGACTGGATCAGATGCCAGGAGTCGTCGGTCAGGATCATCTTCACCATGACATAGCCCGGATAAAACTTCCGGGTCGTGGTGCGACGCTCTCCCTTGACCATCTCCACCACTTTCTCAGTGGGAACGACGACCTCAAGAACCTGGCCCTTTTCCTGACCGGTACGCATCATCTCAAGGATGGTCTTCTCCACACGCTGCTCGAATCCCGAGTACGTGTGGACGATGAACCAGCGGGCCGGTTTTTCCCCGCCAACGGCGCTATCTTCAGTCACTTGCGCTCACCTGCCAGGGGGTTAGGACAGCACAGCCTCGATGATCTTGGACAAGCCAAGATCGACGACGCCCAGGAATAGCGACATGACCAAGACAAGGACCATGACCGCCGCACAGGTTGCATATGTCTCCTTGCGGGAAGGCCAGGTGATCTTTTTCAGCTCAACCTGGGATTCCTCGAAGAAGACCTTCAGTTCCTGCGCCTTGGCGGCAACACCCGATTTCTCGGGCAGTTCCGCGCCTTGCTGGCCGCTGGAGCCTTTCGCTGCATGTTTCGACATTGTTCTCCCCATGTTGGGGGTGTGGCAGGCCAGGTAGGATTCGAACCTACAGCGTCCGGTTTTGGAGACCGGTGCTCTAGCCGTTGGAGCTACTGGCCTGCATGTAACTACTTGGTTTCGCGGTGAACCGTATGCTTCCTGTCAAAGGGGCAATACTTCTTCACTTCGAGACGACCCGTAGTGTTCTTCTTATTCTTCTCCGTCGCGTAATTGCGCCGCTTGCACTCGGTGCAAGCAAGCTGGATATTGACGCGCATGGATTACTCCAGAATCTCGGTGACAACACCCGCGCCGACGGTGCGGCCGCCTTCGCGAATGGCGAAGCGCAGTCCCTGCTCCATGGCGATGGGGTGGATCATGTCAACGATGAAGGTTGCATTGTCGCCGGGCATGACCATCTCGACGCCCTCTTCCAGGGTCACGACACCAGTGATGTCGGTGGTGCGGAAGTAGAACTGCGGACGGTAGCCGGAGAAGAACGGCGTGTGACGGCCGCCCTCGTCCTTGGACAGGACGTACACTTCGGCCTTGAACTTGCGGTGCGGCGGGATGCTCTTGGGCTTGGCCAGAACCTGGCCGCGCTCGACATCTTCACGCTTGATGCCGCGCAGGAGCACGCCGACGTTGTCGCCAGCCTGGCCCTGGTCAAGGATCTTGCGGAACATTTCAACACCGGTGCAGGTGCTCTTCACGGTGTCCTTGATGCCGACGATTTCAACTTCGTCACCGACGGTGATGATGCCGCGCTCGACACGACCGGTCACGACGGTGCCGCGGCCAGAGATGGAGAACACGTCTTCGATGGGCATCAGGAAGGGCTTGTCGATGTCGCGGACCGGCTCAGGAATGTAGGTGTCGCAAGCGTTCAGCAGCTCGGCGATGCACTTGCACTCTTCGCTGTTCGGGTCGTCGCTCTCCAGAGCCTTCAGGGCGGAACCCTGAATGATGGGCACGTCGTCGCCGGGGAAGCCGTACTTGGTCAGCAGCTCGCGCATTTCGAGCTCAACCAGCTCGAGCAGCTCGGCGTCGTCGACCATGTCGCACTTGTTCATGAAGACGACCATGTAAGGCACGCCGACCTGACGGGCGAGCAGCAGGTGCTCACGAGTCTGGGGCATGGGGCCGTCGGTGGCGGCCACGACCAGGATCGCGCCGTCCATCTGGGCAGCGCCAGTGATCATGTTCTTGATGTAGTCGGCGTGACCGGGGCAGTCCACGTGAGCGTAGTGACGATTCTTGGTCTCGTACTCAACGTGTGCGGTGGCGATGGTGATGCCGCGCTCTTTCTCTTCCGGCGCCTTGTCGATCTGGTCGAAGGCAACGTAAGAGCCCATGCCCATCATGGACGCCGTCTTGGTGATGGCGGCGGTGAGGGTGGTCTTGCCGTGGTCGATGTGGCCGATGGTGCCGATGTTAACGTGAGGCTTCTTGCGCTCAAATTTGGCCTTACCCATTTTGGAACCCCCTGTGCTTGTATCAGCGGTTGTCCGTGAAAATAAAGATATGGAGCCCATGAACGGAATTGAACCGTTGACCTCTTCCTTACCAAGGAAGTGCTCTACCGACTGAGCTACATGGGCCTAAGATCGCCTTAGGAGGCCCCCGATGGGCCTGGACTTTGGAGCGGGAAACGGGACTCGAACCCGCAACCCTCAGCTTGGAAGGCTGATGCTCTAGCCAATTGAGCTATTCCCGCGCGGTAATTCCGTAGTCCATGCGACAGTGTCAGTCCTGTCTCCTACGACGTTTCTTGCCGCGTATGTGGTGGTGGGGGGAGGATTTGAACCTCCGAAGGCTGACGCCGACAGATTTACAGTCTGTTCCCTTTGGCCACTCGGGAACCCCACCATTCACTTCAACCTGGAGCTGGCGATGGGACTTGAACCCGCAACCTGCTGATTACAAGTCAGCTGCTCTGCCATTGAGCTACGCCAGCGTGTGAACAAGGACGCATACACGCCCCGTCCGTGAATTGCAAGCTTTTTCTCCACCGATGGCGCGCCTTCAGCGCGGTGGACACCAGCAATTCCCTCGTTTCCAAGGCCGCACTGTCTATTTTGAATCCGCCCTGCTTGTCAACTGGTTTTCTGCGGCGCATGCAAAATATCTTTCGTTTCGGCAAAGTTTCACGCTAATATCCCTTTGACGGCTCTCTCTGAAAGACCTATCTCCCGTTTCGCCATGCAAAAACTGCCCTTCGCACCCGATGCCCCGTGGCTGGCCCCCCTGGCCGGTTATTCCGACCTCCCCTTCCGCATGCTCTGCCGAACCTTCGGAGCGGCCTGCGCCGTGACGGAAATGGTCAGCGCCAAGGGGCTGGTCTTCGGCGGACACGGCACCACCAGGCTGCTGACCTCCGACGCTGGCGACACGCCTCTGGTGGTTCAGCTCTTCGGCGCCGAGCCGGACATCTTCGACCGCGCCATGCCGCTCCTGCTGGAGCGCGGGTTCACCCACTTCGACCTCAACTGCGGCTGCTCCGTGCGCAAGGTCAACAAAAGCGGCGCAGGCTCTGCGCTCATGGCCAGACCCGCTGTGCTCGAGGCCATCGTCAAGGTGATGGTGCGCCACGCCGGCCCTGGCCGTGTGGGCGTCAAATTCCGCCTGGGCATCCAGCACGGCGAGGAGAACTACATTGAGCTGGGCCAACGCCTGGCCGGGCATGGCAGTGGCTGGCTGACCCTACACCCGCGCACGGCCAAGCAGCTTTTCGGCGGCTCCGCCGACTGGAGCGCCATCGGCCAGCTGGTGCGCGCCGTGGACATTCCCGTGCTGGCCAGCGGCGACCTGTTCTCGGCCGAGGACGCTGCCCGTTGCCTGGCGGAGACCAATTGCGCCGGGGTCATGTTCGCCCGAGGCGCCCTGGTCGACCCGATGATATTCCAGCGCCTGAAGGACATCCTGGCCGGACGCGAGAGCGCGCCGCGCTCGGCCCAGTCTCTGGCTGCGGCGGCGACCCTGCACATCCAGCTGGCGCGCAACCTGGACGGCACGCCGCGCGCGCTCAGGGCGCTAAGAGCCTTTCTGCCTCGCTACGCCAAAGGCTTTTCCGGCATCCGCGCCTTGCGCCAGGCCTTTCTCCAGTGTTCCACCTGGGAGGAACTGGAGACCACCGCGGGCCGCATCGCCACGCTCTGTGAATCCGGCGAGCCCATGGATCATGCCGATTTCACGGACGGCTGCGGCACAGCGGACGGCAAGGTTACGTAATTCAGCCCGTCCCTTGCTGTTGACTCCTTTATGCCCCTGGTTCATTAGTTAACATGTGCGGGCCTGACGTATCTCAGCCCGTGACACCAGTTGGAGATGCTCAATCATGGAAGTCATCCGCGCCCGCTTGGCGGGCTTCTGCATGGGCGTTGGCCTGGCCCTGAAAAAGCTTGATGATCTGTTGGCTGCGGATTCAAGCCGCACCACGTTCATGCTCGGGCCCATCATCCACAATCCGCAGGTGTTGGAAGACTATGCCCAACGAGGCGTGGCCCTTGCGAAAACCGTCGCGGAGGTGCCTTCGGGCGCCCGCGTTGTCATCCGCGCCCACGGCATCCCCGCTGGCGACGAACGCGAGTTGATCGCACGCGGTGTTGAGGTGGTGGACGCCACCTGCCCCAAGGTCAAGCGCGCCCAGCTCCTCATCGACGAACAGGCCGAGACCGGGCGCAGCCTGCTGCTCTTCGGCGAGACCGACCACCCCGAGGTTCGCGGGCTGCTGAGCTACGCTGGCGAAGAACCCTTCGTTTTCGAGACGCCCGAGGAACTGGCCGCCCATGCGCTTGCCCCGGGCAGGCAGTATTTTCTCGCCGCCCAGACCACCCAGGACCGCAAGGCTTTTGAGCAGATCAAGGCCGACCTCACCGACCGGCTGAAGGATGACCTGGTCGTGCTGAACACCATTTGCGACGCCACGCGCCTGCGCCAGGACGAGGCCATCCGCCTGGCGGGCCAGGCGGACTGCGTGGTCGTGGTCGGCGGAAAGGCCAGCGGCAACACCCGCAGGCTCGCCCAGGTCATCGAGGCCCAGCAGACCCCGACCATTCTTGTAGAGACCGTTGACGACCTCCATGGCATTGACGTAGTAAAATATGGGAAGATGGGCTTAACTGCCGGGGCATCTACGCCGAAAAGGATCATTGACGAGATTGAAGCCCATCTGCGGGCGCTGTAGCCAGCGCCTTCCCGGGCCTCACACCGAACAGCCGGAACACGGAGCCGCCGATGAGCACCAATCTGACCAATATTCTCCTCGAGGCCGGGACCAACGAACTGGAAATCGTGGAGTTCTACCTGGAAGAACCACAGGCCTCCGAAGCGGAAGCCTACAAGGGCTATTACGGCGTCAACGTTGCCAAGGTCCTGGAAATCATCCGAATGCCCAAAATCACGGAGATGCCCCAGGTTTCCCACCCCTCAGTGCTTGGCGCCTTCAACCTGCGCAACCAGATCATCCCCCTGGTGGATTTGGCCCAGTGGCTGAAGAAGGAGCACGGAGACAAGGAACCGCCCAAGGTCATCGTCTGCGAGTTCAACAACGTGACCACCGCGTTCATGGTCTCCGGCGTCACGCGCATCCACCGCATCAGTTGGGAGGAGGTGGAGGCCCCGAACAAGTACATGTCCTCCCTGGCCTCGAACTCCATCACCGGCGTGGTGCGCCTTGAAGGCCGCATCATCTTCATTCTGGATCTGGAGAAGATCGTTGCCGAGCTGAATCCGGAACTTGGCCTGCGCTTCGACGAGAACGTCACCTGGGAGGCCGGCACCCAGTACCGCGCGCTCATCGCCGATGACTCCACCCTCATCCGTGAAATGATCGGCGACCTGCTGCACCGCGCCAACTTCCTGGTCGAGAAGACCACCCACGGCGGAGAGTGCTGGGAACGGCTGATGCACATCAAGAAGATCGCAGAGGAGGAGAACAGGCCCGTCACGGACTACGTGCAGGTGGTCATCTCCGACATCGAAATGCCCGTCATGGACGGCCACAACCTCACGAAGCGCATCAAGGAAGATCCCATGCTCAAGGATCTGCCCGTGATCCTGTTCTCGTCCATCATTTCCGACAAGCTCCGCCACAAGGGCGATGCCGTCGGCGCGGACGACCAGGTCAGCAAGCCGGAGATTACACAGGTGGCCAAGCGGGCCATGGCCCTCATCAAGGAAAGGATCGAAGCCGCGCGCGGCTAGCCTCAGATTGCCCAAGCGCAGATGAAAACCGCCCGGCGCCCTAAGCGGGGAGCCGGGCGGTTTCGCGTTGGTCGGAACCGCTCTCCTCAGCGCCAGCCTATGGCTGCGGGCTTGCGCGGCGGCACCAGGCGGTGGTTGAAGCGTGGGTAGCCCAGCATCAGTCCGCCGAAAACCTTCTGTCCCGGCGGGAGCGCAAGAGCCTCAAGCAGAGGGGGCCAACCTTCCAGGGCGCGTATGAAGATGCCGGCCCAGCAGGTTGCCAGCCCGCGCGACGCAGCCAGAAGCTCCACATGGGTCACGGCTATGGCGGCGTCGGTAGCTCCCCAACGATACTCCTCCGGGGCGCAGCACAGGACCACGTGCGGCGCGCCCCGAAGCACAGGGTCTGCGTCGCCCTCCCAGGGCTTCTCCAACTCGTTAGGATAATATGATCTTATCAACCATTCAAGGGCGAGGGCAGCAAAATTTTTTGTGCTTTCAGCCTCCAGAGTCACAAGCCACCAGAGTTTCTGGCTGTTGTTGGCCGTCGGAGCGTAGCGGACCAGGTCGAAGAGCGACTTGAACACCGTCTTGTCCACAGCGCGTTTCTGGAAGGCGCGCACAGAGCGCCGGGTCTTGATAATGTAGGCCAGGGGGTCGGCTGCCCGATCAAACGTGGATTTGTCCTGGAATTCCTGCCCGGCAAGCAGGTGGTTGGTTAGCGCGCTCTTGGAGCACACGGACACGCACTGGCCGCAACGGATGCAGTGGCTAGCCGCGCCGACGCGCTCCACGGGAAGGCCATCCTGCCCGCGCAGCAAAAGTCCGTGAGGGCAAGAGTCGATGCAAGCCCCTTCGCGGTCGCACAAAGCCAAGTCGATCGTCACCAGCGCCATGGCAGCCTCCTTCATCGCTGCTGCCCTCCCGCCAAGCGGCGAGACGCCCAGTCTTGCCCAGTATATAGATGAATGCGCGCCAGGGGTCAATGGACATCCGGCTTATATGGGGAGAGGCGCGCTGAGCGTCAATTGCCCATGAGCCGCGCGATGAGTCCCGGGAAGATCATGTCGAGCGTCATGAGCAGCGTCAGCCCCATGACGATGACGACGGTGGCCCAGGCTATGGTATTGAAGACCGGGCCGTTGACGAAGTCGCCCATGAGGCGTTTGTCATTGATGAGGATGAGCATGAATATGAGGACAAAAGGCAGCACCGCGCCATTGACCACCTGCGAGAGGAACATGATGGCGATGAGCGGCGCGCCCGGAAGCAGGATGATCCCCGCGGAAATGGCGATGAGCAGGGTGAAGAGCCAGAAGAACTGCGGCGCTTCCCGGAAGTCCTTGTCCACGCCGAGTTCCCAGCCCAGGCCCTCGCAGACATAATAGGCGGTGGAGAGGGGCAGCACGCAGGCCGCGAAGAGCGAGGCGTTGAACAGGCCGATGGCGAAGAGCGTGGTGGCGTGCTGGCCCACAAGCGGTGTCAGGGCCATGGCCGCGTCGGCCGCCGTCTCCACCTTGATCCCGGCCTTGAAGATGGTGTCTGCGCAGGCGACCACAATGAAGAAGGCCACGATGATGGCCATGAAGCAGCCCAGGATAACGTCCAGGCGCGAAAAATTGTAGTCGGCCTTGGTGATGCCCTTCTCCACGATGCTGGCCTGCTGGTAGAATTGCATCCAGGGCGCGATGGTGGTGCCTACCACGCCGATCATCATGGTCACGGCGTCGGGCGTCACCTTGAAGTCCGGAACCACCGAGGCCTTGAGCACCTGCCCCCAGTCCGGGCCGGACATGAAGGCCGCCACGGGGTAGGCGATGAAGACCAGGCAGGCCACCAGGAAAACCTTCTCCACCAGCCGGTAGGAGCCCTTGACGATGAGCAGCCACACCGCCACGGCAGCCAGCGGCACGGACACGTACTTGCTGACGCCGAAAAGCTCCATGCTGGCCGCGATGCCCGCGAACTCGCTCACGGTGTTGCCCAGGTTGGTCAGGAGCAGCGCGATCATGACGTAGAAGGTGATCTTGACGCCGAAGCTCTCGCGGATCAGGTCGGACAGGCCCTTGCCCGTCACCGCGCCCATGCGCGCGCACATCTCCTGAACCACAACCAGGGCGACCGTTGTCGGCAGCATCATCCACAGGAGCTTGAGCCCGAACTGCGCGCCGGCCAGCGAATACGTGGTGATGCCGCCAGCGTCGTTGTCCACGTTGGCGGTGATGATGCCCGGGCCAAGCAACGCCAGGAACATGAACACGTTCCGGCGGTTGATCTTGCGCAAAGGCGCGATGATTTTAGCTGCGGTCACTGTACTCCCCTCACCCCATGGCCCCTAGAACTTGCGCAGGGCCTTGTACTGCTTCCAACGCAGGGCGAAGGGCAGAAAATGTTCAAGAATGTCGTCGGCCGAGACGATGCCCGCCATCTTGCCGTCCTCTTCCAGCACGGGCACGGCGGCCAGCTTGTACTGCACCACCAGTTCGAAGACCTCGTCCAGAGCCGAATCGACATGCACGCTCTTGGGGTTGCGGCTCATGACCTCGGCCACCGGCGTGTCGCCAGGGGTCAGCAGCAGGCGCTTCAGGCTCAATACGCCGTGCAGTTGCTCTGCCTCGTCCAGCACATACACGTAGTAGATGCTGTCGACATCCGCGGCCAGCAGGCGCACCTGGTTCATGGCGTCGTCCACCGTGGCGTCGGGCGCGACGAAAAGGTATTCGTTGTTCATGAGGCCGCCGGCGGAGTCGTCCTCGTGCTCCAGCAGCTCCTGGACCTTCTCCGCGTCCTCGGGGTCCATGTGCGACAGCAGTTCCTGCGCCTTCTCGTCGGAAAATTCGGCCAGCACGTCCGCAGCCTCGTCCGGGGGCATCTCCTCCAGCACGTCTGCGGCCAGCGAACTCTCAAGCTGGCTCAGCACGCGGCTGGAGTCCTCTGGCTCCATCTCGCCCAGGGCCTCGCCAGCCACGTCCATGTCCAGCGAGTTCAGCACCGCCGAAACGTTCTGGTGCGGCAACTGGGAGATGATGTGCGCGAGGTCCGCCGGGTGCAGGTCCGAGAGCTTGTCGCGGGTGACGGTCAGGGTCAGCCTGGAGAGGTTCGCGCCAAGGGGTTGCACGAACAACCAGTCGATCTCCTTCTTGGCCAGGGTCCTGTGCAGCACGCCTCCCATGAAATCCCAGGCCTTGAGGTAGCCCAGGCGGCGCAGCACGCCCCGGAAGCCCACATCCACCGCCGCAAGGCACAAGTCATCCAGCATGGCCTTGAGCTTCAGGTCGTTGACGCGCACCACGCGCGCGCCGTCCACGTCGACGATCTGCTTGTCGAGGATGTCGCGGCGCATGAGCACCTCGTCCTCAAGCTCGGGCACGTCGCCCGCGCCCACCAGCTCGCCCTTGAGCGACACCACGACCGGGTTGAACAGGGCGATGTCGGCCCAGGGCACGCGCCGGATCCGGCCGGCTTTGCGCACCAGCAGGTGCTTCACCAAGGGCAAGGGTTCGCCGGGGCTCATGGCCACGTCCCACAGCCGACCGATCTCGCGGCCGGACTGGCTGATGACCGGACGATCCAGCACCGCGCTCAGGAAAAGATCGCTGTCGAGTTCGCTCATGAGCGCCTCCGCGAGATTTTCGGGTGCGAAAAGAAATGCCGCGCCGCCTGCGCCCCAAAGGGTCTGGCAGCGTGGGTTCCCACAAAGTGTGTGATCCGAGTGAGGGTGCGGAGCATCGGCCACCTCCTGTCAGTGCGTCGCCAGCTTTTCAGCTGCGGCGCGTCAGGGGCGGCCCGGGATGCGCTGGCGCGCTGGGCGGCTTTAGACGCGAGCAGCCGGTGCAGGCAACTCGGATTCGCTTGAGCTTTTAATAAAACTATACAAATTCAAGCGTTTACTGTATGGGTCGTCCATTTTTTCCTCTAAGGCTGTTGAATTGGCCGTCATGGTATTAGACCTTGGCCTTGCAGACTGTCAACCGCGCTTGCGCGATGGCTGTGCCTCCAGGCCCGCTCTCGCATGCCCCTGTGGCCAAGGCGACGCGCAACACCAAAAGCCGGCAGCCCGCTCATGCGCGGCTCCGGCAACGGCCAAGCCGCCGCAGAACTCAAGCCGGGACCAGATCCCGGCAGGCGTTGCGGCGGCGAACTATTTCTTGGTCTCGGTCTGCTGGGTGGCCTGCGCGCCGGGCTCGGCAACGCCGTCCAGGCCCTTGCGCAGCTCGCGGATGCTTTTGCCGATGCTGGCTCCGAGCTGGGGCAGCTTGCTGGGGCCGAAGATAAACAGGGCGATGACCACGATCAGCAACAGGTGCGTGGGCTGTAAAAGCTGTCCGAACATGGCTGTTCCTCCGTGTTCCCGTGGAGTGCGGGCGGCAGTCGCGCCCAGGTCCAGGGGAGGCTTGCGCCGATTCCCGGAGTAGTTCCGGTCGGCGTGTCGGTTCGGTGTTTCGGCTGGGACGGTGTCCAACGGGGCCGATTCTTTCTCTCAAAACGCCGGTCCGCCCTTGGACAGACCCCGCGCTTGGCAGGAACTACAGCGAACCGTCGCCCCCGTCAAGGCGCATCTTGAGATGCTGGTAGGCCTTGGCAGTCGCCACGCGGCCGCGCGGCGTGCGCTTGATGAACCCGCACTGGATCAGGAAGGGCTCGTAGATGTCCTCGATGGTGCGGGCCTCTTCCGAGCAGGCCACGGCGATGGTCTTCACCCCCACCGGCCCGCCGCTGAACTGGTTCACGATGAGCGAGAGGATTTTTCTGTCCATCTGGTCCAGGCCGAAGGGGTCCACGTCCAGGCGGTCCAGGGAGTCCTCGGCGAGCTTTTGGTCCACCACGCCCTGGTTCTGGACCACCGCGTAGTCGCGGATGCGCCGAAGCAGCCGCCCGGCGATGCGCGGGGTCCCGCGCGACCTGCGGCCAATGGCCCAGGCGCCCTCCTCCGTGATGCTGACGCCAAGGATGCCCGCCGCCCGCATGACGATGCGCGCGAGTTCCTCCGGCGCGTAGAATTCCAGGCGGAACACGCAGCCGAAACGGTCGCGCAGGGGCGAGGTCAAAAGCCCCACGCGGGTGGTGGCGCCAACGAGGGTGAACGGCTCCAGGTCGATCTTGACCGTGCGCGCGCCCGGCCCCTGCCCGATGATGAGGTCGATCTTGTAGTCCTCCATGGCGGGATACAAGATCTCCTCCACGGTGGCGGGCATGCGGTGGATCTCGTCGATGAACAGGATGTCGTGGCGGGAAAGGTTGGTCAGGATGGCCGCCAGGTCGCCCACGCGCTCCAGCACCGGGCCGCTGGTGGACACCATGTTGACGCCGAGCTCGCTGGCCATGATCTGCGCGAGCGTCGTCTTGCCCAGGCCGGGGTTGCCGGAGAACAGCGTGTGGTCGAGCGCCTTGCCGCGCTCCCGCGCCGCCTGGATGAAGATGCCCAGGTTGGAGCGCAGGTCGTCCTGGCCGATGAAGTCGTTCAGCCGCTTGGGCCGGATGGAGTCGTCCGGCAGGGAGCAGGGGGTGCTGTCTTCGCTCATGTGCGCGCCGCCGCGATTTTCTTCAGGGCCAGGCGCAGGGCCGTGGAGGCGTCGATGTCCGGCTCGGCGTCAAAGATGTCCTTCATCATGCCGCGCGCCTCGTCCTCGGTGTAGCCCAGAGCCTTCATGCCGGAGATGGCGTCGAAATATTCGCTCTGCGGCGGCTCCGGGGCGGTCCCGGCGGTGAGCGGCCCGGACTTGATGCCCGCCACCTTGTCCTTGAGCTTCCACATGATCTCGCGCGCGGACTTGGGCCCGATGCCCGGCACCGTGGCCAGCATGTCGGCGTCCTCGCGCAGCACCAGCTCGCGCAGGTGGTCAGGGCGGAAATGCGAGAGGATGGCGAGCGCCTTCTTCGGCCCAAGCTTGTCGATGCCGATGAGCAGGCGGAACAGGTCGCGGTCGTCCTTGGCGGTAAAACCGTAAAGGTCCTGGGCGTCCTCGCGCACGATCATGTGCGTGAAGAGCGCGACCTCGCCGCCCTTCTGCGGCAGGCTCACAAGCGCGGTGGTGGGCAGCGCGATCTCGTAGCCCACTCCGCCGGAGGTCAGCACGACGCAGCCCTTTCCGGTCAGATCGAGCAGGCGTCCCTCGATGTAGGCGATCATGCGACCTCCATCCGTTTGCGCATGCGCCCCCGTCAACGGGAGTCGGCGCTGCCTGTCATCCGGCGAAGCCGGCGCTGGTTCAAATGGCAGATGGCCACGGCCAGTGCGTCGCTGGCGTCCAGGGCCCACTCGGGCTTCTTCTGGCCCAGGATCTGGGCCACCATGAAGGCCACCTGTTCCTTCTCGGCCCGGCCCGCGCCCACCAGGGCCTTCTTGACCAGGGTGGGCGGGTAGTCGGCCACGCTTAAGCCAGCCACGGCGCAGGCGGCCATGGCCGCCCCGCGCGCCTGCCCAAGCTTGATGGCCGAGGCGGAATTCTTGGCCACGAAGACGCTCTCGATGGCGGCCTCGCCAGGTCCGTGGGCCTTGATGAGCTCGGCCACCCGGCTGTAGATGACGCCCAGGCGTCCTGCCATGTCGCCCCCGGAAGGGGTGCGGATGGTGCCCACGGCCACGAGCTCGGCCTTGCCCGAGGCCTCGCGCACGACGCCATAGCCCGTCACCTGGCTCCCGGGGTCAAGCCCCAGCACCACGACAGGCCCGGCCACGCGCCCTACCCCAGTTCTTCCATGATTTCGTCGGTGAAGTCGGCGGTGACGTACACGTTGGACACGTCCTCGTTCTCCTCCAGGGCCTCCATGAGATTCATGACCTTGCGCGCCGTGGCGGCGTCCACCGGGGTCAGATTCTTGGGGATCATGGTCAGCTCGGAGCTCTCGGGGATGATCCCGGCGTCCTCGAAGGCCTTCTCGACATTGGAGAAATCCTCGGGCGCGGAACGCACCTCGATGCTGCCCTCTTCGACGACCACGTCGTCGGCGCCGGCTTCCAGCGCCACTTCCATGATCTGGTCCTCGGTGTACTTGGAGCCGTCAAAGGAGAGCACGCCGCGCTTGTCGAACATCCAGGCCACGCTTCCGGGCTCGCCCATGTTGCCGCCGCCCTTGCCGATGATGTGGCGGACGTCGGCGATGGTGCGATTCTTGTTGTCGGTGGCGACCTCAACGAGCATGGCCACGCCGCCCTGGGCGTAGCCTTCGTACATCATTTCAAAGACTTCGCCGCCAGCCAGCTCGCCCGTGCCTTTCTTGATGGCCGTCTCGATCTTGTCGTTGGGCATGTTGCAGGCCTTGGCCTTGGCGATAACCGCGCGCAGGCGGGCGTTCAGGTTGGGATCGCCGCCGCCCTTGGCCGCAAGGATGATGTCCTTGGTGACCTTGGTGAAGACCTTGCCCTTCTTGGCATCGGTTTTTTCCTTGGCGCGACGGATGGTGGCCCATTTACTATGTCCTGACATTCTTCCTCCAAAATATTTCTTGGCCCGGGCGCGTGGCCCGGCGAACAGATGATATTACCCGACCTCGCTGCGAAAGCCAAGTCCCAGAAGGAAGGTCTCCTTGCTCTCCGCCCGCGAGCTCTTGGGCTTGAAGCCGCGCACCTTCTCAAAGTACGGCCTGAGCGACTCCTGGAAGGCCTTGGCGTCCGGCCCCTCGAAGATCTTGGCCACAAAATTCCCGCCGTGCTTCAGCCGCTTCAGGGCCACGTCGCGGGCGCGCTCGCACAGCTCCAGGCTCCGGGCCTGGTCCGTGAACTTGACGCCCGTGGTGCGCGGTGCCATGTCGCTCATGACGAGGTCAAAGGGAAACAGCGGCTCCAAAACCGCCAAGAGTTCCGGAGAATCCTCAAAGGCGTCGTGCACCATGAAGTGCACATTTTCAGGGAATTCCTGCTCGGTGGTCTGGATGTCGAGCGCCAGCACATGGCCCGCAGGCCCGATCTTCTTGGCCGCGAAGAGCGTCCAGGAGCCGGGCGCGGCACCAAGGTCGAGAACCTTCATGCCGGGTTTGAGGAGGTGGAATTTGACGTCCATCTCCTGGAGCTTGTATACGCTGCGAGCGGGGTAGTTCTCCGCCTTGGCGCGCTTGAAATAATGGTCGCGATATTGTTTCATGGGGTCTCTCTCTCGCGAACACCTAGCCCAAACCGTCCCCCTTGCCAAGGAGCCTCATGCCCGCACGCCCCGGATCGCCACTGACGACAAAACCCGCCCGGCCGAGCGTTCTCGACGAACTGGGCCTGCGCAAGTCCCTGCCCGCCGGGCCTGGTGACTTCCGCACGCTTTGCGGGCCGGACCTCAACCACGCGGCTGCGGACACGCTCTTCCTCGGCCTTGGCCCCGAGCCCGAGCGCCTGCCGGAGCTGTTTCCGGGCGTCCGGAGCGCACGCTACATCGAATGCCCGGAACTGGCGGCGCAGCTTGGCCCCGGTTGGCGCACCCGCATTCCCGCATCATTTGGCGAAGCCGATCCCGCGCAGCTCGCCGGACTTGCCAAGAACGGCGCGCGGCTCATTCTCTACGCCCCTGGCCCGCGCCTGTTCCCAAGTTTTTGGGGACCGCTCTTGGCCGGCGTCCAGGTGGGGCTGATCGCCAAGGCCCCTGCGCCGCGCCAGCGCCTGGCCTGGCTGCCCGGCGACGAGGGCGGGCTTTTGCGCATCGAACTGCGCGAGGCGCTTGAGGAACGGGGCTACGCCGTGCGTTTCACCGGCGACGCGGGCGTGGAGGACTTCCGCACCTTGCTGGCCGGGGGCGAATGCCCGGAGCTGATGCTGAGCGTGAATTTCAGCGGGCTGGACCCGCTGGGAGAGGCGTACCATCTGCTCAAGGCCGCAGGCACGCGTGTGGCGGTCTGGTGCGTGGATACCCCCCTGCACCAGTTGAGTGGCCTCAAGTCCCGGTTCTGGCAGGAGCTGCCCTTCTTCGTCACTGACGCCTGGGCCGTGGAGCAATTGCAGAAGCTGGGCGCGGCGCAGGCCCTCCACCTGCCCCTTGCCGCCCGCAAGCGCGATCTGGAAAACGCCCCGCGAGCGCCCTCCCCTGCCTGGGGCGACCTGGCCGGGCGGTTGGTGTTCGTTGGCCGCAGCGCCTTTCCCGGCAAGGACGGCTTTTTCGCGGGCTGCAGCCTGCCAGACGGTCTGTGGGCAGAGGCCCGCGGTCTGCTGGATCAGGGCCTGCCGCCGGGCTTCGACTGGTGGCTGGAACGACTGGGAATCAAGACGCTCTGGCCGGGTGCGGAGGTCCGCCGCGCGGGTTTCTGCGCCGAGGAGACGGGCCGGGCCTGGCGCGCCCTGTGCCTGGGCCGAGCCCAGAAGGACCTGGGGCTGGTGACGGTGTTCGGTGACGAGGGTTGGCGGGAGCTGTTGCCGGAAATCACCGACCAGCGCGGCTTCGTGGACTACTACACGGCCCTGCCGGAGATCGCCGCCAGCGCTGGCGCGAGCCTGAACCTGACCAACCCGCTTTTGCCCTGCGGCCTCACCCAGCGCCATTTCGACGTTTGGGCCTCCGGAGGGCTGCTGCTCTCCGACGCCACGCCGGGCCTCGGCATCTTCCCGGCCGAACTGACGCGCGAGGTCACCTTCCACGCTCCGGACGAGCTTGCCGCGCGCTTCCGAACACTCACCGGGTCCACTGCCCTGGCGACGGACCTGAAAAACGCCTGGCGCGCCGAACTGTTGCGCGCGCACACCTACGGACACAGGGTTGCCGAGGTTCTGGGGAGGCTGGGTCTCTAGGCGCCCGCCGCTCATCTCTCCGGGTGGTCCATCCTGACAGGGGTTGCCAGCCGGTCGAACTCCTCGCCGCCGTCGCTCCCTGGCTTCAGGGCCGCCTCCCTGGGCGTCAGGTTCTCCACGCTCGCCAACTGCACGATCTCCGTGGCCTTGCCGGAGCCGATGCCGGCCTCAGGGCCGCGCGCAGGCCGCACAGCGCCAAGCCAAGCCGTCCGGGATCATTTCTCGAGCAGCGCCTTCACCCCGAAGTCCAGCGCCTGCAAGCGGAAGCCAGGCACCTCGAGGAGCGCCTTCTCGTCCACCTCGAGCAGTGCCAGATAGGCGGCGACATCGCTCGGATGCTGCAGCCCGGCCTTGCGCGTCTCGCGGTAATGGGCGGACAGACGGGCCTCGATGGCGGAGGCCAGGCGGCCCGCCACGCCCTTGAACGCGGCGAGGTTCTCCAACTGGAGCGGCTGTTGCCGGACGGCCTTGCGCTCCCATACGGGGGCAAAGCTGGCGAAGCTTTCCGGCACATCCTTCAACAGCACGGGCGCGACCTTGCGGTCGGCGATGGCCCCCACGGACCAGAGGGAGCGTTGCTGGCCCTTGCGGGCTTTGGCCTTGAGCCTGGCGCCGAGCTTGGCGTCACTGGTGGAGAACGGCGTGAGCATGCGGGCTTCCTTTGTGTTGTCGCCTGAAGATGCGCTCGTGCGAGCAGCTAATCCCTGTCCCATATCCAGATGCGGTTATCCACGGACTTCACACCGTCGATGCCCTTGGCGACCTCGATGATCCTCTGCATCTTGCTGTATTCATCGACAAAACCGCCGAGAATGACAACGCCCTCAAAGGTCTTCACGTCGATACGCGTGTTCTCTAGCGGGTTTTCCCGTATGAGCGCCTGGGTCACTGCGGCTGTTATTTCAAGGTCTCTGCCTGACTGCGCAGCAAAAAGGGAGGCGCAGAACGCCATCAGCATCAGCGCCACCATGAGCAACGCGGTCTTGGCGTGTCTGGCCATAAGCCTCAGGCCGCGTGTACGCCGGGCCTAATGCCCCGAGCGGACGGAAATGCGGTTGTCCACGGACTTCACGCCGGGAATGGCGCTGGCGAGAGCCACCACCTGCGCCATCTGCTCATGTTCCCGGGTGAAGCCGCCGAGAATCACCACGCCGTCAAAAGTCTTGACGTCGATCTGGCTGGTGTTGAACCGGAAATCACCGAGGATGGCCGAATTGATGGCGGCGGTGATGGCCAGTTCGCTGGCCTTGCGCGCTGGGCGAAGACGCGTGAGGACCACGGCCACGACGACCACTGCGAGGAAGAGGAAAAAGCCTGTTTGCGCGTCCATGCCTGCCCGGTTGGCCCTTTCGCTATGCGGCTCGGCGCGAGCCGCCTGCTGGTTTTGCTCGGCCCATCACATCCGCCAAGGGCTGGGCGCTCCAGAGCGTCCACACCCCGAGCGTTCCCTGACGCACCAGGCCAGACCGAGACCGGTGCTAGCCCAGCATGCGCAGCCCGTACTTTTCGAAGAGCAGGCTCTGGAACTCGGCGGTGAGCTTGAAGGCGGAACGCAAACGTTCCCGCTCCATTGCGCCGAGGCTGTCGGGGCGGATGTCGTTGTCCAGCGGCAAGCCCTGGCGCAGGCGCGCGGCCTGGGTGCGCATGCGCAGCGTCTGCAGGAAGTCGTAGGCGTCGCACAGTCCCTCGGCCAGGGGCACGGAGAGCGCCTCGGTGCGGTGCAGCAGGCGCAGACGGGCGCAGGTGCCGGTCTCGGCCAGGCCGTGGTCCAGGGCCAGGGTCTTCACACCCTGGGTGATGGGGAAGACCCCGCCACGCTTGATGTCGAGGCAGCCCCGGCCTTCCTCGTCCTTCTTGACCGAGAACTGGCCGAACAGCCCCAGCGGCGGACTGAAGCGCACGGCCTCGCGCGCCATGTATTTGAGCAGCACCGAACTCTTGCGCAGGCATTTCGTCATGGCCTCGCGCAGGCGCACGGGCAGGCCGCCGTTGCCGGCCCCCGGCACCTGCACGGCGCGCATGTCGCACAACAGCGAGGCCTTCAGGATGCCCTCGGCATCGGGCCTGTCGGCGATGGAGTCGAAGAGGTCGAGCCAGCCGTCAAGGCTTTTGCGCCAGTCCGGGTTGTCCATCATGATGCGGTTCTTGCACGGCGGGAAGCCCACATCCAGAAACATTTGGGTCAAGCGCTCGCCAAGGCGTGCGAAGTAGTCCTCGACCTCCGGCCCGCTGCCCTCGTACGCAAGGGCCAAGTCCTGGTCCGTCGCCAGGAACTGCTCGCGCCGCCCCTGGCTGCCCAGCACCAGCACGGCGTGGGCCGCGGGCGCGGGGCCGAGCTCTGTGAGGACCATCTCCCAAGCCCGGGCCATGATGCGGTCGTGCATCTCGCTGATGAGGCGGCCCACTGCGTCGCTCGCGATGCCCTCGGCAACGCTGCGTCCGGCCATGCGGTGCAGGCGCTGGAAGGTCCGGGTCAGGTGCTCCGGGTTTGTCGCCGCGGCGATTTCCGAGGCCAGAGCCAGCGGGCTCTCCCCGCGCGCGGAAAGCATGTCGCGCTCGCCGAGCACGCCCGCAGGCACGCCGGAAAGGTCGAGCAGCACCAGGCGGCGAATGCCGTGGTGCACCATGCGCGAAAAAGCCTCGATGAGCAGCTCCTCCGGCCCGGCCGTCACGAGGCCGGGGGTCATCACCTCCGTCACGGGGAGGGCTTCGGCGTTCTGCCCGGCGGCCACGACCTTGGCCAGCACGTCGCGCTCGGTCAAGATGCCCAGCACGCTCCCCTCCCCGGTGCGCACCAGGGCCGCGGTGGCCTGGGCATTGGCCATGTCGCGGGCAGCCTGGGCCACGCTCGTGGAAGACTCCACGAACACCGGGACCGGGCAGGCCACATCGCCCACGCGCAAGCGCATGAAGGGGTCCGGGCCGGGCTGGCAGGACTGGCTCTTGGCTCGCTCCGCCGCGTCGGCCAGGCCGACGGCCCGCGAGATGAGCGCGCGCGAAAAGAGCTCGTCGCCCATGAGGCGGCTCAGCGCGTCCAGCGGGATGAGGATGACCTCGGAGGGTTCGGCCGCGCGGACGTCCCAGAGCCCTGTGCCCGCGCCCTGGCCGGAAGGCAGCACCGCCTCGCAGCCCAGCATGTCGCCCGGCAGGAGCGTCAGCGCCAGGCACTGGGCGTACGTGGCCTCAAGCGAGCCGGAGCGCACCACGCAGGCGGCGTCGGGGATGGTCCCGGCGGTCAGGATCTCCTCGCCAGCGGCCAGGTGCCTGGAGGAAAAAGAGTCTCCCTCCGACCCCAGCAGGCGCTGGGGAAGGAGGGAGAACGGAAGTGCAACCTTGAGAAAGGAGACTATTGCTTCATTCATTCCACGCTCACGCCGAGATAGTTGCGGACCTTCTGTTCAGGGTACAACGTTTCGGCGCGTTCGTCACGCTTAATCATGGAGCCGATCCAGCCGGCGATGAAAGCCCCAGTCATGGAGATGAGCGCAGGGTTCTTCAAGGGGAAGATGGCCGTGGGGTTGTGCAGGACGCTCACCCACACGGTGGGGCTGATGACGATGAGCACCACGGCCAGGGTCGTGCCGGTGACGATGGAGAACACCGCGCCCAGCGTGCTGAACTTGCGCCACATGATGGACATCAAAAGGGCCGGGAAGTTGGCGCTGGCGGCGATGGCAAAGGCCAAGCCCACCATGAAGGCCACGTTCTGGCCCTTGAACACCAGGCCGAGCACCACGGCCAGCACGCCGAGGCAGAGGGTGGCGATCTTGGCCACGCGCACCTCTTCCTGCTCATTGGCCTTGCCGCCGCGGAACACGTTCACATAGAGGTCGTGAGACAAGGTGGTGGCGCCGGCGAGGGTGAGCCCGGCCACCACGGCGAGGATGGTGGCGAAGGCCACGGCCGCGATGAAGCCGAGGAACACGGTGCCGCCGGTGACTTCAGCCAGGAGCAGCGCAGCCATGTTGCCGCCCTTGTCCATGTTGGAGATCACGTCCTGCCCCACGAGGACCATGGCGCCGAAGCCGATGATGAAGGTCAGGATGTAGAAGAAGCCGATGAAGCCGGTGGCCACGAACACGGACTTGCGGGCGGCCTTGGCGTCGGGCACGGTGTAGAAGCGCATGAGGATGTGCGGAAGGCCGGCCGTGCCGAACATGAGCGCCAGGCCCAAGGAGATGGCGTCCCAGGGGTTGGACACGAGCCCGCCGGGGGCCAGCACCTTGTCGCCGTACTTGGCCTGGGCCGCGGCGAAGAGCTCCACGGGATTGTAGTTGAACTTGGCCAGCACGAACGCTACGAGCACGGTGGCGCCGGAGAGGAGCAGCACGGCCTTGATGATCTGCACCCAGGTGGTGGCGAGCATGCCGCCGAAGAGCACGTAGCAGATCATGACCGCGCCCACGAACACGATGGCGATTTCATACTTCAGTCCGAACACCATGTGGATGAGCGCACCGGAGCCCACCATCTGCGCGATGAGGTAGAAGCACACCGTCATGAGCGAGCCGACGCTGGCCGCGATGCGGACGGGCTTCTGGCTCAGGCGGTAGGCCACCACGTCGGCGAAGGTGTACTTGCCGAGGTTGCGCAGAGGCTCCGCGATGAGGAACATGATGATGGGCCAGCCCACGAGGAAGCCGATGGAGTAGATCAGCCCGTCGTAGCCCTTGAGGGACACGAGTCCGGCGATGCCGAGGAAGCTCGCGGCGCTCATGTAGTCGCCCGCCAGGGCCAGGCCGTTCTGGAAGCCGGAGATGCCGCCTCCCGCCGCGTAGAAGTCGGCGGTGGTCTTGGACTTCTTGGCCGCGAAATAGGTGATGAACATCGTTCCTGTAATAAAGAGGAAGAAGAACAGGATGGAGGTGATGTTCGGTTGCCCGATCGTCGTGGTGAACTGATCCATGTTTAGTTCCTCCTCAAGCTCTGCCGGATGGCGTTCACGGCGCTGTCGTATTTGTCATTGGCCCAGTACACGTAGATTCCGGTGAGCCCCCAGGCCAGAACGATGACGAAGAGGCCGATGGGGATGCCCACGCTCAGACCGTCCGTGATCAAGCCGCCAAGCGTGCCCTTGTCAAAGGCCAGCACAAGGATGAAGCCGAAATACACTCCAAGCATGATGATGGACAGAACTGCCGAGACGGACCATTGCTTTGCGACCAGCGCCTTGAATTCTGGCGTGTTGATGATGGCTTCCGGGTCTTTGTTCATGAGGCCCCCCTCTGGTTGACGTTGTCTGCGCTTGATGCCTTCGGACCACCCATGGCCACGTGCGCTGTCTTCGAGAAAAGCTGTAAAGCACAAAATCCCGAATACGCCATCGCATTTCGTCGAGCGGTGCAATTCCTGCGGTGAGCACACCCACAGGCCAGATGAACACTCACCTGTGATATTATACCGTTCACCGGCAGCCCGCATCGGCAAGCGGAGCGGAACGGAAGCTGTCAGCAGTCCCGTAATCGCCATCGGCAGGCTTTTTGCTTCAGCATCGGCGATGAAAATTCTGCCGGAGCGCCGATGAACGTGCTTGTGATGAACATGACCCGACTGGGCGATCTGCTCCAGTCACAGCCGACCGTGGCCGGACTCAAGGCCCAGGGCCACCGCGTGGCCTTGGCCTGCCTGGAGAACTTCGCCCCGGCGGCAACGCTCATGCAGGGGGTGGACGCGCTGTTCCCGTTCCCCGGCGCACGCCTGCTGGCCCGGCTGGACCAGGATTGGCGGCTGGCCCTGGCCGCATACCGCGAAGCCACCGACCGCGTCCGCAACGAGTTTGCGCCGGACCTCGTCATCAACCTGACGCCCTCGGAGCCCGCGCGGCTCCTGGCCATGTCCCTCGGCGCGACCGAACTGCGCGGCTTTGCCCTGGACGACCACGGCTTCAACGCCGACACCAGTTCCTGGGCGGCTTTCCTGCAGCTCGCCTCCACGACGCGCGGCGCCAGCCCATTTAATATTGTTGATGTGTTCCGGCGCATCGCCGGGGCTTGCGGTCCCGCGAACCAGAGCCTCGACTTCGGGCTGCGCGGCCCCACAGAGTCGGCGCGCGACGAGGCGCTGAACCTGCTCCGAAAGGAACTTCCCGCCGCTCCGGCCAAAGGCTACGTGGCCCTGCAACTCGGCGCGTCCGAGGAACGCAGGCGCTGGCCCGTTGCTCATTTTGCCCAGGTCGCCCGCGGGCTCTCGCAGGCCGGGCATATCCCGGTGCTGGTGGGCACAGCCGGGGAAAAACCCCTCGGCCAGCGCCTGCGCGACCAGCTTGGTACGTCCGGCGCCTCAGTCCCGGTCATCGACCTCATGGGCGCAACGGATCTGCCCACCCTGGCCGCAGTGCTGTCGGCCTGCCGCCTGCTCGTCACCAACGACACGGGCACCATGCATCTTGCGGCGGGGCTCGGCGTGCCCTGTCTGGCGATTTTCCTGGCCACGGCCCAGCCCTGGGACACCGGCCCGTACCTGCCCGGCTCAGTCTGCCTGGAGCCGGACCTGCCCTGCCACCCCTGCGCCTTCGGTCGGCAATGCCCGCACCAGGACACCGGGACCGAGGCCTGCCGCAAGGCCATCGCCGCACAGACCGTGCTCGGCCTGGCCCTGGAGCAGCTCAGAGACGTGATCACCGCCACGGGCTCCGACGCTCCAGGCGGCGCAAGAATATGGCGCACGGTGGCCGGGGACGACGGGCTCATGGACCTGGCCTCCCTTTCCGGCCATGAACAGGACGACCGCACGCGGCTCATCCGCCTCCAGCGCGAGTTGTATCGTCGATATCTTGACGGAAACTCACTCGAGGGCTCGGCATACCCTGCCGGACTATCGCCCGAGGGAGCCGCCCCCCTGTCGAGCGCCCTTGGCGCGGCCTCGGAATTCCTGTTCCTGCTGGAACGCCAAGGACAGCTCCTTGGGCGTGAGCCGCTCAAGTCCGTCAAGGGAAAGTTCCTGGCCACCTGGCAGCGCGTGCAAAGCGCCCTGGGCGCCGACCAACGACTGACAATGCTTTCCTCTCTTTGGATGTTTGAGAGCGAACGGCCCGGCCTGGACATGCCTGACATCATCTCTCTTATTACGCGATTCCGTGCACTTATAGACGAACTCAAAAAATGCGTCGACGCTGGCACGAACCCTGCATGAAAGGTGCAGACCAGTCAAAAGATCACAACGCTGAACCCAAGGAGGGGCACATGCTGCTCATAGACGGACAGAAAAGCGATATGGATTTCGCAGGATTCACCAACCTGGATCAGGTGTTCATCAAGGTCATGGAAGACGGCCTGCTCAACGACCGTGTCGTTACCGACGTGTTCGTCAATGACGAGCCCTTCTCCGAGATTTACCCGCACCAGGCCGAGGACATCGACATCACCGACCTCAAGAGCGTCGAGATCCGCACCATGCCCGTGGGCGAAGTGGCCGTGGAGATCACCCGCGAGCTCTACAAGGTCGTGACCCTCATGGGCGAAGGCGCCACCCGCGTGGCAGAGCTGTTCCGCCAGGCCGACGACGCCGAGGCGCTGGAAACCTATCAGGACCTGGTGGACGTGACCCGCGACTTCATCGGCATGATCAGCACCCTTCGCGGCGAATTCGCCCTGAAGGACTACCGCGAGTTCATGGAGGCCAGCGACCAGCTCTCCACCCTGTTCGGGGAAATGACCTCGGTCATGGGCAACGAGGACTGGATCCTCCTGGCCGATCTGCTGGAATACGAGTTCCTGCCCGCGGTGAACCGCTGGAAGAAGGTCGTCGCGCAGCTGCGCGAGGACGTCCGGGCATCCGGAAAGGAGTAGCCATGCACGCGGCCCTCATCCTGCTCGACCAGGCCATTGAGATGGGGAACCAGGAGCTGGCCCACCTCGCCGCCGGCGAAGTGGACAAGGCCGAAGAAGTGGCTTTCGGCCGTGACGGGGTCATAACCCAGGCCCTGGCCGAGGACACCCTGGGCGCCCCGGAAGGGGAATGCCTGGACACGCTTGTGGCCAAACTGGAGGAGCTGAAATCCCTCCAGGCCAAGATCATCGACGAGGCCACGCGCCTGCGCAAATCCATGGGACAGGAGATCATGCGCGCCGGCCAGGAGCAGAAGCGGCACCAGGGCTATGGCAGGGCCGTGCGCCCCACCCCTCGCATCCGCAGCTCCTTCATCAGCAGAAGCAGCTAGCTTTCCAGGGAACGGCGGCCCGCCTTGCGGGCCGCCTTCCATTTCGAATACCCGCCCCACTCTCCGCAATACGCGACCCGCCCACCGCGCAGGGCCAGCACACGACCGCCTGCTTCCGACAGAAAGCACCCCGGAAGGTCTGCCTCATGGTGCGTGACCATCACAAGCGGCTGCCCCTGGGCGGCCAACTGGCCGAGCAACTCGCGGGCCGCCGCGCGCGCTCTGGAGTCCAGCCCGGCCATGGGCTCGTCCAGCACCAGCAACACCGGGTTCCCGACCATCGCCCGCGCCAGCAGCACGCGCCTGAACTGCCCGCGCGACAGGCTGCGCACACGCCTGCGGCGCAGCTTGGCGAGCTCGAAATAATCAAGCCATTTCGCCACGTGCTCCCAGCCCGCCGCATCAGGCTCCGCAAATACATCCAGGCTTCCGTCAAGCCCGGTGGCCACCGCCGACTCCACCGGCAAATCGTAGGGGAAGCCGGTCTGAAGCGCCTCGTACACAACGCCGATTCGCCTCCGCACGTCGTCCACGGTCCCGTTGGACATGGGCTCGTCCGGCGCAGCGAAGCCGTACTCCACCATGCCGGGCGCTCCATCCACGGCCGAGGGCCAGACAAGCCCTGCCAGCAGCGACAGCAGCGTGCTCTTCCCCGCGCCGTTTGGCCCCAGCACGGCCCAATGCTCGCCGGGCCGCAGCGTCCAGTTGATGCCGTCGAGGATGCGCCGAGCTTCCATGTCCACGCTGGCGTTGGTGATGCGCACCAGAAATTCCGTTGCGGCGGGGGTGTCCCCGGGCATTGCGACGAACGATTTGAAATGGCTCTCCGGCATCGCCTCGGACACGCAGACCAGTCCGGGCAGAACAACCCCAAGAGCGCCGGAAGCGCGCACATGCCCGTCCTCAAGCGCCAGGGCGTTCGTCAGGCAGGTCGGCAGTTCGTCGAGGCGATGCGTGGCGAAGACCACGGCCAGGAGCGGCCGCGCCATGGCCACGCGGTCGAGCAGGGCCAGAAACTCCCGGCGAGCCTCCACATCCAGCCCTTCCAGGCACTCGTCCAGCAGCAGCACGTCCGGCCGCGAAACCAGTGCGCGCGCCAATAGCAGCCGGCGGCCCTCGCCGGAAGACAGCCGGGCCATGCGCCGACCGGACAGATCGGACAGGCCCAGCGTATCCAGCAGGCCGAGGGCGGCGGAGACCTGTTCCGGCTCCGGCGGCGCATACAAGAGCGGGCCGTCGCCGAAGCCCGAAAGCACCACATCCAGCCCGGTGGCCGCCCAGCCATGAATGGCGAACGCGTCCTGCATGTCTCCGGCGACCATGGCCAGCCGTTGCCGCAGGCCGAGCGGCGTCGGTTGCGGACCGCCCGCCCCCGGCAGATCGTACACGCGCCCGCCGCCCTGGTCAGGCGGCAGCTCGCCGCGCAGCAGCCGCAAAAAGGTCGACTTGCCCGCGCCGTTGGCGCCGAACAAGGCCCAGCGCGCCCCCTGCTCCAAACGAAAATCGATGGGGCCAAGCAACGGTGAGCCGCCACGCGACACGCCCGCAGCCATGAGCGCGACAAGGGGCGCTTTCCGTTCCGCTTTTCTGCGCATGCGTCCTCCGGAACGCATCATGCCCCTGGCCGCGCTCGCACGCAAGTTCTTGCCAGCCTGCCACTGACGAGCTATCAATAGAGCATGCCGACAAGTGCCATCACAATACCCGTGGCCCTGTTGCGCCAGAAGGATTACGACCGCGCGGCCGTCACCTCCGCCGTGGAGCGGCTGATCATGGCCTGCGGGGTCGACTTTGCGCGCGGGGAGCGGGTGCTGGTCAAGCCGAACCTGGTATCCAAGAGCAATGCGGGCCTTTGCTGCACCCACCCGGAAGTGGTGCGGGCGGTGTGCGTCCACCTGCTCGACTGCGGGGCCAAGCCCTTCGTGGCCGACTCCCCGGCCTTCGGCAGCGCCGGGCGCGTGGCCGAAGCCTGCGGCCTTGCCGAAGCCATGCGTAGCCTGGGCCTGCGCGTCGCCACCCTGGACCGCCCCACCCCGCTAAGGCTCAGCGATGGCGGCAGCATCGGGCTGTCGCGCCGGGCCTTGGAGGCCGACCGCATAGTGAGCGTGGCGCGGCTCAAGGCCCACGGCCAGTTCCGCGTCACCGCCAGCACCAAGAACCTTTTCGGCGCGGTTTGCGGCTGCCGCAAGGCCCTGGCCCATGTACGCCTGGGCGATCTTTCGGGGCGCATGGAGCGCCTGATGCTCGACGTGCGCCATGCCCTGCCGCCCGCCATCGGGCTGGTGGACGGCATCGTGGCCATGCACCGTGGCGGACCGGTGCACGGCGAAGCCTTCCAGTTGGGACTGCTTGGCTGCTCGCCGGACACCCTGGCCTTGGACGCCGCGCTCTACAGCCTGCTCGGGCTCGAACCGGCGGATGTGCCCCTTTGGGCGGAATCACTGGCCCAGGGGCTGTCCTCAGCCGCCCCCCAGATCACAAACTTCGTCCTTGAGGAGCCGCAAGCCTTCGACGCCAAGGGTTTCGGGGTTGCCGCTAGCCTCAGCCCCATGCGCTTCGAACCCTTGCGCTTTGTGCGCGGCCGAATGAAAAGCCTGCTGCACCGCCTGGGCTGATCGCCCTCTCCTCTTGCCACGCGCCCTGGCCTTGGCTATCACGACGCGTACGCAATGATCCAAGGAGCGCCCATGTCCGACATTTCCCCCCGCCGCCGCATCACCGTCACCGGCCAGGTGCAGGGCGTGGGCTTCCGTCCCTACATATACAGGCTGGCCCAGGACGTGGGCCTGGCCGGCATGGTGCGCAACGCCCCCGAGGGCGTCATCATCGAAATCCAGGGCAGCCCGCGCCGCCTGGACGAGTTTCTGCGCAGGCTGGAACCGGAGCAGCCGCCACTCTCGCGCATCATGCGCGTGACAACCCAGGAAGTGGCGCCCATGGCCGGTGCCAATACCTTTGAGATCCTGAAAAGCACCGGCGGCACTGGGCATGACGTGCTCATCAGCCCGGACATCAGCACTTGCGCCGACTGCCTGGCTGACCTGACGGACAAGACCAACCGCCGCTTCCTCTACCCGTTCACCAACTGCACCAACTGCGGCCCGCGCTTCACCATCACCCGCTCCATCCCCTATGACCGCCCGAACACGTCCATGGGCTGCTTCCCGCTCTGCCCGGACTGCAAACGCGAGTACGACGACCCCGCCAACCGACGCTTCCACGCCCAGCCCAACGCCTGCCCGGTCTGCGGCCCCAAGGTCTGGCTGTCCGACCGCTCCGGCATGGTGGTGGCACGGCGCGACGAGGCCATGCGCAAGCTCGCGGCCATCCTCATGCAGGGCGGCATTGCGGCGGTGAAGGGCCTGGGCGGCTTCCACCTGGCCTGCGACGCCACCAGCCAGGAGGCCGTGCGCGAGCTCAGGCTGCGCAAGAAACGCCCGCACAAGCCGCTGGCCGTCATGGTTCCGGACCTGGAAACGGCCCGGCAGCTCGCCGAAATCGGCCCTGCGGAGGAAGCCTGGCTCACCGGGCACGTGCGTCCCATCGTGCTCTGCCCCAAGCGGCGCGGCGCCCCTCTGGCCGAGTCAGTGGCCCCGGAAGCCGACCAGGTGGGCATCATGCTTCCGTACACGCCGCTGCACCATGTGCTGTTCCGGCGCTACAGCCGCCTGCTCCAGCAGGAGCGCCAGAACATGCCCGCCGCCCTGGTCATGACCTCGGGCAACGTCAGCGATGAGCCCATCTGCCTGGGCAACCGCGAGGCCCTTTGCCGCCTGGCCGAAATCGCAGACATCTTCATGTTCCACAACCGAGACATCCTCATCCGCACCGACGACTCGGTGCTGCGCGTGCCGCCCGACAGCGACCAGGCCATGCTCCTGCGCCGCGCCAGAGGCTTCGCCCCCCAGCCGGTGTTCCTGCCGGAGTCCGGCCCGAGCGTGCTTGGCCTCGGCCCGGAGCTCAAGTGCACCCTCACCCTCACCAAGGGCGACAAGGCCTTTGTGAGCCAGCACCTGGGCGACATGCAGAACATCGAGACCCTGGGCTTCCACCATGAAATCAGCGAACATTTCCAGGACATCCTGCAGACCGAGCCGGTGCTCGCCGTGCGCGACCAGCACCCCAACTTCCTGACCACCAGTGTGGCCCAGGAGATGGCGCGCAAGACCGGCATCGAGACGATCTTCCTCCAGCACCATTTCGCCCACGCCCACGCCGTGCTGGCCGAGAACAAGTTCCACGGCCCGGCCATCTGCCTGGCGCTGGACGGCACAGGCTTCGGCCCCAACCAACCGAACCTCGGCTTGGCGGCAGGCTGGAGCATCTGGGGCGGAGAGTGCCTGCTGGTGGACACCAACGACCTGCGCCACAGCCGGCTGGGCCACCTGGCCGAGTTCAGCCTGCCCGGCGGCGAGACCGCGGTGCACGAGCCCTGGCGTCTTGCCCAGTCCCTGCTCTGGGAGCTGGACATTGAGCAGAGCGGCCAGAACGACACTCCAGCCTGGCCCTGGCTGCCGCAGCATGAGCAGGCCAGCCACTTCCTGCCGCAACTCCTGCGCAAGAGCCTCAACTGCCCGCTGACCTCCAGCTGCGGCAGGCTCTTCGACGCAGTGTCGGCCATGCTCGGCCTGTGCCTGCACACCACTTACGAAGGGCAGGCGGCCATCGTGCTGGAGCAGGCCCAGGACCTGAGCATTCCGTTCGCCGAAGCCGTGGTCTACCCCTGCCCGGTCCTGAAGCCCACGTGCACGGGGCGCCTTGGCGGCAATGACGCGCCGCGCGAGCTCGACATCTACACCATGTTCCGCACGCTGCTGGAAGACATGCAGGCGGGCACGCCCGTGCCGGTCATCGCCCGGCGCTTCCACGCCAGCCTCATCACCGGCCTGGCCGACATGGCCGCGCGCTTCGCCAAGCGCGAGAACACAAGCCACGTGGCCCTGTCCGGCGGCGTCATGCAGAACCTGACCTTCGCCGTGGAGCTGCCCAGGGCCATCGCCCAGCGAGGCCTGACGCCGCTGACGCACAAGGACCTGCCCCCCAATGACGGCTGCGTGTCGCTGGGGCAGGCCGCCTACGGCCAGCGCCTGCTGAACCTGCGCAAGGAGCGTGGCCAATGAGCGATGCCGACACCCCGACTAGTCCGGGCAGCCTGCCCGTGCTCACCCTGCGCAAGGGCGAGGACCGCCGCCTGAGCGCCGGGCACCTGTGGATCTTCAGCAACGAGGTGGATGTGGCCAAGAGCCCGCTCACCTCGTTTGCCCCGGGCGACTGCGTGCGCGTGGAGTCGGCCCAGGGCAGGCCGCTGGGCAGCGCCTACGTGAATCCCGGCGCGCTCATCGCCGGACGCGTCTACTGCCAGGATGCCACACGGCCGCTGGACGCCGGGCTGCTGCGCTCGCGCCTCGCCCAGGCGCTGGCCCTGCGCGAGAGCCTCTTCGACACGCCGTACTATCGCCTCGTTTTCGGCGAGGGCGACCTGCTGCCGGGACTTGTGGTGGACCGCTTCGGCGACATCCTGGCCGTGCAGATCGGCACGGCGGGCATGGAGCGCAGACGCGAGGACATCATCGCTGCGCTGGTGGAACTTGTCCGCCCCGCTGGCATCCTTTTCAAGAACGATCTGCCGGGCCGCGAACTGGAAGGCCTGCCGCGAGCGGTGGAAGTGGCCTGGGGAGAAGTCCCGGAAGAAGGCCGCATCGAGGAAAACGGCTGCACCTTCGTCTTCCCCCTGGCCGGCGGCCAGAAGACCGGCTGGTTCTATGACATGCGCGGCACACGCGCCCTTGCCGCGAGCCTGGCCAAGGACCGGCACGTGCTCGACGTCTTTTCCTACGCCGGGGGCCTTGGCATGGCCTGCGCCCGGGCGGGTGCGGCCTCGGCCACGTGCCTCGACGCCTCGCGCACGGCGCTGGACTGCGCTGCCAAGAGCGCTGAACTCTCCGGCCTGGCGGACCGGGTGGAAACCCTCTGCGTCGATGCCCTGGCGGGGTTGAAGAACCTACGCTCCCAGGGCCGCGGCTTCGGCCTCGTCAGCGTGGACCCGCCCGCCTTCGTGAAGCGGCGCAAGGACATGGAAAAAGGACTGGCGGCTTACCGCACCGTCAACCGGCAGGCCCTGGAACTCACCGAGGACGGTGGCTTCTTCGTGTCCTGCTCGTGCTCTCAGCACGTGGGCGCGGGCGACCTGCGCAAGGTGCTCTCCGGCGCAGCCCGCGATGCCGGGGTGCGCCTGCAGATACTCACCAGCTGCCATCAGGCGCCGGACCATCCCATCCACCCGGCCATGCCCGAGACGGAATATCTCAAGGGCTTTTTGTGCCGCATCACCAGGCCTGGACGCGGCCTGTGATTTCTTGCGCAGAGTGCGCAGTATTTTCACACCGAAGTGTACCCTGCAGCTGAGCTGAAAATTTTATCTTGTGATTCTGGCATACTAAAAGTGGCACACCCCTTGCTTTTGGATACTGCATCAATTATGGTGATGCAGCATCATTAACTTAACGTTCCAAAAGAGGAGGAGACCATGAAGAAGTTTGCACTGAGCCTCGTGATTGTCCTGGCGTCCACCGCCTTCGCCTTTGCCGCCACCAAAACCGGCGACATCACCGTCGACAGCAAGGTCGGCAACGTGACCAACGTGGCCGCTGGCCAGAACGTCACCGCCAAGACCAACGTCCACTCCGTGGACGTCAAGGAAGGCGCCAAGACCGGCGACATCACCATCAAGGGTAAGGCCGGTTCCGTGACCAACGTCGGCTATGGCCAGAACGTGAAGTCCGAGACCAACGTCGGCAGCGTGAAGGTTGGCGGCCAGTAGGCTTCCACAAAGCGCACAAGTCTTGGGGCGGGTCTTCCCGCCCCTTTTTTTTGCCCCGCGCCAGCGCCGAAGCGCCCCCCCCTTGTTCTGAAATGACTTCTTATGTAGCATCGCAACATGAAGATCATGGTGATCGTGCTGCTTCTCTGTCTCCAGCCGCTCTCAGCTTCCGCCCTGGCGCAGGCCTTGGAATGCGAGCCCGGAGCGGGCTGCCGTGAACCGGTCACGGGGATGGCCTTCGTCTGGATGCCTGGCGGTTGCTTCCGCATGGGGTGCGACACGCGCGGTGGCGTTGAGCACGCCTGCGAGCCGGATGAGCGTCCCGTGCGCGAGGTCTGTGTTTCCGGCTTCTGGCTGGCCGAGACGGAACTCACAAGATCGCAACTGGCTCGACTGCGCGGACAAAGCGAGCCGGCGCCAGACGAGGCAACGCTGCCCGCCACTGATATTTCGTGGCATGACGCCAAAAAGCTCATGATGGCCATGCGTCGGCTCACTGGTCCGAACCTCCGCCCCAGGCTGCCCACCGAGGCGGAATGGGAATATGCCTGTACCGCAGGCGGGACCGTCGGCCCGTACTCGTTTGGGCTGCCCCCGGAGATTCGCGGTTGGGAGCAGGCAAACTCTCAGGGCAAGGCCCACCCGGTGGCCCAAAACCAGGCCAACCCCCTCGGAATCTATGACATGAGCGGCAACGTCTGGGAATGGTGCGAAGACGCATTCCATTTTACTGCGTACAGCTATCTCGGCAAGGAGAATCCGCGCCAAAGCCGCGATACGGGCCGCAGGGTGCGGCGTGGGGGCTCCTTTCGATACTGCACCACCTGCATGCGCTGCTCCAACCGAAAGAGCGCCCCAGCAGAGGACCGCATGGACGACATTGGGCTGCGCATGGTACTTGAGGTCGTAAACCAATAGTTTCTCGTCCATGATCACTTCACCGCTCTTGATCCCCCCCCTGAGCTTGGAGTAAAGAAAAATTGAAGTTCACAATGCCCCATCACGCTGTCGGATATGGGCATTAATGCACTTGGGCAACCAGGATTCAACATCTGGCAAGGGGGACCGACCATGAAAAGGACATTGCTTATTCTGATGCTCATATCGTCAACGTTCGCCCTGGGCTGCAATGCGCTCATGAAGGGCAACATGGCCTTGCGCAACGAAAACTACCCGGAAGCCATCGCCGCGTTCAAGGAACAGCTGGCGGCCAATCCCTCGGACTGGCAGGCCAGGGAGAGGCTCGGCTATGCCTACTTGAAGTCCGGCGACGCGGCCACCGCGGTGACAGAACTCGAGAAGGTCGTGGCCCAGGCGCCCAAGGACGGCTCCATGTCCTACCTCTACCTTGGCCTTGCGCAGCTGAAGCTGGACAACCAGACCGCGGCCCTGCGCGCCTGGCGCTCCTTTGACGATCCCAAAAAGCCCCTGGTGAAGGCCGAGGTCGACCGCCTCATCACCCTGGTGGAGATCGAGGAAAGCAAGAAGCTGGCCAAGCAGGCCCTGGCCCAGGAGTCCACCCTGGCCACCCAGGCCACAAAGCCCAACAGCTATGCCGTGTTCAACTTCAACGTGCAGGGCGGAGACGAGAACCTGCGCGCCGTGCAGAAGGCGCTGACGGCCATGACCATCTCCGACCTCGCGCAGATCAAGGGCATCAGCGTCATCGAGCGCACGCGCCTGCAGGCCCTCATGGACGAAATGAAGCTCGGCCAGAGCGGCGCGGTCGACCAGTCCACGGCGCCCAAGGCCGGACGTTTGCTGGGGGCAGAGAACCTGGTGGTCGGCAACCTGAGCGAGCCCACGGGCAAGATCGGCGTGGCCAGCACCACCGCCTCCACCACCCGTGGCGCCGCGGTGGGCTCCTTCAGCCTGGCCGAGGCCAAGGACAAGTTCTACGATTTGCAGAAGCAGCTTGTGGCCAGCATCATCAAGGTCAACAACATCAAGCTCGACAAGGACACCGAGGACTCGGTGCTGAAGCAGTACCACACACGCAGCTTCCAGGCCGTGACCTACTTCGGCCTTGGCCTCGACGCCCAGGACCGTGGCGACTTCCAGGCCTCCAAGGACTACTTCGCCCTGGCCGTGAAGGAGGACCCCAACTTCGGCATGGCCAAGAACGCCCGCGACAAGTCTCCCGGAGGGATTACAGGCGGCCTGACCGGTCCGGCTTCCGCGGTGGCTACCTCGGCCATCGAGGGCGCTGTTTCCGCGCAAGGCGCCTCCGACAGTTCCGGCATGAACAAGGCTGGCGGCGCAGGCGGTGGCGGTGGTGGCGGTGGTGGCTGCTAACCTGGCGAAACTTTCATAAATAGGAAGATGCAAGGACGGGCTTTGGCCCGTCCTTTATTATGCTGTCCGCCAAAGACACACGCATTCGTCGTTGCCGAACCTATCTGCAACACAATACGACTGTTCAGCTATAGAGTTCAAACAGCTCTTGATTCTCCTGGTGGATATGGGCTATATTCAATTCAAACCATCGCAGCAATGTGAGAATTTCAATTTCACTGTTATATTGGCATGCTGACGAAGATTATGAATCTCTAACTGGAGACGCTGGGGGGGGACCGACCATGAAAAGGACATTGCTTATTCTGATGCTCATATCGTCAACGTTCGCCCTGGGCTGCAATGCGCTCATGAAGGGCAACATGGCCTTGCGCAACGAAAACTACCCGGAAGCCATCGCCGCGTTCAAGGAACAGCTGGCGGCCAATCCCTCGGACTGGCAGGCCAGGGAGAGGCTCGGCTATGCCTACTTGAAGTCCGGCGACGCGGCCACCGCGGTGACAGAACTCGAGAAGGTCGTGGCCCAGGCGCCCAAGGACGGCTCCATGTCCTACCTCTACCTTGGCCTTGCGCAGCTGAAGCTGGACAACCAGACCGCGGCCCTGCGCGCCTGGCGCTCCTTTGACGATCCCAAAAAGCCCCTGGTGAAGGCCGAGGTCGACCGCCTCATCACCCTGGTGGAGATCGAGGAAAGCAAGAAGCTGGCCAAGCAGGCCCTGGCCCAGGAGTCCACCCTGGCCACCCAGGCCACAAAGCCCAACAGCTATGCCGTGTTCAACTTCAACGTGCAGGGCGGAGACGAGAACCTGCGCGCCGTGCAGAAGGCGCTGACGGCCATGACCATCTCCGACCTCGCGCAGATCAAGGGCATCAGCGTCATCGAGCGCACGCGCCTGCAGGCCCTCATGGACGAAATGAAGCTCGGCCAGAGCGGCGCGGTCGACCAGTCCACGGCGCCCAAGGCCGGACGTTTGCTGGGGGCAGAGAACCTGGTGGTCGGCAACCTGAGCGAGCCCACGGGCAAGATCGGCGTGGCCAGCACCACCGCCTCCACCACCCGTGGCGCCGCGGTGGGCTCCTTCAGCCTGGCCGAGGCCAAGGACAAGTTCTACGATTTGCAGAAGCAGCTTGTGGCCAGCATCATCAAGGTCAACAACATCAAGCTCGACAAGGACACCGAGGACTCGGTGCTGAAGCAGTACCACACACGCAGCTTCCAGGCCGTGACCTACTTCGGCCTTGGCCTCGACGCCCAGGACCGTGGCGACTTCCAGGCCTCCAAGGACTACTTCGCCCTGGCCGTGAAGGAGGACCCCAACTTCGGCATGGCCAAGAACGCCCGCGACAAGTCTCCCGGAGGCCTTTCAGCAGGCCTGACCGGTCCGGCCTCCGCGGTGGCTACCTCGGCCATCGAGGGCGCTGTTTCCGCGCAGAGCGCCTCCGATGCAACGTCGAGCATCGCAAGCACAACCGGCGGCAAGGGCGGTGGCGGTGGTGGCGGTGGAGGCGGCGGTTGCAGCTAAGCTGACCCAAAGCAACGTAGCATGAGACTCTCGGGGCGGGCCTCAAGCCCGCCCCTTCGTTCTCCGCAACCAGGAGCCACGTGAAAGAATCGGAACAGCACGTGCGACGGTCCGAGGCGACCATGCGGGACCGCCACCTGCCCCAGGGAGGCTTCGCGCCCTTCCCTGGCCAGGCCTTCTGCCCGGCCAGCACGGCATGGGCCATCTTGACTCTACCGCAGGACCACGGCTGGGTAACCCAGGCGCGCACGGCACTTCGTCGCTGCATCCTGGCCGACGGGCGCCTGCCGATCCTTCCTGACCACCCACAGGCCTATTGGCCAACGCCCGTGGGCCTCATGGCCCTGCTGGGGGATGCTTCCTGCGCCACCGACGCCAACAGGCTCGCCTCCTTTTTGCTCAACGTCTCCGGTGCACACTGGCCCAAGACGACCGACGCGCCGACCGACCACGACACGAATCTGCGCGGCTGGACCTGGACCGAGGGTGCGCATTCCTGGGCTGAGCCCACTGCGACGGCCATGCTCGCCCTCTCCGCCGCCGGCCTGCGTGACCACCCGCGCCTGCGCCAGGCCCGCGAACTGCTCATGGACCGGCAGATGCCACATGGCGGCTGGAACTACGGAAACGTGCGCGTCTTCGGGACGCTGCTCAAACCGGACATGACCAACACCAGCGCGGCGCTCTGCGCCCTGGCCGGACGGGCCGCGCAAGGCACCCTCGCCAGGAGCCTCGACACCCTTGCCGCTTCGGCCGCGGAAACCCGCGCGCCCCTGTCCCTGGCCTGGGCCGTGCTGGCCCTTGGCAGCTGGGGCCGGGACACGAGCGACCTGCGCGACCGCCTGCCGGAGTTGCTGTCGGAGCATCCGGTGACCGGGGCGCTCGATACGGGCACCTTGGCCCTTGGCAGCATCGCCCTGGCGAGCCCGGACGGCTTGGCGGCGCACCTGGCGCGCAGGGCTGCCCGGCATGACGGACAGAAGGCGGCCTGAAATGGCGCACAAGCCAGCAATTGACACAAAACCTCCATGGCTTGGCCGACGCGAGTTCCTGCGAGGTCTCGCGGCCGCAGCGGCGACCCTGGCAGCCGGACCTCTGCTGCGCCCGCTGATGCTCCCCACGGAAGTCTGGGCCGCTCCCGCCTCGGCCTCGCCGCTGGTGCATGTGGCCCGCGCGGGCTCCTACGACCTCGACCTGCGACAGCCCATCCTGGCGGCCCTTGAGGAACTTGGAGTCGCGCGGCACCTGCGCGGAAAAAACGTCGTGCTCAAGCCGAACCTTGTCGAGCCGCACGCCGGGGACGCGCCCATCAACACCCACCCGGAGGTCGTGCGGGCGGCGGCGCGGGCCTTCCTGGCCCTGGGCGCGGGCAGCGTGGTGGTGGCCGAGGGCGCGGGCCACATTCGCGACCCCCACGACGTGCTGGAGGCCTCGGGCCTGGGCGACGTGCTGCGCCAGGAGCGCCTTCGCTTCGTCGACTTGAACACCGCGCCCTTCGCCACCCTGGCCAATCCGACCCGTTTATCCGGGCTCAAGAACATCACTCTGCCCCGCCTGCTGCTGGAGGCCGACCTGGTGGTCTCGCTGGCCAAGATGAAAACCCACCACTGGGCGGGCGTCACCTTGTCCATGAAGAACCTGTTCGGCACACTGCCCGGCAGCGTTTACGGCTGGCCCAAAAACGCCCTGCACATGGCGGGCATCCACGCCTGCTGCGTGGACATCACAGCGACCCTGGCCCCGAATCTGGCCATCGTCGACGGGATCGTGGGCATGGAGGGCGACGGCCCCATCATGGGCCAGCCGGTCAAGGCGGGGCTTCTGGTTATGGGCACGAACCTGCCCGCGGTGGACGCCACCTGCTGCCGCCTCATGGGCATCACCCCCGAGCGCGTCGAGCACCTGCGCCTCGCGGCGGAACTCGGCCTCGGCGCCATCGCCAAGGACGCCATCCGCGTGCGCGGCGAAAGCCTGGAGACCGCCGCCGTGCGTTTCGCCCTCAGGCCGGACATCCCGGCCCAGGCCCTGCTGCTGAAGTGACGGGAAGGCTTGACGCGGCGAGGCGGATTGGGCCAGGAAGGGGCGACAGATTCGCCCACCGCCATGCCAGGGAGAGTTACGCCCATGTCGACACGCCTTGACGCCCCGAACACCGCCCCCGACCGTCCGGTCATCGACCTGCGCGACGTGTGCTGCGGGCTGGTGCCCGCCATCCTGGACGAACTCGCCAAGGTCCGGGCCGACGAGGTGGACGTGCTTGTGCGCGCGGGCATCGAGCCTGAAATCATCAGCGGATTCGGCTCTGGCGGGCAGTGGCGGCTCACCTTCCAGGCCAGCTTCGGCCATGGCCTGGCGCGGTTCACCCGGCGCAAGGGCGACGACCGGCTCAAGGTCCGCCTGGACACCCTCGACTACTAGCCACGCCCGCCCGGCCTAGAACTCCGGCGGTTGCCCCAGCAAAAGCATGTGCCTGCGCCGAACCATCCGCGCAGGCAGGGGCGACTGCCAATAGCCGAGCCAGTCGGCCATGAGCGCGCTGATGGGCAGGAAGCCCTCCACGGCCGGGGGCTTGGGCGCAAAGGCCTCGGCCTGGCCCATGGCCCAGCGCACGTGCTCCAGGAAACGCAGGCAGGTTCAGACCAGGAACAGGGCGAAGCCGCCCTGCACGGCAAGCCGCACGCGGGAGGGGGTGAAAAACCGGGGCATGGCGGGCGTCAACCGGGCCTAGGCCCAGCCGCGGACCTCGTCCACGTAGCGGTCCAGGTCATTGGGCTGGCCCGGCGTGTGGTCATCGGGATAGAGCAACGCGGACATGAAGAAGGGGCTGCCGACGCTCAAGGACGTGGCAGCGCTCTGGGAGAAGCGCCCCAGGCGCTCGGAAGCGGCCTTGGCCAAGGCGGGCGGGAGCGCCTGCACCAGGGATTCGGCGTCCTCGGCCAGCTCGGACAGCAGCGTGGCCTTTTCGCGCATCTTGTCCACATACCCGGCCTGGTCGCCCTTGCCGTGGATGATGGCCTCGGCCTCGGCCTCGATGGCGTGCACGGCCTTGGCCCGCTGTTCCAGAAAATCAGCCAGCGCTGTCGCGGCGTTGATGCCCATGGGATGCCTCCGATTGTCTATTGTGCTTAGCGGAAGGTAATCGCCCGGCCCGGCCTTGGCAAGCCCCGCACAGGCTGTCCGCACAGGCGGGAGCCCATCAGCAGGCCCCGGCCAGCAATCACCTGCGGGCGTCTGGACAGCGGCCCCGTTTCCCGGTACCCCCATGCCCTTGAAACCTACAGCACCTTCAGGAGGCCTCCAGTGGCGATACTCTCCTCCAGCCTCGGCCTGACCCGCTACCGGGTGGTCGAAGCCATCCCCGACTCCCTCTGGGCCGAGGCCTACAAGCGCCTCAAGGACAACGCCTTCCGCGACATCGACGCCACCACCGACGAGCGCAGCTTCGGCTGGTGCAACATCGACAACATGCTGGACATGGAGTGGGCCGAGTCTCCCCCGGAGAAGGGCCACTACCTGTGCTTCGCGCTCCGGCTGGACACCCGGCGCATCCCGCCCGCCGTGTTCAAGAAGCACTGCATGATCGCCCTGGCCCAGGAGCTGGAGCAGGCCAAGGCCGAGGGCAAGGCCTTCATCTCCAAGGACCGCCGCCGCGAGATCCGCGAGCAGGTCATGCTGCGCCTGCGCGCGCGCAGCCTGCCGGTGCCCGCAGTGTTCGACGCCGTATGGAGCATGCGCACCGGCCGCGTGCTGTTTTGCAGCACCAACGCCAAGGCCAAGGCCTTGTTCGAGGACCATTTCAACCTCACCTTCGGCCTCAACCTTGAGCCGCTGACGCCCTTCTTCCTGGCCATGGACATCCTGGGCGAGGCCGCCACGCAGCGCCTTGAGACCCTCGAACCCTCATCCTTCGTCTAGACCGGGAGCGCACCATGGACCTCGTACTTGCTGAACGTGAAAACACCATCCTGGGCCAGGACTTCCTGACCTGGCTGTGGCACGCCACCGAAGCCCGCCGCGGCGTGTTCAAGGACCGCGACGGACGGGAATTCAACTTGCGCATGGAAGAGCGCGTGAGCGTCCAGGGCGGCGACGGCGAGGGCATGGAGTCCGCCGTGGTGAAGAGCCCCAGCGGCGAGCTCACCGAGGCCCGCAGCGGCTTGCGCACCGGCAAAAAGGTCAGCCGCGCCCAGCTGCGCTTCGAGCGCGACCCCGAGGCCTGGCAGGTTACCGTGAAGGACAACGACTTCTCGCTGGCCGGGCTCAAGACCCCCAAAATCGAGACCAAGGACCGCGAGGACGACGACCCGGACGCGAGAGTGCTGGAAAAGCTTTTCCTGGTGGAGCAGTGCCTGGAACTCTTTGACGGCGTGTACCAGGAGTTCCTGGCCGAACGGTTGAGCGCGGCAAAGTGGAGCGAACAGTCCCGCACCATCCGCGACTGGATCGGGCGCGGCTAGCATGAGCCCTGCGCGCATCACCGTCGCCGCCTACGGCGACAGCCTCGTGGAGGGATGGGGCCTCAACCCCTCAGATGCCCTGCCAACAAGGCTGGAGGCCGCCCTCGTCCGCGCCGGGAAGAACGTCCGGGTGCTCAACTTCGGCGTATCCGGCGAGACCGCACCGGAGGGCCTGCTGCGCCTGCCCGAGGTGCTGGAGGCCAAGCCCCAGGCCGCGCTGCTGGAATTCGGCGCCAACGACTGCTACCAGGGCGTGCCCGTGGAGGAAACCGAGAAGGCGCTGGCGGACATGGTCCAAGGCCTGCTCGAGGCCGGGGTGGCCGTGCTTCTCGCGGGCTGGCGCACGCGGGAGGACCTGTTCTCGCAGTATGCCGACGACCCCATGCTGGAAGGCATGATCCCGTTGGCCCCGCCGCTGTTCAACGCCGAGTACGTGCGCCGCTTCAACGAGATCCACCCGGCCCTGGCCAAGCGCTTCGGCCTGCCCCTCATCCCCCATATCCTTGACTCGCTGGGCGAGCCCCTGCCAGGCCAGGCCAGCCACTTCCAGGCCGACGGCGTGCACCCAAGCGCCACCGGCACGCGCATCCTGGCGGACACGCTGGCGCAAGCGATGCTTCCCCTTCTCCCCTAGGCCAGCTGCCATCGAAGTCCCAGATTTTTTATTACCACCTACTCAATTTTCCGTGCTGAGGGTTGTCAATATTCCTCACAATGTGATACCGTTCGATATAGCTTGAAACCGTTCTCATCGAAAGGAGCCCCCCACCATGAGAATCCACGACCTGCGCATTCGAACAAAACTATTAAGCGGATTTTTCCTTGTCATCCTCATCGCTGTTGCCGCCCTGGGTTTCAACATCATCACAAATTACACACTGGGAGACATGCAGGACGAGGGAGCGAAACGCGCTGCGGACGCCATTCGCGTTGGTGAGGCCGAGTCACGTCTGCACGGCGTCTACGCCGTCATCGCCGATGCCATCATCAATGGCGACTTGGCCCAGACCAAGAAGGACTTCGCCGTTGCCAAGGCTCACGCGGTCAAGGACATCGCCACAGTCACCTCCCTGGCCGACACCCCGACGGAGAAGGAGGCTGCAGCCGACTTTGGCAAGGCCTACAACATCTATCTTGACGCTTTCGAACAAAGAATGCTGCCCGCCCTTGAAGCCAAGGCAAGCATGGAGACCATCCGCGAACTCGACGGCGACATGGACAAACTGCGCATCACGGCCTTAAAGCCTCTCGGTGGCATTCTTGACTCGCTGAAAAACGAAAACATCACCGGCGACACCGCCTTTGACGCCATCAGGGTCAAATCCCTTGAGGTCGCGTACATCACCACAGTGATCGTCCTGCTCTTTTCCATCGCCATTGCCCTGTACATCGCCCGCCTCATCACCGGTCCGGTGCTCCAGGGGGTGTCCTTCGCCAAAGCCATGGCCGAGGGCGATTTCACGCGCACGCTCGACATCGACCAGAAGGACGAGATCGGCGTTCTGGCGAGAGCCCTCAACGACATGGTGACGCACCTGCGCCAAGTGGTGGGCGACGTGCGCAGCGCCACGGACAACGTGGCCTCCGGCTCCGAGGAACTCTCGGCCTCGTCCGAGACGCTCTCCCAGGGCGCCACGGAGCAGGCCGCCGCCATCGAGGAAGTCTCGTCCTCCATGGAGCAGATGTCCGCCAACATCAAGCAGAACGCAGACAACTCGCAGCAGACCCAGAAGATCGCCATCCAGGCGGCCAAGGACGCCCAGGAAGGCGGTGTGGCCGTGGGCAAGGCTGTCGTGGCCATGAAGAACATCGCCGAGAAGATCAGCATC
>NZ_JAVHLD010000020.1 GCF_031082295.1 Humidesulfovibrio sp.
GGGCTGCCGGGGGTGTGCCTGCCGGCAGGGCGCATGGCCCCGGCGGCGGTCGAAACAGGGGGGCGGCGGAGCGAGAGTGCGGTACGTGGACGACGACTTGAACGGCCTTCTTCTCGTGAAAAATCGCACATATCCCGCTCTTCAGGCACCGTTTTTGAACATGGACGCGTTCTTTCGCCGTTCACTCCGCATTTTTCACCGTTTACCTAAAAATACGCGCCAGGGGCTTGCATCAATGCGTAGACCCGAGGCACGGAAACACACCGCGCCCCGGCAGCCCCGCCTGAGGGCCAAGTGCCACACCAGGCGCAAAAACGACAAGGCAGGAGTCACGCATGAGCGAAGAGAACAAAATTGAGAGCTTGCAGCAGGATGGTCAGACCTTCAACCCGCCCAAGGACGCGCAGGAGAAAGCCTACGTGAAGTCCATGGCCGAGTACGAGGCCCTGTACAAGAAGGCGGAGGAGGACCCCGAGGGTTTCTGGGCCGAGCGCGCCCGCGAGCTCATCACCTGGGACAAGCCCTTCACCAAGGTGCTCGAAGCCGACATGATCACTCCGAAGATCGAGTGGTTCTCCGACGGCAAGCTGAATCTCTCCGCAAACTGCCTGGACCGCCACCTGACCGACGGCCGCCGCAACAAGGCCGCCATCATCTGGCAGGGCGAGCCCGAGGATGACGTCAAGGTCTACACCTACCAGATGCTGCACTCCGAGGTCTGCCGCTGCGCCAACCTTCTGAAGAAGCTCGGCGTCAAGCGCGGCGACCGCGTGGCCATCTACCTGCCCATGATCCCCGAGCTGGCCATCGCCATGCTGGCCTGCACGCGCATCGGCGCCACCCACTCCATCGTCTTCGCGGGCTTCTCGGCCGTCAGCCTGCAGAACCGCATCGACGACTGCCAGGCCAAGGTGCTGCTGACCGCCGACGCCGTTCTGCGCGGCGGCCGCGCCATCCCGCTCAAGGGCAACGTCGACGAGGCCCTCAAGACCTGCCCGAGCGTCGAGCAGGTCGTCGTGGTCAAGCGCGCGGGCAACGAGATCCGCATGGTTGAAGGCCGCGACGTCTGGTGGAACGAGGCCATGGCGAGCGACGACATCACGAGCGACTGCCCCTACGAGAAGATGGACGCCGAGGATCCGCTGTTCATCCTGTACACCTCCGGCTCCACCGGCAAGCCCAAGGGCGTGGTGCACACCACCGGCGGCTACCTCACCTACGCCGCGCACACCACCCAGTGGGTGTTCGACCTGAAGGACGACGACGTCTACATGTGCACCGCCGACGTCGGCTGGATCACCGGCCACAGCTACATCGTGTACGGCCCGCTGGCCCTGGGCGGCACCAGCATCATGTTCGAGGGCGTGCCGAGCTTCCCGAAACCCGACCGTTTCTGGAAGATCGTCGAGAAGTTCAAGGTCAACATCTTCTACACCGCGCCCACGGCCATCCGCGCGCTGATGCGCGAAGGCACCGAGTGGCCCAAGAAGCACGACCTCTCCAGCCTGCGCATCCTTGGCAGCGTGGGCGAGCCCATCAACCCCGAGGCGTGGATGTGGTACCACGACAATGTCGGCGGCGGGCGCATCCCCATCGTTGACACCTGGTGGCAGACCGAGACCGGCGGCATCATGATCAGCGCGCTGCCCGGCGCCACTCCGCTGAAGCCCGGCTCGGCCACGCGGCCCCTGCCCGGCATCGCCGCGGCCATCATCCGCGCCGACGGCACCGACGCCGGCCCGGACGAGGGCGGCCACCTGGTCATCAAGAAGCCCTGGCCCGGCATGCTGCGCGGCGTGTTCGGCGACCCGGAGCGCTACCGCAAGACCTACTTCGACCGCTTCAAGGGCATGTACGAGGCGGGTGACGGCGCACGGGTTGACAAGGACGGCTACTTCTGGATTATGGGTCGTCTGGACGACGTGATCAACGTGAGCGGACACCGCCTGGGTACGGCCGAGATCGAATCGGCCCTGGTGTCGAACTCCAACGTGGCCGAGGCCGCGGTTGTGGGCATGCCGCACCACATCAAGGGCCAGGGCATTTACGCTTACGTCACGCTGAAGGCCGGCATCGAGGAGTCCGACGCGCTGCGCAAGGAGCTTGTGGCCCACGTGCGCAAGGAGATCGGACCCATCGCCACGCCTGAGGTCATCCAGTTCGCCGACGGGTTGCCGAAGACCCGCTCGGGCAAGATCATGCGTCGCATCCTGCGCAAAATCGCCGCGGGACAGATCGACGACTTCGGCGACACCTCCACGCTGGCGGATCCGACCGTGATCACCAGCCTGGTGGATGGAAAGAAGGACCTCCTGGGTCAGTAGCGCCGACTCAGGAATCATCCGGGGTTGCGGGGGCGGATTGGCCGCCCCCGCTTTTCCTTTTTCTGGGGCCGGAAGCGGCCCGCCCGTCGCCATTCCGGCCTCTGCCCCCTCGCCATTTGACGCCCCCCCGCCGCAGGCGTACCTCTGAACCTGTTCCGCCACGCGGACTGCCCGGAGGACCCATGCGCGCGAAATCAGTCCCATTGCTGTTGTTGTTGCTGATGGTTGCTGTAGGCTGCCAAGCCTTGCTCGGCGCGGGTTGCCAGGCCGCGACCAGGAAGGCGGCGGGCGGCGCCAAGGCTCCCGAAGCCCTGCGCCAGCTCACCGCGCCGGACCTCTCGCCCCCGGCGCGCCTTTCGCCCGCCAACGCCGCCCCCGCCCTGCCCGAACGCCTGCGCGGCATCATCCGCCGCGTGGCGCTGCCCGCGGGCGACAAGCGCCTCGCGCTCACCTTCGACCTCTGCGAACGGGCGGTGCACGTCACCGGCTTTGACGCTGCCCTTGTGGACGCCCTGCGCCACGACGGGGCCAAGGCCACCTTCTTCGCGGGGGGCAAGTGGATGCGCTCGCACCCGGAGGCAACGCAGAGCCTCATGGCCGACCCGCGCTTCGAGCTGGCCAACCACGGCTGGACCCACGCCAACATGGCCGTGACGCGCGGGCAGAAGCGCGTGGACCAGGTGCTGTGGACCAGCGCCCAGGCCGAGCTGCTGCGCGAGGAGCTGGACGCCCGCCGCGTGAGGGAGGGCAAGCCCGCGCTCGGCCCCAGGCCGCTGACGCTCTTCCGCCTGCCCTATGGCCGTGGCGGGGCCGAGGCCGTGGCCGCCATCAACGCGCTGGGTCTGGCGGTGATCCAGTGGGACGTGGTGGGCGAGGGCTTCGGCGGCAGCGTGGAGGCCAGGGCGCAGGCCATCGCCCAGGCGGCGCGGCCCGGCTCCATCGTGCTGCTGCACGCCAACCAGGTGCCCAGGGACACGGCGGCGCTGGTGCGCGCGCTGCTGCCGCTGCTGCGCCAGCGCGGGTTCGCCACGGCCACGGTGGGCGAGCTGCTGGCGGCGGGCGAGCCGGAGACCGTGTCCGACGGCTACTTCAGCGTGCCCGGCGACAACAGCATCTACGACGACATGTTCGAGGACGGCGGCACCGGGGGCAGGGCGCGCAAGAGCCCCGGGCGCTAGCCTGCGGCGAGTGCCCGCCAGCGGGGCGGAGGAGCGGTTCGGGAGCGTTCTTTGCGGCGGCCTGGTCTGCCTGATCCAAAGGGGAGGGAGCCCTGCCCCGGCCAGGGGGGCGGCCCGCAAACCGGGACGCGCGCCCCTGAGCGGGCCGGAAAGGGCTTAGTCGGCGGCGGGGGCGAAGGCCGGGCCGTTGAACTCGATGCTCAACACTTCGTACTCCACGCGGCCGCGCGGCACCATGATGACGACCTCGTCGCCCACGGTCTTGCCGAGGATGGCCTGGCCAACGGGGGAGAGCACGGACACGCTGCCCTTGCAGAAGCCGGTCTCGTCGGGGCCGAGCACGGTGTAGCGCTTCTTCTCGCCGCTCTCCACGTCCTCCAGCTCCACCGTGGCGCCAAAGCAGACCTTTTCGCCGCCCACGGTCTTCATGTCGATGACGTTGTAGTTGGCGATGCGGCTCTCGATGAAGCCGATGCGCGCCTCCATCATGCCCTGGCGCTCGCGCGCGGCGTGGTAGCCGCCGTTCTCGCGCAGGTCGCCTTCCTCCCGGGCGAGGCGGATGGCTTCGGAAACCTCTGGGCGCTGCTTCTTCAGGCTTTCCAGCTCTTTTTTCATGAGCGTGTAGCCTTCCTGGGAAATGGGAATGCTGGACATGGGCAACTCTCTCTCTTGAATCTCACGCGGCCAAAGTGCCGCAGTCTTCACAGGCAAAAAGAAGAGGAAGCCTGCGGGACTTCCCGCAGGCCGCCTGTCGAAGACACCCCAGGGATAGAACATCAATAAGCCATGGTCAAGGCCCGGCGGCTGCGCGCGCGGCGCTAGTCCTCCCGGCACACCGGCGCCAGGGGCTCCTTCTCGTGGAACTGCACGGTCTCCTGCGGGGCGAAGTCTTCCAGGTGGCGCGAGATCGCCGCGCCCAAAAACGAGTCGACCCAGACCGAGATGTTGTTGCGCCGCACGTTTTCGCGCAGCTTGTGCATGCGCGCCTTGCGCGCGGAGAGCGGCAGCTGGCAGGCGGCGTTCAGCGCGTCGGCCACCTCGTCGATGTCGTAGGGGTTCACCAGGAACGCGCCCAGGCGCTGGAACTGCGCCGCGGCCCCGGCGAACTCGCTTAAGATCAGCGCGCCGGTCTCGGCCACGTTGCTGGCGCAGTACTCCTTGGCCACCAGGTTCATGCCGTCGCGCAGGGAGGTGACCATGGCGATGTCCGCCGCCAGGTAGTGCGCCACCAGCTCGGCCCTCGGCAGGTTGCGGTACAGGTGGTGGATGGGCACCCAGCCGGGCACGGTGAACTCGCCGTTGATCTGCGTCACCAGCTGCTCGATCTCGTTCTTGAGCTCCTGGTACTCGCCCACGCCCTCCCGGCTGGGCACCAGCAGCTGGATGAAGCTGACGCGCCCGCGCAGCTCCGGGTAGCGGATGAGCGCGCGCCGGAAGGCCGCCAGCCGCTGGGGGATGCCCTTGGAGTAGTCGAGCCTGTCCACCCCGAGCACGATCTTGCGCTGGGGGAAGGCCTGGCGGATGGCCTCGGCCGCCTGGGCCGTCTCGCGCTTGGCGGCCAGCCGGGCGAAGGCGGCGTAGTCGATGCTGATGGGGAAGCAGCCGATGCGCACGCTCTTGCCCTCCACCCCGGCGGTGACCACGGAGCCGCGGCCCCAGATCTCGGTGCGCGGGAAGAGCACCTGCAGGCAGCGCACGAAGTTGCGGCGGTCGGCCAGGGTCTGGAAGCCCACGAGCTCGTACTCCAGCAGGGCGGAGAGCACCTCCTTGCGCCAGGGCAGCTTGAGGAAGATGTCCGGCGCGGGGAAGGGGATGTGCAGGAAGAACCCGCTGCGCCGGTCCGACTCCTGCTCCTTGAGGAACTGGGCCACATGCATGAGGTGGTAGTCGTGCACCCAGACGTAGTCGTCGGGGCGGGAATTTTCGGCCACGGTGCGGGCGAACTTGCGGTTCACGTCGAGGTAGCTGGTCCAGAAGTCCGGGTCGAAGGTGCAGCGCGACTGGAAGTCGTGGAACAGGGGCCAGATGATCTCGTTGGCGAAGCCCTCGTAATAGTTGCGGTGCTCGGCCTCGGTAAGCTCGATGGGCAGCAGGTCGTAGCCCGCCTCCTTGGAGAACCGCGCGAAGGAGGCTGTGGGGTCGCCCTCGCCCATCTGGCCCTGCCCGGAGGACCCGACCCACAGGCCGCCTCTGTCGCGCAGCACCGGGGCCAGCGCCGTGATGAGCCCGCCCGCCCCGGCCTTGACGGTCCAGCAGCTGCCCTCCCGCTTGATGGACACCGGCAGGCGGTTTGAGACCACGATGAGCCGTCCGCTCATGGTGCGCGGTCCGTCTGGCTCCTGGCCGTCCGGGAGCGCGGTGCCCACGCCCTGGCTCGGCAGCCCGGAGACGAGGGCGGAGTGCAGGAACTCAAGCAGGTCGGCGGGCGGTCGGAGCTGGTACCTGGCCAGGCTCGGCTTGCGCTTGCGCGACACCAAGAGCGACAGCCCGGCGCCGCCCAGCGCCCGGAAGGCGTCCTCGTCGGTGAGGTCGTCGCCCAGGTAGGCTGCGGCGAAGGCGCTGCCGTGGGCGGCGGTTTCCTCGGCCAGGAGCCGCTCCACCACGTGGCCCTTGTTGAAGGCGCGGGCGCGTATCTCCACCCCGCCGTCGAAGGGCAGCACCTCGGCCCCGGCCGCGTGGGCCACAAGCCCGAAGGCGTGGCTGGCCTGGGCCACGACCTCCGCCGCCAGCGGGGGCGTCATGCCGCGCACGTGCAGCGCAAGGCAGCCGTGCTTGGCTTCCAGGCTCTCGGCCAGCCCCTGGGACTCTGCCCAGAAGCGGGCGTCGGCCAGGGCCTTCTCCATGCCAGGCTCAAGCGCCGTGCGCGCCAAGAGGCCCCCGGGGGTCAGGCGCTCGCCGCCGTGGCTGCCGAAGATCTCCACGCCGTGCTCCAGGCCCAGCAGCCCGGCCACGTCGCCGGGCGGGCGGCCGGACACGATGACCACGCGCCAGGCAGGGTTCTGGCAGAGCCCGTTCAGGTACTTGCGCACGCCGGGATAGGGGAAGGCCTTGTGCCGGTCCGCCGTAAACTCGGCCAGGGTGCCGTCGTAGTCGAGCATCAAGAGCTTGCGCTTGGCGGTGAGGTAGGTTCTCAGCTCGAGAGACCTGAGCAGTTGGGTCCAGTCCTTCATGAGCGCTTTCCCTCCCTCGCTGGCGTCTGTGACGAGTGATGCGCCTGCGCCTGGGCGTCGGCAAATAGCCAGCAGATGGTGCGCAAGGGGCCGCACAGGTCGCCGTCCGTGCCCTTGCCCTCGCCCTCGCCCTTGGCCGTGAGCCTGGCGGGGCCGTGCAGGGCCTCCAGGGCCAGCCCCAGCTCGTAGAAGGCCTGGTCGAGCGTGAACGTGCCGAGCACCAGGTTCAGCCCGGCGTCCTTCTTGGGCAGGAAGGCGGCTCCGGCCGCTTCCTCCAAATAGCTGTGCAGGAAGCGCGCGCCCATGCGCACGTGCCAGTGCTCGGCCCAGGGCCGCAGGCGGACCTCGTCCTCGGGCCGCATGAGGCAGTGGGTGCGCAGGGCGGCCTTGGCCACGTGGGCCAGGGAGCTCAAGAGGTCGCAGACGTCGCGCAGGGGCGAGCGCTTGAGCCTGCGCGCCGAGAGGGAGCGCGTGGTGCGGCCCTCGAAGTCCACGATCATGAAGTCGCGCCCGGTAAAGAGCAGGTGCCGCAGGTCGAACTCGCCGTGGACCCTGGTCTTGATGCCCTGGACCGAGGTGTCGCGGAAGCGGCGCAGCACGTCGGAGAGCACCTCGCGCTGGGACAGGGCCTGCTCGGCCAGGAGCGCCTCCTCCGGCGACAGGCTCGCCAGGGCGTGCTCCAGCTTGTCCAGAATGCGCCGGGTCTTGCCGTGGATGTCTTGAAACACCGCGCGCCTGTATGTCTTGTCAAAGGGCTCCGGGGCAAAGGCCGGGTCGTCGGTGTCCCTGGCCAGGGCCAGGTGCATCTGCGCCGCGCGCCTGCCGATGTGCGTCATGGCGGCGGTGGTGGGCTCGTCGAGCAGGAGCAGGTCCGTGGCGGCGGGCAGGGCCGCGGCGAGGTCCTGGCCGTCCTCCGCCACCAGGGCCAGGGCCAGGTCCGTGGCCGAGCGCCTGGACGGCGGGAAGGCCTGCTCCTCGGCCAGCACGCGGTTGAAGTAGAGCCCGAGCGACGTGGCGCAGATGTCCCAGGCCGTGGATTCGCTCTGCACGTAGCCGCGCAGCATGGCCACCACCACGGGCTCGTGCCCGGGCCGCAGGTATTGCAGCGCGCCGTAGAACTCCGGCGTGTGCTTGAAGCCCACGGTTTCGGTCAGGTGGCGCACCACCTCCAGGTCGGGGTTGCCGCCCTCGGCCGTGTGCCGGAAGATCTTGAGCAGCGCCTGGCGGCCATAGGCGATGAGCGCGTTGGCCGTGTCGTCGGGCAGCAGCTCGGCCTCGGGCTGGCGGTTCACCAGCTCGCGGATCTCCTTGCCGCGCTTGCCGTGGACGACCACGAACTCGCCCGCGCGGCCCCGGATGCGCCGCCGCTGGGTGAACAGCCGCAGCAGCCCGGCGTGGGCGCGGCGTTCCTCGGCGCCCTCCACCAGCGCGCCCTCCATGTCGTCCTTGCCCTGGGCCTTGGCGGCCTCGTCCCCGGCTTCGGGCTGCGGGCCGGCCAGGGTGCAGATGTAGCGGTGGGGCTCCTCTCGGGCCACGCGGCGGCCCTGCTCGGCGTCCACGAAGGACAGCAGCATGGTGCGGCGCTCGCTGCCGCCCCCGGCGAACTTGACCTCCAGCACGCCGAGCCAGCAGGGCGCCCGCAGCGAGCCCACGGGCAGGGCGTCCTGCAGGGTGGTGGAGATGATCTGCGGCCCGGCCCCGGCGGCGTCCGCGGTGCGGCGCAGGTAGTCGGGCAGGATGACGCCCTGGAGCGCGGTCTTGATCCGGGCGTCGAGGAAGCGCCAGCTTGTGGCGTCCTGCCTGCGCAGCACCGGTTGCGTCAGGTCCGGCCTGCGGGGCTGGCTCAGGCCGCACAGCTCCATGATGTAGTAGCCGTGCGGCCCGAGGGTGAGCGGGTAGGGCTGGCCGGTGATGACGGGGAAGTGCGTGCGCCCGAAGACCTCCACCGGGGTGCGCCCGGCGTGGGCCGAGAGGTCGAGCTTCGTGGCCTGGGGGTGGCGGGAGAGGTTGGCCACCACCAGCAGGCAGTCGTCGCCCAGGGTGCGCACGTAGGCCAGCACCTTGGAGGAGTCCTGGCGCAGGAAGCGCATGTCGCCGCGGCCCAGGGCCCGGTGCCGCCTGCGCAGGGCGATGACCTGCTTCATCCACCACAAGAGCGAGGACGGGTTGCGCTGCTGGTTCTCCACGTTCACGGACTGGTAGTGGTACTCCGGGTCGATGACCACGGGCAGGTAGAGCTGCTGCGGGTTGACGTGGGAGAACCCGGCGTTTCTGTCCGGGCTCCACTGCATGGGCGTGCGCACGCCGTTGCGATCGCCCAGGTAGTAGTTGTCGCCCATGCCGATCTCGTCGCCGTAGTAGATGACCGGCGAGCCGGGCATGGTCATGAGCAGCACGTTCATGAGCTCGATCTTGCGGCGGTCGTTGCGCAAGAGCGGCGCCAGGCGGCGGCGGATGCCCAGGTTGATGCGCGCCCGGCGGTCGTGGGCGTAGACCTGGTACATGAAGTCGCGCTCCTCCTCGCTGACCATCTCAAGCGTCAGCTCGTCGTGGTTGCGCAGGAACACCGCCCACTGGCACGACTCCGGGATGGCCGGGGTCTGTTCCAGGATGTCCACGATGGGCGAGCGGTCTTCCATTTCCAGCGCCACGAACATGCGCGGCATGAGCGGGAAGTGGAAGGTCATGTGGCAGGCGTCGCCCTCGCCGAAGTAGCGGGCAGCGTCCTCGGGCCACTGGTTGGCCTCGGCCAGGAGCATGCGGCCGGGAAATTTCGCGTCCACGTGGGCGCGCAGGCGCTTCAGCGCGTCCAGCGTCTCGGCCAGGTTCTCGCAGTTGGTGCCCTCGCGCTCGTAGAGGTAGGGCACGGCGTCGAGCCGCAGGCCGTCCACGCCCAAGCCCAGCCAGAAGTCCACCACGCGCAGCAGCTCCGCCTCCACCTGGGGGTTGTCGAAGTTCAGGTCCGGCTGGTGGTTGTAGAAGCGGTGCCAGTAGTAGGCCTCGGCCACGGGGTCCCAGCTCCAGTTGGAGGTCTCGAAGTCCTTGAAGATGATCCTGGTGTCGCCGTACTTGTCCGGGGTGTCGCTCCAGACGTAGAAGTCGCGTTCCGGCGTGCCCGGCTTGGCCCGGCGCGCGCGCTTGAACCAGGCGTGCTGGTCAGAGGTGTGGTTCAGCACCAGCTCGGTGATGACGCGGATGCCCCGGCTGTGGGCCTCGCGCAGGAGCGCGCGGAAGTCGGCCAGGGTGCCGTAGTCCTTGTGGATGTCGTAGTAGTCGGCGATGTCGTAGCCGTCGTCGCGCAAGGGCGAGGGGTAGAAGGGCAGCAGCCACAGGGCGTTGACGCCCAGGTCCTGGAGATAGTCGAGCCTGCTCTTGAGCCCCTGGAAGTCGCCGTGCCCGTTCTGGCTGGAGTCGAAGAAGGAGCGCACGTGAACTTCGTAGATCACGGCGTCCTTGTACCAGGAGGGGTCGAGAGACTCGGGCGGGCGTTTAGCCATGTTGCGATTCCTTTTCCGCGCATGCTTGCGTTTCGTTGAGCGAGACCCTGGCAAGCGGCAGGGCCTCGGGGTGGTTCTTCTGGATGTAGCACACTAATTTCTCGCGCACCAGACAGCGCAGGTCCCAGTTGCGTGACGAGTCCCTGGAACTCACCAGGGCGCGCACTGTGAGGGTGGCCGCGCCGGAATCGGTGACTTGCATGCCGCACACCCTTCCGTCCCAGAGCTCGCCCGCGTCCTCTGCGCAGATGCGCGAGAGCTCGGCGCGTAGCGCGGCCACCGGAGCGCGGTAGTCCAGGCTCAGGAACACGCTGCCCAGTATCTCCGCGCTGGAGCGCGTCCAGTTCTGCAGCGGCTTTTCAAGGAAGTACGTCACCGGCACCACCAGGCGGCGCTGGTCCCAGATGCGCACCACCACGTAGGTCAGGGTGATCTCCTCCACGCGACCCCATTCGCCCTCGAGCACCACCACGTCGTCCAGGCGGATGGGCTGGGTGATGGCGATCTGCAGTCCGGCGAAGATGGTGGCCAAAAACTTCTGGGCCGACAGGCCGGCCACGGCCCCGGCGATGCCCGCGGAGGCCAGCACGCTCGTGCCGATGCCGCGCGTGACGTCGAAGACCATGAGGGCGGCGGCCAGGGCCACCAGGATCACCAGGACCGAGAACACGCGGCGGAACATGCGCACCTGGGTCACAATCTTGCGGGCGCGCAGGTTGTCCTCTGCGAGCACGCTGTTGCCGCGCTGCAGCCACTGGGCGAGCATGCCGCCGACGGCCAGCATGGTCCAGGCGAACACCGCGATCCAGCTCAGGGCGTGCAGCTTGTGGGCGGCGCTCAGCAGGGCCGCGGGCAGGTCCAGGTCCGCAAACCCGGCCAGGGCCAGGTCCAGGCCCAGCAGCGCTGCGGCCAGGCGGGTGGGGCCTTTGACGAGGTCCAGCGCCAGGCTCCAGAACGCTTCGTCGCGGGCGGTGGCCAGCTTGCGCAGGGCGCGCAGCACCAGGGCGTGGACCGCCAGCCCGGCCAGGACCAGGAGCAGGGCCAAGGCCAAGGCGCTGAGACGGGCGAAGGCCGGATCGGATGATATGGGCATGGACCCTCCTTGAAGGAGCGGGGGTCGTCTCGGGCAGGGGGAAAGTCGACCGTGAGTCCCGAATTCCTGAAAAAGTGTTCCGACATTTCGGGAATATACCGGCCTGGGGCCAGTATTTCAGGAAATATCGAGGATTTGAGGAGAGGGTTGCAGGGCGCGTGCCAGTTCGGCCTTTGGCCGCCCGGAGGCACGAGAAGTTGGTGGCCACAGAGGCCGGGAAGTCAGACCTATTGGTCCTTGGCGGCCGCCACGGCGTGGCCCGGAACCAGCTTGGCCCGGTACATGGCCTCGTCCGCCTGCCTGGCCAGGGTTTCCGGCGCCTGGGGCGTGTCCAGCTCCAGGGCGGCCAGGCCCGCGCTCACGGTGACGGGCAGATGCTCCTTGCCGGGGAGGTCGCGCAGGGTCTCGAAGGCCGCGAACAGGCGGCGCATGACCGCCTCGGCCTGCTCCGGCCCGACGTTCGGCAGCACGGCGCAGAATTCGTCGCCGCCCATGCGGGCCGGCAGGTCCTCCACGCGCAGGGTGGCCTTGAGCGCCTGGGCCAGGGCCTGGAGCACGCGGTCGCCCTCCTTGTGGCCGTAGCGGTCGTTGACGGCCTTGAACCCGTCCAGGTCCAGGAAGGCCAGGGTCAGCGGATGCCCGTGGCGCACGGCGTGGGAAATCTCACGCCGCAGCGACTCGAACAGCGTGCGGCGGTTGGCCAGGCCGGTGAGCGGGTCGGTGCCGGCCTGCTCCTCCAGCTGTTGCGTCCGCCGCGCCACCTCCTGCTCCAGTCCCTTGGCGTAGGACTCCATCTCGGCGCGCCCGCGCTCAAGCTGGCTCACCAGGGCCTGGATGTAGGTGTCGAAGACCAGGGACAGGTCGAAGAGCAGCAGTTTCTCCAGGGCCTGCAGCACCGGCACGCAGGCCTTGCAGTCGGCTTTTGCCCCGGAGACGCCGCCCGGTCCGGCCAGGCGCTGTTCCAGGATGGTCAGCAGCGTGCGCACCGAGGGCACGTACAGCCTGGGCGCCACGCCGATGCGGTTGTGCACCATGCCCACCCGCAGGCGCGAGAGCACGTAGATGTCGTCGTACTCGCCGCCGAAGAGCGAGAGCAGGTAGCGGGCCATGTGCTTTTTCAGCCGGGCCAGGGTCTCGGCGTCGCCGATGAGCTCCTCGATCTCCGGGGTGGCCACCTGGTTGGCGTAGAACTCGTCCACGATGGCGTCGAGGTCGTCGCTCACCTTGCCCTGGGCGGTGGCCAGCAGGACTTCGTCCTCGCGGGTGATGCCGAAGAGCTCCTTGCGCCGGGCGATCTCCAGGCCGGTGATGCGCAGCTGCTCCGCCAGGCTCTGGTCGGTGAGCCTCATGCCGGGCCTCCCGGGTGGGTTCCGGCGGGCAATAGCTCCAGCGGAAATTCCGTGCGCGCGGCCTCCACGAAGCGCAGCACCTCCGCGCGCATGCCCGGGGCGAAGCGCAGCAGCAGGGCCTCGCGCCCGGCGGGGTCCGCGCCGAGCGACGTGAACAGGGCCAGGTTGTCCCAGGCCTCCAGCAGGAAGCGGAACATGGCCACGTCGGCCCTTGCCAGGCGCAGGTAGAGGGCTTCGGAGCGGTGCTGGGCGGGGCGGGTCATGCGGCCTCCGGGTTGGGCTTGGCGCTGCTTGCGGGCGGGGTGTGGCCGAGCATCTGGCGCACCTCGCGCAGGATCTTTTCGCGGTGCTGGCGCACCTGTTCCGGGATGCGCATGACCATGTCCAGCTGGCGGGTGTGGATGATGAGATAGCCCAGAATCTTCAGCCGGTCCATGAGTTCCGCCTGCGGCAAGCCCTCCACCCGGGCCATGAGGGCGTCCTCGCGGGCCTCCAGCGAGAACCCGAACTCGGCCAGGATGCCCGACACGAACTGGATGCGCCGGGCGCGCCGGGTGACCTCCGCCGCGCCGCCCCGGAACTGGAAGCTGACGAAGTTCTCGCGGTCGCGGTCGCCCACCATGGCCTCGATGGTCACGAAGTGGTAGCCGAAGCGCGAGGACAGCGACACGTACGAGCGCGAGAGCAGGATGTGGTTCTGCACGCCGAAGTCGAACTCGCTGGTGATGCCGATTTCCGGGTTGGTGGTGCTCTCGTACATGATGGACAGAAAGCCGCGGGCGTCCACCGGGGGCGGCCCGGCCCAGGGGAAGGCGCTGATGCCCGCCCAGACGGCCTGGAACGGCGGGCTGGCGATGTTTTCCAGGCGGATGAACCGGCCCTCCGGCGGGGACGCGAAGGCGTCCTCCAGGTTGATGATCCACCATTGCATGGCGGCTTCGCCCGCCCAGAGCTGCCGGGCCTGGCCCTCGGAGAAGTCCTGGGCGCCGCGGCCGAACTCCACCATGGCGTCCACCGAGCGCTGGTGCGCCAGGCGCGCCACATCGCGCAGGGTCTTGCAGTTGGCGGCGCGGAAGTCCGGGCTCTCGGGCGCGGGCAGGGTCAGGGGCGAGAGCAGCGTCAGCAGCTCCAGCAGCCGCCCGTGCACCGGCGTGCCGACCATGTGCGAGCGCAGGCCCGCGTGGCTGTGGTCCGCGCGCCCGCCGGCGGCGTGGTCGAAAACAGGGGCCTTCAGGCCGTTTTTCGAGCCGAGCTCCTCCTCGTCCGGGGGGGGCAGGGGGCCGCAGCGCAACACCTGGAACCCGCCCTCAAGGGTCTTGACCCACTCGAACAGGGCGGGCGCGCCCAGCCCCTGCTCCAGGCGGCAAGACAGGTCGGCCAGGGCCTTGGCGTCGTCCTCGCCCAGGCCCTCGTTGCGGGCCGAGAGGCCGGGCTCGCAGGTGCGGCAGGCCCCGCGCAGGCGCTCGCCTTCCTCGCCCAGCACCTTGCCGGGGTCTTCGCCCAGGTCGCGCGCGGGGTCCAGGGCGGGCACGGCCAGCACGCCCACGCACATGGCCACGTCGATGTCCGGTATGCCGCCCATGAGGCGGCGGCGCATGGCCTGGACGGAATATTTGCCCGCGCAGGCGCGGCGATAGGCCGAGAGCACCTCCCCGCAGGCCACGCCCACCTGGGCGGGGTAGACCCCGGTGAAGCCCTGGGCCTCGCCCAGGCTGTTGGGCAGCAGGCACAGGCGCATGTCCGGCCGGCCCGCCGTGAGCCTGGCGCAGGCGTTCTCGATGGCGCGGACGAGCTCGTCCGGCAGGGGGGCGTCCATGATGAGCGCCTGGATCTCCCGGCTCATGCCCGCCAGGGTGTGCGCGTCCGGGCCGTAGATGGCTGGCGGGCCGCCCTCGCCCTGTGCGCCGGGGTCGGTGTCGTACATGGCCTGGGTGCGCCGGGCGATCTCCTCGCGCAGGCCCGGCTGTCCGGCAAAGGCCTCGTAGGCGCAGGCGCCGATGACGAAGCCCTCGGGCACGGGCAGGCCCAGGCGGTTCTTGACCTCGCCCAGCTCGGCCAGGCGCGCGCCCACGGCGTCGGCGGAGGCGGCGTCGACCTCGGCCAGGTCGGTCACCAGCTCGCCGCAGGCCGGGGGGTTGCGGCGGCCCAGCACCTCCTCCACCTCGGCCAGGATGCCCGTGAACCGCGTGGAGAGCCGCGCCGCTGCGCCGGGGTCCAGGCTCTTCAGGTGCGAGAGCATGCGGAAGGCGTTCACCGCGGCGCTTGTGGTGCCCGCGCGCAGGAAGGCCATGCCGAAGACGCGGCCGTCGGTGGCGGCGCGCTCCATGTCGGCCAGGGTGGAGAGAAGGCGTTTGCCGGTGGTGACGAGCAGGCGGAAGTTGGTGTGCTTGCGGCGAAACTCCGCGCCGAGGGCGGCAGCGGCGGCAGCGGCCTCCGCCGGGGTCGGCTCGGGCTTCTGCTCCTCCCGCAGGAGCAGCGCGCGCAATTTCGCCAGCAGTCCAGCCACGCACACCTCCAAACAACGGCTCTTACCGGGGCGGGAGCGAAAAAGCAAACGCCCCCGGAGGTTTGATCCCCCGGGGGCGCGAAGCGTATGGAACGCAAGGCCGGGAAGGCTAGCCTACGCTTCCTGTGGTAATGAGGGACAGAACCCTTTACCAGCAGAAAGCCCGTTTGGCTAGGCCTCCTTCTTGATCTTCGGCTTGCTCATGCCCAGGCCGATGCCGCCGAACATGTCGAAGATGGCGTAGCCGTACCACATGGTGTAGACGACGTAGAACACCAGCAGGCCGACCAGGGGCAGGACGTTGTCCAGCACCTTCTCGCTCTTGATGCCGTAGAAGTTGTAGCCCGGCTCAAGCCCGCGCTTGTTCACCTGGCCCACGACCTTGGCCTCCTGGATCAGCTTCTGCTTCTGCAGCTCCTTGATGGAGGGGTCGAGCACGGCCCACCAGGCCTTGACCACGGCCTTCTCGCCGTCCTTGTCGGTCAGGGCGTAGCGGTCGACCACGGCCTTGCCGCGGTCGTTGAACAGGTCGTCGGCGTCGGCCAGGGCGGCGGAGAGGATCACGCCCAGGTCGCCGGTGTAGGTGACGGAGCCGTCCTTGAGCTCGGCGGTGGCGCCGGCCTTGGTCAGGTTGGCCACGGCGCGCTCGGCAACCTTGGCGTCCTTGACCTTGGCGGTGACGGTGACGGTCTTGCCGCCCAGGTCAGCCACCTGCTTCTGCACCCCGGGGATGAAGTAGCTGGAGCCCTTGGACAGGCGGTTGAACATGTTGTCGGCCGCGTCCAGCCCGTTGCCCGCGCCGCCCCAGATGGGCAGGAACAGCGAGACGAAGATGCACAGGAACGAGGCCATGAGCAGCAGGCCCTTGTTGAAGAGAGCTTTGTTGGTGATAAGCATGGTTTAAGCCTCCTGGCGCAGCTTGCCGATGTTGCCGAAGAATTTGCTGAAGATCCAGAAGCCGAAGAAGGCCACGACGACCCAGAAGACGATGTTGCCAACGAACTCGATCTGGTTGCACAGGCCCATGTCCAGCTTGATCATCTCAAGCTCCACCAGCTTCTTGGGAAGCACGGAGATGCGGTTGACGAAGCCGGCGATGATGCTGATGGCGTAGAAGCCGCGGATGTGGATGCCCTTGACCACCTTGGTGGTCAGCGCGCCGATCTGGATGCCCAGGAGCGAGCCGATGAGCATGCCCATGGCCAGGGTGTAGAACACGTAGCCGTAGATGGCGTACTGGCCCACCGCCGCGAAGCCCGCGGTGAAGATGATCTGCAGGATGTCGGTGCCGACGGTGGTCATGCTGGAGACGCCGAAGATGTACACGAACATGGGGAAGGTGATGAAGCCGCCGCCAACGCCCATGATGGCCGCCAGGATGCCGACCACCACGCCGCCGGCCGCCACGATCCAGCCGGAGATCTGCTTGCCGCCGGGCACGAAGTCCTCGTCAAAGGTGATCATGGGGGCGATGCGCACCTTCTGGATGGAGGTGGCCAGGCCCGTGGTGCCGGAGGAGCCGCCGTGGGCGTCGTGGCCGCTGCCGGTCTCGCCCTTCTTGCTGGCAGAGAGGAAGTCGAACAGGGCGTAGAAGCCGAGGAAGCCCAGCAGCACCGCGTAGATGGAGCTGATGAACATCTCGGAGAGCAGCGGGTCGGTGTCGTACAGGGTCTTGTTGACCCAGCCGCCGATGATGGTGCCGCCGCCGGAGCCCACCAGGAACGCGATGGCGAGCTTGGTGGACACGTTGCCGAGCTTCTTGTGCACCGCGGTGCCCATGATGGCCTTGGCGAAGATGTGGAACAGGTCGGTGCCGACGGCCAGGATGCCCTTGACGCCCGCGGCCATGAGCGCCGGGGTGATGATGAAGCCGCCGCCCGCGCCGATGCAGCCGGTGATGAGGCCGGCCGCCAGGCCGACGAAGATGGACACCACGAAGATGGTGGTGGTGTAGAAGGCCGGTGCGTAGGCCGTCTTGCCGCCGATCATGTCCGCCGCGAAGGCGAAGTTGATCAGCAGGATGGGCAGAACCATCAGCCCGAGGATGATCAGCTTTTTCCTGCTGCGTACGATGGACAGGGACATTTCGATGTCCCACTTGGCGTGCGCCACGCTCGCCTGCTTGAGGAATTCAAAGACATCTCTACCGAATCCCATCAGTCTCCCCTCCGTGTGAAAAGTTGTTTAGTTCATCCGCCACCGGCCAAAACGGCGTCCCGGCCGGTTCAAAGTCCCCGTCTGGCGCCCCGGCAACCGCAGGCCCCGGTCAGGCCCCGGGCTTGCCCTTGAGCGCCTTGTGCTCGCAGGCGTCTTGGAGCTTGAACACCAGCTCCTCGATGTCCACGGGCTTCATCAAATAATCAAACGCGCCCAGCTCCAGGCCCTTCATGGCCGTTTCCACGTGGGCGTGGCCCGAGAGCATGAGCACCGCAACCCCAGGGTGCGTCGCCGCGATGTGCTTCAGCGCCTCGATGCCGTCCATGCCGGGCATCTTCACGTCGAGCACCACGGCGTCGAGCTGGGGGTTGGCCCGCATCCAGGCCAGGGCTTCCACGGCGCCGGGGGCCGTGGAGGCCTCGATGCCGCGGCGGGCCAGGCGCTTGGCCAGGGTCTCGCGGAAGTCCTGCTCGTCGTCGACCAAAAGAACCTTCATGCCTCATCCCCCTCCATCTTCGCAGGCGACCCGCCCCACCCGGCCAGCGCAGCGCGCACGGCCCGGCTCAGTTCGCGCGTGTCGGCCTGCTTCTCCACCACCAGCGCCCCGGCCGCGCCCCAGCCACCGGCGGGAATCTCGGCCTCGGGGAACACGTGCAGCACCAGCGGCACCCTTGAGGCCAGCTCGCCCAGCCGTTTGGCCAGCTTCGCGCCGAGGTCCAGGGCCTCGGGGTCCAGCACCACCACATCCGGCGGGAGGTGCCCGTTCAGGCTGGACGAAAGCTCGGCGGCGTCGCGCAGGGCGGTGGCGAAGAAGCCCTGCAACTCGAACTCCCGGCACAGAAACTCCCGCACGTGGGAGTTGCGGTCCAGGATCGCCAGTCGCGGCCGCTCGCCTTTCGCCATGCCCATGCCTCCGGTCATGTCCGTTAAGAGGCAAGTCCCGTGCCAGCCGAGGCTTTTCGATAACATGCTTATTTTGCGGCAGTATTTACATCGGCGCGGGCGGCTGTCAGCGCGGTTTGCAGGGGCTGGTGTCAGCATTCTTTACAGTACGTCAAGGCACGAAAGAAATGCTCGGCAAGCATATTGACATTTCAAGACGACCGGTCTAATCGGTCTCCATGCGCGACAGCACGAAGAAAGATGACACCCGCCAACGCCTGCTTCAGGCCGGGGCCGAAATCATTCACCGCCAGGGCTATTCCGGCACGGGCATCCAGGAGGTGCTCTCGGCCTGCGGCGTGCCCAAGGGCTCGTTCTACCACTTCTTCAAAAGCAAGGAGGAGTTCGCCCTGGCCGTGCTGGACTTCCAGGCCGAACGGCTGGGGGCCAGCGTGGCCCCGCTGCTGGCCGACCCCGCTCGCACGCCGCTTGAGCGCCTTTCGGCGTTCTTCGACTTCTTCCTGGGCCTTTACAGCGACGCCGCTTCCCTGCCCGGCATCTGCGGCTGCCCCATCGGCAACCTGGTGCAGGAGCTGGCCCCCTCGAATCCGGCCTTTCGCGTCCGGCTCGACGCCATCATGAGCGGGCTGGAGCGGCTGCTGGCCGTCCAACTGCGCGAGGCCCAGGCCCAGGGCGAACTTTCCCCCCGGCTGGACCCGGAGGAGGCCGCCCGTTTCATCGCCGCCAGTTGGCAGGGGGCCATCCTGCGCGCCAAGGCCGCGGGCGACGCCTCGCCACTGCAGCGTTGCCGTGATTTCGTCCTGAACGAGCTGTTGCGCTAAGGCCAGCGGCGGCCCGCCGCCGGAAGGGAAGCGCCTGATTTTGAATAGACCGGTCTAATAGTTACTTGTCAACCCTGCAACCACCTAACGAAGGAGAACCCATGTATCTGCTTAAGACCAATGACCCCAAGGATCTCACCGGCAAGGCCGCCCAACTCTTCGCCATGTTCCCGCCGCAGATCAGCCCGCCGGAGCCGCTCATGCTCATGACCGCCAGCCCCGGCATGGTGGGCGTGCAGGCCGAGGCCATCGGCTTCTTCAGGAGCCACCAGGATTTGGACTTCCCCATGCTGGCGGCCATCCGCCTGCTGGCGGCCCGGCACCTGGACGCCCAGGCCTGCATCGACTTCAACGATGGGCTGCTGCGCGCCGCCGGACTCGCCGAGGATGATCTGGCCGCACTGCCCGGCCCCGTGGAGGGAAATCCCGGGGGCGGCTTCACCCCGGAGCAGCGCGCACTCATCGCCTTTGCCCTGAAGACCTTGCGTGCGCCGAAGTCCGTCAGCGCCGCCGATGTGGACGATCTGCGCGCCATGGGCTGGACGGATTCCACCATCTACGACGCGGCGGCCCACGCCGCATCAATGCAGGTTCCCGCCACGATGATGGCGGCCTTCAAGCGCTAGCCCCGGCATCCGGCTCCTGCTGGTCGGGCAGGTGGCTGTTGCGCTGCTCGAGGATCCAGCGCTTGAGGTCCTCGGGCAGCGCCCGCCACGACCCGGCCCCGCCACGGCGCCAGGCGGGCAGGCCCAGTTCCGCCACCAGGTAGGTGATTTGCTTCGGGTTCTCTCCGACAGCGTGGCAAATGGCCCGTGCGCCCTTGATGCAGATGTCCATGCGCGGCTCCGTGATGGTCGTAAGGTTTGTGGCGATCAGTCGCGGGGGGCGAAGCCCAGGCCAGGCAGCTCGTCCCGGGTGACCTCCCGCAGGGCCGGGGTGGGGCTCTGGCCGCAGTGTCCGCAGCCGAAGGAATAGTCTGCGCCGGGCGCGGGGTTGCCCTGGCCGTCGAGCCGCCGCGCGTGCAGGATGCCCGTTCCCCGGCACTCGGAGCAGGGGCTGGGGGCGCGCTCCCGCGCGCGCGGGGGCGGCAGGTGGGCCATGACGGCTCTGGGCAGGTTCTTCGGGAACAGCGGCTCCTGCACCGCGATGTCCCGCACGGCCCGCTGAAGCTCCGCCCCGCCGGGGTATGGCTCCAGCACGCCGAACCAGGCCTCCATCTGCGCGCTGGAAGGCTCCTTGCGCTCGAAGTAGACGCAGAGATACTGCACCGCGCTGGCCAGCTCCTGGGGCGTCATGGCTCGTCCCTGGCCGGGCCAGGGCTGGCGGTCATGGTGCGCAGCCATTGGTCGATGCCCGACGGTCCGCACTGCCCGGCCTCGTCGTCCTGGGCGTCCTGCCAGCGCAGGCCGAGCAGCCAGTTGGCCGGGGTCGGGATGTAGCGGCCCGCCTCGCGCGTCCAGGCGGCGCTGCGGGCCTGGGTGTCCACCGCGGCCAGAAGCTCGGCCAGGGGCGGCAGCCCGCCGGGCAGCTCGCGCGCCAAGCGCACGGCCCAGGCCGCTGCCAGGGCCGTGCGCTTGGGGTAGCGCGCCAGGAACTCCTCGCAGTCCGCGCCCCGCCGCCCGTTCACGTCAGGAGAGCCAGGCCCGCGCGCGCCCACGCAGGGCGTTGTTGGCGTGGTTACCCTTCTTTCCTTCTTTCTTCCTTTAGGAGAAGGCTCGCCCGGCGCCTGCCCGAGGTCTGCCGCCGGTCTTGCCGTTTGCCTTGCCCTGTGACCTGCCGAGGCCGTTGCCTTGGGCGTGCCCGCCACTTTGCCCGATGACAGGAACTGCGGCTGGTCCTGTTCCGCGCCTGGCCGCTGGTACTCTTGCCAATTGACAAGTCTGATGAGCGTGCCCTTGGCCGTGCCCCGCACGTGCATGCAGCCGGCCTTTTTGCCCAGCGCCAAACAGCTGCGAACCTCCTTCTGCGACAGCCCCGTGCCCGCGCTGATTTCGGCCAGGGTCAAGGCCATGTCGCCGGGGAGCAGACGGACCGGGGTGCGCCCCAGGAGCACCGTGCGCTCCTTCCAGGAGGCCCGCAGCAGGCACCACGACCACAGCCGCCACAGCTTTGCGTCGGCCCAGACGATGGAATCCAGAGACTTGCGCCAAAGAAGAATATAGCCGTTGCTCATGTAATTATTTTGTCAAATGCATAATTCTTTGTCAATATGTGAAGGGTATAAAAATGTGGACATGGGCAAAATCTGTGGTATGAATGTGCCAGAAGACTAGCGGTGCGTTCCCCCGGACGCGCCCTACCAGGAGGGATGCCCGTGGACTTCACCAGCAATCTTCGAGAGATGCTCTGGGCCCAGATCGGCGAGAACAAGCCCTACGCCAACCGCAAGCGCATGGCCGACGCCCTCGGCATCGACCCCTCGCAGCTGAACCGCTTCATGGACGGCGAACGCGGCCTGGCCGTGGACTCACTGGGGCGCATCCTCGACGGGCTCTCGGCGCGCATCGTGCTGCCCGACGCCCTGGAGGCCGAGGGCGCCCGCGAGGTCTGCTTTGTCAGCCCGCGAATGACCGGCGCCGGACGTGACGTGTCGCCGCCCGCGGCGGAGGACTATTTCGCCGTGCCCCTGGCCAGCGAACCCGTGGCCGCCGGGCCGGGCCGCGTGCCGGAGGACCAGATCCGGGGCTGGGTGCTCGTGTGGCGGCACCACGAGTCCATCCGCTTCCGCAACGACCTCGTGGCCGTGGAGATTGGCAAGAACCAGCTCTCCATGACGCCCACCCTGCACCCCGGCGACATCGTGCTCGTGGACCGCGCCGAGCGCTCGCCCGACCCCGCCGGCAAGATCATGCTGGTGAGCGAGCCCGGGCCGGAGGGCGGCTGCGCCGTCAAGCGCGTCAGCACCCGCCACGTGGACGGCGACCTCGAGCTGGTGTTCTATTCCGACAACTCGCGCGATTTTCCGCCTTCCGTCTACCGCCTGAACCGCGACTACGGCGGCGAGCTTTCCCACGCCATCGCCGGACGGGTGGTCTGGGCCTGGAGCGACATGACGCGCAAGTAGCGCCTGGGCGCAGGTCCCAAATAACGCTGGATTTTTCGCTGTCGGGAGGGTAATGTTCCGCTGACGCTGAACCAACATGCGTCCAGCGAGGCCTGCAATGAAGTGGTTTTCAAAGATTTTTTCCGACTCCGCCGCGGACAACTCGTCCGGGGAGCTGAACGCGTTCCTCGGAACGGGCACGAGCTTCACCGGGCACCTGAATTTTGAGGGCTCGGTCCGCATCGACGGCAACTTCCAGGGCACCATCAGCTCTGCTGGCACCCTCATCCTGGGCCGCGAGGCCGTGTTCAAGGGCGAGATCGACGTGTCCAGCCTGAACGCCAACGGCACCATCGTCGGCACCGTGCGCGCCACCAGGCATATCCACCTGCACGAAAACGCCGTGGTCGACGGGCTGCTCATCACCCCGGCCCTTGGCATGGACGAAGGCGCCGTCATCAACGGCACCATCGAAATGAACCGCGGCGGCCAGCAGGCCGAGGCCCTGGACGCCCAGGACCTGCCCTACCTGCCCAACTCCAGCGCCCGGGCCATCAGCACCAGCTGCGAGCCCTGCGACGCCGAGCCCGCCCCCGACGCCACCCAGAACGAGGACGGCGGCTAGTCCATCCTCCCATGACGCGCAAAGAGGGCTGCTTCAGGAGATACCTGGAGCAGCCCTTTTTGCTTGTGCGGGGCATGCTCCCGGCAATATAGGCTCCTTGACACCCCGCCCCGGCCACAGGCACAAGCCAGGGGTGCGGACATGTCCGCACGGGAGCGCAGAATGACGGACGAACTCACACAGCCGGGCCGACTGGGTCGGTTCTTGTTGCGCCTGCGCCGGGCCGAGCCGAAGCAACCCCGGTGGTGGCACTTCGCGCCGCACGCGGTGTTGGCAATAAGCTACTGGCTTGTAACTTTTTTCTTCCAGTCGTTGCGCAATTCCGGGTTCCGCGCCATCTGCGACATCGACTTCATCCTCCTCTTCTTTATTATGTGGCCAGGCATTCATATCTCCCTGCCGCGCAGCCTGTGGCTCTGGCTTCGTTCCGGCTCCTGGCAGGGGGCCATCTGGCTTTTAAGGCCAACGTTGCTACTATGCGCTTTCCTCGGCGGCACGCCTATATCTCAGGCGGGCAAGAGATGGGAATTCGAAAAGCAATTATCTGAACGCAACCAGGTGGTTCAGATAATCCTCGCAGCCACTTCAATGCCGCCCGTCCAAGGCCGACGGGTGGAGATTGAACTGCCTCAAGGATACCAGCACCTTTCCCGGCGTGGGCGTGTCAGCTTGGAGGGCAAGGAAGGGACCACTCTCTTGGTTTTTCACCGCCCTGCTGCGGAGTATATCTATTACGTTGGCAGCCCGTTGCGGCGCACAGTCCGCCAGGATTGGTACGACGACCACTGGAGCCTGGAATCGGCAGGCTCAAAATGAGCAACACTTGCACCGGCCCTTTCTGAACAGTAGCGGCCCACACCTGTAATATGACCCAGTGGCGGGCTCCGCCGCAGAGCCGCCTTACCCTCCCCAGCCTTGATTCTTCCCGCCGCATTCCCTATCTTCCGGGCCGATGCGCATTCCGCACAGCCACGCGAAAGACAAGGAGCCACCCATGCCCGAGATCACCCTGGCCGGACGCAAAATCGGACCCGAGCACGCCCCGCTGGTCATCGCCGAGATCGGCATCAACCACGAGGGCGACTACGCCAAGGCCGAGCGCATGGTGCGAGACGCGCACGCGGTCGGCTGCGAGTGCGTGAAGTTCCAGTGCCACGTGGTGGAGGACGAGATGAGCCCGCAGGCCAAAAAGGTCATTCCGGGCAACGCGGACGTGTCCATCTACGAGATCATGGAGCGCTGCCAGCTCTCTGAGGCCGACGAGCGCCGCCTGAAGGACCTGGTGGAGAGCCTTGGCATGATCTACCTGTCCACGCCGTTCTCCCGCGCCGCGGCGGACCGCCTGGAGTCCATGGGCGTGTGCGGCTACAAGATCGGGTCCGGCGAGTGCAACAACTACCCGCTCATCGACCACATCGCGGGCTTCGGCAAGCCGATGATCCTCTCCACGGGCATGAACAGCATGGAGAGCATCTCCAAAAGCGTCGACATCATGCGCGCCCGCAAGGTGCCCTTCGCGCTGATGCACACCACCAGCATGTACCCTACCCCGCCGGAGAAGGTGCGCCTGGGCGCCATGGTGGAGCTCATGCAGGCCTTCCCGGACGCGCCGGTGGGCCTGTCCGACCACACCATGACCATCTATCCCTGCCTGGGCGCGGTGTCCCTCGGGGCCTCCATGCTGGAGCGCCACTACACCTCCGACAAGTCCTGGCCCGGCCCGGACGTCTCCCTGTCCATGGATCCCGAGGAAATGCGCCAGCTCATCGAGGGCAGCCGCATCATCCACAAGGCCCTGGGCGGCACAAAGGGCGTGCTGCCGGAGGAGCAGGTGACCATCGACTTCGCCTACGCAAGTTGCGTCACCATCGCGCCCATCAAAAAGGGCGAGGCGTTCACCAAGGCCAACCTGTGGGTCAAGCGCCCGGGCACGGGCGAGATTCTGGCCGAGCACTTCGAGGGGCTGCTGGGCAAAGCCGCCACCCGCGACATCGACCCCGACACCCAGCTGACCTGGGAGCTGGTGGCCAAGTAGCCGCAGGCTCCCTGCCGGGCCGCTCCCTTTGGGCGGCTCCCTTTGGGTGGCTTTGGCCCGGCCTACCTGTGGGCCGCGATTGCCTGGCGGCCTATCTGTGGGCCGCTATGGCGGTCGACGCGATGAGGCTGCCCTCGGGGCAGAAGTCGAACAGCACCTCGATCCGCGAGAACCCGGCGATCTTCAGCATGTCGATGAGGGCGTGGGTGTTGGCCGTCCATTTGCCGAAGCTTTTGTCCGAGAGCATCATGACCGACGCCGGCTGGCCCGGGTGGATGGGGTCGTACGGCGCCATGCGCACAGTGCGGCCCGTGACGATGAGCGTGCCGCTGGTCATGTCGAACAGCTTCCGCAGGCAGTAGAACGGGTCGCGCAGGTGATAGTACAGGCCCAGGCACAGGGTCAGGTCGAAGGTGCCGTGCACCAGCGGGTCCAGGTCCTCCACGTAGGCGGCCAGGGGCCTGGCCTTTGAGCCGTAGCGTTTGTAGGCGAAGTCATAGCGCTTGAAGCCGCTGCCGTCCTTCCATTCCGGCCCCTCCACCGAGACCACTTCCGCCGCGCCGCGCGCCTCGCACTCGAAGGTGTAGAACCCGTCGGAGGAGGCCAGGTCGAGCACGCGCTTGCCGGTCAAGTCCTGCGGCAGCCTGATCTGCTCCAGGAACTGGTAGGTCAGGATGCCCTTGGTGGAGCGGGTGAACTGCCCCGGCCCCAGCGGCATGCCGAGGAAAAAACTGCCCAGGTGCTCGCGCGGGGCGCCTGTTTCGGGGGTGTCGCCCACGGGCGGCAGGGTGGCGGCCTTGGCCGCCAGCTTCGAGAGCCTGGCCGCGTCGTCCCAGTACTCGCGCAGGGAGTCGGCCAGGAGGATGTCCACCTCAGGGCCGAGCAGGGCCGCCAGCTCCGCGCGCATGGGCGCGGAATATTCGTTGGAGGTGATGACCACGCAGTCGACGCCCAGGGCCTTGATCTCGCCGGGGCCGTGGACCGTGAAGCCCTGCTGGCTCAGGCCCTGCTTGTTGGGGTCGCGGTCGGCCAGGCCGACGATGTTGCCGAGGAAGGCGGGGTGCCGGGCGCGCAGAAAGCGCAGGAAATAGTCCGAGCCGCTGGCAGCCGGGTAGAGCAGCGCCCTGCGCTTGCCAAGCAGCCTGTCTATGCCGATATGCTCAACGAATTCGATGTTCTGCGCCATGCCCGTCCTCGTGCTTTGCTCGCGTGTTGCGTTTGTTTCCGGGCCGCGCGCCCGGCGCGCATCATATGCAAGGCGCGGGCCGATGACAATGGCGTGAAGAGAAGTGGTTCGCCTGAATTAAAGCTTGCCTGATTTCCTCTGGCTGGAGTATTGATAAAGCCATGTTCCCTCAAACCAGCCCCTTGACGCGACGGACTGTCGCCCTTTGTCTGGTGCTGGCCGCGCTCGTGGCCGCCCTGCCGGTGCGCGCGCAGGCCGCCGAACCCTTCCGTCTCAACACCGATGGCGCTCCGCCTCATTCCAGCGCCGACGGCAAGGGGTACGAGGACCGAATCGTCGCCGAGGGCTTCCGGCGCATCGGCGTGCCGGTGCGGCTGGTGGTGCTGCCTTCCGAACGGGCTCTGCAAAACGTTGTGCAGGGCATAGACGATGGCAACTACCCGCGCATCGACGGTCTCACCGCCAATTATCCAGAACTCGTCATGGTGCCCGAGTCCATGAGCACTTTTCCCTGTGCCGCCTTCACCCGCGACCCCGCGCTCAAGCATGTGTCCTGGGGCGATTTGAATGGCCCCCAGGCGGCCTATGTCCGGGGCTGGAAACTGGTGGAGCGGAACGTCCCCGACCCGAGCAAGCTCAAGCGCGCCCGCGATCAGGAAACCCTCTTCCTCATGCTGGACATGAACCGCGCCCAGGTCGTCATTGCGGACCTGTACACAGGTCGAGAGATCATCCGCCGGAGAGGGTACAAGGGCATGCGTGCCTTGTTGCCGCCCTTGGCCGATCCACCCATGTACATCTACCTCAACAAGCGCCACGCGGTGCTGGTTCCAAGGCTGGTCGAGGCGCTGCGCGAGATGAAGCGCGACGGCACCATCGAGCGGCTGACCAGGGCGGGGCTGGCAGGCTACGGGGTTGACGGAGGGGCGCCATGAGCCGCGCCGAGAGCCCTTGCCGCCGCCGGAGCATGCTTGCGGCGATGCTTCTGTGCCTGTGCCTCGCCTTTCCGTCGCGCGCGCAGGCCGCCGAGCCCCTCCGTCTCAATTCCGCCGACCCCGCCCCGCTCTCCCGGCCAGGCGGCACCGGCATCAATGACCGCATCGTCGCCGAGGCTTACCGGCGCAACGGCCTTCCCGTGCGGCTGGTGCGGCTGACGGCCGAGCGGGCCTTGCTCAACGCCAACGAGGGCATCGACGATGGCATTTACGTGCGCATCGCCGGTCTGGAGCGCGTTTATCCGAACCTTGTCATGGTGCCCGAGCCCGTGGGCGAATTCCTGTTCACGGCCTTCACCAAGGACCCGGCCATGCGGGTCAACGGCTGGGACGGGCTCAAGCCCTACCACGTGGGCCTCGTCACCGGCTGGAAGATCGTGGAGGCACACACCGCGGGCGTGCGCGCCCGCACCAGCGTCAAAAACGAGGAGTCCCTTTTCGCCCTGCTCGATAAGGGGCGTGTCGAGGTGGTGGTGCTGGACCTGCTCACCGGGCTGGAGGCCGCCCGCAGCCGGGGCTATCAGGGTGTGCGCGCCCTCAGCCCGCCCCTTGAGCGCCGGAACATGCACATCTACCTCAACAAGCGCCACGCGGACCTCGTGCCGAAGCTGGCCGCGGCCCTGCGCGAGATGAAGCGCGACGGCACCATCGAGCGGCTGACCAGGGCGGGGCTGGCAGGGGTCGGGATTGCCCAAGAGGCGCCATGAGCCCCGCCGCAGGGGTTGCGAGGGCGGCGCACTTTCCAGGGAACAGGCTGGGTTGCTTGCTCAAAGCCCGCGCATGGCTTATCGTTGCGATTGGAATTGTAATGACCCCACAAGAGGCCGGGCAGGAGCAATGAGCGAAAGCAGTCAACACGCAGCATGCACGCGCACGGCGCCACGCGCCTGCCGGTTTGCCGGGGCGGCATCATGAACGGCGCGGCCATGCGGGTGAAAAATCCCCTGACCAGACGACTGCTCAGGCGGGTGCTGCTCTTCAGCGGCGTGCTCATCGTGCTTTTTGCCGGCGCGCGCGCCTGGTGGGAATATCAGCGCACGCTGGAGGCCGTCTCCGAGGAGTTCAAGGTCATCGAGAGCACCAAGGCCAAAAGCGCGGCCGCCTCGCTCTGGGATTTCGACCGCGAGCAGCTGTTGCTGCACGTGGAGGGCATCCGGCATTTCCGGTACATCACCTTCGCCAGCGTGCGCGACGCGAGGGGCGTCGTCGTCCAGTCCGGAGAGCGGCGGAACAAGGGCGTGCTTGACCGGGAAATCGCGCTGCGCGTCGTGTACAACGGGCAGAGCCAGGAGCTGGGCGTGCTGCACCTCCAGGCCGACCTGGTGGCCTTGCGGGGCGAGGCCTTGCGCACCGCATGGGTGGTCCTGGCCTTCAACTCCGCCATGGTGCTGCTGGTGGCGGGGCTCATGTTCTGGCTCACCAGCCGCATGGTCTCCCGGCATCTGGCCGCCGTGGCCGAGCACCTGGGCGCCTTTACCCTGGGGGGCGACAACGCGCCCCTGGCCCTGGAAAAGAAGCCCGCGGGCGATGAGCTGGACATGCTGGCCCAGACCTTGAACAGCATGCAGGAAGGGCTCTCCAGGTCGTACGCCCAGGTGCTCGCGGCGCAGACCGAGGTGCGCAGCATGGCGCGCTTCTACCAGGAGAACCCGAGCCCGGTGCTGCGCGTTTCCGCCTCGGGCCAGTTGCTCATGGCCAATAACGCCAGCGTGGAACTCCTGGCGCACCTGGGCCTGTCGGTGGGGCACACCCTGCCGGACGAATACGCCAGCTTTGCCGCCCGCGCCTTGCAGCAGGGCGATGTGCAGCATTTCGAGCGCGATTTGGCGGGCCGTTCCTACACCTTCGCCGTCCGCCCGGTGCCTGCGGACGGGTACGTCAACGTCTACGGGCTGGACATAACCGAGCGCAAGGCGGCGGAAGTGGCCCTGCGAAAGAGCGAGGCCGTCCTCCAGGCGGCCATGGACCAGAGCCAGGCGGGCATCGCCATCGCCGACGCCCCCAGCGGCCGCCTGCGCTACGTGAACAAGGCCGGGCTCATGATCCGCGGCGTGGCCGACGAGACCGTCCTCGGCGCGGGAGTGAACCAGTACGTGGGCGGCTGGAAGATGCTGGACCTGGACGGCCGCCCGCTGGAGACCACGGAGGTGCCCCTGGCGCGCGCGGTCCTCTACGGGGAGACCAACAGCCGGGAGTTCGTCATCCGCCGGGCCGAGGGCGACGACCGCATCGTCTGGGCCAACGCCGCGCCCATTCTGGACGACCACGGCCAGGTCAGCGCGGGCATTGTCGTGTTCCTGGACATCACCGCGAGGAAAAAGGCCGAGGAGGAAGTGCGCAGCCACAACGCCTGGCTGGAGTCCTTGGTGCGGGTCCTGCAACACAAGGCCGACTCCGTGCAGGAGTACCTCGACATCGCCCTGACAGAGTCGCTGAGGCTGACGGGGAGCCGCATCGGCTACGTCTACCACTACAGCGAGGAGCGCCAGGAATTCGTGCTCAACACCTGGTCCAGCGAGGTCATGGCCGAGTGCGCCGTTCCGGGCGCGTCCAAGAGCTACCATCTCGACAAGACCGGCATCTGGGGCGAGGCCGTGCGCCAGAGAAAGGCCATCGTGGTCAACGACTTTGAGGCTCCCAATCCCCTGAAGCGGGGCTACCCGGAAGGCCACGTGGCGCTCAAGAACTTCATGACCGTGCCCGTGCTCCAGGGGGAGCGCATCGTGGCCGTGGCCGGGGTGGGCAACAAGCAAGGCGACTATCAGGACGTCGACGTGCAGCAGCTTGCCCTGCTCATGAACTCCTGCTGGCAGGTGGTGGGACGCCTGGACGCCGAGCTCGACGTGCGCAACTCGCTGCACGAAAAGGAGATACTGCTGAAGGAGATCCACCACCGCGTGAAGAACAACCTGCAGGTCATCTCAAGCCTGCTCTTCCTCCAGGCCGAGTACGTCATCGACCCCCAGGACCGCGCCATGTTCGAGGAGAGCCAGAAGCGCATCTCGGCCATGGCCCTGGTGCACGAGGAACTCTACGGCTCCGACGACCTGTCCAGCGTGGCCATGGGCGAGTACGTGCCCAGGCTGGTGGAGCGCGTGGTGGCCAGCTCCGACGAGGGCGTGCAGCTGGACTTCGCGGTGCAGGAGATGCGGCTGCCCATCACCCGGTCCATCCCCTGCGGGCTGGTGCTGAACGAGATGGTCATGAACGCCGTGAAGCACGCCTTCAAGGGGGGCCAGGAGGCGCGCCTGCGCGTGGCGCTTGAGCGCAAGGACGGCCACATCGAGCTGAGCGTGGAGGACAACGGGCCGGGCCTGCCGCTTAACTTCAGCCTGGAGAGCCCCGCCACCCTGGGGCTGACCCTGATCACCAGCCTGGCCCGCCAGCTTGGCGGCACGGTGAGCGCCCAGACCACGGCTGACGGGGCGCTCTTCCGTCTGGTGTTCCCGGTGGAGGAGCGCACATGAGCCGGACGCTGACCTTTCTCGTCGTGGAGGACGAGAGCATCATCGCCCTGGCCATCACCATGCAGATCAAGCGCCTGGGCCATTGCGTGGGGGCCACTGTGCCCTCGGGCGAGGAAGCCCTGGCCGCGCTGGAGGCGGTGCGCCCGGACCTGGTGCTCATGGACATCCACCTGAGCGGCGAAATGGACGGCATCGAGACGGCCCGGAGAATCCGCGAGCGCGGCGGGCCGCCGGTGGCCTACATCACCGCCTACACCGACCAGGAGACCCGCGCCGCGGCCCTGGCCACCACACCCCTGGCCTTCCTGCCCAAGCCCGTCGGCCCGCCGGAGCTCATGGCCCTGGCGCGGCAGGTGGCCGAGCTGGGCTAGTCCCCTTCCGCCGTGCCCCGGCCCTGGCCGGTGCGACTACGCAATAACCCTTTGCCATGTTGCATAAATGCACAGGATGGCGTTATGGGACGCGAAAGAGCGTCTCGTGCGCCATGGTCCTGCACGGACAAGCAAAGGAGGGGAGGGATGAAGCTGCCGTTCGGAAAGCCCGGCGTTTCCCGCTTCATCTTCGTGACGCTCCTGCTCGTCTTCAACTGGCCCATTCTGTCCATCCCCAGGCCTGAGAACCTCTTAGGCTGGCTGTTCGCGGCCTGGGGGCTGGGCATCGGGGTGCTGTTCCTGGCCGCGCGCGGCGCCGCCGACGCCGACGACGCCGACGACGAGCCGGGCGGGGGCGCCGATGTTTAGTCCGCTCCTGGTGCTGCTGTTTCTGGCCTGCTACATAAGCGGCCTGTTCCTGCTGGCCAGGTGGGCCGAGCGCCGCTCCGAAGCGGGCCGCCCGGTGACGGACAACCCTTGGGTCTACGCGCTGTCGCTGGCCACCTACTGCACCAGCTGGACCTTCTACGGGTCCGTGGGCAAGGCCGTGGGCTCGGGCCTGATCTTCCTGACCATCTACATCGGGCCGACCCTGTGCGCGGCCCTGTGGTGGAGCATCCTGCGCAAGCTCGTGCGCATCAAGTCGAGCTTCCACATCACCAGCATCGCCGACCTTTTGGCCGCGCGCTACGGCAAGAGCCACCGCATCGCGGCCCTGGCCACCACCGTGGCCTTCCTGGGCAGCGTGCCCTACGTGGCCCTGCAGCTCAAGAGCGTCATCTCCACCTTTTCACTGGTGGCGGGTGGGCAGTCGGTCATCCTGGACTTCGTCGGGCCGCTGGTGGTGGGGCTCATGATCGCCTACACCATCTTGCTCGGCGTGCGCCGCATCGACCCAACCGACCGCCACCCCGGCATGATCGCAACCATCACCGCCGAGGCCGTCATCAAGCTGGTGGCCCTGGTGAGCGTGGGGCTGTTCGCGGTGTATGGCCTGCACGGGGGCCTGGGCGACCTTCTGTCCAGCCTGCCGCCGGACCGCCTTTCCGCCATCCTGTCCCTGGGGGGGGCGGGCTACACGGGCGGCTCGTCCTACGTGCTTTGGGCCAGCTATCTGCTGCTGGCCATGTCCGCCATCATCTTCCTGCCGCACCAGTTCCACTTGGCCGTGGTGGAAAACGCAAGCGAGAAGCACATCCGCACGGCGTCCTGGGTGTTCCCGCTGTACCTGCTGGTCATCAACGCCTTCGTGGTGCCCATCGCGGCGGCTGGCATCGCGGCCGGGCTTGATCCTTCGCGGGGCGACATCTACGTTCTGGGGCTGCCCGCCCTGCACGGCAGGGCCGGCCTTGCGCTGCTGGTGTTTCTGGGCGGCTTTTCCGCGGCCATGTGCATGGTCATGGTCTCGTCCATGACCAACGCCGTGATGCTGACCAACCATGTGCTGCTGCCCGTCATCGAGCGGGTGTCGGCCCTGCACTTCCTGAAGCGCCGCCTGCTGCAATGCCGCTGGGCCTGCGTGGCCTTCCTGATTCTGGTCTCCTACTGGTTCGAGAGCGTGGTGGGCGAGTCCTACATCCTGGTGAACATCGGCATCATCGCCTTCGGCGCGGTGCTGCAGTTCGCCCCGGCCATCCTGGGCGGCATCTTCTGGCGCGGCGGCACCAGGGCCGGCGCCTTGGCGGGCTTAAGCGCCGGGTTTCTGCTCTGGATGCACACCATGCTGCTGCCGGCGCTCTCCAAGAGCGGAAACATCTGGGGCGGGCCGGTGCAAAACGGCCTGTTCGGGCTGCCCCTTCTGCGCTCCGAGGCCCTGTTCGGCCTGACCAGCCTGAACCCGGTGACGCACTCCGTGTTCTGGACCCTGACCTTCAACCTGGGCCTGTACGTCCTCGTCTCCCTGCTGACCGCCCCCTCGCGCGAGGAACTGGCCGTGCTGGGCGAATTCACGGGCGAGACCTCCCGCCGCGAGCGCGAAAGCGGGCCGCAGGTGGAGTCGGACATCGACCTGGCGGAGAAGTGCAGGCTCATGGAGCGCACGCTCATGGAATACATGCGCAAGGCGGAGGTGCAGGAGATCATCCTCGGGAGCATGCGCACCCTTGACCTCTTCGGCCGCACCAGCATCTCCGTGACCATGCTGGCCGCGCTCTACGCCGAGGTGGAGAAGGCCTTCTCCGGCGTGGTGGGCGCCGCCGCCGCGCACAAGGCCCTGGGCAAGGCCGGGGTCTTCACCCCGGAGGAGACCAGGATCCTGAGCGACGTCTACGGCAGCATGCTGGCCGAGATGCGCATCACCCCGGACGAGATGGTGCGCCGCATCGACTACCACATCGAGCGCGAGCGCCTGCTGACCCGCCACGCCGACGAGCTCAAGGAGACCATCCGCCAGCGCGAGCTTGAGATCGTGGAGCGCAGGCGCGTGGAAGAGGCCCTGCGCAAGGCCGAGGAAAACTACCGCGGCATCTTCCTGAACGCGCCGGAGGGCATCTTCCAGACCACGCCGGAGGGCCGCTTCGCCGTGGCCAACCCGGCCCTGGCCCGCATCCTTGGCTACGGCTCGCCAGAGGAGCTCATGGCCCAGGTCACGGACGTGGGCAAGCAGATCTACGCCTACCCCCTGGGCCGCGCCAGGCTGTTGCGCATGCTCTCCGAGAACGGCTCCGTGGACGGCATGGAGATGGCCATGCGCAAGCGGGACGGCACCCTCATCTGGTGTTCCATCATCGCCCGGGCCGTGCGCGACGCCGACGGCAACCTCGTGCGCATCGACGGCATGCTCTCCGACGTGACAGAGCGCAAGAAGGCCGTGGAGGAGCTGCGCGAGAGCTCCGCGCGCATCAGCGCCCTGTTCAACGCCACCTCCGACTCCGCCATCCTCATGGACGTGGAGGGGCGCATCCTGGCCATCAACGAGCACGGGGCCATGCGGCGCGGGCTCTCCCCGGAGGAGATGACCGGCCACTACATCTACGACCACCTGCCGCCCAACGCGGCCGAGACCCGCCGCCTGCAAACCCGCGAGGCCGTGCGCACCAAAAGCCCGCGCAGCTTCGAGGAGGAGCGCGACGGCTTCTACTACTCCGTCACCATCTACCCCATCCTGGACTCAGATGGCACCCCCCGGCAGCTGGCCAGCTTCTCGCGCGACATCACCGCGCGCAAGCAGTCCGAGGAGCTGATCCAGCGCCTGAACGAGAGCCTGGAACAGCGCGTGCTCGAGCGCACCCAACAGCTGGAGGAGGCCAACCAGGAGCTCAAGGAGACCCTGGAGCAGCTGAACCGCACGCACAGGCAGCTGGTGGAGTCGGAGAAGATGGCGTCACTTGGCGGGCTGGTGGCGGGCGTGGCGCACGAGATCAACACCCCGGTGGGCATCGGCGTCACCGCGGCTTCGCACCTGGAGGACAAGACCAAGGCCATGCTGGAGGCGTACCATGGCGGCGAGCTCAAGCGCTCCAAGCTGGAGGAGTTTCTCGGCATGTGCGACGAGTCCACGCGCATGATCCTCTCCAACCTGCGCCGCGCGTCGGACCTGATCCGCAGCTTCAAGCAGGTGGCCGTGGACCGCTCCACCGAGGAGCGCCGCTCCTTCAACCTGTGCGAGTACCTGGACGAGGTGCTGCTCTCGCTCAAGCCCCACCTGAAGAAGACCGCCGTGAAGGTGGAGCTTTCCTGCGACGAGAAGCTTGTCATCGATTCCTACCCCGGCGCCTTCTCGCAGATCCTGACGAATCTTGTGATGAACGCCCTCACGCACGCCTATGATCCAGGACAGGCCGGGATAATACGAATTAACATCGGCCACAACGAAGGGCGCATGCTCATCGTGTTCAGCGACGACGGCAAAGGCATCGCGCCGGAACATCTGGACAAGATTTTCGAGCCATTCTACACTACCAAGCGAGGACGTGGTGGCACGGGACTTGGCCTGCACATCCTCTACAACATCGTGACGCAAAAACTGCAGGGCACGGTGCGTTGCGAGAGCAACCCCGGACAGGGGACCACCTTCACCCTGGACATCCCGCTTGAAGGATCGAGGGCCCAATGAGCATACACGCGGACGACGAACTCTTGTTCAAGGACGAGGCGCCACAGCAGAAGGCGCCTGTGGAAGGCTGTTCCCTGACCATGAACGGGGCCTGGAAGGTTCTCGTGGTGGACGACGAGGCCGAGGTGCACGACGTGACCCGGCTGGTGCTCTCCGGCTTCCACTACAAGGGCCGACCGCTGCAGTTTTTCTCCGCCTACACCGGGCAGGAGGCGCGCGAGATCCTGACCGCCAACCCCGACATCGCCGTGATCCTGCTCGACGTGGTCATGGAGGAGAACGACACGGGCTTGCGGCTGGTGCAGTACATCCGCGAGGAGATGCAGAACCACTTCGTGCGCATCATCCTGCGCACCGGCCAGCCGGGCCAGGCCCCGGAAGAGCGCGTCATCGTCGAATACGACATCAACGACTACAAGGAAAAGACCGAGCTCACCGCCCAGAAGCTCATCACCACCATCGTCTCGGCCCTGCGCACCAGCTGCGACATCGCCACCATCGAGGCCAACCGCCGGGGGCTGGAGAAGATCATCGAGGCCTCGGAGAACATCTTCGAGCTGCAGTCGCTGGAAAAGTTCTCCACAGGCGTGCTGACCCAGATCACGTCCATCCTGGCCCTGCACAGGAACGCCGTGGTCTGCCAGGCCTCCGGCTTCGCCGCGGTGAACCACAAGGGCCAGTTCAACATCCTGGCCGCCACCGGCGACTTCCAGGAATACGTCCGCAAGAACGTCGAGGACGTGCTGCCCGCGGAGATCCACGCCCTGGTCGTGGACGCGGTGCAGAAGCGCACCAGCCTGTTCTTTAACGGCAAGCGCTACGTCGGCTACTTCTGCAGCCGCAACGGCTCGGAGTCCGTCATATACCTGGAGGGCTGCGCCCCCCTGTCCGACCTGGACCGCCAGCTGGTGGAGATCTTCTTCACCAACGTCTCCATCGCGTTCGACAACCTGCACCTGAACAAGGAAGTCGAGGACACCCAGCGCGAGATCATCCACACCCTCGGCGAGACCATTGAATGGCGCTCGCACGAGACCGGCAACCACGTGCGCCGCGTGGCCGAGTACATCTACATCCTGGCGCTGAAGTACGGCCTGCCGGAAGAAGAGGCCCGGCTGCTGCGCCTGGCCGCGCCCATGCACGACGTCGGCAAGCTCGGCATCCCGGACAGCGTGCTGAACAAGCCCGGGCTGCTGACGCCCGAGGAGCTCGTGCTCATCCAGACCCACCCGTCCATCGGCTACGAGATCCTCAAGTCCTCGCAGCGGCCCATGCTCAAGGCCGCGGCCATCATCTCGCTGCACCACCACGAGCGCTATGACGGCACCGGCTATCCCACCGGGCTCGGCGGTGAGGGCATCCACGTCTATGGCCGCCTGGCCGCCGTGGCAGATGTCTTCGACGCGCTCATGAGCGACCGCATCTACCGGCCCGCTTGGTCCGTGGACCAGGTGACGGAGCATTTCGGCAAGGAACGGGGCAAGCACTTCGACCCGTCCATGACCGACATCCTCTTGAACAACCTGGACGAATTCCTGACCATCCGCGCGGTTTACAAGGACTAGGCCGCAGGACGGCCTGGCGCCCGGCTGGCGGGCAAGCAAAAGGGGCGGCCTGCAAAGACCGCCCCTTGTTGTTGTGCGTTGTGGTTTGTTGCGGTTCGGCGCGAGGCGGCTAGGCGCCCTCCTCGCGGCCCAGCTCAAGCAGCCGCGTGGCGTAGGCCTGGCGCAGCTCCTCCATGTAGGCTGTGTCGATGGGGCCTTTCCAGGTCACCACCTCGGTGTAGCGCTTGGGGATCTTGGAGCTCATGGGGTCGCAGCCGGAACGCAGCCGCAGCCGCCAGCGCAGCTTCTGGATGGCCTCTCCGGCCGCGGCCAGGTTGTCGGCCACGTTCTGCAGGCCCAGGCTGGCCAGCGCGGCCTTGAGGCGGTCCTCGGTGTAGACCCCGCGCGCGAACAGGCAGCCCACGACGCTGGTGAGCACGCAGCGGCTGGCCTCGTCCTTCACGAACCCCGACACGATCATTCCCGCGTCCTTTTCCTGCTTCTTCTGGTCGGCGGAGTAGGCGCTGGAGTCCAGGTGCGAGTGCCGGAAGCTTAAGCTCTCGGACACGAAGAAGGTCTCGCCCGTGGCGTAGCCGGCCATCTCCTGGCCCAGCACGCAGGCGAAGTCCTCGCCCTGGTAGCGCTTTGCGGCCACAAGCGTGCCCTGGGCCAGCAGGCGGTAGAACTCGTTGGTGGCCGCGCCCAGGTGGCGGATGGCCGCCTTGTAGCCCTCGGCCTCGCCAAAGGCCAGCGGCACCAGGGTCTCGGCCTCGGTGATGAGCCCTTTCTCCACGGCCTCCGTGGCCCAGGCCAGGGCCACGCCGCTGCTCATGCAGTCCAGGCCCTCGCGCTCCACGGCGTCCATGAGGCCCAGCACCTTGAAGCCGTCGCCGAAGCCCAGCATGGACCCCAGGGCGAAGATGGGCTCGTAGTCGTAGGCCACCTGGCGGTACAGGTAGCGGTTGTCGGCCATGAACTTCTCGCGCAGGTAGCCGATGTGGATGCAGCCCACCGGGCAGCCGGAGCAGGCGGTGTTGCGCAGGAGCATGTCCTTGGCGAACTTCTCGCCGCTGATGCCGTCGATGCGCTCCGGATCGCTGGTGGCCTGGAGGTTGCGCCACGGCAGCGACTTGAGCCCGTCCAGCGCGGCCACGTTCCCGGCGGTGCCCAGGTCGTGGTACTTGCTCATCATGGAGGTCTCGGTGAGCTGGTCGTAGATCTCATGGAAGCACTTGGCGTAGTCCTTGCCCTCCGGCAGGGGGAACGAGGCGTCGCCCACCAGGGCGATGGCCTTCAGGTTCTTGGACCCCATGACCGAGCCGGAGCCCAGCCGCCCGAAGTGCCGGTACGTGTCCACGTTGATGCAGGCGTAGGCGCAGCCGTTCTCGCCCGCGGGGCCGATGCGCAGGATGCTGCGGTGGCCGCTGCCGGGCAGCATGTGGCGGAGCATCTTGCCCGTGGTGAACACGTCCTTGCCCCACAGGAACGGCGCGTTCTTGATCTCCATGTGCCGCGAGCCCACGGAGAGCACGCAGGGCACGTTGGCCTTGCCCACGATGACCAGGGCGTCCATGTCCGCGAAGCGCAGGGCCAGGGCGCTGCGCCCGCCCGCGTGGGACTCCGCGTACTGGCCGTGGTAGGGCGAGAGGAACCCGCACACGGTCTTGCTCATGAGCGGGAAGTAGCCCGTCAGCGGGCCGATGGCGAAGATCAGCGGCTGGTTGGGGTCGTCCCAGGGGGCTGCGGTGTCGCCGTACTTCTCGAACAGCATGGCCGCCAGGCCGGAGCCGCCGATGTATGTCTCGCGTCCCGGCAGGTCCACGATGTGCGCCTTGCGGATCGAAAGGTCCACCAGCAGGATGCGGAAGTCGTCGCGTATCATTCCGCCACCTCCTGCACGAAGCCCGCCTGGCCCTTTTCGGCCAGCTCCAGGCAGTTGTGCGGGCAGAAGCTGACGCAGCGCCCGCAGTGGATGCACATGTAGGGGTTGTTCAGCTCGTCCTGCACGATGGCGTTCACCGGGCAGGCCTTGACGCACTTGCCGCAGCGGATGCAGAGCTTGCGGTCCTGCTTGACGCCGCCGTCCTCTTTTCGCGGGGTCAGCGAGCCGGTGGGGCAGGCGGCCGCGCACGGGGGCGGATCGCAGGCCAGGCAGACGCGCGCCTCGAACCCGGTGGAGATGCCGCCGGAGGAGCCGATGCGGATGCCCGCCGTGTACCAGGACAGGCGCTTGTGCACCAGCCGGGCGCACGCCAGCGAGCAGCTCTGGCAGCCGATGCAGCGCTCCATGCGCGCCGCGAAGAAGGTCTTCATCTTGGGGTTGCCTCCGAGAATAATTGCTTCAGGGTGACGGGGGCCAGGCGGCCCCGCGGGGTCGACTTTTATTCGGGCTTGGCCGTAAGGTCCAGCACCATGTCCACCAGCTCCTCGTCGGGATTGACGCTGATCTCGAAGCCGAACTTCTTGGAGAGCCCCTGCATGGCCTTGTTCTCGACCATGGTCTGGCCCTTGATGTGGTGGGTGCCGCGGCCCTTGGTGTAGCTGATCATCTTCTGGAACAGGAGGCTGCCCAGGCCCGTGCCCTTCTGGTCCGAGCGCACCACGATGGCGAACTCGGCCTCGGTGTTGTCGGGCTTGGTGGCCGTGCGCACCACGCCGAGCGTCTCGGGCAGGCCGCCCTCGCTGATGGCCGTGGCGATGAAGGCCATCTCGCGGTCGTAGTCGATCTGGGTGAAGCGGGCCATGTCCTTGTGGTCGAAGTCGCGCCGGACCACGCCGAAGAAGCGCAGGCGCAGGTCCTCGTCGGAGAGCTTGGAGATGAACTCGCGGTGCGCGGGCTCGTCCTCGGGGCGGATGGGCCTGAGCGTGACCTTGCGGCCGTTCTTCAGCACCATGCATTCTTCCAGCTCGCGCGGGTAGGGGCGGATGGCCAGGCGCTCCGCGCCGGGGCGCGTCTCCGGCGCCACGCGTATCTTGGCCCCCAGCGAGAGCACGCCCCCGTCGTCGGCGTAGAGCGGGTTGATGTCCAGCGCGCAGATCTGCGGCACGTCGATGATGAGCTGGGAGATCTGGATGATGGTCAGGCAGATGTCGTCGATGTCCGCCGCCGGGTGCTGGGGCGAGCCGTGCAGCAGGTTGTAGATGCGCGTGCGGCTGATGAGCTCGTGGGCCAGGCTCATGTTCAGCGGGGGCAGGGTCACGGCGCGGTCGCGGATCATCTCCCGAGCGACGCCGCCGTGGCCGAAGGCGATGACCGGCCCGAACACCGGATCCAGGTGCGCGGAGACGAACAGCTCGTGCGCGCCGGTGCGCCGGCCCATCTTCTGCACCACAAAGCCCTCCACGTAGGCGTCGGGCCGCTGGCGCGAGACCCTGGACAGGATGCTGGCCGCGGCCTCCCAGACCTTGTCCGGGCCTTCCAGGTCCAGGTACACCCCGCCGACCTCCTGGGGCTGGCTGATCTGCGGGCTCTTGAGCTTGAGCGCCACGGGGTAGCCCAGCTCGTCGGCGGCGATGACCGCCTGGCGGGCGCTGGTGGCGCTCTGGGTTTCCACGACGGGGATGCCGTAGGCGGTGAGCACGTCCTTGGCCTCGGCGGGGGTCAGGTCGCTGCGGCCCTCGGCCAGGGCGCGGGCGCAAACCTCGCGCGCGGCGGTGGTGTCGGGAAAGAAGTCCGTGGGCAGGGAGTCAGGGGTCTGGATGAGCATTTCCTGGTTCTTCTGGAACTGCACCATGTACAGAAACGCGCGGATGGCCTGCTCCGGGGTCTCGTAGGTGGGCACCCCGGCGTCGGCGAAGACCGCGCGCGCCTTGTGCGCCAGCTCCGAGCCCATCCACGAGGTGAGCACCATGCGCTTGGCCTTTTTGGCCGCCAGGGCCACGGCCTGGGCCGTCTCCACGCCGGAGAGCCCGGCAAAGGGCACGTGCAGCATGAGGGCGGCGTCCACGCCGGGGTCGGTGAGCACGGTCTGCAGGATCTCCACCCAGTCCATGGGCTTTGCGCCGAAGGGCAGGCCCAGCGGGTTGGCCACCAGGCCCCCGTGCAGCAGCTTGTCCAGGGCCTGGGTGGTCTCGTCGGTGAAGCGCGCCAGCCGCCCGCCGTGGGCCAGCAGGGCGTCCGCGGCCATGATGCCCGCCGAGGAGCCGTTGACCAGGATGGCCAGGCGGTCGCCGCGCACGGGCTTGGCCCCGGCCAGGGTCTGGGCGGCGTCGAAAAGTCCGTCGATGCTTTCCACGCGCAGCATGCCCGCGCGGCGGAAGGCCACGTCGTAAACCTCGTCGGAGGTGGCGTTCAGCCCGTGGGGCAGCGAGCCCGCGCCGATGGCGCCGCTTGCGCCCTCCATGGCCGCCAGCTCGGCCAGGGCGTTCTGCAGGCCCTGCCCGGGCCGGAGCGCCAGCACCGGCTTGTTGCGCGAGGCCGCCCGCGCGGCCGAGACGAATCCACGCGCATCGTGGATGGACTCCACGTAGAGCAGGATCGAGCGCACCAGGGGGTCGCTGCCGAGGTAGTCCATGATGTCGGCGAAGCTGACGTCGATCTGCGCGCCGAGGGAGATCATGTGCGAGAAGCCGATGCCGTGGCTCTTGGCCCAGTCCAGAACCGTGGTGAACAGGCTGTCGGACTGGGACAGGAAGGCCGTCTTGCCGGGCAGGCTGGCGGTGTGGGCGAGGCTCGCGTTCAGGTTCAGCGAGGGCACGATGAGGCCCATGCACTTCGGCCCCAGGATGCGCAGGGACGGCGGCTGCGCCGCCTCCAGCAGCTCGGCCTTGAGCCGGGCGCGGCTCTTGTCGTCCAGGCGGGCGTAGCCCGGTCCCATGAGCACCACGGAGCGCGTGCCGCGCTTGCGCAGGGCGTCCACGATGGCGGGGGCCTTTTGCAGCGGCTTGCAGACGATGGCCAGGTCCGGAGTCTTGGGCAGGTCGGCCACGGAGGAGTACGTCAGCACCCCGGCGATGGCCTCGGCCTCGAAGCTCACGGGCATCACCGGGCCGGGGAAGCCGCCGCCCATCAGGTTTTTCATGACGAGGTAGCCGATGTTGCCCGGCTCGTTGGTCGCGCCGATGACCGCCACGGCTTTGGGGCTCAACAGGGAATCAAGATTGGTCAGGCTCATGCGGCCCCCGCGATGCGCGCCTTGGGCGCAGAAAAATTGATGACGTATCTGGTTCTTTCTCCCTGATAGCCCAAAGGAGCCTCGCAACGCAACCGTGTTGCGGCAACGCGTCGCGGATTGGCGGGCGCCCGGGGCGCCGGGTCGTGGTGCCTGGCCGGAGCACATGATTGCCCGCGGGCGAACTCGGGCGTAGGGTGCACGGCATACTCCCGGAGGTCGCCATGAGCGCACTGTTCAGCCCCTTCACCCTCGGCCGGGCCGCCACCGGCCCGCTCAGCCTTGAGAACCGCATCGTCATCCCGCCCATGTGCCAATACTCGGCGCAGGACGGCCTGGCGGGCGACTGGCACCTGGCCCACTACGGCGCGCTGGCCCTGTCCGGCGCGGGCCTGCTCATCGTCGAGGCCACGGCCGTGACGCCCGAGGGCCGCATCTCCCGCGCGGACCTGGGCCTGTGGAACGACGAGTGCGAGATCGCCCTGGCGCGGGTGCTCCAGTTCATCCGCGCGCACTCGCCCATCCGCGTGGCGGTGCAGCTGGCCCATGCGGGGCGCAAGGGCTCCTGCGACCTGCCCTGGCTTGGCGGGGGCAACATCCCCCCCGCAGAGCCCGAGGGCTGGACCACGCTGGCGCCCTCGCGCGCGTGCTTCGCCCCCGGCGACGCACCACCCAGGGAGCTGGACGCCGCGGGCCTTGCGGAAGTGCGCCAGGCCTTTGCCGAGGCCGCGGGCCGGGCGGCGCGCCTGGGCTTGGACTGCGTGGAGATGCACTGCGCCCACGGCTATCTGCTGCACGAGTTCCTCTCGCCGCTCTCGAACCAGCGCGCGGACGAGTATGGAGGCAGCCTGGAGAACCGCATGCGCCTGCCGCTCGAGACCTTCCAGGCCATGCGCGGCGCGCTGCCCGCGCACATCCCGCTCGGGGTGCGCATCTCCGCCACGGACTGGGTGGAGGGCGGCTGGGACGAGGACCAGAGCGTGGCGCTGTGCCGCAGGCTGGGGGAGCTGGGCGTGGCGTACATCCATGTTTCGAGCGGCGGGCTGGCCCCGCAGCAGAAGATACCGGTGGGGCCGGGCTACCAGGTGCCGCTGGCGCGGCGCATCAAGGACGAGACGGGCCTGCCGGTCATCGCGGTGGGGCTCATCACCGAGCCCGGGCAGGCCGAGGAAATCATCACCAGCGGCCAGGCCGACCTGGTGGCGCTGGGCCGGGCCATGCTCTACAACCCGCGCTGGCCGTGGCACGCGGCGGCGGCGCTGGGCGCGCAGGTGCACGCCCCGCCGCAGTACCTGCGCTGCCAGCCCCACGGGCTGAAGCACTTGTTCAAGGACTAGGGCCGACCCTGAAAACAACAACCGGCCCGGCCGCTTCTTTGTGGGGTGGCCGGGCCGGTTTGCTTAGGCTGGCGGCGACACCTTCCCGCGCACCTCATTGGGCAGCGTCACCTTGCCCCGGTACACCGGCACAGGACCCGGCTGGTCAGTCCAGCGTATTCGCCAGAATGGAGAATCCGCTCACCTTGGCGTTCTTGTCGAACCATATTTGCTGTGAACGCCAGACCGTGTTTCCGAATTCGCCTTTCCTGACTGGGCGCTCCGATGAGTATTCGACGCTGTTGCCAGTTACCCGATGCGGCGGCCCGAAGATGGCGAGCACCTCGTCCCGGCTCATGCCAAGGCGCAACCCACCCTTTGTGCCCACAGCGGCACTGACGGCGTCCGTGTCCTGGCAACGCTCGCGATACTTGATGATGCGGTTCTTCTCTGCCTGAACATGGACACGCATCAGCCAGTCCGGGTACACCACGAACACCAGTGCCGTGTCGTCACCGGGCCTGGAGGAAAGGTAACAGTACAGGGAGTCGTCATTTTCCCCGAAGTGCGTCCTGGGCGCCGGCCCCAGCATGGCAAGGACATCCTTGGCGTACTTGCCAGTCAGATTGAATTCGCGATCCCGATCCGGGCCAAGGCCAACGAGGATGTGGTGGTCTTCGGCGAGCACGGCCGAATAGGGCGGCTTTTCCATCCTGGGCTTATGGTAGGCGCCTGCTGGTTCGTTCGCGAGGAGGCGGGACATGGCCTGCCCGGCAACGGCAGCCCCAGGAAAAGCAAGGAACGCCACGGCAACAACGCCCAGAAGCCACTGCGCTCTATTTCCCGACATGAATCCATCCTCCCAGATGTGACTTGAGCTGTTGACGCGTGTTGCGATCCACGATGATGCAGCCGGTCGAGGCCGTACGAGCTTCGTCACCGCCGTGGATGAGGAAACTGTCCGGTTTGCGGCCCATGGCCTCGACCCTCGCACGTGTCTCATCATCAGGAACAAGCCGGTATATCGGACGGGTCAAATCCGTCCGATAGTTCGGGTTCGTGATTTCCTTGATTCTCCAATTACCTTGGGGGATGGGGCCATGGTCTTCCACATGTTCCTGGCTGGAATTGTTCTCCGCATCCCCCCGCCCGCTGTAGCCCTTGTCGGTCATGACGCGGCCTTGTTCATCGCGCAGCACGCCTCTGCCCTGGTCCCAGGTCAGATGCGGCTGCCTGGGCGCAGGCGGCGGGGGCGGAACCACCTTGCCCGGCTTGGCTGGCGGCGACACCTTCCCGCGCACCCCATTGGGCAGCGTCACCTTGCCCCGGTACACCGGGCCGTTTGAAGCGCCTCCACCCGTTTCGCCGTAGTAGCCGTGCCAGCCGTAGGGCTAACGATTAGCGCCGGAAGCGGTTGCGCACGGCCAGGGCGAACAGGGTGAACTGCACGGCGATGAGGAACTGCCACAAGCCGCGGCCAAATCTTATCCAACCGTCACCTTGGATGTCCTTAGTAAAGGGAATATAGGCCAAGGTTGCGTTTGCGAAGTCATCAGTCCGGAGGCTTGGCACCCAGGAAGGCGTGGGTACAGCATTCAGTGCAAGCACCAGCGCACAGAGGAACGCCAGTACCCAAAAAGCACGAACTGGTCGCTCTCCAAAGCCGCTTGAAAACCAATAGAGGCCCGTTAGCCGCAACTTCACTATGAGAGGTGAGAAGCAGAAAAGTTTTATCCAGGCCCAGGATCGTTGGCAGAAGGACGAGTTTAGATCTTCGAATTTGTCGAGAGCATCAATACTTTTCTCGTTGGCCAATAGCGCCTTTAGTTTCATGAGTTTTTCTTTGAGGTGCCAGTCTGATACCATTTGCATGTTCTTTTCTTCGTCGGCAGTGCGCTTGAGTAGTCTGAACAGAGCCTCGCAAGCCTTGTAGTCGTGGTATGGTGAACTCTCAAGCTTCAACGTGGGTGGCCATGTGCGACACCCTTTGAATGAAATATAATCTATCTCTCTTTCCTGAAAGATAAGATTACTTAGCGAGGACTCCGATAATTGATGGAACTGCACAGCGGATTCATTTGCATGAATTCCAGAGAAATTAACAGGTTGATTAAACGTCGCCCAAAGAAATCGGGCCAGATCACCGAAGCGGGCTTGAGCAAAAGATGTATCCATCCAGCGTGATCTTTCAAAGTCAACTTCGCGGCTGAACATGGCAAAGTCGAAATGCCCGACGTCACTAAAATCTGCCCCGACAAACCGCGTCTTTTCTGAGAAGTTTGCCCTGGAGAAGTCTGCATTACCACCGAATCTGGTGAAGCTGAAGTTCGTCTCTCCGCCGAATAGGATCTCCCGAAAGACCCCCTCACCAACGAAACTGGCCCTGTAGAAAACTGCCTGGTCACGAAATTGGGAACCTCTGAAATATGCCTGACCACCGAACATGGCCTCGTGGAAGTATACATCCCCGTTGAATCTGGCTTCGTGGAAGTTTGCCTCGCTCTGAAACACGACATCCATGCCCCTTAGCTTGCTCTCGAATGTAGTGTTATTAAAGAACGTTCGATCTTTAAACATGGTTGCGTTGAAGAAAGTGACTTCACCGCGAAATGCAGCACCTGAAAAAGTCGTTTCACTATTAAATATCGCGTCGGAAAAGTCTAAATTTCCTTTAAACATTGACATTGAGAATATTGCTTCACTCCTGAAATTTGCACCAGTGAAGCTCGCCTCGCCCAGAAAATTGACTCTTGAGAAGTCCGCTTTACCGTCAAACGGAGCTCCTGTGAACTTCACTTTGCCGCAGAATGTAACATCCAAAAGGTTAAGGCTTGGTAGTGCATGCTCCTCGGCAAAGTCCGTAAAGGAAATATCCCCCGGGAATACGGTGCCGCGTAAATTGCAGATAACATCCTTGTCCTCTGCCTCCACATTCCTGATCACAAATTTGATGCGCTCAAAAACCAACGCATTAAACTCGTCAACCGGATATAGCCCTCTCCCGTCCGGCGTCCATTTTTCGCTCATTGGCGCATGAAACACGCAGTAGTCTTGGTCACCCGTGCGATAGACCACTTCCAGCGGTGGTTCATCCTTCCACAAGTAGGTTCCGCACAAACAACACCCCATCGCCCACACCCCCTTTCCCAAACCTTCCCATATCCGATACCGAATACCGCCCCTCCTGCAAAGGGCCAAATCGCGCCCAGGTGGGAGCCTCTTCCAAAGCGCAATCATTTGGCGTAAGCAGACCGGACGTATGGTGCATCTGGAACATGTGAATCTGACCCTGGGCGGAGCGCAGGCCCTGAAGGACGTCACGCTGCATGTGGAGCGTGGCGAGTTCGTGTTCTTGACCGGCCCTTCCGGCGCGGGCAAGACCACCCTTTTGCGCGTGCTCTACGGCGACCTGAAGCCCAAGAGCGGCGCGGCCGACGTCGCGGGCGTGGACCTCATGCGCCTGCGCGGCGTGCAGCTGCCAGAGCTTCGCCGCAAGGTCGCCGTGGTGTTCCAGGACTTCAAGGTGCTGCCCGAGCGCACCGTGTTCGAGAACATCGCCATAGCGCTTGAGGTGCGCGGGGTGTCCTCGGTGAGCATCGACCGCCGCGTGCGCGCCGTCATCCGCGCGCTGGACCTGGAGGAGCGCTCCTACGCGCCCTGCCGCGAGCTTTCCGGCGGCGAGCAGCAGCGCGTGGCCATCGCCCGCAGCATGGTGGTCAACCCGGAGCTGATCCTGGCCGACGAGCCCACGGGCAACCTCGACTCCGACCTTTCGCGCCACTTGATCGAGCTGTTCAAGCAGTTCAACACTTACGGCACCACCATCATCATGGCCACGCACAACCGCGAGGTGCTCTCCTGGGCGCCGGAGGCCCGGCAGGTGCATCTGGTGCGCGGTGAGATCAAGCCGCCTCCGCCGGGCTCGCCCGGCTCGGTGCTGGACACCAAGCCCATCATCGGGGGCAGCCTGTGAGCACGACCAAACTGTTCCTGCGCGGCGTGGCCGACATGCGCCGCTTCCCCCTGCCACAGCTCTGCACGCTGCTCACCGTGTGCATGGTGGCGCTCTTGGCCGGCACCGGCCTCCTGATTCTGCACAACGTGCAGACAGAGGTGCTGCGCACCCAGGCCCAGGCGCGCTTCCAGATCTACTGGAAAGTGGGCGCGGACTTAACCGCGGTGGAGGCCCAGTGGGCGGACCTGAAGCGCGCGCCCGGCATCGCCGAGGTTTCGACCTTCACCCCGCGCGCGGCCCTGTCCGAGCTCATGCGCGGGCTGGCGCCCCGGACTTCCGGCGGCGCCCTGACGGGCGCCGAGGGCAACGCCAGCTCCGGCGAGGACTTCTCCTGGCTGGAGGGCGACAACCCCCTGCCCGCCACGGCGCTGGTGAGCTTCAACATTCCGCCGGACGAGCAGCCCGAGCCCTGGATGGGCCGCATGTACGCCCGGCTCAAGGGGCTGGATGGCGTGGAGCAGGTGACCTACAACCCCACGCAGCTGACCCTGGCCACGGGCTGGATAGCCCTGGTGCAGAAGGCCGCTTGGCCCGCGCTCGGGTTTTTTGCGCTGGTGGTGGGGCTTGTGGTGGGCAACACGCTGAAGCTCATGATGCTGGCGCGCAAGGACGAGGTGGAGATCTTGTCGCTGGTGGGCGCGCGCCCCTGGTTCATCCGCGCCCCGCTCTTCGCCAACGGCGTGGTGCAGGGGCTTTGCGGCAGCTTGCTGTCCCTGGTGTGCCTGAAGTTTTTGCAGAGCTGGCTGCGGAGCGTGCTCGACGTGCCGCCGCTGTTTCTCAAGGTGGAGTTTCTGCCCCTGTGGCAGTCCCTGGCGCTGGTTTTGGCCACCACCTGCGTGGCCGGGCTGGCCAGCCTCATCGCTGCAAGGAAATAAGGCCGGGGCCGCCAGGACATAGCGCAAGGCCGACGAACGGAAGAAAGGCAGTCGGAATGGGCAGCCCGGCGCGAGTGAGCGCCCGCCGACATTCGCCGCGAATTTCGCCCCCTCAGGCGCTGAACCTTCCAAGGAGGATCCATGTCCGTCAGCAAGACCAGCAAGAAGATGACCGCCCGAAGCTCCAAGATGACCGGCGGCCTGGAAAAGGCCCCGCACCGCTCGCTGCTGTCGGCCCTGGGCCTGACGCGCGAGGAGATGCGCCGCCCGCTCATCGGCATCGCCAACGCGGCCAACGAGATCATCCCCGGCCACATCCACCTGGGCAACATCGCCCGGGCGGTGAAGGACGGAGTGCGCATGGCGGGCGGCACGCCCATGGAGTTCCCGGTCATCGGCGTGTGCGACGGCCTGGCCATGAACCACGAGGGCATGCGCATGTCGCTCCCCAGCCGCGAGCTCATCGCCGACTCGGTGGAGATCATGGCCACGGCGCACCCCTTTGACGCGCTGGTGCTCGTGCCCAACTGCGACAAGGTCGTGCCGGGCATGCTCATGGCGGCCCTGCGGCTCAACATCCCCACCATCGTCGTGTCCGGTGGGCCCATGCTCGCGGGCGAGGTGCGCGGCAAGCGCGTGGACCTCATCAACGTGTTCGAGGCCGTGGGCCGGGTGAAGCTCGGCAAGATGGACGAGGCCGAGCTGGACGAGCTGGAGGAGAACGCCTGCCCCGGCTGCGGCTCCTGCGCGGGCATGTTCACGGCCAACTCCATGAACTGCCTGTCGGAAACCATCGGCCTGGCCCTGCCCGGCAACGGCACCATCCCGGCCGTGCAGGCCGCGCGCATCCGCCTGGCCAAGCAGGCGGGCATGCAGATCATGGAGCTGCTCAAGCAGGGCATCCGCCCGCGCGACATCGTCACCGAGAAGAGCGTGAAAAACGCCGTGACGCTCGACATGGCCCTGGGCTGCTCCACCAACACCGTGCTGCACCTGCCGGCAATCTTCCGAGAGGCGGGCCTGAACCTCGACCTGACCATCTTCGACGAGGTGAGCCGCAACACGCCGAACCTGTGCCGCCTGTCGCCCGCGGGCCAGCACTACATCCAGGACCTGCACGCCGCCGGCGGCATCCAGGCCGTCATGGCCGAGCTGGCCAGCGCCGGGCGCATCGAAAAGGGCGCCATGACCTGCACCGGCAAGACCGTGGGCGAGAACCTGGCCGAGAACAAGTCCCGCGTGCGCGACTACGAGATCATCCGGCCCGTGGGCGAGCCCTACGCCAACGAGGGCGGCATCGCCGTGCTCCGGGGCAACCTGGCGCCACAGGGGGCCGTGGTCAAGCAGTCCGCGGTGGTGCCCGAGATGATGCGCCGGAGAGCCAAGGCGCGGCCCTTCGACTCCGAGGAGGAAGCCGTGACGGCCATCCTGGCCGGGGCGATTCAGCCCGGCGACGCCGTGGTCATCCGCTACGAAGGACCCAAGGGCGGACCCGGCATGCGCGAAATGCTCACCCCCACCAGCACCATCATGGGCATGGGCCTGGGCGAGTCCGTCGCGCTCATCACCGACGGCCGCTTCTCCGGAGGCTCGCGCGGGGCCGCCATCGGCCACGTCTCGCCAGAGGCGGCCAGCGGCGGTCTCATCGGCCTGGTGCAAGAGGGCGACCTCATCGAAATCGACATCCCGGCGCGCAAGCTGAACCTGCTGGTGGACGAGGCCGAACTGGCTCGCCGCAAGGCCTCCTTCAAGCCCAAGCGCAAAAAGATCAACTCGCCATTCCTCAAGCGCTACGCCGCCCGCGTGTCCAGCGCCGCGCAAGGAGCTGTGCTGGAGTAGGGGAGAGCTGCCCAGGGGGCGCCGCCCCTGGACTCCGGTCAAGAGTAGAAGCGCGCACACGGTTGAGCGCACCAACAACGCCGACGGGGCGAGGAGCACGCCAGCTCCCCGCCCCGTTTCTTCTGTCTCCACCCCCCACAGGTCCACCCGATTCACCGGGTCATCGACGCAGTAGCCCTACCAGTCCTTGTCGCCGCCCTTTGCGCCGAGCGGGTCGATTTACCCAGCACGGCGCCGTGAAGCGCCATGAGATGGAATTACCAGTACGGGCTGCCCCGTACCACAAGCTTCATATGCCCATTATATGCTTCCATCCGTTCATCCGGCTCAACAACTCGGACGACGACAGAATGAGCTTGCGTGCCCATGTGCTGCGGCAGCAAGACTATATCAAGCGAGTTCCCCAGGCATTTTCCAGATTGGTTTGTCGATTCCGGCATGTTGTTTTCGTAGCGATTGCGGAGCACCAGTTGATCACCTTGATAGTACTCTATGTCGAGTACGCACTTGGGCCGGAAGAACAACGGTGGATATTTACCGTGGTACCGGATGGCTAGTTCGTATTCGTTGGCGAATGGCACTGTAAACGGCTCGCGGATCGTGGCGCCTTTCTCCCAAAGCGCAATCTCCTGACCGTGCGAGACCGGGTCGTAGATGTCGCTGCGGAAGAGCCTGTTCAGGAGTGCGGATGTCGGGGGATGCACGTTGGCTTGCCAAGCCAGGAGTATGGCCGCAGCGAACACGAGAAGAGCGAGGAGCAGACGTCTTCTTTTGTTGCCATTTCTTGTTTTCATGTCACCACCTTCGTCGGCTTGGCCGCTATCTGGGATCAAGCGATGAACCGCGTTGTTCTCGCCCTACCTCGTACATGCGCTGCCGCATTTGCGCTTCCCAGTCCTGGCAGTTGTCGCTGGTGCAGGAATAGGGCGAATCTTTTTCCGGCGGCCAACGCCGCAATGCTTCACGCGCGATATCGTCAGGAAAGCTTTCACTTCTGGGGCTGTAGTCTCCTTCCGGGTGATGTTCATCTGCATGGACGCCATCGGAAAACTAGCCAATATTTTCGCCGGTCCCGTCCTCAAACCAACCTTGCACATGCTTGACTTCCAGGTTGCGCTTGTCGAGCCACGGCGTGGTGATCTTGGGCAAGGAGCCGATGGGACTGTCCAGGGGCCGTTCCTTGAAAACAAACAACCCCCACACATCGACCCGATTCACCGGGTCATCGACGCAGTACCCGTACCAGTCGCTGTCGCCGCCTTTCTCGCGCAACGGGTCGAGTGCCGTGAAGCGCCCGGTGTCGGCGTCAGGCGTGGGCCGGGGGTTCCGCTGGCGGATCGGTGAAGCGCGTTGGAAGTTCCTTGATGCGCCAGAGCTTAATTGCGCCACCAAACAGGTAGGCAAAGAAAACAAGCCAATACATACTGTATACGTCTATTCTGTGCGCTCCAACAAGATATGGCCAGACGTTGGAAACAACGTTGGCGATGATGTAGAGCGCCAACAACCTGCTTGCAAATCGAGAGCCTCTGTATGTTTGCCATGAAAGGAAGAGTACTCCCATCAGCGCCACAGCAGTGATTACGAGAAGCGTGGAATTGTCCTTGTCTTGGATTGCTGTAACCGCAGCCCTAACGATGCATGTGAAACTGTAGACATCAACAATATACCACGCCCCTCGCATAACCTATCTCCAGTTCGGCCTATGGCCTTGTTTGTTGAAGTTGCTATTTTTTCCGCTCATAATACTCGCGAAATGGAGTGACATAGTCAATACCAAGCGGTATGCGTATTCCCTCAGTGCTATTATCACTTCGAAAGAGGCCAGCCACTGTGTCCGGCACTTTGACCGAGAAGTCGGTCAAAAACGGCTCAGCACCAGGATGAACTCCTATTGGTATGTAGTCGCCCTGTAGCGTCCCGGTTTCGTCACACTTGGACCAATTGCAGAAGTATGGTTTGTCGTCATTGCTCTTCAACCCCCACACGTCCACCCGGTTCACCGGGTCATCGACGCAATACCCGTACCAGTCGCTGTCCCCGCCCTTGTTGCCGAGAGGGTCCAGCGCCGTGAAGCGCCCGGTGTCGGCGTCGTAGTCTCGCCAGACGAAGCGCGTCAGGCCGGTGTCGGCGTCGAACAGGCCGCCCGCGAAGCCGATGGGCAGGCGCACCACGTCGCCCCGCACCTGCAACAGGGTGCCGAAGCTGTCGTATTGCATCGTCTGTAC
>NZ_JAVHLD010000021.1 GCF_031082295.1 Humidesulfovibrio sp.
AATAAGGTAATCAACTCACTTGAGCTCAATACCCGGATGCCTGGAGGAATACGCAGATGAAATCTGTTGGAATTAAGACAAAATTCCTTGTTCCCGCTGTGGCGTTGGTGATCATCGGCTTTGCGGTAGTCATCTGGCTGAACGCATCTCTGACACGCACAAGCATGCAGTCGATGTCGAAAGAAAGCATGACGCTCTTGTCAGAGGCAATTGCGAAAGATCTTGGTGGAGATATCGACATCTCCTACCAGATGCTCAGCTACTGGAGCAAGGAAAGCTTTGTCCGAGAGGTGTTCGCTAATGGCAATGCAAACCAGGCTGGCGCGCATTTCTCTGAAATTCTGAAAGAGATGGAAGGATCAACACTTGAGTACATCAATATATTTGACCTGAAAGGTGATTTACTAGCGTCCACGGCGAATACAGCCCCAGGGAAAAAGGTCAACGTCGCTGACCGAGACTATTTCAAGGGAATTGTCGAAGCCGGCAACACCCGTTCCATCGGCAAGCCTATCCAAAGCCGCACCACAGGCAAGAAGGTTGTCATCCTCGCCCAGAAGATCACTGATGTCGAAGGTGCCATTGTTGGCGTCCTTAGCGCCGCGATCAACCTTGACGCGCTGACGGCTCAGGTCAACGCGATGAAGATCGGCAGCACAGGCTATGTCGCCATTCTTGGCCCTTCCGGCATGACGGTGGCACATCCCAACAAGGATCTGTTATTGAAGGAAGACCTTGGCAAGACAGAATGGGGCAAGCGCGCTCTTGCAGTTGAATCCACTGATTTTCTAGAATTTAATGACAACGGTAGCAAGGCTGTTTCCGTTCGCAAGGACAAGACAACCGGGTGGACAATTCTCGTCTTCGCCCCTCTTGAAGACATCGAACAGGCCGCGGCCGCGGCGGCAAAGAAAGGAATGCTGCTGGGCGGCGGCATCGCCCTTGCTCTGGCGATGTTCATCATCTGGCTCGTCAACACAACCGTGGCCAAGCCGGTCTCGCTCTGCATGGCCTTTTCGTCTGCCGTTGCCGAGGGTGACCTGGACCGCAAGCTTGAGTTCACGAGCGGCGATGAGCTTGGTGTGTTGGCCAATGGTCTGCGGCACATGGTCATGAAGCTCAAAGAAGGAATGCAAAACGTTTGCGCCAAGGAAGGCGAAGCCCTCAAGATGGCTGAAAAGGCCGAGGAGGCGCTCAAGGAAGCGCGCATCGCCCAGGAACAGGCAAGCCTGGCGCGCACCCAGGGTCTGAAGGAAGCTGGAACCAAAATGCACGATGTGGCGCAAGGGGTTGAGGCCGTCTCGGGCGCGCTGGTGCAACAGGTCACGAACATCGAGGGTGGAGCGGACATCCAGAAGGCCCGCACAACGGAAACGGCCACAGCAATGGACGAGATGAACGCAACGATTCTTGAGATTTCGCGCAACGCCTCCACAGCCTCACTCGACGCGGATCGTGTGCGCGAAACGGCGCTGAAGGGCAAGGAAGTTGTGAATCATGCAGTGGAGGCCATCGGCGCGGTGCACAAACTCTCCACAAGCATGAGTGAACAGATGAATGAGCTTGGAGAGAGCGTCAAGGGCATCGACAACATCCTCAACGTCATCAACGACATTGCCGACCAGACCAACCTGCTGGCCTTGAACGCAGCCATTGAGGCGGCTCGCGCCGGTGATGCGGGTCGCGGCTTTGCCGTCGTCGCCGACGAGGTGCGCAAGCTGGCGGAAAAGACCATGGTCGCCACCAAGGAGGTCGGCCAGGCCATCACCTCCGTTCAGAACGGCTCCAGGCAAAGCATTCAGAATGTAGAGCGGTCAAACCTTGCGATTGAAGAAGCGAACCGGCTTGCCGGGGACTCCATCGCCTCGCTTGAGCAGGTCTTAAGTCTGGCCTCGTCCACCTCGGACCAGATTCGGGCCATTGCCACCGCTGCCGAAGAACAGTCCGGCGCCAGCGGCGAGATCGATCACGCCGTCAAGGACATCATGGCCATCGCAGGCACCACGCTGGACTCAGTAGAGGAATGCCGCAACACCATCAACAGCCTGACGCGACTCTCCGAAGAGCTGCGCCGCATCATGCAGGAGCTTGAAAACACGGGAGGCTAGTCGCGGCACTCGCGCTGGATGTCCTCAATGAGGGCGAAGTTGGCGATGAAAATGTCGTACAACGTCGGGTCGAAATGTGTCCCACGCCCCTGGGCCATTATCGATACCGCCTTTTCATTGCTGTAGGCATCCTTGTACGGTCGTTTGGTCGTCAGGGCGTCAAAGACATCCGCTATCGCCGCAATGCGCCCGAAAAGCGGTATGTTAACGCCGGAAAGGCGTTCAGGATAACCGGTTCCGTCCCATTTTTCGTGGTGCGTGGCTGCGATGAGTGCGCCGGCCTCCAAGTATTTGGAGCTGCTACCGCCCAGAATATTGGCCCCCATCACGGTATGCCGCCGCATGACCTCCCATTCCTGATCATCAAGCTTTCCCGGCTTGAGCAGGATGGCGTCGGGAATGCCCATCTTTCCGATGTCGTGCATGGGGCTGCTGTTCAATATCAGATCCACCGCGTCCTCATCGAGCCCGAACTGATCGGCGATGACCGCGCAATAGCGGCTCATGCGATGAATGTGGCTGGCAGTGTCCTCATCCTTGTATTCCGCCGCTGCAGAGAGCTTGTGAATCGTCTCCATGTGCGCCCGCACCGTTTCAAGCCGCGCGTGCTCCAGTTCGACCAATGTTGCCCGCAGCGCTTTGGTCTTCTCCGAGACCATCTGCTCCAAACGTTGCTGATAACGTTTCACTTCGTCACGGTAGCCCTTCATGCGCAAGAGCGAAGTCATGCGCACGCTGAGCTCGGTGGAGTCGATGGGCTTGGCGACAAAATCGTTGGCTCCGCATTCAACGGCCTTAAGGCGGTCCTCCTTTGCCGAAAGCGCCGTCACCATGACAATGGGAATGTCCGAGAGCTTCGGGATTTCGCGTATCGCCTTGGCAACCAAATACCCATCCATGCCAGGCATCATTATGTCCAGAAGGACGAGATCGATCGTTTCATCTATCAACGACAGCGCCATCTGGCCGGAGTCGGCCGTCACGCACTCCAGCCCACTGGCCTTAAGCAAACCTTCAAGAACCTTCCGGTTGATGAGTTCATCATCGACAATTAGAATTTTCGCTGGCTTTTCTTCCATGTACATCACTTCGCTGGTGCTGTTTTGATTTTATGATTCGTGGCCGGTATATATTTTAATAACCTACACCCAATAGCAACTCGAATTCAATACCGACATGCCATCAAAATCTTCTATAAATCAATTTCGTAGACAAATACCACTCACCAGGGTAAGGCCTTTGTGGACTTTAAAGCTGCATCGGAATAGATAAGAATTGAACTCTGACTTTCATGGTGACTGACAGCTCATGAAAGCCTGCTGACCATGGCGCCAGGCCCCTCCGCATGATGCGGCCTGCACGCCGAAGGCAATAGGGAGCGCATGGGTAAAATCTCCAAAATCAAGGTTGCTGAAGGGATTTTCTTCGTCAGCGTCCCGGATGCGGATGTCTATATTCTGTGCGGCTGCCCGGCGGACAGCGTCAAGCACCTCATGAAGCGAGGCTTGATCCAAAACGTCGAGGTGGATGGCGTTTCGTTTGAAACAGGCCCAAACGCCATCCTTCTCTCCGACGAGCTCATCCAGCATGGCCGTTTCGCCAACCTCTCAGAATTCCCCATCCTACAGATGTTCTACCGACAGGGCATGATTATTCCCGGCCACCCAAACAACACCGGGGTCAAGCCCGCTCTCATTGGCCTGCGCAAGCAGGTCGAAGCGCAGATGGAGTACATCTACCGCGGCAACTACGGCCTCATTTCTGAAGAAGAGATGCTTGAGGCAGGCGCTTCGAAGTCCGATGCCAAGGCCTGGATGCGCCTGAAGCTCAAGTTCGCCTTCGGCAAGATTCGCCGCATGGATGAATATGTTGATCTTGTGGTCGTAGAGAATGAGCCGCAGGAAATTCGCAACAAGGTTTTTGTGAAGCGCCTCAAGGTGAACCAGTTTGAGATCTCCTACGGCAAGGAATCCGTGCGGGTTGATCTGAACACCACAGAGCACTCCCTGTGCAAGCCTTCCTATGTTCTCGGCTTCCACCACATCAAGCGCGACTACTTCGCCGTTCTGCACTCGGGAGAGGGCGACGGCTGGGATCCCAACCGCCCGGCCATGGCGAGCATCATCATATTCCAGGGCAATGTCTACCTCCTCGACGCCGGACCCAACATCATGCACAGCCTGAATGCTCTTGGCATCAGCGTCAACGAGATTTCCGGCATCTTCCACACCCACGCCCACGACGATCATTTCTGCGGCCTGCCGGCTCTCATGCGCTCCGACCACCGCATCCCTTACTACGCCACCAAGCTCGTACGTGCGTCAGTCATGAAAAAGCTCGCGGCCCTGGCCATGACCAGCGAGGAAGAGTTCGACCATTACTTTGAATTTCACGACCTTGAGCTCGGCAAGTGGAACGACATCGACACGCTCGAGGTGAAGCCGGTGTTTTCTCCGCACCCGGTGGAGACCACGGTGATGCTCTTCCGCACCCTTGATCGCAACGGCTACCGGACCTATGCCCACTTTGCGGACATCGCCAGCCTGGGCCTGCTACGCAAGATGATCACCTCCGATCCTGATGCTCCGGGCCTTTCACAAGAATTGTATGACGAGGTCTACGCCAATTACCAAGAGCCGGTGGACCTTAAGAAACTCGACATAGGGGGCGGCATGATCCACGGCGATGCCGAGGATTTCGCCCACGACAAATCCGGAAAGATTCTGCTTGCGCACACGGCCCTTCCGCTTACCTACAGGCAGAAGGAGATCGGTTCCGGCGCGCCCTTCGGCATGGTCGATGTGCTCATCCCCGCACACCAGGATTACGTTCGATCTTACGCCTACCACTACCTCAACGCCTATTTCCCAACGGTTTCCAGCAGCAAGCTGCGGGTGTTGCTCAACTGTCCGGTGGTGAAGTTCAACCCCGAGACCCTTATCCTCAAGGCCGGCCGCAAGGCCGATTGCGTACACCTCATCCTCACCGGCCAGGTGGAGGTGATCCGCACCAAGAGCGGTGTCTACAGCACTTTGACCACTGGCGGCCTTTTGGGCGAATACACGGCGCTCACCAACAAGGGTTCCCTCGAGACATACCGCGCCGCCAATTTTGTCCAGGCGTTGCGCATCCCGCTGGACCTCTATGCCATGTTCGTGAAGAACAACGGCCTCTACGAGGAAATGGTTCGCCTCCAGGACATCCGCAGCTTCCTGTACACAAGCCGCCTCTTCGGCGACGGCCTGACCTGCACTCGCCAGAACGATATCGCCGTCACGATCGGTTCGCATATGGAAACAAGCGGCGAAGCCCTCAAACCCTGCACTCAGCCGACGCTTTGCCTTGTCAAATCCGGCAAGGTGGCTCTTTATGTTGGCCAACGCCTCATAGAGTCCCTCGGCCCTGGCGAGTTCTTCAACGAGAGCACCGTCCTTTTCGACACCCCTTGCCTCTTCAAGGCCAATGCCGCCAAGGGCACAGTCATCTACACCATACCCGGCCATGTTATCTCGGATATTCCCATTGTCCGCTGGAAGCTTCTGGAAACCTATGAAAAGCGTCTCGGCAAGACTGTAAGCCACGACTCGGGCGGGGATTATTTCCAGTGGCATGACGAATACGCGGTCAATGTCAAAGTCATTGATCAGCAGCACATGGAAATCTACGAGTCCGCAAAGGTGCTCTACTCCGCATTATTTGACGGGGACAGCACAGGCAATGCAGAAGAATTGTTCCCAAAACTCATTGCCCATACCAACCGGCATTTCAGTACCGAGAACAAACTCATGCAAGACACTGGTTACCCAGGTTTCGCCCAGCACCAGAGGAAGCATGAGCAGATACAACAAGCCTTGCAGGAATTCGCCTCGTATTATGCCTCCAAGCGCATGACCCCGAAGAAAGAGGTCGGCATTTTCCTCAAGGACTGGGTTATGACACACATACTCACAGAAGATCGGAGGCTTGGCACCTACCTGAATCGACAAGGTGTCAGCTAGCCTGACCTTGCGCCCCTTTCCAGCAGACAAATTTTCAATCGTGCCCAAATTGTTCCGCACAAAATTGTCACATACGCCAACGTGCATTGCTGTACATTTTACAAAATTGCAACAAAGCTCGCCCCCTCCCCCTGCATGTTTTAGCTATCCACTGAAATAACACGACTTCCTTCTTTGGCCCGATTCTTGATACCTTTCTTAAATAATGTTTTGGACAGGCGACAGAAACCGTCTGTTCGTAGCGGCCAGGGTTGATTCGGATAGGCCAGTTGAACTACAGTGCCAGCGCAAGCAAGAGCACAAAAGAATCAGGGCCACATTCCACAATACTGTCAAGGAACACCTAACGCCACACTTACAGGAGTCAGCCACCATGAGCGGAATCCAGGCACGTCTGAACGCCATCTCGGCAGTCATCAATTACAAACCGGCGCACGCCCCCCTCAACTACCACGACACCAAGCCCACCGACATTTTTGGCGCCAACGTCTTCAGCGACAAGGTGATGAAAGAGCGCCTGCCGAAGGCTGTCTACAAGTCCCTGCAGAAGACCATCGAACTTGGTGAGAAACTGGACGCCTCCATTGCTGACGTGGTCGCAAACACCATGAAGGACTGGGCCATTGAGAAAGGCGCGACGCACTTCACCCACGTGTTCTACCCGCTCACCGGCATGACCGCCGAAAAACACGACGCGTTCCTGGTGCCCGACGGCAAGGGCGGCGCCATCGCCGAATTCAGCGGCAAACTGCTGATCCAGGGCGAGCCCGACGCCTCCAGCTTCCCCTCCGGCGGCCTGCGCTCCACCTTCGAAGCCCGCGGCTACACCGCCTGGGACGTGACGAGCCCTGCCTACATCCTTGAGAACCCCAACGGCACCTTCCTGTGCATCCCCACCGCGTTCCTCTCCTGGACCGGCGAGGCGCTTGACAAGAAGACCCCGCTGCTGCGCTCCAACCAGGCCCTGAACAAGCAGGCCAAACGCGTCCTCAAGCTTTTCGGAGTCGAGTCCAAGCTGCCCATCACCTCCTTTGCCGGTCCTGAGCAGGAGTACTTCCTCATCGACCGCAACTTCGTGTTCTCCCGTCCCGACCTGCTTATCGCGGGCCGCTCCCTCTTCGGCGCCAAGTCCGCCAAGGGCCAGGAGTTCGAGGACCAGTACTTCGGCGTGGTTCCCCGCCGCGTGCTGTCTTTCATGATGGAAGTTGAGCGCGAGCTGTTCAAGCTTGGCGTGCCCGTCAAGACCCGCCACAACGAAGTCGCGCCGAGCCAGTTCGAGATCGCGCCCATCTACGAGGTCGGCAATCTGGCCACCGACCACAACCAGATGGTCATGACCACCCTGCGCAGCGTGGCCAAGCGCTACGGCATGATCTGCCTGCTGCACGAAAAGCCTTTCTCCGGCATCAACGGCTCCGGCAAACACCTCAACTACTCCATCGGCAACGCCGAGCTGGGCAGCCTGTACGATCCGGGCGACACCCCGCACGACAACGCCCAGTTCCTGGTCTTCTGCGCCGCCGCCATCCGCGCCCTGCACAAGTACGGCGCCATGCTTCGCGCCACCGTCGCCACCGCCTCCAATGATCACCGCCTGGGCGCCAACGAGGCTCCTCCGGCCATCATGTCCATGTACCTTGGCGAGCAGCTGGCCGACGTGTTCGACCAGATCAAGAAAGGCAAGCTCAAGGACTCCAAGAGCAAGGGTGTCATGAGCGTCGGTGTGGATACCCTGCCTCCGCTGCCCATGGATCCGGGCGACCGCAACCGCACCAGCCCCTTCGCCTTCACCGGAAACCGCTTCGAGTTCCGCGCCGTGGGCTCCTCCCAGTCCATCGCCGGCTCCCTGGTGGCCCTGAACACCATGATGGCCGAGTCCCTCGACTACATCGCCACCGAGCTTGAGAAGGCCACCAAGGGCGACAGCAAGAAGCTCAACGCCGCCGTGCAGTCCCTGCTCCAGAAGATCGTGAAGGAGCATGACGCCATCGTGTTCAACGGCGACGGCTACTCCGAGGCTTGGCACAAGGAAGCGGCCAAGCGCGGCCTGCCCAACCTGAAGACCACCCCCGAAGCTCTGCCCGTGCTGACCACCAAGCCCGTGGTTGAACTGTTCACCAAGTACGGCGTCCTCTCAGAGGCCGAGCTCAAGAGCCGCGAGGAAATCTACCTCGAGATGTACGCCAAGACCCTGAAGACCGAAGCCGCCCTGATGGTCCGCATGGCCACCACCATCATCTTCCCCGCCGCCATGCGCTACCAGAGCGAACTCGCCGCCGCCTGCGCCAACCTGAAGGCCATTGGCAAGGATTACAAGATGGGCGCCCTCGAAGAGGTTACCGCCAAGCTGCGCGCCCTGCAGACGGCCGTTGCCAAACTGGAGAAGCTCGCCGCGCATGAGGCCAAGAGCACCCATGCCGAGGCCAAGCACCTCTGCGACAAGGTTCTGCCCGCCATGAACGAAGTGCGCAGCTACGCCGACGCCCTTGAAACCATCGTGGCCGACGACCTGTGGTCGCTGCCCAGCTACCAGGAAATGCTGTTCATCCGCTAACCCCGGCCAGACAGCGCTGAAACGACAAGGCCGCCCCATCCGGGGCGGCCTTTTTGTTGCGTGAAACAGCTGGAATTGATTCAGCGATCGGCAGGAAGCGGCAGATCAAGAGGCTCGTAGCCCTGCCAACCGCTCCCGTCGAAATGCCACCACTCCGTCGGCAACGGCTCGAATCCCTGAGCCTGCATCGCCCTTTCGAGGGCCAGGCTGTTGCGCCGAGCCTCCGCGCTTGCAGCGGGCGAATCACGGTGCGCCTTGTCGGTGAAATCGTCATACCCCGTGGGCATGGGCAGTTCTGCACCATTCGCATCAACAAGTGTCACATCCACCGCTGCGCCGCGGTTGTGCCGCGAACTCTTGACGATAATGCCATCCTTGCGCTCAGGCTTTCCCACATAGCGCTCATCCGGCATGATGGCCCAAAAGGCCTCCTGCACAGAGAACGGCCTGTAGCAGTCATAGATCTTGAGACCCAAAGCTTGGCCGCGCAGGTTGGCCTGCACCGCCTCCAGCCGCCTGGCGACGTCAGAGCGAAGGAAGCAGCGGGCGGATGGATACACGCGTTTGCCGGTGAAATTGTTGGTTGTTGCGTAGCGGATGTCGAGCACAAAGCTCTTGTCAGCCTTGCTTGGTTCAACAAGCCCAGCCTTCTCCAGGTCCTGGGCTGGCTTTTCCAATGCAAACGCCTGAACGCACAAAAGCTGGAGCACAATTACCAAAAGCGCGGCACTACGAGGCATGACCATCTCCTTGCTCTGCAAAGAATAAGAAATAAAAACGGGGAGAGATGCGACCCTCCCCCCGTCTTGTGACATCAGGCATGCTTATTTGTTCTTGCCACGTTTCTTCCAGAGCTCCATTTCCTTCATCTTCTTGCGGCGGTCACGCTGCAAAGACTTGCAGACCAGAGGCATACCCTTCTTGTAGCCGAACTTCTCACGGTATTCGGAAGGAGTAAGGTCGTGGGTGGAAAGGTGCTTCTTGGTGATGATCTTAAAGGCCTTGCCGCAAACACAACATGTGATGGTCTTTTCGCGTACTGCCTTGGTCGAGTCAACGGAAGACTCTTCTTCCTCGACTTGCACTGGCGCCTCGCCAGCAATGGCCTGAATGCCGCGCACAAGCTTCTTGACCATGGAGGTGATCTCGTCCTCCGTCATGGTCCTTACGCTGGCCTGCGCTTTGACGATTTCAAGGGCTTCCTTCAAATAGTCATCCATATCCTTCTCCTTGTCGTTGGCGGAACATCTTCCGGTAAAGACGGTGCTGCATTCAATTGCATCAGTTTATGGACCGCTAACACTGTCAAACTGTTTCGTCAACAACATGGAGTGTATTTGGAACGCAAAGAAACTAATGCTTCACAAGGTGCCACTGCAACTGTTCTGCTGCTAGCAAATGTTTATTGAAAAAAAAGGGGCCGCCCTTTCGGACGGCCCCATACAGTAGCGCAGATAGCCAGTTATTTCTTGAGCCAGCTCATCATGCCGCGCAGCTTGTTGCCCACAACCTCGATGGGATGCTCGGCGGCGATGCGGCGGCTGGCATGCATGAACGGCTGCCCGGCCTGGTTCTCCAGAATAAACTCCTTGGCGAAGTTGCCGGTCTGGATTTCCTTCAGGATCTTCTTCATCTCTTTCTTGGTCTCTTCAGTCACGACGCGGGGGCCACGGGTGAAGTCGCCGTATTCGGCGGTGTCGCTGATGGAGTGGCGCATCTTGGCCATGCCGCCCTCGTAGAGCAGGTCCACGATGAGCTTCATCTCGTGCAGGCACTCGAAGTAGGCCATCTCGGGCTGATACCCGGCCTCGACCAGGGTCTCGAAACCGGCCTGGATGAGGGCGGTGCAACCGCCGCACAGAACCGCCTGCTCGCCGAAGAGGTCCGTCTCGGTCTCTTCGCGGAAGTTGGTCTCGATGACGCCGGAGCGGGTAGCGCCGATGCCCTTGGCGTAGGCCAGGGCCATGTTCAGCGCGTTGCCGGTGGCGTTCTGGTGCACGGCAACCAGGGCAGGCACGGCGCCGCCTTCGGTGTAGGTGCGGCGCACCATGTGGCCCGGGCCTTTGGGCGCGATCATGATAACGTCAACGTCGGCGGGCGGCTTGATCTGGCCGAAGTGGATGTTGAAGCCGTGGCCGAAGGCCAGGGCTTTGCCAGCGGAAAGGTGCTGCTTCACCTCGGTGTCGTAGATGAGCTTCTGCAGCTGATCCTGGGCCAGAATCATGATGACGTCGGCCTGTTTGGCGGCCTCGGCGGCGCTGACGGGCTCGAAGCCATGCTCCTTGGCCAGGGCGTAATTGGCGCCACCGGGGCGCTGGCCAACGATGACCTTGACGCCGGAGTCGCGCAGATTCTGGGCGTGGGCATGGCCCTGGCTGCCGTAGCCGATGATGGCCACGGTCTTGTTTTTCAGCAGTCCAAGGTCAGCGTCGCTTTCGTAGTAAACTTTCATGTCTTCTCCCTTTTGATTCGCCGGGCGCGTGCCTGACGTTGTTCGCTGTTAGTTCTGGATGGAGCGCTTCATGGCCACCATGCCAGAGCGCGAGATTTCCTTGATGCCGAAGCGGGTCAGAAGACCCACGATGGCGCTGATTTTTTCGTAATTGCCCGTGGCCTCGATGGTCAGCTCGTCGATGCTCACATCCACCACCTTGCAGCGGAAGATATCGACGGTGCGTAGGATTTCTGCACGGTTTGCGTCGTTGGCGTTGACCTTCAGAAGGACCATTTCGCGCAGCACGCTCTTCAGGTCGGTCAGGTCGACGACCTTGATTACCGTGATAAGCTTGCGCAATTGCTTGACGATCTGCTCGATGATCTGCTCATCGCCCTCGGTGGTGATGGTCATGACCGAGACGCCGGTGTCGAGCGTCGGGCCGACGTTCAAGGACTCGATGTTGAAGCCGCGGCCGCTGAACAGACCGGCCACACGGGACAGCACTCCAGGCTCGTTTTCCACGGTGACAGACAGGATATGTCGCATGATCCGCCTCCTACACAAGCAGCATGTCGGTGAGGGAGGCCCCAGCCGGGACCATGGGGTACACGTTCTCCTCGCGCTCTACGCGCACGTCCACGATGACCGTGCCAGGCGTATCCAGCGCCTGCCTCAGAACGCGATCCAAGTCCCCCGGGTCCGTAATGCGGAAACCTGCCGCACCGTATGCCTCGGCCAGCTTCACGAAGTCCGGCTGGGCATCCATGCAGGTTGAGCAGTAGTTCTTCTTGTAGAAGAGCTCCTGCCACTGCCGCACCATGCCCAGGTAGCCGTTGTTCAGGATGACGATCTTGACGCCAAGGTTGTTGCAGACGCTGGTGGCCATTTCCTGGATGTTCATCTGGATGGAGCCGTCGCCGGCGATGTCGATGACCATCTTGTCGGGACGGGCGAATTGCGCGCCTATGGCGGCAGGGAAGCCGTACCCCATGGTGCCGAGGCCGCCGGAGGACAGGAAGCAGTTGGGCTCGTTGAAGCGATAGAACTGCGCCGTCCACATCTGGTGCTGGCCGACTTCCGTGCAGATGACGGCCTCGCCCTTGGTGATCTCGTGGATCTTTTCCACCACGGACTGAGGCTTGATGGTGGTCTCGCTGGCCTGATAGTTGAGCGGATGCTCCTTGCCCCAGACGCCGACCTTGGTGACCCAGGGCATGTGCCCGGCCTCGAAGTCGTACTCGGCGAGCGAGGGAGCGAGCTCTTCCTTCAGGGCCTCCAGGGCCAGTCGACAGTCGGACACGAGCGGTACGTGAACGCTCACGTTTTTCTGGATGCTGGTGGGGTCGATGTCGATGTGCACAAGCTTGGCCATGGGCGCAAAGGTGCTGACCTTGCCCGTGACGCGGTCGTCGAAGCGCGCCCCGACGGCCAGCACGAGGTCGGCATTGTTGATGGCCATGTTGGCGGCATAAGTGCCGTGCATGCCAAGCATGCCAAGCCAGAGCTTGTCGTCGCCGGGGAAGCAGCCCAGCCCCATGAGGGTGGCTGTGACCGGGATGTGCAGGTTCTTGGCCAGCCAGGTCAAGGACTCGTGGGCCTTGCTGGTGATGACGCCACCGCCGGCGTAGATGATGGGGCGCTCGGCATCGCGGATGAGCTGGGCAACCTTTTTGATCTGACCGGAGTGCGGCTTGCAGTTCGGGTTGTAGCTGCGCATCTTGACGTCATCGGGCCAGACGAACTTGGTCTTGACCTGCATGACGTCCTTGGGCAGGTCGACCAGGACCGGGCCGGGCCGACCTGAACGCGCGAGGTAGAAGGCCTGGCGGATGACATGCGCCAACTCGCGCACGTCCTTCACCAGATAGTTGTGCTTGGTGCAGGGCCGGGTGATGCCGACGATGTCCACTTCCTGGAAGGCGTCGTTGCCGATGAGCGGTGTTGGCACCTGTCCGGTCAGAATGACCACCGGGATGGAGTCCATGTACGCGGTGGCGATGCCGGTGACGGTGTTCGTGGCGCCGGGACCGCTGGTGACGAGACAACAGCCGACCTTGCCCGACGCGCGGGCAAAGCCGTCTGCTGCATGAATCGCCGCCTGCTCATGCCTTACAAGCACATGCTTCAGCGAGGTGTTTGGCAGTTCGTTGTAGATGTCTATGACGGCTCCACCAGGGAAACCGAAGAGGACCTCCACTCCTTCACGTTTCAAACATTCAAGAAGAATCTGAGCTCCAGTGAGCTCCATAGGCTTACGCCTCCTGTTGACGATACTTATCGAGCAAGGCTTGCAGCTTCGTCTTTCCGGCAAGCTTCTTCTTCTTCAGTTCCTTGATCTCCTGTTCAACGACAGGGCTTAGGAAGGGCTTGCTTTCCAGCTTGACGATCATCTTTTCGTAGTCCTGATGCTGCAGCCATAGAGCGCGCAGTTCAGTGTCCTGGCCTTCGTACTTTTCAATTAGGGTGCGCTCGGAATTTTCCATTTTCGACTCCTTATTTTGGAGGTAGTTCGACAGATTGAATATCACACAAGCAAAGACCAGTCGGGTTCGACCTCTGCCTGGATCCGCAGGCTCTTGCTGCGGGAGGTCTGCCCGGAAACCAGGCTTACCTGGCTGCGCCGAAGGCCCAGCAGGCTCGCAATGAAATTCACCAAGGCTCCGTTGGCCTTGTTGTCCACAGCCGGGGCGCTGAGGCGGACCTTCAGGCTCTCCTGAAAGAGCCCTGCCAACTCATCGCGCTTGGCGCCAGGCTGAACATGCACCCGGATGCGCCATTCCCCGCTCCCCGCCTGGCGGATGAACACGGGAGGCACAACATTTTTCAAAGATCACTCGGCCTTGCGTAAATACTTGAGCTTGGACTCCAGGGACTCCAGCCTCGATACTGCCGGATCGTCAGAGTCCAGAACGCGCAAGTGCGTTTCCAGGAGCCCGCGCAACTGGATCTCGAACTGGCTGCGCTGGCGCTTCAGGTTTTCGATGTCCTCATAGAGCTGGGCCAGACGGTTGTGGCCCTGCTGGACCATGCCCTCGGCCTTGGCCCGCGCCTCGTCGAGGATGAGGTGCGCCTCGCGCTGGGCGCCACCCTTGATGTCGTCGACCATGCGCTGGGTGCTCATGAGGGTGTCGCGCAGGGTTTCATCGCGCTGGCGAAACTCCTCAACGCTGGCCTCCATGCGCTTGACCTTCTTGATGAGGCTCTTGCGCTCTTCGGCCACGGCGCCAAGCATCTCTGCCACCTCACCCATGAGCTGGTCGACTTCTTCGGGCGCATAGCCCCAGAGACGCTTGGAAAACTTGCGGTTGAGCAGATCGATCTTGGAAATGGTCAAGGCTTCACCCCGTCATGTAGAGGAACGCGCCAGTAGAGCGCCCCTATGCTCCAATCATCCTCATGGAGATGCTCATGTCGAAGACCAGCTTATCCAAGAGAGCGCCTAGGATCTGAACAGCCACGATGACCACCACGGGCGATAGATCCATGCCGCCGATGACGACAAAGGGCATCAGGCGACGGATGCGCGCGTATACAGGATCTGTGATGCCTCGCAGGAAGCGGACGATGGGGTTGTAGGGATCGGGGTTCACCCAGCTCAGCAGAGCCGAGATGATGACCACCCACATGTACAGATTGAGCAGCGTAGAAGCGAGCTGCACGAGTTTTACCAGGATGATCGTGAGATAGGACATCAAACCTCCGCACCAGGGCTGCCCGAAAATGCCAGGCGACCCTCCGTGTAGGCTTGTTGTGGCATACTGAAGGCCAAGAATCAAGTCCCTTGCGAATCAACCGCTTATTTCTGGCCAGGCGCGCCGCAGCGCAGACAAAAGCGTCCCGAAATCAGGAATGTGCAGGTCCGCGACGAGCTGCGGGTTCTTGTAGGCCCAGAATGGCACGCTGGAATTCCTGGCGGTGTGCTCGTCCACATCCGAGTCCCCGAGAAATACCACTTCGGTCCTGTCCATGCCCCAGGCCTCGAGGATGGAGAGCATTCCGGCCGGGTCCGGCTTGGGCTTCGGCGCGATGCCCGCGGTCATGACCGGGTCGAAGAAGCCGAGCAGGTCGACCGTCTCGAAGACCATGCCCGTGGTGTCGGTGCGGTTGGTGTTGACCCCAAGAGCGAAACGCCCGGCCTTGAGCCACGAGAGCAGCGTGCGCACGCCCGGCTCTCGGCGCAGATACGGCAGAATGCTGCGGTAATCCACCTGCTTGCGGTGTTCCATGGCAGCATCGTAATGCTCCGGCGGGATGATGCGCCTGAGAGAGTCGAAGACGTTCTGGGTGTGCGTGTACATCTCCTCCTCGGCGTTCATGGGCGACAGCCCGAAGCGCGTGCGGAAGAGATTGTAGTAAGCCGTATTGGCAAGATACGAGTCGATGAGGACGCCGTCACAGTCGAAGATGAAGCCTTTGACGCCGCGCAGAAACGAGACGTCGAGCTGGTCGGTGAGCAACGGCACGGGCTACGCGCCCCCTTTTGCCGGAGCCACGCAGGCCAGGCGGACCAGAACATCGAGCCAGGGCCGTGCCGAGGGGCAGCGATCCAGGCCGGAGAGCCTCCAGGCAGGCGCCTGGAACACGCCGTTGCTCTCGGGCACTCCCGCCTCACGCAGTGTCAGGGCGATTTCCGTCTCCGCCGTCACCAGGTCATGACCTGGCGCCAGAACGGCAAAGGCCTCCAGCATGCGCCTCCAGGGCAGCGACTCCTCGTCCGGCTCGGGCAGGCCCAACCCGGAAAGCATGGTGCCGACAGCCATGGCGTCGCCATCCGTCTCAACGGAGTCCTCGCCGTCTGCCGGGGCCGCGACGTGCTCGGCCTCCTCGGCCGGGGAAACGCTCTCGCCCAGGCGCGACCAGGAGTCGCGCAGCCCGGCGTCGATCTGGCGCAGGTCCAGCATGCGTTCCTCAAGGTTCCAGGCCAGCAGCAGCAGCGTCTGGGCCTGGCGGCGGGCCTCCAGCAGCGGGTCGGACTGAACGTCGGTCGTGGTGCCAACGCCAGCGAGGCTGCGCTCGACCTCGGCCTGCACGAGCCGTCCGCTTTCGGGAGCAAGGATCTGCGCCTGCTGGAGCAGCCCGTGCACGGCGATTTCACGCGGATTGGCCACGTCCTCGCCGAAGCGCATGGTGTCGGCCAGAACGGCCTTGGCAGTGCGGCGGTCAAATGGAGCGTTCTCCGGCAGTTGATGGACCGGGCTGTCGGAGGGGCCAAGGCCGGGATCGAGGAATCGCACGCCGTCAGGCAGGGCCTCGCGTTCGGAGTCAGCCAGCAGGGCCGGATGTAGATGCGGGAAATAGAACGTCATTGCGGACTCCAAGGGGCTTTCAGGTGTTCTCGCGCAGGCGGAAGCGTTCGCATTGCCCGGCGCAGACGGGCAGTCGCAGCAGGCAGATGTCCTCCTGCAAATACCGGCACTCGGGCATCGACTCTCCATCGCCAGCGCGAAGATCCTCGCAAGGCACGTCCTCATCCGCCAGTCGCTCGAAGCGCTTGTGCCAGAGGGCGCCCAGTTCGGACTCGGACAGGCCGAAATTCTCCGCCCTATCGATGAATTCGTCGTACACTGACTCCCAGCGTGCCAGCACAAGGCAGCGCCATTCGGTGTGCAGGCCGGGATTCAGGAGCTCTTCAAACAGGCAGCGCCCGGAATGGAAAAATCGGCAACCCACGGCCGGGAATCGGACCAGCGCGCCGCGCGTCGCATCACTCATGTGCTGCCTCCGGTGGCCTCTTTAAGCCGCTCCGGGGGCAGTTGTAAAGCTGAGGAAAGAGGACATCCGTCCAGATTGACCGTACTGTCCGGCGAGAGTATGAGGTCGCCAGAAGAGAGGTGCCACATGGGCGGAATCACAGGTATCCTGATCGTCGTCATCCTCGTGCTGATATTCACCGGCGCGAACAAGCTGCCGAAGCTGGGCGAGGGGCTGGGGCGAACCATCAGAAATTTCAAGCGTTCCTTGAACGAACCGGACGAGATCGACGTGACTCCCCGGAACCAGGGCAAGGACGACAAGGGCGAAACGCCCAGACAATAGCGGAGCTCGGCTAGTGGTTGTGCAGGCCGTTCTGCGGAATCATCTTGAAGCCGAGATGCACGTAGTACACGCCGGTAATGACGGTGAGCACCGCCACGAGCCCTTCGAGCACCAGTCTCAGCTCCGGATAGGCCACAACAAGGCTGTGCTCCACCATGATCAGCAGCACGAGCATGATCTGGACCAATGTGGCGCACTTGCTGAACCACACCGGCTTGATCCCCCGCTGCACATCCACCCCCGAATACTGCAGCAGAGCCAGACCGCCCACGATGAACACATCGCGGCTGACCACCAGCACGGCCAGCCAGGTCGGTATCCATCCCTGCACCGCAAGGCAGGTGAAGGACGTGTCCAGCAGGATCTTGTCCGCCAAGGGATCGAGCATGGCCCCGAAATTGGACCGCTGCTTCAGGATGCGCGCCAGGGCCCCATCCAGGGCGTCCGTCAGCCCGGCGACTGCGAAGAGCACCCAGGCGATGTCGAAGCGCCTGTCGGCAAAGGCCATGACGATGCCCGGAGTCAGCAAAATGCGCGAAACAGTGAGGACGTTTGGAATCGTCCAGTTGTTCTCGCGCAGTGAGGCAGACGTCATGACGTGTTTCCCGTGTCCTGCTAGCGTATAGCCGTCAGCTTGCGGCTGGGCAGATATTCCTTGAGCCGGGTTGCCAGGCGCTCCGGGTTGGTTACCCGCGCGCTCCAAATTGCCGTGCTGTTGCCCTGCCGGATGTCCACGGTTCCGAGCCGCACCTCACGCAGGCAGTCGTCCCAGCCCTGCAGCGTCTTCGTGAATTCCAGCACCGCGTCCACCTGGGTGAAGCCGGAGATCTCAAGAGGGCGCCCGCTTCCGCCTGGCTGCTGCTCATGCGCGGAAAAAAACCTGCCCCAGAGGTCAAGCCAGACCTGAGCCACGTCTTGCCCGTCCGCAACGTAGGTCTTGGCGTCCTGCCAGAGCACCGCCTTGAGATACCCCTGCGGCACGCGCTCAAGTGTCACGCGGAGGGGAGCCTGGGCCTGGCGCGCAACGCCCTGGAGCGCCCACACGTCGGCGAGCGGCTTCAGGTCGGCCTCTGACACGCCACGCCCCAGGCTCAGCATGAAGCCACCGGGGTGCTTGCCTCCGGACAACAGCCCCAGGCGCGTCAAAAGCTCACGCAAGGCAGTGCGGTCAACCTCGACAGTCAACTCAAGCGCCACGGTTGCCGCGGCAAGGTCAGAGGCGTGGGACGGAGCCTTGCCCGCTTGCGTCTTTTCCGAAAGGGCGGCAGCGCCGGGCTTGGCGGCGGCGGCCTCCTGAAAGCTGTGCACCAGCGGCGCGGCGCGTGAGGCCAGGAACTGGCGCAACAATTCGCTGCGGGGGGCGCTCAGCGGTGCGGGCAGAATATTTTGCGCGGTCTTGAAAACGGCTTCGACAAATGCGCGTTCCTGGGCCTGCTGGCGTCCCTGCACAGGGTCCATGCCCTTGTCGGACTGGGCGCTGACCCGGATCGGCTCGGCAGAAGCCGTGGAATGGAACGCCGGCGCGAGGACGATGAGCATGAGCAGGATAAGGCGCGGCAAGCGGCGAGACTGTTCCGCAATAGTCGAACACAATGCGCGCGGGCGCTCAAGTCCAATCACAATAGCCTCCGAATCAAGTCCCGCGCAGGGCATTGCAATGCCGAAACGGACAAAGATGAAAGATGTCGGTTGGAAACATGAGAACACCTTACCCTGCCCAACCTAAACTGGCAAGTGCGTCCAGCAACAGAGCTTGCAGGCTGTCGTCCCTTGCGCTAGGACTTACGAACTGTGCGAACCGAAGCTGGAGGAAGACATGAACCTTTACCTGATGCAACACGGCGCATGCCTGCCCCAGGAGGTCAACCCCCAGCAGGCGCTCAGCCCAGTCGGGCAAAGCCATGTCAACTGCGCGGCCCAGGCCATGCGCGTCATGGGGCTCTGGTTCGACGCCCTGCTCACCAACCCCCGCACCGCCTCGGTCCAGACGACGCGCATTGTGGCCGAGGGCCTGGGCTATGCGGCCTCCAGCGTCACCCCCTTCGCCGGACTTGATACCGGCGTGAGCATCAAGACCTGTCTGGAGGAGCTTCGCGTGTGCGAGCGCTACCAGTCGGTGTTCCTCTGTGGCGAGTTGCCGCTCTTGGGCGACCTCGCCTCGCACCTGCTCACCAGCGGCCCGAGGCTATCCCTGGCGCTGGAGGGCGGTGCGCTGCTGGCCATCGGCGTCAACAGCCTGAGCAGCCGCTCCGGTTCCCTGCGCTGGCTGTTGCAGGGGCCGCAACTTCAGATGATCGCGTCGTCGTAGCTCCTCGGCCCCTACTCCACGCAGACCATGTCGAAGCGGTCGCCGGTGATGCACACAGCGCCGGAGTCCGTGACCTCAAACGTGTTCTCCACGCCCACCATGCCGAGCCCGGCGATGCCGTGCTTCGGCTCAAGGGCAAAGACCTGTCCCTTCTCCACCGGCCTGTCGAAGCCCTTGGCGATGGCGGGCCAGCCGTCGATGGCCAAGCCGATGCCATGCCCAAGGAAGGGCACCTTGTTCTCCCCAAGACCCATGAAACCCTCGCTGAAGCCCGCCTTGTCAGCCCAGGCTGCGCAATGCGCATAAAGTTCGCTCACCAAGGCGCCGGGCCGCAGGTTCTCGGCCAGCCACGCCTGCACATCCACGCAGAAGCTGTGGGCCGAGGCCACCTCGGAAGGGATGCTCTCGACCTTGCCGGCCCAATACACCTGTGTCTTGTCCGTGTGGTAGCCCTCAAGCTGGAAGCCGATGTCCAGCCCCAGTGGTTCGCCCTTGCGCCACACCTGCCCGGCATAGCCCATGGCCGGCACGGCCGGGTGCTCGCCGCGCAGGCCGAGCGGACCGTTGAAACTGCTCGGATAATTGGCGGAATCACCAGCCGAGACATGGCCGAGGAAGCACTCCTCGCCGAAGGAGGACATGCGCAGGATGCCCTGGTGCCCGAGCTCGAAGAACACGCTCCAGGCCACGTGCGCGATCTCGCGCTCGTTCATGCCCGGCTTGATGACCTTCGGCAAAATGTCGTGGAGCGCCATGTGGTGCCGCTCACCGCACAGGCGCATGACATTGAGCTCCCACTCGCTCTTGAGCGATTCGGCGATGGCGAGGGCCAGGTCGCCCGAGACGAAGCGGTGCGCAGACAAACGCGAGGCCAGCATTTCGCCGAGTTGCCAGCTCAGTCCACTCTGATCCACGGCCACAACATCAGTGAACGGTACGCCCGCCTCGGCGGCCAGCCCAGGCAGGTCCTTGTAGGAGCGGTACGCAGCGCAGCGGACGGTCGGGGCCTCCAGTGCGGCGCGGGCGACGCCTTTGCGCAGCAGAAGCAGGGGCTCGCCGTCAAGCGGCAACCAGGCGCAACCCATGCCCAAGGTCCCGGTGAGGTAATAGACCTGGGGCCGCGAGAACACGAGGAGACCGCCAGCCTGCGGGGTCAGTTCGCGCAGCAGTCTGCGGCACTTCTCGTGGCGCAGGGAAAGTTCCTCGGCGGGGATGACGGCCAGGGCTTCAAACATGCGTGGACTCCTTGTCGTTATGGCAGCGGTCAGGTTCATCGCCCAGTCTGGGCTTCCGGTCCGGGGTCTATGCAGCGCCAACGGAATGCGTTACAACTTTCACCGTCGCCCCGGCCAAGCGCCGCAGTCCAGGCGGCCAGGGGAATACATGCTGCACAGCGCAAAAGAGCTAGCCGCACTGCTCGGCAAGGTCAAGACCATCGCCGTGATCGGGGCCAAGGACAAGCCCGGCCAACCCGTGGACAAGGTCGGCAGATACCTGCTCGAGGCAGGCTTCCGCGTCATCCCCGTGCACCCCAAGCGGGCCGAGGTCTGGGGCCTCAAGGCCTACCCCACCATTAACGACATCCCCGAGCCCGTAGACCTTGTGGACCTGTTCCGCGCGGCGGACTTCTGCCCGGCCCATGCCGAGGAATTCCTGCGCCTCTCCCCTTTGCCGAAATGCTTCTGGATGCAGTCCGGCATCGTGAGCCAGCAAGCGCGGGCCATCCTCTCCGGCCACCCGGTGCTCGTCGTCGAGGACCGCTGCCTCATGGTGGACCACAGGAATCTTGTTTCCTCGGGGACGACGAATGTCTGAGACGTCCTTCACCTGCCAGCGCTGCGGACACTGCTGCCAGGGCGAGGGCGGCATCGTCATGACCGGGCGCGACCGCAACCGACTTGCGCGGCACCTGGGCATGGACATCCCGGCCATGCTTGACCACTGCGCCGAGACAGTGAGCGGCAAGACCCGCCTGCGCGCCGGGGACGACGGCTACTGCATCTTCTTCAGGCACGGGCAAGGCTGCGGCGTGCACCAGGGCAGGCCCGACATCTGCCGCGCCTGGCCGTACTTCCGGGGCAACCTGCTGGACGCCTCCAGCTGGGAAATGATCCAGAGCGACTGTCCAGGCGTCAACGCCGAGGCCGGACACGCGTTGTTCGTCCGCGAGGGCGTTCAGTATCTACAGGAGCATGGCCTGCTGCACGAAGCCGGGCCGGAAGCGCCCCACGCCCTCGTCCTGTGCGAGTCCCTACTGCGCAGCAAAGACACATGAACGTCCAGGACTGCTACCGCATCCTCAAGGTGCCTCCAGGCGCCACACTGGAGGAGGTCAAGGGGGCCTTCCGGCAGCTGGCCTTCCGCCTGCACCCGGACCTGAACCCCTCGACCAAGGCCGCCGAGCAGTTCCGCCAGGTCAACGAAGCCTACATTCTGCTCACCCGCACCCTGAAGGACGACTCCGAAAGCCAAGCCAAAGCGCGCGCCAAAGCCCAAGCCGGCACTGGCACACAGCAGGGCCCGACGTCCAAGGCCGAGCAGGCCCGGGCCGAGAAGGCCTACGCCCAGAACCAGGCCAACGCCAAGCGGGACGCCCAGCGCAAGGCCGGAGGCAAAGGATTTCACCTCCGCGAGGAGGAGGTCCTGCGCGACCTCTTGTCCGACCCCTTTGCGCGTCAGGTTTTCGAGGACATCTACAGCCAGCTCAAGACCGGCCAGGCCGTACCGCGTCCGGGGCAGGGTCATGGTCACGCCCACGGTCACGGCCACGGGCACGCGCCCTTCAAGCCCCACGCCTCGCACCCTGGCCATGCCGAGCCGCCAACCCGCCGCAGCCTGAGCATTCAATGGGGCGATAAGTCCCTGAACCTTGACGTGAGCAAGGGCATTGTCGGCGGCGTAAAGTCCTGGTTCCGCAGCCAGCTCGATGACGAGCAGACGGTACATTTTCCGGCCCACAGCCTGGGGCCGGGAAAAACCCTGCGCATCACGGTGAGCGCGCGTTTCAGCGGCGAGCCAAAAACAGTTGAAATTACGCTCCCACCGGACTTCGTGGTGGGCCGCCCCATTCGCTTGAAAGGCCTGGGCCGCAAGCTCGGCCCTTTCACCGGCGACCTTTTCCTGCGCATTTTGGCGAAATAGACCCTGCCGCGCCAATCCTTCGGCACTTGTCATCCGCCCGGAAATTGACTAGGCCGCAGATAACGTTCGCCGACAAGGAGCCAGGAATGCTCGCCATCCTCGACTACAAAGCTGGCAACCAGACCAGCGTTCGCCGCGCTCTCGACCACCTGGGCATTGAGAACCAGATCACCTCGGACCCGGACCTGCTTGCCAGCGCAGACGGCATCATCTTTCCCGGTGTAGGCGCTGCGGGCCAGGCCATGGACGAGCTGTCCTCCGGCGGGCTGGACGAAGTGCTGAAAAGCCTCATCTGGCAGGAGAAGCCGCTTCTGGGCATCTGCGTTGGCTGCCAGATACTGCTCGACTACTGCGAGGAGAACGACACCCGCACCCTGGCCGTGATTCCCGGCGAATGCCGCCTGTTCAACCCGGCCTGGACCGAGGAGGACGGCACCCCCATCCGCGTGCCGCACATGGGCTGGAACCGCGTGACGCTCAAGAAGGATTGCGCGCTGTTCAATGACATCTCTCCCGCAGCGGAATTCTATTTCGTGCACAGCTACCACCCCGCGCCCAGGCCGGAGTTCATCATCGGCGAGACAATGTACGGCGAGAATTTTTGCTCTGTGCATGGCCGCACCGGGCTGTGGGCCGTGCAGTTCCACCCGGAAAAGAGCGGCGCGCCAGGCCTGAAGCTGCTTCAGAACTTCCACGCCTACTGCCTGGAGGCCAAGAATGCTCAGTAAGCGCATTATCCCCTGCCTTGACGTTCGTAACGGCAAGCTCACCAAGGGCGTGAAGTTCCAGGGCAATGTCGACATCGGCGACCCTGTGGAGACTGCCCGCATGTACTACGAGCAGGGCGCGGACGAGATCGTGTTCTACGACATCACCGCCTCTTCCGAAGGCCGCGGCATCTTTCTTGACGTGGTGGAACGCGTGGCCAGCCAGATATTCATCCCGTTCTCCGTGGGCGGCGGCATCAATTCCGTGTCCGACATGCGGGCGGTGCTCGTGGCCGGAGCCGAAAAAGTCTCCGTCAATTCCGGCGCGGTGAAGAACCCGGACATCATCAGCGAGGGCGCCGCGGCCTTTGGCTCGCAGTGCGTGGTGCTCGGCATGGATGTGAAGCGCGTGGAAAAATCCGCGCAAATCCCTTCCGGCTTCGAGGTGGTCATTCATGGCGGGCGCAAGTACACCGGCATGGACGCCATCGAATGGGCCAAGACCGGCGAGGCGCTGGGCGCGGGCGAGATCTGTCTCAACTCCATCGACGCCGACGGCACCAAGGACGGCTACGACCTTGAACTGACGCGCAAGGTGACCAAGAGCGTGCGCATTCCGGTCATCGCCTCGGGCGGCGCTGGCAACCCCCAGCACATGGCCGACGCCTTCACCCAGGGCAAGGCCTCCGCGGCGCTCATCGCCTCCATCGTGCACTACGGCGAGTATACCATCCGTCAGCTCAAGGAGCATATCGCCGGCCAGGGCGTGCCCATGCGCACCATCTGGTAGTCGGCGCATCCGCTTGCCCCCGGCGGCGACCGCCCCTTCAGGCTGTTCCGCCCCAACCCGGCACACAGGCCATGACAGATCTCTTGCGCCGCTACTCCGACATCCTTGCCGCGTCCGCGCGGGAAGGACTGTTGCGCGTCCTGCCGGTCACGGACACCCCGCCAGAGCTGCTGGACTTTTCCGGCAACGACTACATGGGGCTTGCGCGCAGGCCTGAACTCGTCGAGGCCGCGGCCGAGGCCGGACGACGCTTTGGAGCCGGGGCCACGGGCTCTCGCCTGCTCTCGGGCAACAGCGCCCTGCATGAAGCGCTGGAGGCCCGCATCGCCAGCGACAAGGGCACGGAGGCTGCGCTTGTTTTCACCTCCGGCTACCAGGCCAATGCCGCGTGCATCGCCGCCCTGCTCGACAAAGCCACGCTCGGTGCGGAACCGCTCGTCTTCGCCGACCGCCTGAACCACGCCAGCATGCACCTGGGCTGCGCCCTGGCCGGTGCCCGGCAGACACGCTACAGGCATCTGGATCTGGCGCACCTGAGCGCGTTGCTTGAAAAGCACGCAGACGACCCGAGGCCGAAGTTCATCCTGTCCGAGACCGTGTTCGGCATGGACGGCGACCTGGCCGACGTGGCCGCGCTGCAGTCCCTTGCGCTTCGTTTCGACGCGCTGCTGTACCTGGACGAGGCCCACGCCACAGGCGTCTTCGGCCAGAACGGCTTCGGCCTCGCCGAAACCATCGAGCTTGCGCCCACCACTGTGGTCATGGGAACCTTCAGCAAGGCCCTTGGCGTCAGCGGCGGCTATGTTGCCTGCTCCACTCTGCTGCGCGACTATCTCATCAACAGGGCCGGGGGCTTCATCTTCTCCACCGCGCCCTCGCCGCTGGTTCTAGGCGCCGCGCTCAGGGCCTGGGAACTCCTGCCCGGCCTCGGGGCAGAACGCGCCGGACTGCTCGCCCGAGCCGAAAGACTCCGCGTCGAGCTGCGCCAGATGGGCCTGGATACCGGCCCGTCCGTCAGCCAGATCGTGCCTGTAATACTGGGCGACCCGGTACGCACTGTCGCCGCGCGCGACGCCCTTGCCGCCAAGGGCATCCGCGTGTCCGCCGTGCGTCCGCCCACCGTGCCGCAAGGCACCTCCCGCCTTCGCCTTGGGCTCTCCGCCGCACACACGGACTCTGACCTGGAGCGTCTGGTCGAGGCGCTGCGCAGCTTATGATCGGCCTGATCTTCCTGCACGGCTGGGGCTACGGCCCTGGCACCTGGGACGGCGTTGCCAACGCCTTCGGCCCGGCTCCGGTCGTCTGCCTCGACGCTGGATACTTCGGCCCGCCCGCCCTTGAGCTTCCCGACAACACCGACGGCTGGCTCGGCGTGGGCCATTCCCTGGGCTTTGCGCGTCTGCTGCAATGGGACATCCCCTGGCGCGGACTTGTGGGCGTCGGCGGTTTTCTGCGCTTTTGCCAGAAACACGGCAAAGACAGCGGCACCCCCGCAGACATGCTCGACGCCATGATTGCCCGCCTGGACACGTCCCCGCAGGACGTGCTGGCGCGCTTCCACAAGCGTTGCGGCCACAGGCTCTCGCCCCTGCCGGACATGACCACCGAGGGGATGAAGCGCCTGCGCGCGGATCTGCTCTCCCTGCGCGACGTGGACCTCCCATCGCCGCAACGCGACGTTCCGATCCGTCTGCTCAGCGCCAAGGATGACCGCATCGTCCCGCTGGACCTCGCGCGCGAGGCCCAAGCGTTGCTCACCGGCTCACGCCTCCAGGAACTCGACAACGGCGGCCACGCCCTGCCCATGACACGTCCAGCGGACTGCCAGCGGCTCATTCAGGAGTTTCTGCGTGACCTCGGCTAGCGCACAGCCTGACCAGGCGTCGCGCGCCCTGGCAGTAGCCAGAAGCTTTGGCCGCCGCGCCAGGGACTACACCCGGCACGCGCACCTGCAACAGCACGCAGCCCACGGCCTTGCCGACTTCCTTCGCGAAAACGGCGGCCTGCCGGATGGTGCGGTGGTGGAGATCGGCTGCGGCACAGGCCTGCTGACAGAACTGCTGCACATCCAGGGACGGGACTACCTGGCGACGGACCTGTCGCCGGAGATGCTGGACCAGTGCCGCGCCCGGCTCGGCAGCCCATTGGATGACCGCCCGGGGCTGTCCTTTGCCGTTCTGGACGGCCAGACGGCATCCTTCGCCACGCCGCCCGCCGCCATCGTCACCAACCTGACCTGCCAGTGGTTCGTCGATCCTGTGGCGGGTATCGCCCGCCTTGCCCGGCAGACGCAGATGCTGGCCTTTTCCGTGCCGCTCCAGGGCAGTTTTCCGGAATGGGAGGCCGCCTTTGCCGAGCTGGGACGCAGCTCCGGTCTCTTGCCCCTGCCGGACGAGCAGCAAATCCTCAAGGCGCTCGAGACCCTGTCGCCCCAGCGCCTGACTCACAGGATCGAGGAACGTCAGCAACATTTCCCCAGCGCCAAGGCCTTTGCCGACAGCTTCCGGCTCATCGGCGCAGAACAGCCGCGCCAGGGGTACACACCCGCCCCCATCCGCCCCGTGCTCAAGCGGTTCGCCCACGGCCTGGACGCCACCGCGCGGATACTCTATGCCCTGGTCATGAGAGAACTGCCGTGAGGATCTTCGTCACCGGCACCGACACAGGGGTGGGCAAGACCGTGGCCAGCGCGTGGCTGTGCCTGCACTCCGGTGCGGACTACTGGAAGCCGATCCAGTCCGGGCACCCGCCGGATCGAGATGCGGAGGACGTTGCGAGGCTTTCCGGTGCGCGCATCCATCCTGAACGCCACCTGCTGCGCCTGGCGCGCTCGCCTTTCGAGGCCGCAACCGCCGAGGGGCTGCGCATCGGCCTGGACGACTTCGCCCTTCCGGCTACCGAGCGCCCGCTGGTGATGGAAGGCGCAGGCGGGGTGCTGGTGCCGCTCAACGAAGACCAGACCATGCTCGACCTCATGGTCAGCCTGGCCGCCCCGGTGGTGGTTGTCGCCCGGACGGGCCTTGGCACCATCAACCACACCTGCCTGACCCTCCAGGCTTTGCGCGCTCGCAACCTGTTCGTCACGGGCGTCATCCTCTGCGGCGAGGCCGACCAGCCCAATCGCGAAGCCATCGAGCGCTTCGGCAATGTCCGGGTGCTCGCGCACATCCCGCCGCTTGCGCCGCTGACGCGCGATGCTCTGCAACGTGTTGCGCCAAGCCGCGAGGCTTTGGACTGGGTACGGTGGAAGCCATGAGCGACAACAAAAGCATCGCCGGCATCGTCGAACTGGACCAGCGGCATGTCTGGCACCCCTTCGTTCAGGAGCAAACCGCCCCGCCCCCGTTGCCGGTGGCCAGGGCGGCAGGTGCTTCGCTCTTTCTTGAGGACGGCCGGGAAATCCTAGACCTCGCCTCAAGCTGGTGGGTCAATGTGCACGGCCATTGCCACCCGGCCATTGCGCAGGCCTTGGGAGATCAGGCCCGCACCCTTGAGCACGTGATCTTCGCCGGTTTCACCCACGCGCCCGCGGCGCGGCTGGCCGAGCAGCTCGTCAACTTCCTTCCCGCCCCGCTCTCCCGCGTCTTCTATTCCGACAACGGCAGCACCGCCGTGGAGGCCGCACTCAAGATGGCCTTCCAGTCCTGGCGCAACCAGGGCGAACGCCGCCGCACCCTGTTCCTGGCCTTTGAGGGCGCCTACCACGGCGACACCTTCGGAGCCATGTCCGTGGGCCGCAGCTCCAACTTCTACGCGCCGTTTGAAGACGTGCTGCTCAAGGTGCGCTTTACGCCCTTTGCCGAGACCTGGCTCAATGCCGATGGGGACGTCGATGCGGGTGTCGAGACGCGCGAGGCCGCAGCCCTAGCGGAACTGGACGCCATCCTTGAACGCGATGGCAAACGCGTCGCCGGGTTCATCGCTGAACCGCTGGTGCAGGGCGCCTCGGGCATGCGCATGTGCCGTCCGGAGTTCCTGCGCTCCGTGTGCGAGCGCGTGGCCGCGCAGGGCATCCCGGTGATTCTGGACGAGGTCATGACCGGTTTCGGCCGCACGGGAACGCTCTTCGCCATGGAGCAGGCTGGCGTCACGCCTGACCTTGTGTGCCTGTCCAAGGGGCTTACCGGCGGCTTCCTGCCCCTGGCCGCCACTGTCGCCTCGACCAAGGTCTACGAAAGCTTCCTCGGGTCGGACTTCGGCACGGCCTTTGCCCACGGGCATTCCTACACGGCGAATCCGCTGGGCTGCGCCGCTGCGCTGGCTTCCTTGAGCCTCTTTACAACCGAGGGAACGCTTGAGCGCATCGGCGCCATCCGCGAAGCCAACCTGCGCTGGCTGAAGGCAGCCGCCCGCCTCCCAGGCATCTGCCGCCCACGCGCCCTTGGTTCCATCGTTGCCGTAAACCTGGGCCTTGAGGCGGACTATCACTCGTCGCTGGGGCCGAAGCTCAAGGCGCGCTTCCTTGAGCTTGGCCTGCTGGTACGGCCCCTTGGCAACGTGGTCTATCTCATGCCTCCGGCCTGCATCACGCCCGAGGACCTTGCCCGCGCCCACCAGACCGTCCTCCAGGTCCTGCGCGAATCCGCGCCGCTTTACGCCCCCCGCTGATTCCACCGCAACTAAGAAAACGCCCGCTCCAGGAGTGCTGGAACGGGCGTCGATTTAGCGAAACCTGGGGCAGCGGCCCCAAAACCGACTGAAGGCTCTAGTCGGCCTGGAAGGTACCGCTTTTGCCGCCGCTCTTATACACGAGTCGGCAGTCGGTGATGCGGATGTCCTTCTGAACGGCCTTGCACATGTCGTAGATGGTGGCGGCGGCCATCTGTGCGGCCACAAGCGCTTCCATCTCCACGCCGGTCTTGGCGCTGGTGCGGGACTCGGCCTCGATGAGCACGCGCCCGCCGGGTTCGTCGATCTCGAAGGTGATGTCCGCAAAGTCGAGCGGCAGCGGATGGCACAGCGGAATGAGCTCCGCGGTGCGCTTGGCGGCCAGGATGCCCGCGATGCGCGCGGTGCCGAGCACCTCGCCCTTGGGCAGGGCCTTTTGCACCAGCAGACGCATGGTCTCCTGGTTGAGCAGCACCTCGATGCGCACCCGCGCAATGCGCATGGTCACGTCCTTGGTGGTGACGTCGACCATGCGGGCGCGGCCGTTGGCGTCAAGATGCGAGAACTCGTCTGACACGTGAACCTCCTAGTCGCCCATGACCTTTTCTTTGGCCTTCTTGAAGAAGTTCTTGGCCTTCTTGAGAGGCTTCTCTTCCTCTATCTTGGCGAACTCGCGCAGGAGTTCCTCCTGGCGGGCATTGAGCGACGTGGGGGTTTCGACCTTGATTTCAAGAAGCAGGTCGCCCTTGCGGCTGCTGCCCGGATGCGGCAGGCCAAGGCCGCGCAGCTGGAAGACCTCGCCGCCCTGGGTTCCCTTGGGGATGTCGACGGTGATGGGGTCGTCCAGGGTGGGCACCTCGATCTTGTCACCGAGTGCGGCCTGGACGAAGCTGATGCTGCGATGCAGCACCAGGTTCTGCCCCTGGCGATCAAAGGTCTTGTCCGGCTCAACGCTCATGACCACGTAGAGGTCGCCAGGAGGCCCGCCGTTCACGCCGGGTTCGCCCTCGCCGCGCAGCCGCAGCCGGGAGCCGTCGTCAACGCCGGCGGGGATGCGAACCTTGAGTTCGCGCACCTGGCTTGTCTGGCCGGCGCCACGGCATGTGGAGCAGTACTGGGTGATGAGCTTGCCACGGCCATGGCAGTTGGGGCACGTCACGGAGATGCGGAAGAAGCCCTGGGCCTGCTGAACGTGCCCGGTGCCGCGGCACTGGCCGCAATTCTTCATGTCGGTGCCGGGCTCTGCTCCGCTGCCTTTGCAGCTCTCGCACGGCACGTTCACCGGCAGCTTGAGCGCGACCTCGTCACCCTTGGCGGCCTGCCGAAAGGTGATGTTCAGGTTGTAGCGCAGGTCCATTCCGGCCTGGGCGCGACGACCGCCGGAGCGCGCGCCTCCGGCAAAGCCGAAAACCTCGCCGAAGATGTCGCTGAACGCCCCGAAGATGTCCTCGGAGGAGGTGAAGCCTCCGGCTCCGCCGTTCATGCCTTCATGGCCGAAGGTGTCATAGCGGCGGCGCTTTTCGGGATCGCGCAGGCAGTCATAGGCCTCTGCGGCCTCTTTGAACTTGGCCTCGGACTCGGCATCGCCCTGGTTGCGGTCAGGGTGGTGCTCAAGGGCAAGCTTTCGATAGGCGCGTTTGAGTTCATCTTCGGAGGCATTCTTCTGCACCCCGAGGATTTCATAGTAGTCGCGTTTGGACATGGCCTGAACTAGATCTCAGTTGATGCGTGGATACCGGCCTCGGGGATGGACTCGCCGGGCAGGACCTTACCTTGAGCGATCTCGCGCAGGGCGGTGACGGCTTCCTTGTTGTTCGACTCGATGAGGGCCGGGTTGCCTTCACGATACTGCTTCACGCGCTTGATGGCCATCTGCACGATGAGAAAGCGGTTGCCGACCTTGGCCAGACAATCTTCAACGGTAATTCTCGCCATGTATATCTCCTTGAGAAAACATCTTTGGGACAGATGCGCACCGCGTTCAGGTCATTCGCTTGAAGCCTTGACCGCGCGCGCAGGCAGGTAGCCTTGCAATTCCTCAATAATCTGGTGGCCTACTGGATAATACATCTCCTCGGCGCCTACCTTGAGCCAGCACTGGTCGGGCGGGAGCCTCGGATCTGAATAAAAAACAAAAGATGTCAAAGGCTTGGCGTCCTTCGCATACAGGTCAAGAGCCAACCGCTGCACAGCCGGGTAGGCTATGCGCGCGATGGGCTCCGCTTCGAACCTTAACTCTTTAAGTCTCCACAGCGACAAGTCAAGCCCGGTGAGCTTGCGGCCATGCTCACGATCCTCCCAGCCAGAGGCCGTCTTCTCTGCCACCAGGGTCTGGTTGCCCATGGCCGAGTAGATCCTGGCGCTCTGCACCCTTGCGGAATCGTAGGTGATGACGCCACGCCACTGCATGTCAAAAGCCAGGCGGAACAGGGACTTGGCCTTGCCGTGGTCCAGGAGGAAGCCTGAAGGATGGCGCGATGACCGGCCAAAGACCTGTTCGCTCTCACCCTCTTGCGGGAATATTTCCAGACGCAAAGGTTCCGTGGCCTTGGCCATGGTGATCTCCAAAGTGAACGAAGGGCGCCCGCCGGGCTGTTGGTCGTTCTTGGCGAGGATGTTGTCCGCCGTGATGGCCGTGAGATTGTGCAGGAAAAGGCGGACCTCGGAGGAGGAGATTGTGGACCCCTTTAAGGACTCTGGGAGCAGGAAAATGAAGGAGTCGTCCTTGCGCTCCATTTCCCACTGAACGCCTGAGTTCCCATACGCCGTCAGGTGCTGGGCCTCATCGGTGCGCAGGTCGAGCATGCGGAAGTCGAAGTAATGGTCAGCAGGCTTGTCGACCTGGTGCAGAAGGCTGGCGTCAAGCAAAAAGACAGAACCGGCAGCCAGGGAAGACTGCGCGTAGAGCGCAGCGCCGGTCGGCGTCTCGTTGCCGAAGGTCAGCAGCACCTCGGAGAGGCCCACGGTTGAAGGCTTGAGCAGGATACGGACCTTGGGTTCCGAGAAGCCATAGGCGGCCAGTTCGGCTGCGGGCACCTGGCCCAGTGTTTGGGTGGGCCGGTTATGCGCGATGGCAGCCAGCAAGGCTTCAATTCTGGACCTGTCCGCAGGAGTGGGTAGGGCGTCTGCCTCGGCCCCGTCGATGCGGACGACCCAACCCGAGGGTTCCTTGACGAGGACAAAGCGCTCCCCAGCAGTGGCGATCTCGATGGACTGCACTGAATCGATGGTGTAGCTTGGCCAGACGCCACCGCCCAGCCCGTGGTCCTGCGTCGCCAGGAACAGGCCGAGTGCGAGCGCCATGGCAAGCACCAGCAAAAGAAGCACCCCGGAGCGGGGCAGATGCATCGTCAAGGATGGCCTTCCAGGTTAGGCATCGGGCTGCGCCCTCTTCATGACTGTTGCCACTGAGCGGCCTGACAAACGGTAAAGCGGGGGAACCTTGGCACAGCGAACAAGAACAAAATTTACTATTCGAACTCGCCTTGCGTGTCAAGCGCAAATGAACTAGGTCAAGCCTTCGCGCCAAGGCGCACAGGAGGACCTTACAGTGGCCGGATTCGGCAAGCTTTCCTTTGCACAAAAAAAATGCGTCAGCAGCGTGGGCATGCTCATGCAAAAGACCGGCATGGCCGGACCGGGCGCGCGCATCGGCGTTGCAGTCTCGGGCGGGGTGGACAGCTTCGCCCTCATCAAGACCATGACCATACGCAAGGCCATCGTGCCGTTCCCCATGGAACTCATGGTGCTGCACGTCAACCCCGGCTTTGAGCCCGAGAGCCACCGCCCACTTGTCGATTGGGTCAAGGCAGAGGGCCTTTCGGCTCACATCGAACTGAGCGACTATGGTCCCAGGGCGCATACCAGCGAAAACCGCAAGAACTCACCCTGCTTCTACTGCAGCATGCTCCGCAGAAAGCGGCTCTTCGACCTCTGCCGCGAGTACGGCCTGACCCACCTGGCCTTCGGCCATAACGCGGACGACCTCGTGGTCACCTTCTTCATGAATGTTGTGCAAAATGGCCGCGTCGACGGGCTCTCGGCAAGCGAGGACTTCTTCGGCGGCAGGCTCAAGGTCATCCGCCCTGCCCTGTTCCTCGAAAAATCTTTCATGAAGACGGCCGCAAGGCAGTGGGAGCTTCCAATCTGGAAGAATAATTGCCCTTCCAGCGGAAACACGCGCAGAACCGAGATCCATGAATGGCTTAAGCTTGAGACCGGCAAGGACAAGCGCATCAGCCAAAACGTGTTCAACGCCTTGCGCCGCTATCAACTGGACCGCAATGGCATAGACTTGACCGGTTATTGATGATGGGCTAATGGAAGTGCACTCTGGACGCATATTCAGGCACGGATCAACCATCAAACTGGAATAATTAATGTTTTTCGGACGTTTCCATATTGTCATCTTCCGCGAGAAACGCGGAACGCCACGCAAGTTCCAGCTCAAGGGCTGGATGCTCATGACAATTGGCGCGCTACTAACCCTGTTGGTTGCTGGAAACGTCATACTTCTCAAGAACTTCGCCCTGAGCGGCAGCCTTGAAAAAAGTTTAAGCCTCACCGAAAAATCCGCCCACGAACAAAAATCACAGCTCCTGAACCTGAGCCAAAAGCTAGTGGCACTGCAAAAGGATGTCTCGCGCATACGAGACTTCGACTCCAAGCTTCGCGTCATGATCAACCTGGAGCAGGAAAACATCATGAGCGTTGCGCCCAGAGGTGGGCCAGCACAGGATGTCGCCAAGGGCTATCTGCCGCTCTACCGCCAGGAACTCCTTGCCAGGAAGATGAACGAGTTCCTGCGGCAGCTTTCGGTTGAAGCGCGCATGGAAGAAGTCCGCCAGCAGGAAATCATCCAGCGCCTGCGCGCCAACAAGGACGTGCTTGAGGCGACCCCCTCGGTCTGGCCTGCCAGCGGCTGGGTGACCTCAGGCTTCGGCTGGCGCGTCTCTCCCTTCACCGGCAAGCGTGAATTCCACAAGGGTCTCGACATCTCCGGCCCCATGGGCACCCCGATCTACGCTCCCTCTCGCGGCGTCGTGGCCTTCATCGAGCGCGACCCCGCCTACGGCCTCATAGTGAACGTGACGCACGGCTCCGGCCTGGTCACCAGCTATGCTCACCTTTCCCGCGTCGGCGTGAAGGTCGGCCAGGTGGTCCAGCGCGGCGAGGTGGTCGCCTACATCGGCGACAGCGGGCGCAGCACCGGACCGCACCTGCATTACGAAGTGCGCATCAGCGGCGTTCCCGTGAACCCCATGCGCTATATCCTGAACTGATTTCCTTCGCGTAATCCAACAGGCCACGCCCTTTCCCTGGACGCCCGTCGCAAGCTGGGCTAATCTCTCGCGCATGCGCCCGGGCGGTCAGCGCAACCTGCGCGGTCAGTTCCGGCGCCATCAGGCGGACGTTCATGGACCTCTTCAACTTCGACCCGCGCATGATCATCAGCTTCTACCTGACGCTATTCCGCATCAGTGTGGTGCTTTTCATCATGCCGTTTTTCGGGGACAATATCCCGAACACCATCAAAGCGACCCTGCTCCTCGTGCTCACGCTTGCAGTGTGGCCCAAGCTCTCCTTTCCGGCGCAGTACTTCCCAGCGCATCCAGCCAATCTTATTCCCATGTTTGCCGGCGAAATACTCCTCGGCATGTCGCTTGGCATCATCGTTCGCATGATCATCGCCGCGGTGCAGATCGGTGGAGCCATCATCAACTTCCAGATGGGCTTCTCCATGGTCAATTCCATCGACCCCCTGACCGGCCAGTCAGAACCCATGACCACGCACTTCATCTACATGTGCACCATGCTCACCTTCCTGGCGCTGAACGGACACCTCCACCTCATCGGCGCGCTTGGGAACAGCTTTGAGCTTGTGCCTCCCGGGGGGCTGTTCATGACCCCACGGCTCATGTCTGAAGTCATGCTCTTTTCGAAGCAGATGTTCGTCCTGGGCGTCCGCATCGCGGCACCGGTCATTCTGGCTTTGTTCCTGGTGGACCTTGCGCTTGCGCTCATCTCGAAGATGGCACCGCAGATGAACGTCATGACCATGGGTTTTCCCTTGAAGATCATGGTCGGCTTCCTTTTCCTGACGTACATTATGGAACTCATGACGGACTATGTGACCAATTTCATCACGGCCATGGACGGTGTCTTCCTTCACATCATGAAAATCGGCGTCATACAGCCGTGAGTCAGCTACGTGGAGCTTGATGCATGTCCAGAGAAGATCCAAGTAGAACAGAAAAAGCCACGCCAAAACGCGTCAAAAAGGCACGCGACGAAGGCAGTGTGGCACGCTCCGGCGAGGTCAGCACGGTTTGCGTGCTTTTGACCGCTGTCATTTCGCTGCGCTTCATGGGCGAGTTCTACTTCAAGAACTTCAACGAAATATTCAACTGGTTCTTTGTTGAAGGCCTCACGCAGACGCTGAACCAGCAGACCGTCTACCGCATGTTCCTCTGGTCGCTTATGAAAATGGCGCTCTTGATCCTGCCGTTCATGATCTTGATCGCCATAGTCGCCTACACGAATATCCGTCTTCAGATCGGCAAGCTTTGGATCTTCAAGATCAAATGGGATCGGATCAACCTGAACATCCCTGCGGCCCTGAAAAAACTCATGATCAGCCCGGACGCCCTGGTTCGCCTTGGCCGCAGCGTGCTCCAGGCAGCCATCGTCGGCTTTGCGCCCTATCTCGTCATCAAGCAGGAACTGCCGAACCTTATCCCGCTGTTCCACCAGAATGTTCTGGGCATCTCGTCGTACATGCTCCTGGTGGCGTACAAAATGTTCTGCTACGCCCTGGTTCCGATGATCCTCATGGCCATCGCCGACCTGTGGTGGACCCGCTACCGCTACAACGACAACTTGATGATGACCAAGGAAGAGGTCAAGGACGAGCGCCGTCAGGCCGAAGGCGACCCTGAAGTGAAGGCCAAGCAGCAGCGCAAATTCTTCGAATTCATGTCGATGCGCCTCTCAAGCAGCGTCCCCAGGGCCGATGTTGTCATCACCAACCCCACGCACTACGCCATTGCCTTGCGCTACGACATCACCGAAGCTCCGGCGCCCATGGTCCTGGCCAAAGGCGCGGACCGCATCGCCAAAAGAATTCGCGATCTGGCCATCGAAAACGACATCCCCATCCACGAAAATCCTCCTCTGGCACAGGCTTTGTATAAGCAGGTAGAAATTGGCGAGACCATCCCCGAGGAGATGTACCAGGCCGTGGCCGCGATTCTGGCCCGACTGGCGAAATTCAAGAGCCGCAAAGGCTAAGCCCTCCTCCAAGGTGATGCTCTCGTCGGGTTACAAACCGCAGGGAGCGTCAAGATTATGGCCACCGCCAACAAAGCCAAGTTCGCCAGCATAGACATCGACTACGCGCAGTTCGCCAAGCAGGGCGACATTCTCCTCGCCGTCGGCGTTGTCGTCGTGCTGCTGATCATGCTGGTGCCAACGCCGACCATCGTGATCGACTTCATGCTGACCTTCAGCATCGCCATAAGTCTGGTCATCCTGGTCACAAGCATGTTCCTTGAATCGCCAATGGAATTCTCCATCTTCCCCTCCCTGCTCCTTGTGACGACCCTCATGCGACTGGCGCTGAACGTTGCCTCCACCCGCCTCATCCTGATGCACGGCGATGAAGGCACGGCGGCAGCGGGCAACGTCATCCAGAGCTTCGCCGAGTTCGTCGTGGGCGGCAACTACGCCATCGGCATCGTCATCTACTGGATTCTGTTCACCATCAACAAGACCGTCGTTGTCGGCGGTATGTCACGCATCGCAGAAGTCGCCGCACGCTTCACCTTGGACTCCATGCCCGGCAAGCAGATGGCGGTTGAAGCCGACCTGAACGCGGGCCTCATCGACGAGCCCGAAGCCACCCGCCGCCGCGAGAAGATCCGCAAGGAGTCGGACTTCTACGGCGCCATGGACGGCGCGGGCAAGTTCGTCTCCGGTGACGTGAAGGCCGGCGCCATCATGCTGGTCATCAACCTGGTGGGCGGCTTCTTCATCGGCGTGTTCCAGAAGGACATGAGCTGGCTTGACGCCGCCAAGACCTTCACCATGCTGACCATCGGCGACGGTCTCGTGGCAACCATCCCATCGCTCATCACAGCGACGGCCACCGGCATCATCGTGTCCCGCGCTGCCGCGGAGGCCAAGATGGGCGAGGAATTCCTCGGCCAGCTGACCTTCCATCACCGCGCGCTGAAGCTGGTGTCCGGCATCCTGCTGGTCTTCGGCCTGATCCCGGGCCTGCCCACCCTGCCCTTCATCTTCTTCTCCGGCCTCGTGTACTGGATCGCCCGCATGTCCGAGCGCACCCGCCCCGAGCACGAAGCCAAGACCAAGGCTGCGAAGGACAAGGCTTCGGGCGCCAGCTCGCAGCTGGATACCCCGGAAGAGGTGCAGGCGCTGCTGCCTCTGGATCAGCTGGAGCTGGAGGTCGGCTACGGTCTCATTCCGCTGGTGGACGAGGAACAGAACGGCAACCTGCTCTCGCGCATCCGCTCCATCCGCCGCCAGTTCGCCCTGGACATGGGCGTGGTCATCCCCTCGCTGCACCTGCGCGACAACCTGCAGCTCAAGCCTGGCGAGTACCGCGTGCTGGTGAAGGGCAACGCCATCGCCTCCGCCGAGATCCTGATCGACCACTTCCTGGCCATGGACCCCGGCGACGCCAAGCACCGCATCGAGGGCGTGGAGACCGTGGAACCCGCCTTCAACCTGCCCGCCGTCTGGATTCCCGACGTGCAGCGCGAGGCCGCCATGCTCGCAGGCTACACCGTGGTCGATCCCTCGACAGTGGTTGCCACGCACCTGACCGAGGTGTTCCGCCGCAACCTGCAGGACTTCCTTGGCCGCCAGGAGGTTCAGGAGCTGCTGAACAACCTGTCCAAGCGCGCCCCCAAGGCCGTGGACAACCTGGTCCCGAACATGCTGCCGCTCGGCACCGTGCAGAAGGTCCTGCAGAACCTCGTCCGCGAGGGCGTCAGCATCCGCGACATGCTGACCATTACCGAAGCCTTGTGCGACTATGGCCCGTCCATCCAGGACGCCGGGATGCTGACGGAATATGTCCGCGCCCGTATGGGCCGCACCATCGTCAAGAACTACATGGCGAGCGACGGCAGCCTGCCCATCGTCACCTTGTCCGGCGAGATCGACGAACTCTTGACGACCAGCCTGCGCAGCAGCGACCAGGGCGGCTATCTGGCCCTGGAGCCGGGCAAGGCGCAGCAGGTCATCAAGGCCATCTCAAGCGCCCAGGACAACGCTGCTGGCACCGATGGACAGCCTGTTCTGCTCACCGCTCCGCAAATTCGCCCACATCTGGCCCAATTGTTGCTTCGCTTCCTGCCAACCATGCCTGTGGTTTCACAGGCAGAAATACCGGCAGATATCCGTATCCAATCCCTGGCCACTGTGAAACTGAGCTAGAGCCATGCAAATAAAAACATTCAAGGGATCAGACACACAGGCTGCGCTGGCGCGGGTCAAGGCTGAGCTGGGCGATGACGCCATCATCCTGAACACCAAGAGCGTGCGCGCCGCGGGCGGAATGACCTGCGAGATCACCGCGGCCATCGACCCCAGGGCAAGCGCCCCAGGCGTCCGCAATGGCAACGGGAACGGCGGCGGCAACGGCTCAAAGCCCACCCAGCGCGACCCCGGAGGTTTCATGCCCATGCATGACACGAACCCGGCCGACTGGAACTGCGAGTGGCGGCAGATCAAGGATCATCTGATGGCGCTGGTGAAGCCCCAGATGAACATGGACGATCTGGCGCCCAGGCAGCGCGTGGCACTCAAGTACCTGGAGCGGGAAGAAGTGGACACCCAGGTCATGCTCAAGGTCTTCCTCGACCTGAAGGCCGATCCGGAGCGTCCCATCCTGCCTGTTCTGGAGTCCGTGGCGCCCTGCTACGGGTTCGGGTCAAAAAAATGGCTCCAGAAGATTCACGTGTTCGCCGGACCCCATGGCGCGGGCAAGACCTCCTGCCTGGTGCGCCTGGCCCTGCGCGAAAAGCAGCTCAAGCCCAAGCAGCGCATCTGCGTGGTTGCGTCGGATGAGGGCCAGGGCAAAGGCCGTCTGGTGCTCCGCCACTACGCCGATCTCTCCGGCCTGGCCTTCCGCGAGGCCTGCAACGAGGAAGAGATGGAAGCCCTGCTCAAGGAAGCCCACAAGTTCGACATGATCCTCATCGACCTGCCGGGACTGTCCGGCAAGGCCACCCTCGCCGAGCGCCTGGAAGATCTTGGCCTTTCCGACTGCCGGGACATGGCGGCGCACTTGGTTCTGGCACCCTACTTCAGCGCCAGCCAGTACGCGGAGATCGCCCGGCGCTACTGCTGCCCGCAGTTGCAAAGTCTCATCTGGACGAAACTGGACGAAGCCTGTACGTTTGGCGCACTGCTCAACATGGCGCGGTTGACCGAGCTTCCGGTTTCGGCCCTGTCCTATGGCCCGGGGCTCAAGAACACCATCACCCCCGCCGTCGGCGAAATGTTGTGGCGGCTCATCTTCAAGCATACCCTGCCCGGCGCGCAAGCCGAGCGGAATTGATAGGCGAGGCAGGCAATGACAAGCTCTCTCCCCCTGGTCTTCTCGGTCACCTCCGGCAAAGGCGGGGTCGGCAAAACCAACATCTCCGTAAACCTCGCGCTCGCGCTCACCAAAATGGGCAAGCGCGTGGTCATCCTCGACGCCGACCTTGGCTTGGCCAACGTGGACGTGATTCTGGGCCTGGCGCCCAAGCTGAATCTGTTCCACCTGTTTGCCGAAGGCATGACGCTTGAGAAGATCCTCTGCGACACGCCCTACGGCTTCCGCATTCTTCCGGCGGCCTCCGGCGTCAGCGACATGGTCAACCTGAACACCGGCCAGAAGCTCGATCTTCTGGAGGCCATGGACTACCTTGAAGGCGGCATCGATCACCTCATCGTGGACACCGGCGCAGGCATCAACGACAACGTCCTGTATTTCAACATCGCGGCCAGCGAACGGTTGGTGGTGCTCACCACTGAGCCCACATCGCTCACCGACGCCTACGCGCTGATCAAGGTGCTCAAGCTCAAGCATGGTGTGGACCGTTTCCGCGTGCTGGTGAACATGGCGCGTGATGAAAAAGGCGCCAAGGAGATCTTCACCAAGCTCTACAAGGCCTGCGACCACTTCCTGAGCGGCGTATCCCTTGATTTTGTGGGCTTTATCCCGCAAGATGCAGCAGTTCGAAAAGCCGTCATCGCCCAGACCCCGTTCACGCACTTAACACCTGATTGTCCCGCCAGCCTGGCCATCGGCAGGGCGGCAACCAAGATAACCGGCTGGAAAGTCACGGCAAAAGCAGATGGAAACATTAAGTTTTTCTGGAAAAAGCTCCTCTTTCAGGAGCAGTCCGTGGCGTGAACTTGAGACTGGCGAAGTCGCCTGGACGCGGTTTCCACCGCGAGAACAGGAGCTTATCGTCCGTCACTACGCCCCGAAGATCCGAATCCTCGCGCTCAGAATGAAGAACAAGCTTCCGCAAAGCGTGGAGCTTGGCGAACTCATCAGCGCCGGGAGCATCGGTCTGCTCGATGCTTTGGGAAAGTACCGGCCAGAGCTTGGCATCAAGTTCGACACGTATTCCGAGAACCGCATCAAAGGAGCCATGTTGGATGAGCTCCGGCGCATGGACTGGTTCTCTCGCGGCATGCGCCAGAAAGTCAAAATGCTCGACGAGGCCATGCGCCAGATCGAGCATGAGACGGGCGGAGCCGCGACGCAAGAGCAGCTGAGCACCAAGACCGGCCTCTCCTCCCGAGAGGTGCAGCAGGGACTTGAAGCCTTGCAGAACCAGCTGTGCATCAGCCTAGACGCCTTTCAAGAGAATTTTGTCGGCACACGTGAATCTCTGTCTGAAAACGAACCTTACCAATCCACTGCATTTCAGGAAATGGTTGACAAGATTGCGAGCCTCATAGAAGAATTGACACCTAGAGAGAAGCTTGTCATATCACTTTACTACGGTGAAGAATTAAACATGAAAGAGACCGCCCAGGTCATGGACATAACAGAAGGGCGAGTCTCACAGCTCCACTCACAGGCTCTGGCCAAGCTCCGGGACAATTTCCGGCGGCGCTACGAAAACGAAGGTTGATCCAGGAGGAACCCAACATGCCTGCTGACAAGAATATGCGCATCCTTATTGTTGACGACTTTTCCACCATGCGCAAAATTATCAAGAACATCCTCCGCCAGCTCGGTTTCAACAACGTCACCGAGGCAGACGATGGAACCACCGGCTGGGAGACCCTCAACCGCGACAACATCGACTTCATCATCTCCGACTGGAACATGCCGCAGATGACCGGCATTGAGCTGCTGCGCAAGGTCCGCTCCAGCGAGGAGTACGCCAACACCCCGTTCCTCATGGTCACCGCTGAAGCCCAGCAGGAAAACATCATCGAGGCCGTGCAGGCCAAGGTCTCCAACTACATCGTCAAGCCCTTCACCCCGGAGACCCTGGGCCAGAAGATCGACAAAATCTTTGCTGGTTAAGGCCTAACCCGTAAGGGGAGGCAGCATCATGGTTCCAGACCCAACTGAGGAGGCAAACCCAAGCGGCGCGGGCAGACCTGACAACAACGATGTCATGCTCGACACCAGCGAACCTTCGCGCGCAACGCAGAAGGTCGACCTCGATCTGGACGACGCCCCTTTCCTCGAAGAAGAGGAAGAGGTAAAGCCGGAACCGCAAACTCCGAAGGAGGCAGTCAGCCTCACCGAGGCAGAGGCTGAAAAACCGGCTCCCAGGGACCGGAAGAAGCTCATCATCATTGGCGCTGCAGCCCTTGTCCTAGTGCTTGCGCTCGGTGTTGCCGCAAAATTCCTCTTTTTCAAGGCCAAGCCAGCAACGGTAGCCGAACCTTCGGCACACACAGCCCCCCAGGACAATGCCACCCAGGCCGAAGCAGCGCCGCCAGAGCTTCCCGAGATTCAACTTCGCCTTGAACCGTTCTGGGTCGAGCAAAAGGGCGAGGGTGACGAGGTCCGCTTCCTGATTGCGCGAATACTGCTCGGAACGCACGAGCCGGCAGTGGCCAAAGACTTTGAATCGAGAATGATGCAGGGCCGGAACGCCATCTACTACTACTTGAAGAATAAAGATGTACAGTTTTTGGCCGATGAGAAGAACGCGGAGAAGTTGAAGTCAGAACTGCTGTTGGTGGTCAACCAGTACGTCAGCGACGGCAAGTTCGAAACGCTCCTGTTCGAGGAATATGTGGTGAAATGACATGGCAACGACGCCCCTTGACCTTCCCATCCTGATCTCGCAACTGCCGAACATGCAGCAGATTGCGGGCTCGCACATCATTCCTCAGGATGCGCAGCAGGCCCTTTTCGGCCAAATGGTGGCCGAGAACCAGCGCAAGGCTGACCAGACGGTCCAAAAGGTTGAGATGAAGGAAGGCACCGAAGCCATCAGCGACGAGGCCGGCGGCAAGAATTCCGCTCCCCGCTTTGCCCGCCAACGCCACAAGCCCCTACCGGAGGCCCTGACCGAGCCCGACACCCAGTCTTCCAACGCCTCGCCCTGGGCAGGCAACATCATCAACGTAAAGATTTAACCCCCCGCCATATACTCCTACTTGGGCTTATCCTTGTCATCTTTCCTGTCCCGAGACGGGTCTATCCCAAGAAACCAGTGGTCAATCCAGCGCTTACGCTGTCGACGCGATTGCTCGGACCCTGGCTTTTCCTTGCGCCTGTCCATGAAAATGGTGAATAAGAGTCCGAACCCGAATACAACGAGAGCGAACCACCAGTTGTTCATCCGCTTCCTCCGGGGCTTATATCAGCATGAGTTTCTCTTAATGTCCGTGTACGATGGCGTTATCGAAAACGCGAGAGATTTTACACGGCGGTTGCGATGGCATTGCCTCTGACGCCGGTAATGTGCATAATGCTTCTGCAAACACGGCACATGGCCTGTTTTCCGCCACCACCAACACACAAGGAGGCAGAGTGCCCGTACCGAACGATTTCACCCTCTTCAGCGGCGGCGCCCAGGGCGCAGAGGCCGAGTTCGGCAGACTGGCCGAAAAGATCGGCGTTCAGGAGGTCAATTTCTCCTTCGAAGGACACAAGATCGAACGCTCGCGCGGCCTTCGCATGCTCACCACGGAAGAACTCATGCGCAAGGATGTCAGCCTGACGTACGTGTCCAAGCTGCTTGACCGAAACTTCAGCAACGCTCCCCACATTCGCATGGTGCTGCGCACCATCATGTACCAGGTCGACGCGGGCCTTGAAGTCTTTGTCATCGGCAACATCTTGGAAAACGGCACGGTCAACGGCGGCACCGGCTGGGGCGCGGAATTCGCCAAGATCTGCAACAAGCCGCTGTTCGTCTTTGACCAGCTGAAAAACGGCTGGTTCACTTACGCGCACGGCAAATGGGATTCCGTTGAAGCGCCGGTGATCACCAAAACCCATTTCACCGGCACAGGAACACGCTTTCTGGAAGACAACGGGCGCCAGGCCATCGCCGACCTGTACGCGCGTTCCTTCCGCGCCGAGGCCTAGCACCAGGCTGCTACTCACTGGGCGATCCCGCTCGTCATTCTTGATCGGGATCGCCCAACGCTGCGTTCAAGGCTCGCCTCGCCGCGGGCGGATCCCCGCAGCCAATGCCTGGGCCTTTCGCCCGGCTTCATCGACAACCCCACAGGTGCCCCATGCAGATCACCGCGTTGCTGCTTTTGGCCCTTACGGTCACCGAACTGGCCCTGCTCTTCGTGGTCATCGTCTTCTACCTGCGCCTGCGCAAGTCCGAAGCGCTCATCGCCCGCATGCAGACCAAGCAGGAGGAGTTCCTGAACAAGCTTCGCGCCAACGCCCAGTTGGAGCAGGAGCTTGTTGACAGCTTCGAGCGCAGGCAGGACGAGCTTGCCAAGCTCGACGGCCAGCTCACCGAGCGTGTTGTCATCCTGAACAAACTGCTCAAGCAGGCCGACGAGTACGCCCGCTCTCCCCAGTTCCTGCGCCAGGTCATCATTTCCGGCAACCGCCAGGGCAAGTCGCCCAAGGAGCTGGCCAAGACAACGGGCCTGTCCGTTGACGAGGTGGAGCTCATCATCGACCAAAACACCTAGGATTATGGCCGCATGCGAATCCGAGGTTACGGATCGGGCCAGCCGGGCCGCCAGGGCCTGTCCGGCCAGAATCGCGAACGCGCCGACGCCTTTCGCGGTCGTCACAGCATCGGCGAGCGCATCAAAGGCCGTGTCCTCCGACGCGACCCCTCGGGCCTGTATTGGGTGCAGGTCGGCGGCGAGGAACTTCTGGCACAGCTAGAAGTTCAAACGGAACCAGGCGATACCCTCATGTTCATTGTCCGCGCCCTGGTGCCGGAGATCCACCTCCAGGCCTTGCAGGGCGATGCGCCCCAGGATGACCTCCCAAGCCTCGTTCAACGTTTCCGCACCGCGCGCGAAGCCTTCGAATCTCATGCCGATCCTTTGCTGCAAGTGCTTGCCAACATCCCGCCCCTTATAGCACCACGCCAGGAAGCCTTCACCATCGCACTGGACGGCGACAGCGAAGCCGCCAGCCTCTACGCCGCCTCGCAAGAGCTCTTGGCGCGCATCAACTCTGAACAGGGGTGCCTGCCCGGTGCGACGGCCTTGTACGCTCCCTGGCTGCTTCCAGGCATGCGTCGGCAGGAGATTGTTCGCCGGAATACTGCCAGCGATTTCGTGGAGGCTGGAATGAGCGGGCGCTTTGCCGATTGCGGAAGGCTCGAGGTTCGGCTCATGTCGAGAGCAGACGAATGCAGCCTTCGGCTACTGGCTGAACAGCCTGAGAAATCCGGCCCCACGCAAGTGGAGCTTGCAGCCCTTGTGCGCGACGGCTTGGACTTGGAGGCGCATATCCTGGGTGTTACACGTCTGGCAGCGAATGCAGGGGCCGGCATGTTAGGTGAGCTGCTTGGAGACGCCCCGCTGTGGGCTTCCGGCGGGCTCAACACCCGCGTTTAGCGTCCCTGCCCCTCCGCAACAAAAAAACGCCCATTCGGGCGTTCATCCTTAAACGAATAGGGCCAGAGGCTATTAGGCGAGGGCTGGCTGGCCGCGCAGGTTGCCGCGCACTGGCGCGTTCTCGGAAACACTCTGCGGCGCGGATGCGGGCAGGTCGAGGATGCGCTCCTCAAGGTATTCGCTCGCGTTGTCCTCAAGGAAGCGCAGGAAGGCGTTGTTCAAAGCATGGCCCGAGGCAAAAATCTCGAAGCGGCCCTGCAAGGGCAGTCCCATGACGGCCATGTCGCCAACAAAGTCCAGCATCTTGTGGCGCACGAACTCATCCGGGTAGCGCAGCCCGTCGGTATTCAGCACACCAAACTCGTCAAGGACAACGGCGTTGTCCAGCGTGCCGCCCAGGGCGAGGCCGTTGGCGTGCAGGTACTCCACCTCGCGCAGGAACCCGAAGGTGCGCGCCTTGGCGATATCAGCGGCAAAGGCGTCCGGCGTCACTTCCATGCACAGGTTCTGGCGGCCGATGAGCGGGTGGGCGAACTGGATGGTGCAGTCAACCTCGAAGCCGTCGTGCGGGGTAGCCTTGATGTACTTGCCGTCTTTCTCAAAGGTCAGCGGTCGAGTGATTGCCAGGACCTTGCGGGCCTTACCCTGACGGCGAACGCCAGCCTGGTTAAGCAGATAAACAAAGGAGGCGGCGCTGCCGTCCATGATGGGCAGCTCGCGACCCTGCACCTCGATGCGGATGTTGTCGATGCCCATGCCGCGCACAGCCGCGAGCAGATGCTCCACTGTGGCGATGCTGTCGTGGCCGTTGCCAAGGCTTGTGGCCAGGCCGGTATCCACGACAAGGCGGGGCTTGGGGCTCAGGAAGGAGGTGCCCGATCCGCTGCGCAGGGCAAAAAGAATGCCCGTATCTTCGGGCGCGGGACGTAGCACAAGCTCAACCTTCCTGCCACCATGCAGGCCGATTCCCGTGCAGCGTACCGTATTGCGGATCGTGGTCTGATGCATGACTCCTCCGTCAGCAGCTCATATGCATATGAAGTGCCAACGGTCGGACGCTAGTCAACACACTGATTACATGACACAATTTCATGAATCCGCACCAGAAGGAGTGTGTTGATTCCCCCACTCTGTGCACAAATGCAACAACTTGGGCGCAACATTGTGGCATTCAGGCCGCAGAGCGTTCAGCGCGGAGCATCCTGTCCAGGCCTGAATAATCGCGCAAAATGACAGGGGCAGCAAAGCCCTGATCGGGGCTGCGGAAGAAATCGAGCACCGCCCTGCCCTGGCCGGAACCGAACTCGCACAACAGCGTCCCGCCAGGCTTGAGCGCTGTTTTCGCCACCCGCGCCAGGCCATGGATGTGCGCAAGCCCTTCGTCGGGACTCACCAGCGCGCTGGCCGGCTCGAAATCACGGACCTCGCGGCTCAGTTCGGCGTATTCCGTCTCCGTAACATAGGGCGGGTTGGCAACGATCATGTCAAGGGAAGCAGGCGCAAGCTCAATGCGGGTGAAGTCAGCGCAGCGAAATTCCAGTCGTTCCTCGACCTTGTGCCGCCGGGCGTTGCGTCGGGCAACCTCAAGCGCTTCAGCGCTCAAGTCGATGGCAATGCCGCGTGCGTTGGGGAACACATGCGCCAGGGCAACGGCCAGGGCTCCCGACCCAGTGCCGAAGTCGGCGAAGGACAGGACGCTGTCCGTGGGAAAGAGACGCTGCGCCTCGTCAATCATGAGTTCCGTTTCCGGGCGCGGAATAAGCACGTCCGGTGAAACGTGGAAGCTCAAGCCGTAGAATTCCTTTTCGCCCAGAAGGTAGGCCACGGGCTCGCCCTTGGCACGGCGCGCCACAAGAGCCCGAAACACATCGAAGGCCTCAGCCTCGAAAGGATCCTTGGCGTGGGTGACAAGCCCGAGGCGCGACATCCCCTGGGCCTTGGCGGCGAGGAGTTCCGCGGATGCGCGCGGAGCGTCCACGCCAAGTGCGGAGAGTTCGGCGGTGGCGGCGGCCAGGGCCGCGAAGATGGTCTGGTGCTGGTCGCGCCCGGACACGGGGCTACCCGCCAGAGGCCTGCTGCTTCAGTGACTCGGTCTGGTAGTGGCTGGTCAGGGCCTGGATGAGGTCGCCGCAATCTCCTTCCATGACCGCGTCAAGCTTGTACAAGGTCAGGTTGATGCGGTGGTCGGTCACGCGTCCCTGGGGGAAATTGTAGGTGCGGATGCGCTCGGAGCGGTCGCCGGAGCCCACCTGCGCGCGGCGGATGTCCGTCTCGGCGGCCTTGGCCTTCTCCTGTTCCTGCGACAGCAGGCGCGAGCGCAACACCTTCATGGCCGAGGCCTTGTTCTTGTGCTGCGACTTCTCATCCTGGCACTGCACCACAAGCCCCGAAGGGATGTGGGTGATGCGCACGGCGGACTCCGTCCTGTTAACGTGCTGGCCGCCGGCGCCGCTGGCGCGGAACACGTCGATGCGCAGGTCCTCGGTGCGGATGTTCACGTCCACTTCCTCTGCCTCGGGCATGATCGCCACGGTGACGGCGGAGGTGTGGATGCGGCCCTGGGCCTCGGTGGCGGGCACGCGCTGGACGCGGTGCACACCGGCTTCCCATTTGAGCTTGCTGTACACGCGCTCGCCGGAGATGGAGGCGATGACTTCCTTGTAGCCGCCGGTGTCGGTGGGGCTGGCGTCGAGAATCTCGACGCGCCATCCCAGGCGCTCGGCGAAGCGGGAGTACATGCGGAAGAGATCGGCGCAGAACAGGGCGGCTTCCTCGCCGCCGGTGCCCGCGCGAATTTCAAGGATGCTGTTCTTGTCGTCAAGCGGGTCCTTGGGCAGCAAGAGCAGCTTCAGCTCGGCGTCCAGCTCCTCCAGTCGGGCCTTGAGGCCTTCGCTCTCAGCCTCGGCCATCTCGCGCATCTCGGGATCGGCGTCCTTGAGCAGCTCGTGGTTGTCGGCCAGCTCCTGGCTCAGGCGCTTGTACTCCTGGAAAGCCTTGACGATGACGCCCAAGTCGGCGTGGCTCTTGGCGACCTTGCGGTAGCGTTCCTGGTCGGCCAGAACCTCAGGCGCGCCAAGTTCGCGCTCCAGGTCGTGGAAGCTGTGTTCAATCTCTTCGAGCTTGGCAAACATCAGGGGCACCCCTCCTCGCTCACGGCACATTTGAGGGCGGCCATGGCCACCTCGATCTGGCTGTCGTCCGGTTCCTTGGTGGTCATCATCTGAAGCACCAGTCCGGGCCAGCAGAGCATGCGACAGAGCACGTTGGAACTGAACTTTCCGGCCAGCCGGATGAGTTCGTAGGCAATGCAGCTGATGGGTATCATGAACAACAGCTTCACGGCCACGATGTACAAGTGCTTGAGCAGAAAGACTTCCGGCTTGTAGAACGTCAGCAGCCAGGGCACAAGCGCCGTGTACAGCAGGATGCTCACGGCCAGCACGAACAGCAGAAACGAGGTCCCGCAACGCGGATGCAGCCGACTGTTGCTGCGCGCGGCGGCTACCGTCACTTCCTTGCCGCTCTCAAAGGCCCAGATGACCTTGTGCTCGGCACCGTGGTACTGGAAGACACGCCGGATGTCCGGCACGAAAGAGATGGCTCCGATGTAGCCCACAAACATAAGCATTTTGAACGCGCCGTCCCAGGCGTTGAAACTCAGGGTCTCAACATCGCCGGACAGGCCCAGCCACTGCATGCCCACCGACAGGAAGTGCGGCAGCACGACGAACAGCCCAAGCGCCACGCCAAGGGCCACGATCATGGTCATCACGAGATGCCAGGGTGTCAGTTCCCCGCCACTCTCGTCCTCCTCCACGGCCTGCATGGCCGAGAAGTTCAGAGCCTTGATACCGTTGACCAGGGTCTCAAGCAGCACCGGAAAACCGCGAAGCATGGGCTTCCTGAGAATCGCCGCGTCGGTCAGGCTGAACCACGGGCGCAACTCCACGACGATCTCGCCATCGGGCTTGCGCACGGCGATGGCCAGACGATTCTTGGAGCGCATCATGACGCCTTCGATGACGGCCTGCCCACCCACGGTGGAGTTGGCGGCGAGGAAAGGGATCAGGGGGATTTTCAAGCGCTTACCTCATGGACATTGGGACATTCGGGCCTTGCGTCATGCTGCCAGGACATTCCCGGCGGCCCTACCCAGATAAGTCCAGGCGGTTCGAAGTAAAGGCCGGGCAGGCCGTGGGAAACAAGAATGCCTCCATTGGCGACCCAACAGAGGCATTCCGAATTGCGTGCGTCGGGCGCTACTTCTTGGCTTCGGCGAGGTTCCCGTACTTCTTGCGGAAGCGGTCGATGCGGCCTGCGGTATCCACAAAACGCTGCTTGCCGGTGTAGAACGGGTGGCAGTTCGAGCAGATTTCAACCGAGAGTTCCTTGCCCTTGGTGGTGAGCAGGGTGGCCTCGTAGCCGCAGTTGCAACGGATCAACGTTTCGTTGACGTTGGGATGAATTTCTTTTTTCATGACTGTCTCCAGGCTCGTTGTTCACGTGAAGCATCGACATATACGCCCGAAATTCTCGGAAAGCAAGAGGTCAGGGCCAAATATTTCCCGCCGGGCCAAACCAAGGCCACATGCGGCCCGGTTGACTTACGCGACACCGGCGAGTACCGCTCTTCAAGCGATCATTGCCAGCTTGCGCGCCATACGGGAGTCCGGGCCAACCGGACTGAGAGGGTCTCTAACCGCGAGGCCGACCGTTGAACCTGTCGGGTCATGCCGTCGGAGGAAATGGACACCATCCCTTCATGCATGCACTCCCGCCGACTCAAGCGCCCTGCCCGGCCAAACCCCAGGTCGTCGTTCACGACGAGGAGCATGCATGCCCATCATCAAGACCAACAAGGCCCTTGCCGACATCCTTGACCAGCACATCACGGCCCTATCCGCCTTGGAGCACATGTCCGAGGCCGACATCCGCCAGCGCATCAATCAGGGCTTGTTGACCCTTCTTGCCAACCCGGCCCACGTCGGCGTGCGTCCCACCCTTATCGGCCAGCCCGCCCGTGTCAAGGTGAATGCCAACATCGGCACCTCTCCGCTGACAAGCGACATGGCTGGCGAGACAGACAAGCTCAAGGTGGCGGAGAACGCCGGGGCCGACGCGGTCATGGACCTGTCCACCGCGGGCGACCTCGACGCCATCCGCGTGCGCATGCTGGCTGAGACGCCGCTGCCGCTTGGCACCGTGCCCATCTACGCCGTAGCCGGGGCCTGCGCCAAGGACGGCCGCGACCCCTCCGATTTCGAACCCGGCGAACTGCTGGTCGAGGTCGAGAAGCAGGCCCGGCAGGGCGTGGACTTCATGACCCTGCACTGCGGGCTCACCCGTCGCGGGGCCGAGCTTGCCATGGACGGTTCCCGTATGCTCGGCATCGTCTCGCGTGGCGGGGCCATCCTGGCGCGCTGGATGCGCCGCCGGGGCGAAGAGAACCCGCTCCTGACCCACTACGACGCCCTGCTCGACATCGCCCGCGCCCACAACGTCACCTTGAGCCTCGGTGACGGCCTGCGCCCCGGGGCTGGCTGCGATGCCGGCGACCCGGCCCAGTGGGAGGAGGTGCTGACCTTGGGCGTGCTCGCCAAACGGGCCTGGGCCGCTGGCGTGCAGGTGATGATCGAAGGTCCCGGACATGTGCCCCTGCATCTTGTGCAGGCGCAGATCCAGGGCATCAAGCGCGCCACCTTCGGCGCTCCGCTGTATGTGCTGGGACCGCTTGTCACAGACACCGCAGCCGGGCGCGACCACATCGCCGGGGCCATCGGCGGTGCGCTGGCCGCCCAGTACGGCGCGGACTTCCTGTGCTATCTGACTCCGGCCGAGCACCTCTGCCTGCCGGACGCCCGCGATGTGCACGAAGGCGTTCTCGCCTCGCGCATCGCCGCTCAGGCTGGCGAGGCCGCCCTCGGCCGCCCCTGGGCCGTGAAGCGCGAGCATGAGATGTCCGACGCGCGCATGAAGCTCGACTGGAAGCGCATGTCTGACACGGCCCTCGACCCCTGCCTGGTTCGCTCGCGCTCTGCAGGCACGGAACACGGCAAGGAATGCGGCATGTGCGGCAAGTTCTGCGCCATCCGCATGGCTGAGCCCGAAGCGTAGTACAGCCAGAGCCAGACGCAAAAAAAGAGGCGGGGGCTTTTTCAAGCTCCCGCCTCTTTAATTGACTGAAGTCGGAACTACACGCAGCCGGTGGGCTTGGGCAGGCCGGCCATTTTGCAGGCGCCCTTGCCGGGGCCGGACGGGAACAGCTCGTAGATTTCCTTGAGCTTGTAGCCGGTGACCTTGGACAGGATGCGCACCATGGGAGCGATGCCGTTCTTCTTGTAGTAATACGGAACATTCTGACAATGTACTAAATGACAGCCCCTTACGAGGGGCTGTCTCATTTCGGGATACCAGCTTGGGATACGGGGTTCTCAGCACAACAGCTTTTCCTGTAGACTCGCCGAATACTCAAGCTGGATTTAATACGACGACAGGAGGTCCATGACCTGCACCCAGAATATCGGTCCATTCAAAACGCAAGTCGTTTT